>CAVYAB010000020.1:0-51990 GCA_963766425.1 uncultured Alphaproteobacteria bacterium
ATCTATATGGAGCCTGATCCCGAAACCACGCGCATGGTTCCCTGGTACACGGAGCCTACAGCCCAGGTGATCTGCGATGCATTTCATTTGAATGATGAGCCCGTTGAGATTTCTCCGCGCCATGTGCTGAAGCGGGTTCTGGGACTATATAAAGCCAAGGGCTGGCGTCCTGTTGTTGCGCCCGAACTGGAATTTTATCTCTGCAAGAAGAACCTCGATCCGGACTATCCGATTGAGGCCGCAATTGGCCGCTCAGGCCGCAAGGAATCGGGCGGCCAGGCCTATGGCATTGATGCGGCCAATGACTTCGATCCCATCGTTGAGGATATTTTTGATTATTGCGAAGCCCAGGAACTGGATGTTGATACGCTGTCCCATGAAAGTGGTCCAGCCCAGCTTGAAATAAATTTCAATCACGGCGATCCCCTCGAACTTGCCGATCAGGTGTTCCTGTTCAAGCGCACCGTCAGGCAAGCGGCATTGAAGCACGACATGTATGCAACCTTCATGGCCAAGCCCCACGAGAATGAACCCGGCTCGTCAATGCACATTCACCAGTCCGTGCTTGATGCCAAAACGGGAAAGAATATTTTTGCCGGCAAAGATGGCAAACACTCAAGGCTTTTTCTGAATCACATCGGTGGGCTTCAGCGCTACCTCGCGGCGGCCCTGCCGTTTTGCGCCCCCAATGTGAACTCCTATCGCCGATTGGTTCCTGAATCCGATGCGCCGACCAATGTCCATTGGGCCATCGACAACCGCACCGTGAGCCTGCGCGTTCCAAGTTCAAGCCCGGCGAACCTGCGCGTGGAAAACCGTGTCCCCGGAGCCGATGCAAATCCTTATCTGGCATTTGCTGCGTCCCTGGCTTGCGGCTACCTGGGAATGGTTGAGCGCATCAAGCCTTCCGAAGCTGTCACTGGTTCGGCCTATCGCTATGCCCATACGCTGCCGATCAATCTCGATGAGGCTCTTGATAAACTGAACTACACAAAATCGCTGAAGCAGGTGCTTGGCGAAAAATTTGTAACCGCCTACCAAGACGTGAAGTTCGAGGAAATGCAGCACTATCGCAAGGTGATCAGTTCCTGGGAGCGGGAATTCCTGCTGCTCAATGTCTAACATGGAAGCTGTGGAGAATTCATGCGCGTGACTTTGCGAAGCCTGTTTTTGGTTTTCCTTTTGTTTGCCAGTCAAGACGCCTATGCGGGCAAGGGTGATCGCGTGCCGAGCCACGACGGTGTTTCGGCGGCGATAATCGAAATATTGAATTCGCCAGAACGCCTGACCCTGCCGATTGAACGCATAAGGCAGGCGTTGAAGGCGCATTATTTGGGTAACGAAGGCTCGATCTATTGGGTAGGCACGGGCCGCATGACCCCCTTCATTCAGCGCCTGGAAGATGCCCAGTTTGATGGCCTCAATCCCGATGACTATCCCGTCGATACGCTCATTGACCTGCGCGACGCGATTGAACCTGAAGATCCCATTTCAGCCGCTAAGGCAGAACTCTACTACTCGGCATTCTTTGTGGCCTATGCCGCCGATCTCAAGATTGGCCGCGTAGCGCCACAGAAAGTTGATCCCCGCCTTTTTCGCAGCCGCAAGACCATTGATGTGCTGCGCGTCCTGACGGAGCTCAACAAGCAGAGAAACCCCAGCGCTTTCTTGTCAAATTTTGAACCGCGCAATGAACACTACCAGGCGCTCAAACGAATGATGGAGATTTATGCCACCCAGGTTGATGAGGGTGGCTGGCCGGTTATTGAGCAGGGTGCGGCATTGAAACCCGGCATGAGCGATCCCCGCATTCCGAAAATCAGATCGTTGCTTGCCTTCACCGGTGACTATGAATGGCAGGTCACAAACTCACCCATGTATGACCAGCAACTTGCCATTGCCGTGCAAAGATTTCAGCAGCGCCACGGGCTCGAAGCGAAAGGCTTGATCGGCAAACAAACCATAATTGCCATGGATGTTCCGCCCGAAGAACGTGTGCAGCAGATCATGCTGAACATGGAACGCTGGCGCTGGATGCCGGACAATCTCGGGGAAAGTCATCTGCTGGTGAACCTCGCGGCCTTTGAGCTGCAGCGCGTGCAGTCCTCAACCATCGTCGAACGCATGAATGTTGTCGTGGGTGCAGTTGCAACTCAGACACCGGAATTTTCCGATGAAATGGAATATGTGGAATTCAATCCGACCTGGACTGTGCCATATTCCATTGCCACGAAAGAAATGCTCCCGAAGCTGCGGTCAAATCCATATGCCTATGCCGAAGACTTTGAAGTGTTCGCAGGCGGTGCCCTGTCCTCCTGGGGTTCGATTGACTGGTATGCCTATGGCCCAGGAAAGTTTCCCTTCACCTTCCGGCAAAGGCCGGGTGCAAAAAACGCGTTGGGCAAAATAAAGTTCATGCTGCCCAACAAGCACAACATCTACCTCCATGATACGCCCTCAAAGGACAAGTTTGCTTCGACCTCGCGGGCCTTCAGCCACGGCTGCATCAGGTTATCGCGTCCATTTGATCTGGCCTATACGGTCATCGGAAGCCTGCCTGGCTGGTCGGACCAACGCGTTGATAACATCGTGGCCAGTGGCCAGCTGACGCGTGTCAGCTTGCCAAGGCCCATTCCCGTGCATCTCATCTATTCGACGGCCTTCAAGGGTGAAAACGGCATCGAATTCCGCCCCGATGTCTATGGTCGGGACCGCAAACTCTACAACGCCCTGTTCGGACGCTCGTCGTCTTAGCGCGGCGCGCCCGCCACCTACTTCGTCATTCCGGCGTTCCGCCTTCGCCAAGGCTTCGGCGGACAGGTCGCCGGGATGACGGGTGGGGTGGTTATTCACTTTTCAATGAGCGTTGGGCACGGCTTCGCCGGGGGTGAAAACGGTTATGCCGTTTCCGGGGGGTAGTAAGAGAAGCGAAGGGTTGCGTGGACGCAAAGCTCGCAAGAATGCCGGTCGTGGTGGTCCGGCGGTTGACGCGAAGTCCGCGCCCACGCTTTCGTGGCGATTTTTGCCTTTGATCTGGAGCTGCAACTTCGGCTCCGTCCTAAGCGGACTGCCTAACTGCCTCCCGGCGCACGGATCCTAGTGTCCGCAGGGCCGCTCCAGCGCTCCCGGGAACATGATGATCGTCTCACCACACCCGCAGGCGCCACATCCACCCCATCAAAGCCACCGTCATGACCGAGACCCCTTCCGGGATGGACAGGAATACACATGGCATAATAGGAATATAAGAGTCAAGGGGGTAAATTCCTATATTTCGACTAATGCTTGCCTATAGCAGTCATTCCGGCGAACGCCACTATCGTATGCACACATCTTGCGCCGATCAGTCCATGCTATTCAGTAACATAACTATATAATTCCAAACAATAATCCGTCATCCCGGCGACTGTCCGCCGAAGCCTTGGCGAAGGCGAACGCCGGGACCCAGGCTTTCAACCGGCACACAAGCGGAAAGTCTGGGTCCCGATTTTCATCGGGATGACGGAAGAAAGAATGAAATCATCGCGTTGATAGTTGTAACTGCGTCAATAAAGATGTGTGGATCCGATAGCTGCGTGCGCTGGAATGACGGAATAGAAATGAACTCCGCAATTAGTTAGCTCAAAGCGCTCAAAGTTGTAAACGCCGACAGCGCTTCCTTGCTGGATTTGACGTGGAGCACGGCGGCTCCATCGTGGTCGAGGAATTCCTTGACCTTCGCGTCAATGTCATCGCCTAGGGCGATGGTGACAGTGAACACGCCGAATGACTTTGCCCAGAGGGTAAAATCCGGATTGACCAGATCTGTGCCCGAAACCCGGCTGGGGTAATGCTTCTCCTGATGGGTTCGAATGGTGCCGTAGATGCCGTTGTCTGAAATGACGATCTTGGGACTAGCACCATATTGTACAGCGGTCGCCAGTTCCTGGCCGGTCATCAACATTCCGCCATCGCCCACAAAGGCGATTGCCATCCGCGCCCGATCAACGATGGCGGCGGCAACTGCCGTTGGCACGCCAAAGCCCATGGCTCCGGCGATGGCGCCCAACAGCAGATTCTTAGGCGTCATGATCCAGTGGCGATGTACCCATGTGGACATGTTGCCTGCATCTGTTGTGATTACGGCATCAGCAGGCGCCTGCGTTGCAATGGAAACAACAACTTTTCCAAAGTCCACGCCGTCGCCGGGTTCCGGCGACTTGAAGAGCTGAAACTCCCGCACGAATTCATTTATAGATGTGCTCCATGCTTCCCGTGCTGACGAAACAACGCGCGGATGCAACGCAAGATCGGACAGCAGTGCAACGGGATCGGCGACAAGGCCCAAGTCAGTTCTGAATATCTTCCCGATCGGTTCGCCATCGGGATAGATATGGATCAGTTTTTGTTTGGGTTCCGGAGCCGTTGGGAAAGTGTAGTTCAAGCTGGCCACATCGCCCAGCCTTGTGCCTACCGCAATGATGAGGTCGGCATTCGCCAAAACCTGGCGATGCTTTGGCGGATTGCCAAAACCCAGGTGCCCCGCATAAAGCGGCGAGCCATTATCAAAAATGTCCTGGTTTTTCCAGGTGACCGCCACGGGAATTCGCAAGGCTTCGGCAAATCTATGCAAGGCCGCCGCCCCTTTGGCCCCGCGCAGCATGGCGCCTGCAACAACAATGGGTTTGCTTGCCTCCTCGATCATCGCCTGAATGGCGGCGATGTCGCTTGACCCATGATGGGCCGCTGCAGGAGGGAAGGGGGAGGGGACAACCTCTCCCGCGTCATCGCTCAGGACATCTTCCGGCAGGGAGATGATGACCGGCCCCGGCTTTCCCTCCGCAGCAAGACGAAGCGAGCGCGTGACAATTTCGCCAATCTTTATGCCATCGTGGATTTCATAAATTCCCTTGGCCATGCCGCCAAAGAATTGCGTGTAGTCCACTTCCTGAAATGCTCCCCGGCTGCGCTCTTCACGCGAGACCTGGCCGATAAAAAGCAGTACCGGCGTGGCATCCTGTTCGGCCACATGGATGGCAATGGAACCATTGGTGGCACCCGGCCCACGGCTGACCAGAAACACGGCGGGCTTGCCCGTCAGCCGCGCTTCCGCCACGGCCATGAAGCCTGCACCCGACTCATGTCTGCAAATGATAATTTCAATCGAACTGCCATACAGCGCATCCAGAAGCGCCAGATAGCTCTCGCCTGGAACGCAATAGACCCGCTCAATGCCATGGGCTTCCAAGCATTTAACAATCAGGTCCGCGGCGCGCATAGATCAACTCCGAAAGGGTTTAGAACATCCTGATAGATGCCTTGAACCCGTCGCGAAGTCGAGCCTGTTTCAGCAGATCATGGCTGGGCTGCGGCAGTTAGGGTCGAGAGGGCCTCTTCAGCCTCCGCAACACCCGCAGCTTTGGCCTTTTCATACCATTCCGCAGCCTTTGCCGCATCAGGCGTAATGCCGTTCACTTTCATCTCCGCAAAGACTGTGGGGTCATAGGTCTTGGCAACGCCCAAGGCACCTTCTGCTGCGCCCATTTGGAAGGCGCGGCTGTAGAACTGGCGGGCGATAATCAAGTCACCGGTTTTCATCAGTATGTCGCCTTTTCCCAGGAGTCCCGTAACTTCTGCCGATAGAGCTGGCTTAATGGGTTCAAAGGTTTTCTGCACTGGAGCGGACGAGATGCTTTCGACTTCGCCCAAAACCGGCGTTCCGGTTTCCGGAGGAGCGCTTGCAGGTGTTATTTGCAAGGCCACTTGTTCCGCCTCAAGCTTCACGTCATCGATGGCGACAGTCATTTCCTTCACGGGAGCTGCAAGCTCACCCGTATTGGTTTCGATTGCCGCGATCGAAATATCAAACTTTGCCTTGTCCGACTGGGACACGAACAGATTGATGTCCTTTTCCTCGCCATCCTTGAGGATCCATGTGTCCTCGGAAATCTTCCTTCCAGCTGAAAGGTAGGCAGATGCCGGAAGTCCCGAAATCTTGATGGCCAGCTTCTGGTCCTCGAAGGCGGGCTCGGCGTTGAGTGCCAGGGGGATCATGCTGTTCAACGTGCCGGTTACGTCGGAAACATCCAGTGAAGCAATGGCGATCGGTTTTTTCGAAATAGATGTTTCCCGTGTCGCAGGAAATACCGGGTCAGTATCGCTAGCAAGCAAGGTGCCCGCATATCCATAAACAGCTGTCATCGATTGCGATATCTGGTCAGACTTCGTCACTGCGAACCCAACCGTTCCCCCAGCGACCGCGGCAAATGCACCTGCAAACAACAGGCTCCGCCTAATCCGCGAATTTTGGGGGTATGGCGCTGGTGCTAAAACATGCTCGCTCTGTTCCATTTCGCTGCCATAGAAGTGGTGCCTGACTTCAAGCTCACTGGCAGGAATGGTGGGCCGGGGCGGAACCGCCGGCATGGGAACGCGATCCATCTGCGTGTCCAATTGCTCGCGCTGCCTCTCCATGATCCGGCGTCTGTAATACTCATAGGTCCTGTTTTCAGACTGCCCGGAGGCCCCGTTTTCAGGCTGCCCGGAGGCCCTGTTTTCAGGCTGCCCGGAGGCTACTGCCCCTTCGTGTTTGCGGCGATATTGTTTGACCAGAGATTCGGCGTCATCGTCGCGGGAGTTCTGGGCCAGCCATGTCGGCGAGGTGTTTTCCGAAGCAAATTCAGAATCATTGTCCATTGCGCCGGGTTCATTATTTGAAAGGGGACGGTTCATGTCTAATCCTCCTATTGAATCGTGTTAGATGTAAGTGAATCTTGGGCCGGCTTGGTGGCGCCCATGAGATCTTTTGCGGTTAGATATAGATTCCAGCCTGGAACTGCGGCCGAAAAATTGGTGCTCTGTGCCGTGTTGCGGGTGGCGAAATAGGTTGAGAGCAGGGCCTTGTTGAATTTTCTCAGCTTGTAGAATCGTTCCGTACGATCTGGCCAATCAAACACTGCAAGGACCAATGCCGACGCAATGGTTTCAATGGCGGTGCCTTCGGCAATTAAATTTGGAAAGTCCTCATGGCTGAGAATTGCCGGCGAATAGACTTCCGCCAGGCTTTCAGGCAGCGACAGGGAGAGGATGTGCAGTCCGCTCGTGGTCTTGACGGAATTCAGCACGGCATAAGAGGCGGAGCCTGTGAAGACCGCCGCGTCAATGCGGCCATCGAGCAATGCCGCGAGGGAATTTTTCCCTGCGGTGGGCACCCGCTCGTAATTTGTTCCAAGGGCCCCGAACACCAGCTCGGCAGCCACGAATTCATCGCTGTTGGCAGGGCCGGTCGCAATCCTCATGCCCGGCAGGTCTTCGATCACGCCAATTTCCTTGCGCGCGAGGATTATGACATTCAGGGTTGCAAGCTTTGCAAGATATGCAAGTTTCCCGGTCTCGTCCTTGTAAAGGTTGTTTTGCTTGACGTAGGTGAGGCTGTCGGAAGAAAGGAGCGCCACATCGACGCCGCGCAAAAACAGCAAGTCATTTATGGACTGCAAACTGCCGCGGCCGATGATGGGGAGAACCCGCAAACCATCCGTGTGGTCTACGGAATTGGCAATTTCGAGCACGTTGGCCACAAGGCCAGGCTCGCTGGCAAGAAATCCAACTGTACCCTGATTGAGCTTAAGGGTGCGCGCGTCCTCGGACCGGGCTCCAGTACTCAACGCCACGGCCAACAACACTGCTACAAACACTACGTAGGCATTTTTCAATACCCCAACCCCTCAACTCACTGACCGTCCCACCCGGACTCACACATTTTCCGCCGTATGTGCCTCATTATTTTGAGGCGTGGAATGCCGCCAGAATGTGGCAAAGTGCGGACAAGAATATGGTATTTGCGGTTAATTGTAGAGTTTTATGGGGAAAAAGGCGTGCAGGCAACCGATTATGCAAAGGCCCTAATTAACGGTAAACATTTACCAATTGTCATGCCGGAAGGCGGCGATGAGCGCATTCGCGCAGCCGCGAAAGTGTTGCGCTCTCAAAACTTGGCTGTTCCAGTTTTGTTCAATTCCGAGCTGCCTCCGCCTACCGCCCGGCTCATCAAGCATGTTCAAGAAAAAAGGCCGAAAATGACGGAGGCCATGGCGGTTCGCCTGCTTCAAAAACCGCTTTACCTCGCTGCCGCTATGGTGGCGGTGGGCGAATCGGTCGCCATGGTGGCAGGTGCGGCAAATCCAACCGCCCGGGTGATTGAATCGGGACACATGCTGATTGGCCTGGCACCGGGAATTGCTACGCCATCAAGTTTCTTCCTCATGCAATGGCCCGACCGCCGCCTGATATTTGCCGATTGCGCCGTCAATGTGCAGCCCACGGCAGGGCAACTGGCGGATATCGCAATTGCCACCGCCGCGAGTGCGGAGAAAATCCTGGGTGAGGAACCACGTATGGCCCTGCTATCGTTTTCGACCAAAGGCAGCGGCAATCATCCCGACGCCGACAAGGTCGTGGCAGCTTTGAAAATTGTTCGCGAGCGCAATCCGGCGATTCTGATCGATGGCGAGTTGCAGGGTGATGCGGCACTTTCTTCAATCGTTGCGGCAAGGAAAATGAAGGATGTGGGAGAAGTCGCCGGACGCGCCAATGTGCTCATTTTTCCTGATCTCGATGCCGGCAACATCGCCTACAAGCTGACACAGCAGCTTTCAGGTTGCCGCGCGATAGGCCCCATACTGCAGGGCTTTGCCAAGCCAATTTCAGATTTGTCGCGCGGTGCCAGTGTAGAGGATATCGTAGACACGGCATCATTGCTTCTGGCGATGTCATTACCGCAGTAGGGTAGAGACATGCCGGGCAATAGTAAGTTCTTCATTGGCCTTCACCACATGCACGTCCTTCGCCGAGAGGCCCAGGAACGAAAGCTGCGTCAGTATTTGCTGGCGCGCCGGTTCGGCGTTCTCGCCAATTCCTCCTGTGAAGACAATGGCATCAATCCCGCCGATTGCCACAGCCAGAGACCCGGCATAGCGCGCCGCCTGGTAGCAATAGGCGCTGACGGCCTCTGCTGCCTCGGCCGAAGGACTTGCCAGCAACTCCCGCATATCCGACGAGAGCCCGGAGATTCCCAGGAGGCCACTGCGCCGGTACAGCAGGTCCTCCAGCCCTTCCGCATCCAAGCCCTCGTCGCGCATTAAGGCGATCAAAACGCCGGGGTCGATGGCCCCTGTGCGTGTGCCCATGAGCAGGCCGTCCGCCGTGGAAAACCCCATGGTGGTTTCAACACTTCTGCCGTCAAGGATCGCACACATGCTTGAACCATTGCCGAGATGGGCCGCGAGCAGGCGTCGCGGCAGCGGCCTGCCGGTTTGGAAAGGCAATTCCCGCACCACATGCTCGTAATTCAGGCCATGAAAACCATAACGCCGGTAACCCCGCTCATGATAGGCGCGGGGCAATGGCAATCGGGTGTGAAGATCGTCGCGCCCGGCATGAAACGCCGTATCGAAACAGGCGATGTGCGGCACATCGGGAGCGAGCTTTCGCACCGCCGCCATCGCTCCAAGCCCGTAGGGCAGATGCAGGGGCGCAAGTTTGCGCAAGGATTCGAGATCGTCCTGGATTTTCTGGTCAACATGAACCGGTGCAGTGTAGCGCGTGCCACCATGCACAATGCGGTGGCCAATGCCGCCGCAGTATTGCAACACAATGCCGTGGCCTTCGATTTCCGCCAATGCCGCCTGCAGTGCGTCAGGGCCATATCCCGCCACCTGTCCGGCCAGAACTTGGGCCAATCCGCCATCGAAAACTGCAAACTTGAGCGAGGAAGAACCGGCGTTGAATGTGACGATAGGTTTCATCCTGCCGGTTCTCTTGATATCAGGCCGAACCCTTTTGCGGGCGCATGTCTGCTTTGTTAATATGCGCGACAGGCACCGGCTTCTTCATCGCGTCACGGCGGAAGGGCTCGCCAAGTTCCTGATTGAGAATGACTTCGATGAACGTCGTGATGCCTGTGGCTTGATCCTCTGCCGCCTTCTTCAAGGCTGCCGTTGTTTCGCTTTGGGTGCGAACGGTCACACCCTTGAACCCGCAGGCTTCCGCAATCTTCGCGTAGCTCAGTTTCGGATCAAGCTCGGTGCCCACGAAGTTGTTATCATACCAAAGGATGGAATTGCGCTTTTCAGCGCCCCATTGATAGTTGCGGAAAATCACCATGGTGATGGCCGGCCATTGGTCGCGGCAGATGGAGGTCATCTCGTTGATCGAAATGCCAAACGCCCCGTCTCCCGCAAAGCCAAACACCGGCACTTCGGGCTTGCCAATTTTCGCCCCGATGATGGACGGGAAGCCATAGCCGCAGGGGCCGAATAGGCCCGGCGCCAGATATTTGCGCCCCTCTTCAAAGGTCGGATAGGCATTACCGATGGCGCAATTGTTGCCGATGTCCGAAGAGATCGTAGCATTTGCCGGCAAGCCTGCCTGAATGGCGCGCCAGGCCTGGCGGGGTGACATGCGCTCCTTGTCGCGCACTCGCGCATCGGCATTCCATGTCGTGCCCGGATCATCCTCCTCATGGTCCATGGAAGAGAGCTTCTGTAGCCATGCCGACTTGGTCTGGTGGATGGTGGCCTTGCGGTCGGCGCGTCCGGCATCGCCCGCCTTGGGCGAAAGGCCTGCCAAGATCTGCTGGGCAACCTGCTTGGCATCACCGCAAATGCCAACCGTCACTTTCTTGGTCAGGCCAATCCGGTCCGGATTGATGTCCACCTGGATGATCTTGGCGTTCTTTGGCCAGTAATCAATGCCATAGCCCGGCAGAGTCGAAAATGGATTGAGACGGGTACCAAGTGCCAGGACAACGTCAGCCTTGGAAATCAATTCCATTGCAGCCTTCGAGCCGTTGTAGCCGAGCGGTCCAACCGACAGGTAATGGCTGCCCGGGAAACGCATCATTGTGCTGGTAGCCGCAGCACACCGCCGCATCCAGCCGTTCGGCCAGCTTGATTGAATCCGTGATCGCACCGCCGGTCACCACACCGGCGCCATTCACGATGACCGGGAACTTGGCGTCCGAGAGAAGGGCCGCCGCTTGCGCAATTGCCTCCTTGCCACCCGACGCGCGCTCGAAACGCACGATCTGCGGCAACTCGATATCGACAACATGAGTCCAGTAATCGCGGGGCACATTGATCTGGGCTGGCGCGCAGCCGCGCCAAGCCTTTTCGATCACCCGGTTCAGCACTTCGGCAACGCGCGAGGGATCACGTACTTCCTCCTGATAGCAAACCATATCATGGAACAGCGCCATCTGCGGCACTTCCTGGAAGCCGCCTTGGCCCATCGTTTTGTTAGCCGCCTGCGGGGTGACCAGCAACATAGGTGTGTGGTTCCAATAGGCTGTCTTCACGGCGGTTACAAAGCCGGTCACGCCCGGGCCATTTTGCGCAATTGCCATGCCCATTTTTCCGGTGACGCGGGAATAGCCATCGCAGATCAGTCCGGCATTGGTTTCGTGGGCGCAATCCCAGAATGTAATGCCCGCTTTCGGAAACAGGTCGGACACCGGCATCATCGCCGATCCGATAATGCCAAAGGCATGTTCAATCCCGTGCATTTGCAGCACTTTTACAAATGCTTCCTCAGTGGTCATTTTCATGGGCGTTTCCTTCGAAAGGGAAAATGTTTGCTGCCATTCTACTAGGCTGCCATCTGGCACCATAACAGGTCCAGATGGAAGAGGTTTCAGGTCCAGCTACTTCTGAATAGTCCATGAACCTTCACTTAAGCAGCAGTTCAGCTTGCGGGGAACACATTCGCACAAGATTTGAAACACTTCAAAGGGAGCTACAACCATCATGACTTCTTCAATCACCCGCAAATTTTCAGCCGCAATCATTATCATTTTGGCATTTTCAGGTTCGGCCCAAGCCGCCAAGATCATCCCCGGACAGAACATCAAGACCTTTGCCGCTGCGTGCGACCGCTCGCCAAAATGCATCAATTGGGGCGGTGGCCACTTCTCGAATGACGGCGTGAACGTTACATGCAACAAGAAAAAATGTGTGAATCATGAAAACACCCACACCCGCACCAGTTCTGACGATAATCACAGCAATGATCCCTCCGGCTCCACTGTGAACGACGGGGGCGGGAAAACCGATGTGGCCAGCGGTGCAGGTGGTAGCCCAAGCTCAATGGGCGGCGATAGCGGACCGTCCATAGACTGACAGGCATTTAAGTCCAAAGCGACCTGAGGCCGAAAAAGGCCGTGTCTTTCACGCGCCGCGCCGCGCCTTGAAAAGCTGAGTTCCGCGGGTCGGTGCAATAGGTCATGCTCCACACGGCGCGCCGCTCGCCCTCGTTAATGGGGGTAACTTTGTGCCTGACCTTCGCACCCTCAAAAAGGATAAGCCGGTTGGGCGGTGTGGCCACCTCCACATCGCGCCCGCCTTGCTTTGCCAGCAACCGGGCCGCCGAAAGGCCGCCATCGCGTCCCCGGTTCACCACTGGGATGAGCACCGTGAAATGGCGGCCCCGATAAAAATTATGGTCATAGTGCCAACCGATGTGATCGCCAGGCTTTTCATAGAACAGCACCGAGCATGAACTCTCGTCGTGCAAAGGTGTGGGTTCTACCTCCGCACCTACTATGTGCGAAACAAGGTCGCGCATAGCAGTGGAATGGTAGTGGCCCACAAGCGTTGGGGCGTTTTCACGGAGCACGGAATAGGCCACCGTGCCGCCCTTCTTGTGGGTTGGTAAATAGCTTCGCTCGGTTTCAATAAACGCTGCCACTTCCGCGCTAACTTGCGCGAAGAGATCAGCCGCCAGCGCATGATCGAGTGTTGCAAGTTTTCCCGCAAAAGTTGGAGTTTCAAACGCATCGCTTGTCGTGACAAACATATGTCAGTGGATAGGCGAGGATTTTGAACATTCGATGACGATTTTGCTGGGCGCGTCAGTAAACCTTCACGGCTTTCCGGCTCATCGAAAAACCGTGGACACCACGCGTGCAGGTAATTCCCGTGGTGGCCGAGATGCAGCTGAACGGACCTTCCGACCACACTTCGCCATACTCGAATATGTTGTCGCCTCCGCAGCAAGAAGCATCGCCGACATTGGTTATGCGCTCAGCTTCGCCGGAAGAGCCGAGTTGCACGCGTGTATAGGAAGGCTCAACCCGGTCGCAGGAGAGCTCCGCTCCGCCATCCGATGTTTTGTAAACTCCCGTGCCGCCCTCTGGAGTGTAGAAGCAGCCGATGTTGCCCGAAGGCATGTTGAATTCAGTGAAGCCCTGATCATTTGGCTCAAATTCGACGGCCAGGGCAGGGGTGGACAAGACAAGTGCGGCAAGTGCGATAAAGCGGATCATGGTACTCTCCATTGCAAGCGGTAAACTTGCCATGCCGTTTAACATCCATGAGATGAACAGCGTTTGAACGCTACTTCAACTCGATCTCAATGAAGGCATAATCCCCGTCATTAGCATTGATCACATCATGCTCGACGCCTTCGTTACGGAAATAGGGCACGCCCTTCTTCATCTCGGCAAAGTTGGTGCCATCCTTGGTCTCAAGCTTCACTTTCCCGTCCATCAGCGGCACGATCACATAGTCATGGCCGTGCCGGTGCCAGCCCGTATTGGCCCCCGGCGCAAAGCGGTATTCGGTGACGATCACTTTTTCATTATCGATATGGACGATGGCTTTGGCACTTCCGGTCATGGGGGCTCCCGAGTTTTCGCCCCATGTAGACGGGGAACTAGCAATTCCTGCAAGTATGTTATATTATAACAGCATGACCTTCCTTGACCCCCACCATGACCATGCCCATTGCACCGCCGACCTGATTGCCCGGGCCGAGCGCACCTGCGAGCGGCGCGGCAGCAAGTTGACTGGCCAGCGCCGTGAAATTCTGAGCTCCGTGGCCCAAAGCCACTCTGCCGTTGGCGCCTATGACATTATCGAGCGTATGGCCGAGCATGGCCCCCGCCCGGCGCCCATCACGGTTTACCGGGCCCTTGATTTTCTCCTCGCCCACGGTCTCGTCCACAAGATTGAAAGCCGCAATGCTTTCGTGGCCTGTTCGCATTCCCACGAGGGTCAGCCCGCGGCATTGCTGATTTGCGAAGCCTGCGGCACTGTGGCGGAACTCGATGCGCCGGAAATATTTGAACGTATAGCCCAGAAGGCGAGGGCGCAAAAATTTTTACCGGTGCATACCGTGATTGAAATGTCTGGCACCTGCGGGTCCTGCGCGAGGGCCGGCTGACATGCTGAAAGCCAATGACGCGTTGTTGAGTGCCCGTGACGTAACACTCAATATTAACGGCCGATTGATTCTCGATCATGTGAATTTGGACGTGCGCCGGGGCGAAATCGTCACTGTGATCGGCCCCAATGGCGCGGGTAAATCAACGCTGGTGCGCGTGATGCTGGGCCTTTGCCCCCTGACATCTGGGCGCATTGAACGCGTGGCCAAGTTGAACGTGGGTTATGTGCCGCAACAGTTTCCGCAAACCGCCAATGTGCCAATGAATGTGAAACGCCTCCTGTCACTCACCTTGAAGCCAAGTGACAAGGATATCGATCGTGCGTTGGATGAAGTTGGAATTGCCCATCTGAAAGAGGCGCGTGTCTCGTCACTTTCCGGTGGCGAATTGCAACGGGCATTGTTGGCGCGGGCACTGCTGCGCAAGCCCGATCTATTGGTTCTCGATGAACCGGTCCAGGCTGTGGATTTCTTCGGTGAAATGAAGCTCTATGAATTGATCTCCGGCATTCGCAAAACCCACGGCTGCGGCATTCTCATGGTGAGCCACGACCTGCACATGGTGATGGCCGAAAGCGACCACGTCGTCTGCCTCAACGGCCATGTCTGCTGCGAGGGCGGGCCGGAGAAGGTGCAACAAGACCCAGAATTTGCAAAACTCTTCGGGCCATCAGCCGTGCGCATGATTGCCGCCTACGCGCACCATCATGATCACGATCACGAACCCCATGACCACCATCATGAACACAAACATTAAAATGAAACTCCCCCACCTCCGTCATACAGGCGAAAGCCGGAATCCCTTTAGTGTTAATGGGATTCCGGCTTTCGCCGGAATGACGGATGTCGGAGAAGAGCGACGCTCATGAACTCCATCCTCACTGAACCCTTCTTCCAACGGGCACTTCTTGCAGGTCTCGCGGTTGCCCTTGTCTCCGGCCCCGTGGGTTGCTTCATCGTCTGGCGGCGCATGGCCTATTTCGGTGAAAGCCTCGCGCACTCCGGCCTGCTCGGCGTGGGGCTTGGATTGCTTTTCAGCTTTAATGTGACGCTCGGTGCCGTTGTCACCGCCATTGTCCTCGCCTTGCTTCTCCTCGCCCTGCGCCGCCAGCAAGGCCTGGCCACCGACACGCTGCTTGGCATTTTATCCCACACGGCCTTAGCCCTTGGTTTGATCGTGGTTGGCCTTGCAACCGGTGCCGCCTCCGATCACATGGATATTCTCTTCGGCGATGTGCTGACGGTTTCGACCTATGATATTTTTGCCGTGTGGATTGGCGCTGCCGTCGTGCTCGCCAGCCTCGCCTTGATGTGGCGTGATCTCATCGCAACATCCGTGCACGAGGAGCTGGCCCGCGCCGAAGGCGTGAAGGTTGAGCGGGTGGAACTCGGCTTCATTCTGCTCATCGCCGTTATGACCGCCATTGCCATGAAAATTGTGGGGCTCCTGTTGATCACCGCCCTTATGGTCATCCCCGCCGCCGCCGCTCGCCGCATGGCTACAACGCCGGAGCGTATGGCCGTCATCGCTGCCACGATTGCCGGACTTTCCGTGATCAGCGGTCTTCTCGCTTCAGCCTTCATAGGCGGAGCTTCCGGCCCCTGTGTTGTCTTGGCCGCAAGTTGTTACTTTGCCTTGACGTTGCTTGTTCCGCAAACCAGTTAAGGCGTAAGGAACAGCCATGTCATACTCGGCAATTGAAACACGGCGAAAATCCCATGCTGTCATGGTGGGCAAAGTGCAGGTGGGCGGTGGCGCGCCCATTGTCGTGCAGTCCATGACCAATACGGACACGGCCGATATTGAGGGAACCGCAAAGCAAACGGCGGACCTCGCAAAGGCTGGATCTGAACTCGTGCGCATTACCGTGGACCGGGACGATTCGGCCAAGGCCGTGCCCCGCATTCGCGACCGGCTGGACCAGATGGGTATTGCCGTGCCGCTGGTGGGTGACTTCCATTACAACGGCCACACACTGCTCAATGATCATCCGGCCTGCGCCGAGGCCTTGGCGAAGTATCGCATCAACCCCGGCAACGTGGGCTTTAAGGAGAAGAAGGATCGCAACTTCTCAAGCATGATTGAAACCGCACTGAAGTTCCGTCGGCCAGTTCGCATCGGGGTGAACTGGGGTTCGCTCGACCAGGCGCTGCTGACCGAGCTGATGGATGAAAATCACCTTTCGCCAAACCCGATAGAAGCACGCGAAGTCATGCACGAAGCCGTGGTGCAATCCGGCATACTGTCAGCCGCCCGCGCCGAAGAACTGGGCATGGCAGCCAATCAAATCATAATCTCAGCGAAATGTTCTGAAGTACAGGATCTGATCGCTGTTTATCGCCTGCTCGCTAAACGGTGCACTCACGCCTTGCACCTCGGACTCACCGAAGCGGGCATGGGCTCCAAAGGCATCGTGGCCTCAACAGCTGCCCTTGGTGTTTTGCTGCAGGAAGGCATTGGCGATACCATCCGCATTTCGCTCACCCCGGAACCCGGCGGCGACCGCACCCGCGAGGTGATCGTCGCCCAGGAAATTCTTCAAACCATGGGGCTGCGGGCTTTTGCGCCCATGGTGATCGCTTGCCCGGGATGTGGACGCACCACCTCAACCGTGTTTCAGGAGCTGGCCCAGGATATTCAGTTCTATGTGCGTGATCGCATGGTCGATTGGCGAAAAACTTATCCAGGATTTGAAAACCTGTCGCTCGCCGTGATGGGCTGCATCGTGAATGGCCCCGGTGAATCCAAACACGCCGACATTGGAATCTCGCTTCCAGGTACGGGAGAATTGCCAACCGCGCCCGTTTATATCGATGGCAAGAAAGTTTCGACCCTCAAAGGCGCCAACATCTCGCAGCAGTTCAAGGATATTGTCGAGAACTACGTCAAAACCCGCTGGGGCTAAAACTACTTCTTCCGCGAAATTGTGAAACGGGCGGTGGCGCGTAGCGTATCGGCAGCGCTCCCAAAAGGTGCAAGCGCAGCAATCGCGGATTGAACCAAACTCGCAGCCTTTTCTTGCGCCGCGTCGCGCCCCATCAGGTCCACAATTGTGGCCTTGCCTTTTCCCGTATCCTTTTGGGTCGCTTTGCCAAGCTGTTCCGGCGTTGACTCCAGATCAAGCAGATCATCGGTGATTTGGAATGCAAGACCGATATTGTCCGCGTAACGGCGAAGCGATAATCGATCAGTACTCGCCATGATGGCTCCAGCTTCACAGGCAAAGCGGAAGAGGGCGCCTGTCTTGTGATTTTGGATGCGCATGACGTGATCAAGGGCGGAAGACAATTCGTTCTCAGCCTCAATATCAAGCATCTGGCCACCCGCCATGCCATCCTTTCCAGAAGCCTTGGCGAGTTCCAAAACCAGGGTGCCGCGAATTTTTGCATCAGGATGTGTGTCTTCAAATGCCAAAATTTCGAAGGCGAGCGTAAGCAACGAATCTCCAGCAAGGATCGCCGTGGCTTCATCAAATTTTTTGTGCGCAGTTGGCTTGCCGCGCCGCAAGTCATCATTATCCATTGCCGGCAAATCATCATGGACGAGGGAGTAGCAATGGACGCATTCAAGCGCAGCGCCCACGCGTAAGGCGCAGGCGCGGGGCACATTGAACAGGCGCGCGGACTCAAGCACCAGGAATGGCCGCAGACGTTTCCCGGCGCCCAACGCCGCATAGCGCATGGCACTCAACAAACGTGGCGAGGCGCTTTGGGAAAGCAGTTGCTCAAGCAGCGCATCCGTTGCGGTGGCCGCGTCCTGCAAAGCTGTCTCAAATTGTGTTTCGGGTGTTGACGTCAAGGCCAGACCTGTGTGTTAAGACCCCTGTGTACTGTTATGACCATTGAAACTCAATCAGGCTTGGTGGGATCCTCCAGGCGTTATCTCGACGGGCTGAAACCTTGGCAGAGGCGGCTGGTCTATGGCCTGGCATTTATCATCGCCTGGCCCATTGTCATGACACTGGTTTACACGGCTGTCCCGCCGCCATTTTCCAACCTGATGATTCTCCGCCTTTTCACCGGCAACGGCATCCATAAAGATTGGGTGAATCTCAGCCAGATGTCGCCGCAACTCGCCAATGCCGTCATAAGCTCGGAGGACGCACGCTTTTGTGAGCATAACGGGGTGGATTGGGTGGAATTTCAGGGCGTTGTGGAAGACGTGTTTGATGATGACGAGGGCCCAATCCGTGGCGCCAGCACAATTTCAATGCAGACCGCCAAGAACCTGTTCCTCTGGGACGGCCGCAGTTTCATCAGAAAAGGTCTAGAAATTCCAATAGCTTACTGGATGGATTTGGTCCTGTCTAAACGCCGCATGATGGAAATCTATCTGAACATCGTGGAATGGGCCCCCGGCGTCTATGGGGCAGAGGCCGCCTCCCAGTTCCATTTCAGGAAGCCGGCATCCAAGCTGACAAGACGCGAGGCCGCACTTCTCGCGGCAGTCCTGCCAAATCCCATCAAACGCAAGGCCGGAAAGCCCTCCAGACGTGTGTCCACCATCGCCAACCGCATTATGTCGCGGATGAATGGCATGGGCTCCTATCTCGCTTGTCTTGAGCGATAAGCTTCGCTATAAGCCGCCCAACTGTGGCGGGTTAATCCCGCCTGATATGGAGTAAGTTATGGCCGTTCCACGCAGAAAAATGTCAAAAAGCCGTATCGGCATGCGCCGCTCTGGCCAGAAGATGCAGACGATCACCTGGATTGAAGACAAGAAATCCGGCGAATTGCGCCGCCCGCACCACATTGACCTCAAGACTGGCATGTATCGTGGCCGTCAGGTCTTGGCCGTTAAGGCCGACGCTTAACCATTGCTTTTTTAGCGCTTAGGGGCGGTCACTTGGCCGCTCTTTTTGTTGGTTTGGCCTGCCTCTTGCAGCGCAACCATCATGTTGGCAGGAAATTGGCGGATGATGACGGCGGCGAACCTGCGCGAAAGCGCGGAGTTTGATGCCATTGTTCCCGCCTGGAAGCGCCTCGCCGACCATAGCCTGGCACCCGCAGGCCTCAACGCCCCGGAACTAATTCTCCCCCTTTTGAGGAACTTGCCCGGAGCAGAGCTTGCCACGGTGAAACAGGGCAACGACCTGCTTTTTGCCCTTCCCGTGAAAAAGCGGCGCATCTTTCCGGCCCTTTCCACCAACTGGATTACGCCGCTAACCGTTATCGGCGAACCCCATCTCGACCGGGAGTTTCCGGAAGCGGCTTTAACCACCTTCATCAACCATCTCACCCATCCTTTCCTGTTGCATGCGGTCGCTGTAAATGGCCCATTTTGGAACTGCCTGCAAAAGCAGGATTCCCATCGTTGCGTTCTTGACACGTGGCAGCGCGCTGCCCTCCGGCCCTCTGGAACCTATGAGACGTGGCTTGATTCAAATATCGGTCCCAAACGCCGCAGGGAATACCGCCGGCTGACCAATCGGCTTTCGGAACTTGGCCATTTCGAAATCTCGAGCCTTGCAGCTGGCAGGGAAAGCCGTCCATGGGCGGTCGAATTGCTTGCCCTTGAGGCCTCTGGCTGGAAAGGCAAAAGCGGCACCGCCATGGCCATGAATCACGCGGTGGAAGACGCCTTTATCGAGGCCTGCAAATTGCTTGCCGCCGCAGGAAAGCTTCGTTTCTGGAAGCTGGCGTTCAATGGAAAGCCCATCGCCATCATGCATGGCATTGTCGAAGGTGACCAGGCCTGGCTCGGCAAGATTGCCTATGACGAGAGTTTTGCAAAGTATTCACCAGGCGTTTTGCTCGTCCTCCATGCCACCGAAAAACTCTTTGCCGAAAACGGCATCGTGCTGGTGGATAGCTGCGCCATCCCCGGCCACCCTATGATGGAGCATGTCTGGCGTGATCGAATTGAAGTTGCCGATGTGATGATCGCTCCAAGGTCAGTCAGCCCGAGGCGCTTCGCCATGACATTGAGGTCGGAAAAACTGCGCCGCACCGCCAGGGCAATCGCCCGCGACGCCTATTACTATGTAAGAGGCATGAAGCGGTCGTAACGCGTTGGGCACCTCGAAAAATCAAACGCAGAAGGCGAGAGCGCAACACCAACCCTCTCCATGGTCGGGCTTGACCCGACCACCCAGGCCTTCGAAAAATTCAAATCGGTCTTTCAGACACAGAATGAGCTATTGGAGTTGTGGCGAAGTCTGGGCGGTCGGGTCAAGCCCGACCGTGGAGAAATCTAAACTTTACCCCGCCAAAACTTTATCCGCCGCCACATAGGCATAGCCCAGATCGTCGGCCACAGCCTTGTAGGTCACTTTGCCATGAGCAACGTTCAAGCCGTTCTTCAAATGCACATCATCAGCCAGCGCCTTCTTCCAGCCCTTGTTGGCAATGGCCATGGCGAAGGGAAGGGTCACGTTATTCAGTGCAAAGGTTGAAGTGCGCGCCACGCCGCCCGGCATGTTGGCCACGCAGTAATGAATGACGCCGTCCACGATATAGGTGGGCTCCGCATGGGTCGTGGCCTTGGAGGTTTCAGCACAACCTCCCTGATCGATGGCCACGTCAACGAAGACCGAACCCGGTTTCCAGTCCTTAAGCATTTTCCTGGTTACAAGCTTCGGCGCTGCGGCACCGGGGATGAGAACGCCACCGATCACGAGATCAGCCGTTGCGCATTCATCTTCGATAGCGCCTTGCGTGGAATACAGCGTCTTGGTGCTGATGCCGAAGCGGGCAACCAGCTCTTCCATGCGGTCCGTGCTGCGCTCGATAATGGTGACATCAGCGCCCATGCCAATGGCAATGGCCGCCGCATTGGTGCCGACAACGCCACCGCCGAGGATCACAACTTTGGCCGGTGACACGCCAGGCACGCCGCCAAGCAACATTCCGCGTCCGCCCTGGGCTTTTTCCAGCGAATGGGCACCTGACTGAACCGACATGCGGCCCGCAACCTGGCTCATGGGAGCGAGCAGGGGAAGGCCGCCGCGCGCCGAGGTAACGGTTTCATAGGCGATGCAAACGGCACCTGACTTCACCAGGTCCTTCGTCTGCTCCGGATCGGGAGCGAGATGAAGATAGGTGTAGAGAATTTGGCCTTCGCGCAGCATGGCGCGTTCAACGGCCTGCGGCTCCTTCACCTTCACGATCATGTCGGCCTTGGCAAAAATCTCCGCCGCCGTTTTGATCATTGTGGCGCCAGCCGCCGTGTAGTCCGCATCCGAGGCGCCAATGCCGCCGCCGGCATTTTCCTGCACCCAGACCTTGTGGCCGTTGCGAACCGCCTCGCGCACGGAAATTGGCGTCATGCCGACGCGGTATTCATGGTTCTTGATTTCCTTGGGCACACCGATGAGCATTGCCGTTCCTCCAGTTGATTGTGGCCAAAATACCTGAAGTCGCTTCGAATGAATTTCCAAAGTAGGAGATTGAGCAATGCCGTATTGAAATATTATTCTAATTATCATATAGATATTAGAATGAAAAAGCGAGATTTAGACAAGACCGATAAAATCATTCTAGTTGAGCTGCAAAAAAATGCCCAGCAATCAATCAATGATCTGGCTAGCAAGGCGGGCCTTTCGGCATCCTCCTGTCACCGCCGCGTGAAACTTCTGGAAGAGGCAGGCGTTATCACGCGCTATACCGCAACACTTGATCGTACCGCGCTGGGGCTCGCCAATGAGTTTTTTGTGGAGGTCTCGCTTTCCGCGCAGACCGAAGAGGCTTTCGAGAAATTCGAGAAGGCCATCCAGCGCGTGCCGGAGATTCTGGAATGCCATTTGATGAGCGGCCAGTTCGACTATCTCCTGCGCGTGGTGGCCATTGATGCTGCAGACTACGAACGCATCCACCGCTCGCGCATTTCGCGGCTTCCTGGTGTCCAGCGTATTCAATCTTCATTGGCGCTTCGTACGGTGAAAGCCTGGGCGGGCTATCCCGTTTGAAACCTGAAGCGGTCCATGGCCAGCATGAAGAATCCGGCCCCGGCCACAATTGCCATGCCACCCCAGGTCCAGAGGTCGGGAAAATCATTGAAGAACAGCAAGCCGAACAAAACGGCCCACACCATGCCCGAATATTCGAAGGGGGCCACAAAATTTGATTCCGCAAGTTTATAGGCGGAAATGAAACTCATCATTGCGAATGCCGCCAGGGCACCTACGGCACTCAACAAAAGAAAATCCTGAAGCGTGGGCCACACAAATGGCCTCGTGAGGAATGCGAGGCTCTTGTGGCTTTCGCCCGCAAATCCAGTGGCCTGTGCAATAAGGCCGACAACTGCCGCAAAGACGAAATAAACCGCATTCTGCCAATTGGCGATGACAAGCGGCTCCACCCGTTGCGCCAGATTGCGCCCCATCATTTGCCCGACGGCATATCCAAAGGCTGAATAAAGGGCCAGCAGGGAGGCGGGCTCAAAAGCCGCAACACCGGGCCGCACCATGACGATGACGCCCGCAAACCCTGCAATGATTGCTATCCAGCGATAGAGGGGAACACGCTCGCCAAGGAAAGGTCCGGCAAGACCTGCCACAAAAAACGGCATGGTAAAATAAATGGCAATCATGTTGGCAATCGGCATCGCGGCAATCGCAAGGATGAATGCAAGATAGGCCGAACACAGGATGAGCGCACGCAGCAGGATGCGCAGCCACAGTGGCGTGACGAGTGCATGAAGTCCGTGGGTATAAGCCAGCCACACGCCTAGTATCGGCAACGAGGTGAAACCACGAATCAGCATGGTCTCATACACGGGGTATGTGCCAGACATCGCCTTGATGATTGCATCCTGCGTTGAGGCCAGCCCAATGGCCAGAAGGACAAGGGTGGCGGCCCGCGCCTTGTTGTCGGCGAAACTCTCAGCGGGCGTCATTTATTGTTTCGGCCAGCAGCTTCACGCCTTGCGCAATTTTCTTTTCGTCGATGGAAGAGAAAGCCAGACGGAAATAATTCCGTGGCGGATTTTTCCTGCCAAAATTGATTCGTCCCGGTTCAATGAGGATACTCTTCGCAGCGGCAGCTTTCGCCAGAACTTCGCTGTCGAGATCGGGAGCACCCTTTACCCAGAAACTCGTGCCGCCAAAACTTGGCAGGCGCGTAGAACCGGGAAAATGCTGCTCAAGCGCCTCGCCCATGATTTCCCAGCGCGTGCGATAGGCCCGATGCAGGCGGCGGATCAACGTGTCGTGGTGGCCAAGCGACAAAAACAAGGCGGCAGTGCGCTGATTGTTGTTGGGGGCATGGCGCACCATCAGGCGGCGCAACGCGCGTGCTTCCGCAATAAGTTTCTTCGGCCCTACCATGAAACCGAGCCGCAATCCCGGAAACAGCGATTTTGAAAGCGAACCCACATAAATGACGTGGTCCTTTTCATCAAGCGACTTCAAGGCGGGGCAGGGCTCGTTCACATAATTTGTTTCAAACTCATAATCGTCTTCAATGATGATGAAGTCTCGGGCCGCTGCCAGTTTCAGCAGTGCCATGCGCCTGTCGATAGGCATGGTGGCCGTGGTCGGGAACTGGTGGCTGGGTGTGGTGAATACAATTTGCGCGTTGTTCAGGTCGGCATTCAGCGTGAGGCCCCGTTCATCAACCGGCACTAGCGCCACATGCTTTGTTTTCAGCTGGAAGATATTGCGTATGTCGGGATAGCCCGGCTCTTCGATGGCAACCCGAGTTGTCTCATCGACCAGAAGGCTGGTGAGGAGATAAAGCGCATTCTGCGCGCCCAAAGTGATGAGAATTTCATCGTCAGTGGCCATGATGCCCCGCCGTGGCAGGATGCGGCGGCGGATATGCTCAACCAGCATGGGATCATCATGCGCCCAGGTGTCATTGGTCCAGGTGCCGAGCCATTTCTTGCCAAGCGCTTGCCGCGTGCAGTCGCGCCATTCGGCCACAGGAAACAGCGTGTGATCAACCTGCCCATAGATGAAGGGATAGGTGTAGGTCTGCCAGTTCAGGGGTTTTGAAACATTTTCTTGCGCTGCCGGAGACTTCTTGAAACGCACCGACCAGTCGACCGCATCGCCGCCGCCATTTAGCTTTGCCGGCAGGGTCCGTTTCGGCAGGGCCGTATCAACACCGGCTTTTTCCGCCACGTAGTAACCAGAGCGCTCCTTGGCCACGAGGAAGCCGTCATCGAGAAGGCCCTGATAGGCCAGAACCACCGTGTTGCGCGAAACACTGAGGGATTTTGCCATTTTGCGGGTGGAGGGAATGGGCTCTTCCCGCGCCAGTTGCTGGTCAAGAATGGCCGAAACCAGGGCCTCGCGGATTTGCATCTGGAGGCTTGAGTTTTCTGAACGCTTGATATGGACGAGCCAGTCGCGCAAATGATTTGGTCCCCAGGAATTAACCGTCTGGACCTATCATAGTACCAACCCGCGCCCTAATGTAAGTTGGAATCGTCGCATCATGGAACGCAATGACCGAACCCATCGTTGATACATCGCCAAAAACCTGGGACGAGGTGAAAACCACAACCTGCTACATGTGCGCCTGCCGCTGCGGAATTAAGGTCTATCTCAAGGATGGCACGGTCAAATATATCGAGGGAAACCGCGATCATCCCGTGAACAAGGGGGTGATCTGCGGCAAGGGCGCTTCGGGAATCAAGCAGCACTATTCTCCCGCCCGCCTGTCAAAACCCCTGATGCGGGTGGGCGAGCGCGGTAGCGGCGAATTCCGCGAAGTTGAGTGGGAAGAGGCGCTCCGCACCGCTACCCTTTGGTTATCGGAAATCCGCAACAAGGATCCCAGAAAGCTCGCGTTCTTTACCGGACGCGATCAATCCCAGGGCCTGACGGGCTGGTGGGCCACGCAGTTTGGTACCCCCAACTACGCCGCCCATGGCGGTTTTTGTTCAGTGAACATGGCGGCAGCAGGGCTCTATACCTTCGGCGGCTCCTTCTGGGAATTTGGAGAGCCCGACTGGAAACACACCAAATACTTCCTGCTTTTTGGCGTGGCGGAAGATCATGCCTCAAATCCGATCAAGACCGGCCTTGGCAAATTGAAGGCCAAGGGCGCGAAATTCATTTCCATCAATCCGGTGAAAACCGGTTATTCGGCCATCGCCGATGAATGGGTGGGGCTGAAACCCGGCACTGACGGCTTGTTTGTCGGCGCTCTCATCCATGAATTGCTGGGCGCACAAAAAATCGATGGCGAATACCTGCAGCGCTACACCAATGCGCCCTGGCTGGTGATCGAGAATCCGGGCGGTGCTGATGACGGCCTGTTCGCCCGTGACGTCTCGGGCGCGGCCGAGGTATGGGATGCCCATACCAATTCACCCATGCCTGCCACATCCAGCGACGCCTTGCCGAAGCTCATGGGCCGCTTCGTAATGCCCGATGGACGCAAGGTTGTGACCAGCTTCACTCTGATTGCGGAGCGCTTCCTCTCCACTGACTATGCACCGGAAACAGTGGCGGAGCGCTGCGCAATTCCTGCCAGCACGATCAGGCGCATCGCCGCCGAAATTGCCGAAGTCGCTTTCGAACAGCAGATCGAACTTGATATTCCGTGGACGGATTATACGGGTCGGCGTCATGAAAAAATGATTGGCCGCCCCGTTTCCATGCATGCCATGCGCGGAATTTCCGCCCATGCCAATGGCTTCCAGACCTGCCGCATCATTCACATCCTGCAAATCATTCTGGGCACCATCGATGTGCCCGGTGGCTTTCGCTACAAGCCACCATTTCCAAAGCCAATCCCGCCGCCCATCAGGCCGGCGGGCAAGCTGGGACAGGTGCGACCCAACACGCCGATGCCCGGCCCGCCGCTGGGATTTGTCGTCAGCCCCGATGATTTGCTGGTGGATGGCGATGGCAAACCCTTGCGCATCGACAAGGCCTATTCCTGGGACGCGCCGCTGGCCGCCCATGGCCTCATGCACATGGTGATCAACAATGCGGCCAAGGGCGATCCTTACAATATTGATCTTCTCTTCATGTACATGGCCAACATGAGCTGGAATTCGGCCATGAACGTGCCAGACACGTTGAAGGCATTGACCGCCAAACGCGACGATGGCGAATACGTCATCCCGCGCATCATCTATTCCGACGCCTATGACTCCGAGATGGTGCACTACGCCGATCTCATCCTGCCTGATACAACCTATCTCGAACGCTGGGATTGCATTTCAATGCTGGACCGGCCGATTTCGGAAGCCGATGGCCCAGCCGACTCCATTCGCCAGCCCGTAGTTGAACCGGAGCGCGATGTGCGGGCATTTCAATCGGTATTGCTGGATCTCGGCGCAAGACTTGGCCTTCCCGGCATGACGCGGCCCGATGGCACGGCGCGCTATCCCGGCGGCTATCCCGATTACATGGTGAACCATGAGCGTGCTCCCGGCCTTGGCCCGCTCGCCGGATTTCGCGGCAAGGATGGCAAGGCCAAGGGCAGGGGTGCCCCCAATCCCGATCAGTTGAAGGCCTATATCGAAAACGGCTGCCACTGGTTCTATGAATTGCCCGACCATATGAAATATTACCGCCATGTGAATTGGGATTATCTGGATTGGTCTACCTTCATGGGCTTCATGGGAAAGCCCGAAGCGATTATCCACCAGCTTTATTGCGAGCCCTTGCAGAAATTCCGTCTGGCGGCGCAGGGCCACGGAAAAAATCTCCCGCCCGCCGAGCATCGCGCCCGGATCAAAACCTATTTCGATCCCGTCCCCTTCTGGTATCCGCCCCTTGAAGGCGACATGGTTTCGGAAACGGATTTCCCCATGCACGCCATCACCCAGCGTCCCATGGCCATGTATCATTCCTGGGGCTCGCAGAACGCCTGGCTCCGGCAAATCCTCGGCCGCAATTGGCTCTACATGAACAAGGACCGCGCGGCCTCGCTCGGCATTGCCGAAGGTGACTGGGTAACGGTCACATCGCACCACGGCCAGATAAAATCCCAGGTGAAACTCATGAGCGGCGTGAATCCGGATACGGTCTGGACCTGGAATGCCATCGGCAAAAGATCAGGCACCTGGGGCCTCGCAGCCGATGCGCCAGAAGCCAAAAAAGGATTCCTGCTCAATCACTTGATCTCCGATCTTCTCCCGGAACGTGAGGGTGGCTACCGCTTCTCCAATAGTGATCCGGTGACAGGGCAGGCCGCGTGGTATGACCTCAAAGTGCGCGTTGAAAAGGCCGCCGATCAATCGGAAATGAGTGAACCACAGTTCCCGGTTCTGAAAAAACTATGGAGCCGGAAATGACTTCACTTCCAACTCCGCAAGCCAACCAAAAAAAGCTCGGCCTCGTCATTGACCTCGACACCTGCGTGGGCTGCCAGGCCTGTGCCACCTCGTGCAAGGAATGGAACACGCAAGGTTACTCAGCCCCGCTTAACGACAGCGACCCTTATGGCTCCGACCCTTCCGGCGTGTGGCTGAACCGCGTCCACGGCTATGAGGTGAAAGAAGAGGGCAGGGACGATACCCGCGTGGTGCATTTCCCGCGCTCCTGCCTCCATTGCGAAACGCCTGCCTGCGTCACCGTCTGCCCCACCGGTGCATCCTACAAGCGCGCCGAAGATGGCATCGTGCTGGTGAACCCCGATACCTGCATCGGCTGCAAACTATGTTCCTGGGCTTGCCCCTATGGCGCCCGCGAATATGACTACAGCCACGGCACAATGAAAAAATGCACGCTCTGCATTGACCGCATTTACAACACCAATCTGGAGCCCGAAGACCGCGCCCCCGCCTGCGTGAAAGCCTGCCCAACTGGAGCCCGCCACTTTGGCGATCTTGGCGATCCGGAGTCGGACGTTTCAAAGTTGGTCAAAGCCCGTGAAGGGTTCAATCTCCTGCCTGAGATGGACTACAAGCCCGTGAACAAATATCTCCCGCCACGCAAACGCCGGGATGCTGCCACATCAGCTCCGATTGCACTGCCCAAGGGCGACGGTTCCGCCATGGACCGTCTCTTCAGCTGGGCTGACAGGTTTCTGAGCGGAAAGCCAGCGGGCACGGTTGCTTCGCTTGAAGACATGTCGGACAAGCTCGAAGGCTGATTGAATGAACCCCGCCTATTCGGTCATTCTTTTTACCACTGCTTCCGGCACGGGTTATGGGCTGCTTGCCTTGCTCGGATTGGTTGGCTTCAACCATGGGCCCGTTTCGAATTTCGCCTTTGGTCTCGTGGCCATGGTAGTCGCACTCGGACTCATCACGGTTGGTTTGCTCTCGTCCACATTCCATTTGGGCCATCCCGAGAGGGCTTGGCGCGCTTTTTCCCAATGGCGCAGCTCATGGCTATCCCGCGAAGGCATTGCCTCCGTTGTAACGTACATTCCCGCCGTTCTGTTTGGCGCAACGTGGCTGGATATTGTTCACGCACCCGCATGGATCGGGCCGCTTGGTCTCGCTACAGCCACCATGTGCGCAGTCACCGTTTTCTGCACGGCAAAAATCTATTCAACCCTCAAAACCATCCGCGCCTGGAACCATCCGCTGGTCGTGCCCGTTTATCTGGCGTTTGCCGTGGCATCAGGCGGCGCCTTGCTCACAGCCATTGCAACCATCTTCGGTCGCTTTCAAATTTTCCAGGTCATTCTTACGGTCGTAGCACTGCTTTGGCTCATCGGCCTGAAGTTTTTCTATTGGCGCGCAATCGACAATGCCGCGAGAACTCATACGATGGCCGCCGCAACGGGCTTAGGCACCGGCGTGCGCCAATGGGAAGTGCCGCACACATCTGAAAATTACATCATGAAAGAAATGGGTTTCGCCGTTGCCCGCAAACACGCATTGAAGCTGCGCAATTCTGTATTTCTTCTTTTGTTTATTACGCTGCTGGCGCTTGCAGCCTGTCTGCTTTCGCCATGGTTTTCACTCGTTGCGGCACCGGCTATCTTGCTCGCCGCCGTTGTGGAGCGCTGGTTGTTCTTCGCCGAAGCCCAGCATGTGGTATCCCTGTTCTATGGAGCGGAGAAAGCCTGACATGCTGGCACAGGGCGTTCGCTGGTTTGATGATTGGTTTGCGATTGAAAACATCGCTCCCGGCATTCATGCCATTGGCGAGCCGCGCTTTCATCAGATCAACTGGAATTACCTGATCGAAGGGCAACACACAGCACTGCTCTTTGATACCGGCCCCGGTGTGCGTGACATTTCAGAAGTGGTGCGGGCACTGACCAAACTTCCGCTCATCGCCTTGCCTTCGCATCATGCACTTTGACCATACGGGCAATCTGCATCGTTTTCAGAAATATCGCCTTGGCTGACCTGCCTGTTTTAAGGGCCTGCATGCGTGACGGTCTGCTTCATGCCACCGATGATCTCTTCCGTGGATTCCTCGAAGGCATGGTGTGGAAACCCGTAAAAATTTCCGAATGGTGGCCCATTGGCAAGCGCATTGATCTCGGTGGCCGTCATACTTGAAATCATTCACACACCCGGTCATACCCCTGATTCCAGTTTCGCTTTTGGACAGAGAAGCAAAAATTCTGTTTGCCGCTGATTTTATCTATCCCGGGCCGCTCTATGCACAAGTGCCCGGCGCCAACCTTGCAGACTATCTCAAAACAGCAGAAGCCCTGCTGTCCCAGATAAATGATCAAACGCAAATTTTCTGCGCCCATGGTGCGCCAGACAACAAGGGGAAACACCGCGCACCCCTGATGAGCAGCCAGGATATCTCTGACCTTCGAAGCACCCTTATGGCTCTGAAAGATTCGGGCAAAACACCCTTCGAAACCAGTGATAAATTCCAGAATGACGCTCTTGGCGAATGATGCCGCCTATGCCTCCTGGCAAACCCGCTGAAGATCAGATTTTTCCCTCTCTGCTACAGCCGCGTTAACCAAATCTTAACCATACCTGAGCCTAATCGCCTTGTTGGGGTGCGTTGCGTGAGGGTTTTCAATTTGTCAGTTGCTGTTCAAACACGGATTTCATTTCGCTTGTTGGGCCGGTCCTATCTGGCCTTCGTCATAGCGCCTGAGCGGCCCCTGGTGGATTGGCTGGTAGAGCTGGATCGCCGGGTGGAGAGCTCTCATGAGCTTCTTCGCCAATCGGCCACTGGTGCTCGATCTCACAAATGTCGCTCCCACCAAGGCTGAGGCCTTCGAGATCATAGCCTTCATCGAGGAGCGCAATTTGCGGCTCATCGCGGTGGAGGGTGTCGATGCCGATTGGGTGCCGCCACGGCTGGCGCCCTTGCCCGGAGCCGTTCAGTCGGTCGGCATGTTCGCTCCGAAGGAGGAGGAAAAGCCTTCGCGGCCCGAACCACCACATGGGAGCCCGAGACTGCCGTTGGCTCTCCATGCGCGGCTTTGCTGATCAGCGAACCGGTCCGCTCCGGTCAAACGATCATCTATCCCCATGGCGATGTCATTGTGGTGGGTTCAGTTGCCTCCGGCGCGGAAATTATCGCGGGTGGTTCAATCCATGTTTATGGCAGTCTGCGCGGCCGGGCCTTTGCCGGCACAAACGGCAATACCAATGCGCGCATTTTCTGCAGCAAATTTGACGCCGAGATCCTGGTGATCGACGGTCTCTACAAGACGGCTGATGATTTTGATCTGGCGCTCCGCGGTGCAGCCGTGCAGGCGCGACTGGATCGGAACGTCATGAACATCGAACAAATGAGTTGAACCAATGTCAGGAGTAATGTGTATGGCCAAAGTCGTCGTCGTAACATCCGGTAAGGGAGGTGTCGGCAAAACCACGTCAACCGCAGCCTTGGGCGCTGCCCTCGCGCTGAATGGCCAGAAAGTGGTGGTCGTCGACTTTGACGTCGGCCTCCGCAATCTCGATCTTGTCATGGGAGCCGAGCGCCGCGTGGTCTATGACCTCGTCACCGTGGCCCAGGGCAACGCCAAATTGAATCAGGCCCTGATCCGCGACAAGCGTTTGGAAAACCTGGCGCTGCTCCCGGCTTCGCAAACCCGCGACAAGGATGCACTCAGCGAAAAGGGCCTGGCCCGCGTCATCAAGGAACTGCGCGCCCAGTTTGACTGGGTCATTTGCGATAGCCCGGCGGGCATTGAGCGCGGCGCCTTGATGGCCATGCGCCATGCCGACGCGGCAATCATTGTCACCAATCCCGAGGTCTCGTCCGTGCGCGACTCCGATCGGATCATCGGCCTTCTCGATGCGAAAACCGAAAAGGCAGCAAGGGGCGAGCGCGTTGAAAAATATCTTCTCATTACGCGCTACGATCAGGCGCGCGCCGGACGTGGTGAAATGTTGAAGACCGATGACGTGCTCGACATTCTCTCGGTGCCTCTGCTCGGCATCATTCCGGAAAGCGATCAGGTCTTGCGCGCCTCAAATTTGGGCCAGCCCGTAACCCTTGCCAATCCGCTCTGTGCCCCAGCCCGCGCCTATAACGACGCGGCGCGACGGCTCATGGGCGATATCGTGGCGCTCAATGTTCCGAATGAACGCTTCAACCTGCTCGGACGCATCTTCGGTGGGAGGGCGGCATGAGGTTATTTGCGCTGTTCAAGCGTAAGGATTCGCAACCGGGCACGGCCCCCGTTGCTCGAGAGCGCTTGCAGGTGCTCCTCGCCCATGAGCGCTCGGCACCCCGCCAGCCCAATTTGCTGGGCGCGCTCAAGGACGAAATTATCGAAGCGATTACGCGGCACGTGTCAGTTAAGCCCGAAGCGGTGAAGGTCAAGATTGAGCGCCGTGCGGCAATCTCCATCTTGCGGATAGCGGTCAGTTTGCCCGCCTAACTTCGGGGAATTGGGCTTTGCAATGCTCTCAGAAATCATATAAAGACTTCTTTATATCCATTTTCTGAGGTTTCCATGGCCCGCCCATCCTTCACCGAAGCGCTCAATTCCCGTCCCTGGCTCCTGGCAGATGGTGCGACCGGCACCAACTACTTCCAGATGGGCCTGGTTTCCGGCGATGCGCCGGAGATGTGGAATTTCGAGCATCCGGAACGGGTGCGCCAGCTTCACCGGGAATTCATTGCAGCGGGTGCCGATATCGTTCTCACCAATACCTTTGGTGGCAACCGCCATCGCCTCAAGCTCCACAACGAGCAGGGCCGGGTGCGCGAAATCAATATGGCCGCCGCCTCCCATGCCCGCGCTGAAGCCGAGGCTGCGGGTCGCACCGTTTATGTCGGCGGTTCCATGGGTCCCACGGGCGAAATCTTCATGCCCGTAGGAACCATGCCCCATGAGGAAGGCGTATCCGCTTTCGAAGAACAAGCCATGGCCCTGAAAGAAGGCGGTGTTGACGTCCTCTGGATTGAAACCATGTCCTCCGAGGAAGAACTCCGCGCCGCCGTTGAAGGCGCTGCCAAAGCTGGTCTGCCACTTGTCACAACCATGAGCTTCGATACCAACGGCCGCACCATGATGGGCATTACGCCCAAGGCTTTCGGCGCGTTGACGGCATCGCTTGGAACACAACCCGTGGCCATTGGCGCCAACTGTGGCGTGGGCGCATCGGAATTGGTGGCAACTGTTCTGGGCATCAGCGAAGCCCGTCCCGATGCAACCATCGTGGCCAAGGGCAATTGCGGCATCCCGCAATACAAGGAAGGCCACATTCATTACACGGGCACGCCAGAACTGATGGCCGATTACGCCCGCATCGCATTGGACGCGGGAGCGAAGATCATCGGCGGCTGCTGTGGCACGAGCCCGGACCATCTGGCGGCCATGCGGAAATCACTCGAGAGCTACACCAAGGGCACACGCCCTTCGATTGATCTCGTTGAGCAACGCCTCGGCCCCGTATCCGTCCTCGCCAAAGGCATCGACACCGCCGCCGAAGGTGCGGCACGGCGCGAAAGACGGCGCAGCTAGTTGACTTCGATCAACGACGAATCCGCTCGATAGGCCTAATTTACTGGCCATGCTTGATCCGCTGTTTCTTGAAGGCGAAACGTGGGGCTTTGACGGCCAACCGGTGGAACACATCGAGACCCACGCCGCTCACGTGTTTCTTGTCGGTGATCGCGCCTTCAAGATGAAGAAGGCTGTGAAACTGCCCTATCTCGATTTCTCCACACTCGACAAGCGCAAGGCCGTGCTTGACCATGAACTGGCGATCAATCGTGGCTTTACTCCTTCACTCTATATCGGGGTCATGGAAGTCTTGGGAGAGCCTGTGCTGGCCATGAACCGTTTTCCTTCGCAGGCTCTTTTGTCATTGCAGTCCGGCGGCATCAGTGATGCAACAGCAAGAGAACTCGCCCGCATGGCTGTAGATGCCCACGTCATAGCACCGCGACGTGAAACGCCGGGCAGCGAAATCATGGCAGGATTGGGCGCGCAACTGGCGAAAGCCTTTGCCGACTCGCCGGATATTTTTCCGGCGGGCGAGGCCCGCGAATTCCACACCCTCCATGAAGGGCATTTGACAAGGCTAAGTCCGCTGCTTGATCAGAGAGGTACGCAAGGCCTCGTCCGCCGCTGCCATGGCGACATGCATTGCGGCAATATCTTTTTGCTTGAAGGCAAGCCCGCCCTTTTTGACGCCATCGAATTCAGCGAGAAAATAGCAACCATCGATGTGCTTTATGATCTTGCCTTTCTATTGATGGATCTCGGGCGCCGTGGCGAGAAACGGGCGGCGAACCTCGTCCTCAACCGGTATTTGCATTTGCGCCGCGCAGAGGAGGACCTGACGGGACTTGCAGCATTGCCGCTTTTTCTGGCGACCAGGGCAGGGGTGAGGGCACTCGTTACTGCCGATCTCGCCCATGAGTTGGCGTCAGGCGCGTCCACGAAACAGCGGAAAGACGCACTTGAATATTTCCGTGCGAGCGTTGCGTGGTTAAAGCCAGTTCAGCCCAGGCTGATATGCGTAGGCGGGCTGTCCGGAAGCGGCAAGTCCACACTCGCGGCAAGGCTGGCGCACGACATTGGCCTTGCGCCGGGCGCGCTTCATGTTCGCAGCGATGTCGAACGCAAAGTGCTCGCAGGTGTGGATGAAGCAGTGCATCTGCCACCTAAGTCCTATTCTGCCGCAGCTTCAGAGGCAACCTATCGGGCAATCTTCCGGCGTGCCAAAGCAGCCCTCACGGCAGGCCATTCGGTAATTCTTGATGCAGTTTTTTCCGCCGAAAGCGAGCGCAACACGGCTGAACAGCTGGCTCGAAATTGCGGCGCAAAATTTACCGGTATTTGGCTTGAGGCGGATCCTTCTCAACTCAAGTCGCGCGTCACGGAACGCAAAGGCGACGCCTCGGATGCTGACGCTGCAGTAGTCGAAAAACAGCTCAGCTATGAACCAGGTGAAATCCGCTGGAGCAAGGTGGATGCCTCGGGGAGCGTTGCTGCATCCGAAGCCCTCGTCAAACAAATTCTGCAGTTGTGATGGGCCGGCCCAGCATGAAGCAATCGCAGACGAGTTGCAGGGGGGCAACGTCCGCGTCTGACTTGCCGCTTTTCAAGAACTCGGCAAAGCGCGCGTAGATCATTTCATATTCTTCCATGGGGGCTTCCATGATCAGCTTGCCATTGACTTCAAGAATGGTGCCGCCCTTCTTGAGATAAAGCGATTGGCCATCGGCAGTCGCAATTTCGATTTCCCAGGTCTGCTCGCCCGTCTGCCGCCAGTCGAAGTCGGCGGAAAGATCGGCCTTCTCTCCATCGCCCCGTTTGAAACGGATTTGAGCCGCGATAGGAGTTGCCTTGTTGGCGGGTACTTCAATGGTTGCCGCCTCGACGAAAATCGGTTCGGGGAGAATCTTCGTAACGATGGAAAGGGCATTGATGCCGGGATCGAACACGCCGAAGCCACCAGGTTCCCAAATCCATTCCTGGCCGGGGTGCCAGCGCTTCACATCTTCCCGCCAAGTCACCTTCAATTTTGAAACGCGCTTGCCCGCTAGCCTACGCTTGGCCTCATCGACAGCCTGGTTGTAGCGCGAATGCCAGGTCGCATAGAGCACACGGCCTCTCGCCTTCGCGTGTTCGATCATCGCGAACATTTCGCCAAGCGTTGGCGTTGGCGGCTTTTCGATCAGCACATGATAGCCTGCATCCAGCGCCTGCCGCGCCATAGCAAGGCGCACCGAGGGCGGGGTGCACAGGGCCACGCAATCAATTGCCATGCCACTTGAGATGAGGTCCCCAAGGGATTCAAAACACGGCACATTATCCACCTTGGCGTTGCGGCTGACGCCAGCGACGAGTTTGAAATCCGCATTCTTGGCAATGCAGGGCAGGTGCTGGTCCGTTGCAATCTTGCCAAGCCCGACAACGGCGATTTTGAAAACCATGATGCGATCCTAATTCTTGATGATGCGGGTGAGACAGGAGAGAAAGCCTGTCAACTTCTGCAGGCGTATTGTAATGCGCCAGCCCTACGCGCAGCACGCCGCCTTTGTCCAGAAGTCCCATCCGGCCCACGGGTTCAATGGCATAGTTATGGCCAGACCAGACGAACATGTTGTCCGCGGCAAAACTTTTGGCCAGAGTGAATCGGGATGGTGACCGTCCAGTGTGAATGAGACCGTGGGCACGCGGCGGTGCAGGGCGTTTGCAGAAGTCAGCCCGCGAATGGTCAAGCCTTTGACGCTGCGCAAACCCTCAATGAGTTGCAATGTGAGTTTGTGTTCGTAAGCAACCAGCCTGTCCCAGGCGCTGGAAATGCGTTTCGCCCGCGTTTCTCCTTGGCCAAATTGTTCGAGATATTCGATAGCCCCAAGGCAGCCTGCCATGCCCTCGTGGCTCAAGGTGCCCGTTTCAAACTTGTGCGGAAGATCATCGCCCGCAGGGCGCACCTTGTAGCTGAAGGTTTCCTTGAGCAGCTCTTCGCGCGCCCAGAGCACGCCCATATGCGGGCCAAACCATTTATAGGAGGAAGACACCACAACATCCGCACCCAGGTCCTGCACATCAATGGCGTAATGCGGCGCATATTGAACCGCATCCACATAGACCAGCGCACCCGCAGCCTTGGCCTCCTTGGCAAAGGCCTTCACGTCATTCACCGTGCCCGTGCAATTCGAGGCAAGGCCCAAAGCCACAAGCCGGGTCTTATCCGAAAGAACCTTGCGAAGCGCATCTTCCGGGAACTCGTAAGTTTCAGGATCAAAATCCATCCAGCGCACCACGAGGCCCAAGTCCTCAGCCAGGAGCAACCAAGGAGCAATGTTGGCATCATGGTCCATGCGCGACAATACAATCTCGTCGCCCCGCTTGAACTTCCGGCCCAGGCAGCGCGACATGTGCAAAGTAAGTGTTGTCATGTTTTGCCCGAAGACGATTTCGGAAGCGCTCTTGGCATTGTAGAAATCCGCACACGCCTGATGAGCCAGATTCACCAGTTCATCTGCCTGCCTCGTCGTGGTGAAATATCCGCCGAGATTGGCGTTTTTGGTGGCCAAAGTCTCAACTGTTCGGTCGATCACCTGTTGCGGAACCTGGGTTCCAGCGGGATTATCGAAATAGACCCGCGCCTTGCTTCCATCCTTCAAGGATAGAGCCGGGAACTGCGCGCGAACGCTTGTCACATCAAGGGAAGGGGCCACATCAAAACTCTCTGGGAGAACCGTTGGAAGGCGTCACCTTTAGCCGCCATTTCCGCTTGCTTCAACCGTCGCTTTCCGGCATGTGAATGTCGCGTGATGACAGCGTAAGGCCAGCCAATCCCTCTATCCTGTTGCGATATTTACACTCTCGGAGTCCCCAATGAGCGATGATGGCGAACTTGATCTGAACACCCTCAATAATGAGGATCTGGTTCTGCAGGTCCATGACGACCTCTATGATGGTCTCAAGGAGGAGGTTGAAGCCGCCGTTCACATCCTCTTGGGTCGTGGCTGGGCGCCCTACAAGGTTCTGACCGAAGCCCTCGTTGAAGGCATGCGCATCGTCGGCATCGATTTCCGTGACGGTATTCTGTTCGTGCCGGAAGTTCTGCTTGCCGCCAATTCCATGAAGGCCGGCATGTTCATCCTCCGCCCGCTTCTTATTGCGACCGGAGCGCCGCGCCTGGGCAAGATGGTGATTGGCACCGTCAAAGGCGACATTCACGACATCGGCAAGAACCTCGTCGGCATGATGATGGAAGGTGCGGGCTTCGAGGTGATTGACCTCGGCATCAATAATTCCGTTGAGAAATATCTGGCTGCCATCGAAGAACATGGCCCGGACATTCTCGGTATGTCAGCCCTGCTGACCACCACCATGCCCTATATGAAGGTGGTCATCGACACTTTAAAGGAAAAGGGCATGCGCGATGATTACGTCGTGCTTGTGGGCGGCGCGCCGCTCAACGAGGAATTTGCCAAGGCCATTGGCGCCGATGCCTATTGCCGAGACGCAGCGGTGGCCGTCGAAACCGCCAAGAGCTACATGGCCCGCAAGCACAATCAATTGGCCAAGGGCTAGAAAGCCCCTCTCTCCATAGGTGAAGAAAGGGTGCGTTTGGTTTACTGCCCGCCAACGTCTTTCTTGAACTGGGCAAGATCAATCTGCAGGCCGTGAAATACGGTGCTCCAATGGCGCGTGAGTGCTGCCATACCGACCGCTTCAGCAATTTCCTCGTCGGTCGCCCCGGCATTCTTTGCTGCGATCGTGTCCGCATAGACGCAATATTCGCAAGGGATTTGCGCAGCCACCGCAAGCGAGATCAGCGATTTGACCTTGGGCGGGAGTGCCGTCTTGTCACTGAATTCCAATGATTTCGTTTCTTCCCAAGCGCCCACAATGCCGGCCTTTGGGAACCTTTTGACGAATTCCGGAACTTTGCCAAACATGCCCTCGATTTCCTTGTAGGTTGCCTCCTGCTTTTCCGACATGTCATCTGCTAAACCCGGCGACGTCATTCCGGCAAGGCTGAGCCCGATGGCAAAGAGTGAAAAACGGATGGAATTCTTCATGGTATTTCTCCTTGGTTGACTTTTTTAGTTTTTACCTTACATTGTAAGGTATGATTAACGTGATAAGACCTTACACTGTAAGAATACAAGAGGTGAAATGCCCCGCGTGACTAAAAAAGCTTCACAAAAACGTGAGCCGCTTACCAAGGAACGGATTGTTCTGAAGGCCCTGGAGCTTGTGGAACGCGAAGGGCTCCATGGCTTTAGCTTTCGCAAGCTTGCGGATGATCTGCGCTGCGAAGCGATGAGCATTTATTACCACTTTCCCAGCAAGGCTCATCTCTTTGATGCCATGGTCGCCCACTGTCTGGGAAAAATCGAATGGCTTCCAGACGATGCCCCATGGCGCGAGGCCCTGCGCCATGGATTTGCAAGCTTCCGGAAGGTGACGCATCAGCACCCGGCCTTCAACCAGTTCCTCGTCGTTTATCGCATGAACTCCCCGGAAGGATTGGGCATGCTGGAGAGGATTCTGGGTATTTTCCTCCGGGCGGGATTTTCACCAGAGCAGGCGGCCAGGTACTTCCGGCTGACCGGCTATTACTTCATGGGCGCCACCCTGGATGAAACAAGCGGCTATGCCAAAGGCCCATCTGCCGCCGAACCCGTTCCTGAGGCCATTTTGGCTAGGGATTTTCCAACGGTCGTTGCCGTTGGGCCCTATTTCAAGTCGAGCAGCTTTGATGCGACTTTCTTTACCGGACTTGATTTATTGCTGGATGGTATTGAAATGACCCATAAGGACTATGCAAAACCGCCCGTTTGACGTCGCAGGCTGGCCTCGGCATCGACCCCAATTTGGTATGTTAAAAACTGATGACCACTGTTGATCTAAAGCCATCTGACGAGTTTCAGTTCGCCACCGGAAAAGGCGATGTGCTTCTGATTGCCTGTGGGGCCCTGGCGCGCGAAATTGTGGACCTGATTGAGCGCAACCACTGGACGGCCTTTGATGTGCAGTGCCTGCCGGCGAAATGGCACAACACCCCGCAATTCATTGTTCCCGCCGTGCGCGAAAAAATCCGTGCCAGCAAGGGACAAATACAAGTCCATCTTCGTGCTCTATGGCGATTGCGGCACCGGCGGCTTGCTCGACAAAATGCTGGAGGAAGAGGGCGTAGAGCGTATTGACGGCCCCCATTGCTATGCCTTCTTTTCCGGCAACCCGGAATTCGCCGCCAAGGCTGATGATGAATTCACTGCCTTCTATCTCACTGACTATCTGGCACGCCATTTCGACAAGCTGATCTGGGCCGGCCTCGGGCTCAATCGCCATCCGGAATTGCTCTCTTCATATTTTGGAAACTATACGAAGGTCGTTTATCTGGCCCAAACTCATGATGAACAATTGGTTGAGAATGCCAGGAAGGCCGCGGCGCAACTTGGGCCTGGACTATGAATACCGCTTCACCGGTTACGGCGAACTGGAGTCCGGCATGGCCAGCCGCTCAATATAATAAAATGCTAACGATGTTTCTCATCGTTTAGTTAGGCGTTTCACCTAGATTGGGAACAGTGTTTTCTGTTCAACCCATCTATTGTGAGACAATGCCATGCGCAACTCCACCTCGATTTTAAGCCTCCTTCTTGCCGTCGGTATTTACGGCGCAGGCCCCATTGTCACAAAATTCAGCCCATTTTCTGCAACTGCTGCTTACGCTGGTGAGTCCGAAGGTGGTGAAGGTGGCGGCGAAGGTGGCGATGATGGCGGCGACGACGGTGGTGATGACAAGGAATCGGGCGACGACGGGGAATCAAATCACGATGGCGGTGACGATCACGAAAACGACGACAGCCGTGGCCACGATGAAAACCATGGTGGCGATGACAAAGACGATGCTGACGACGATTCGCGCGGCGACGATGTTAAGCCAGACCAAGGCGACGGCGATGGCGCCAACAATGAATGCAATAACTTCTGCGAACTCAACAAACGCGTGGACGCCAGCTAACTATTGCCACTGGCCCAACCTGTAGTCGCCGCCGGCGATCTCGTAATAGTCACCTGCGTTATCGCAATAGATGTGGCCTTCCAGTTTCAGGCCCGTGGCGCCATCAATTGCCCCGGCACAAATTGAGGTGGTGTCACGGCCATCCGCTTTCCAAAACAGGGTAGAGCCGCAAGCCTTGCAAAATCCGCGCTGTGCTTTGTCGGAAGCCCGGTACCAGGCAAGTGTGTCTTTGCGCGAGAAATGCAGGTCAGCATCAGCGCTTGTTGTTGACGCCCAGTAGTTGCCCGTTTGCTTGCGGCACTGCGTGCAATGGCAGGCGGTGACGGGTTCCAAAGGCCCGCGCATTTCAAAAGCCACGCCGCCACAAAGGCATGAACCCGTTTTCATTGCTTGAACTCCTGTGAAAGGGCCGCGATGTGATCAGGCCCAATGCCGCAACAGCCGCCAAATATGGTGACACCTTGTTCTTCCCATTCATGGGACTTCGCAACCAGATCCTGTGGCGTGATCACATCAACAAACTGCCAATCCGGGCTCTTGAAGTAACCGCACTCGGGATAAACGCCAATTGGGCCTTTCCAGTATTTCCGCAAAATTTCCAGCGCCCCGTCCGTGTCATTGGAAGACGTGTGCATGATGTTCATCACGGCAGGGCGGGTGGCGGCCAGCCGCTTTGCCACATCATCCAGCTCTTGGTCTTCGCGGCCAAAACCAACGAGCTTGCCACCTTCACCACGCTCAACTGAAATGCCAACCCAGACCGGAAGGCCTGTAGCGATTGCTGCTTCCGTTGCGTAAACCGAGTAATCCACATCACGCATCATCTCCATCATAAGGAGGTCAACGCCCGCCCGTTTCAGATTTTCAACTTTGCGCCGAAAGAGCTGCCGCGCCTCGGCTTCCGGCCATTCCCGCTCTTTTAGCGTACGGTCCGTTCCCGGTGCCACGGGCCGCATGGTGGAAACGGAGCCCGCAACAGCCACGGGTTTTCCTGCCGCAGCGTGCTTTGCTATGGCCACTGCGGCTAAATCAATTTTCAGCAGGTCTTCGTCGCGGCCATAGTGATTGAAGGAGAGGGCGCTGGAGGCAAAGGTGTTTGCGGTAATGATGTCGGCGCCAACGCGAATGTAATCTTCATGCACGGCGCGCACGATGTCCGGATGGGTGAGATTGGCCTCGGCACACCACGTCTCGCCGCTCATGGGCACACCCCGCCGCTGAATGTCCGTACCCGTGCCGCCATCGAGAATGATGGTTTGCCCGGCGTCCAGTTTCTTTTGAATGTTTTTGTACATGACCGGAGAATAGTCTGCCTAGGCGGCATTTCCAGTCGAATTACGACGTGCCGCAACAAATGAGCGCATGAAGAATTGCGCTTGAAAGGGATGGTACGTGAAGCCTTTTCCGATTGGGCAGGCCCGCCTCGCAAGGCAGCCGTTGCCCATGCAATCCTGTCCCTTTGGAGAGCCAACATGGCTTGCGCATGCCGCAACATCATAGATCGTGCCGTTGAAAGCGTTCACGGGGCAGGCCGTAAGACAGGGCTTGTCGGCGCAAGTCTCGCAAGGATGTGCGCCAGCCGACTGCATGGGTAAATCAAACGCCACGGGAAAGAGCAGGGCGGCCCGGAAGGCATGCCACAATCCGTAAGTCGGATGAATATTGAGACCGAGTGGGGAAACATGGCCTGCACCTGCGCGCCTTGCCCAAGTCAGAAACGGGAAATGGGGCTTGTCGAATGGAAACACCGCCCGGGCTGAAAGGTCATCGGCCAGCGCGCCCACAACATCGCGCGTCCAATCATCAATTTGGTCAGTTTGAGGGTTTCGTTCCCGCGCGAAGCGGCGAAACATGTCAGGCCCCGCATTGCCTATGAGAATGACAAACTTCGCGTCGGCGGGAACTGCATCGCCGGCCGCAGGTTCAAACCAGCCGAAAGGCGTAAAACCGGTCCGTTTGATGCTGGTGAGTATCGGATGCTCCATCTGTCCTTATTTTATCCAGCGCGGGTCACCCATCTCCATAACCTCGCGTGGCAGTTTTATATCATGGCGCGAGCGGAGCACATCATCAATCGCACGCGGCAGATAGTCGGGATAATAGGTGGAAAGAATTTCGCGCTTTCGCGCCGCCGCCCGTTCAACCAGATCGGGCCTGCCCGCCTCAATCCATTCCTTGGGACTCATGCGGTTGGCAATCTTGGGATAGATATATTCCTTCTGCATCAGGGTGAGCGTCTGGTCACTGCCGAGATAGTGGCCGGGGCCGTTAAGGCAAACCTCCCGGATAACTTCAACCGAAAGCGTATCCTCATTCACCTCAATGCCGCGCACATTGCGGTTGATGGCCCCCAGCATGTCATTGTCGATAAGCAGGCTTTCCAGGCAGAAGCCCAGAAGCGAGGCATGCATGCCCGCACTTTCGTACATCAGGTTCACACCGGTCATGGCGGAAATGCCGGCGGTCACACCCTTTTCATAGCCCGCCTGCATGTCCGGCAATTTTGAATCGCACATGCCAGCCGCAGACCCAACCGTGAGATTGTAGAAATGCCCCATCTGGGCGCAACCCGAAGTGATGAGCGCCTGTTCGCCGGAACCACCAGACATGGCGCCGGTGCGCAAATCAGATACGAATGGCCACGGCCCCCAAATGGCAACCGCTCCGGGCACAACACAATTGATATAGACCAACCCGAAAAGACACTCAGCCACCGCCTGCACCAAAGTACCTGCAAGTGCTGCAGGCGACGTTGCACCGGCTTGTGCCGCTGAAAGCAATAACACGGGCATGCCGCCGCGCGCCGCCGTCTCAAGACAACGGCATGCGTCCTCTGCGAATTTCATCGGCGGCACCACAAAGCAGTTGGACTGCGACACAAAAGGCCGCTCGCGCCATTTTTCTTCGCTGCCCGCCACGAAATGCAACATCTCCAGGCATTCCGTCACATGAGCGGGATCGACCATCGAGGTGCCCACATGCTTTTGCGTGGAGGCAAGGCAGGCATAGAGCGTGTTGATATCGAGGTCATGCCCCGTAATCATATCGCGCGCCGTCAGGCAGCGCTGGAAGAAATGGATGTGCTCGCAGGTATCAACAATGCGTCCCGCATCATAGAGATCGACCAGAAGCGACTCGCGGTAGCTGCGTGTATCAGGTTCAACAATATGAACCGCCGCTCCCGCCGTTCCGAAATAGACCTTGTTGCCCGTTGGCTGCATGTCGTGCTGGGGGTCGCGCCCATAGAGCATGAAGCCTCTGGCACAGCTCGCCAGAATGTCTTCAGTAAGCGATCTTGGAATGAGCAAGCGCCCCTTGTCCGTCATGGTGCAGCCGCGCGCTGTCATTGCCTCGATGCAGCTCGGGATAGCCTGGGCAAAACCAACGGTTTCAAGAAGCGTCAGGGCCGCCTGGTGAATACGTTCCATGTCATGCTGGGTCAGTGGCTTGTATTGCCCGCCTTCCATGCCGGGCCGGACTGCAGCCTCATCCCTTGGAATTTCCCGCGACCGCAAGGCCCGCCGCGCTTCACGCCCGCCACGGCGCTTGGAAAGGTCTTCGACGACGCTCATATTCTGCTCCTGAATCCGGCGCATTATGTGCCAATTCTGGCTTCTTTTGCAAAGTCTCCAAATTCTATCCGCATGGTGAGAAAAAATCACCATAAAATCTTGATATCGGGCTTAATTTGTGAAATTCATTGATGCTATGAAGGTTTAGACATTCCATTGGTGAAGTATTTTGCCCAGACGTGACCTGCCTCCCTTACGTGCTTTGACCGCTTTTGAAGCCGCAGCGAGGCTTGGCAGTTTTCGCCTGGCTGCCGGCGAACTTGGAATTACCCGCTCCGCCGTGAGCCACCAGGTAAAAGCCCTGGAGCAAAGATTGGGCATTCAGTTTTTCCGCCGGGATGCCAGGCGCGCGGAACTCACCCAGGCGGGCCAGGTCTATTACCCCGCCATCCGCGACGCCTTCGACCAGATTGAAACCCAGACCCGTGCCCTGAAGCCGACGGCCCACGACAATGATCTCATCGTCCAGGTCTATGTCACCGTGGCCTTGAAATGGCTCATCCCCCGGCTTCATGATTTCGAGCGGCGCTTCCCCGACATGAAAATCCGCATGTCCACTTCCTATTTCGACTGGGACTTCAATGAGAAGAATGTCGATGCCGGATTCATCCTCGCCCGCAACAAGTCGCCTCAACACTATTATCGCCCGTTGTTCCGTTCGCTGCTCGCCCCCGTCTGCGCGCCCGAATTGCTGAAGGGCCCAAATGCCATCAAGACCCCGCAGGACTTGAAGAAGCACAAGCTGCTCTACGTCTACACGGCAGAGGAAGACTGGCAAATCTGGTTTGAAGCCCACGGCATCAAGGGTGTGAAGCTATCCGACAGGTTAGCTTTCGACAGCCATATCCTGGCCCAGGAGGCAGCCATCGAGGGCAGGGGGGTTGCCATGACGGTTGGGCCTTTCGCCACGGAAGAACTGAAATCCGGCCGCCTGGTTCAACCCTTCCCGGACTTCGTTCCGCACCGCCACCTCTGGCAGTTCGCCTGCAACGGCGAAGACCGTATGAAACCCAAGATCAAGCGCTTTGAGGAGTGGCTGGTGAAGCAGGTCGCTGCTGATCCCCACCTGGAAATCTATCGCGAAAAAGGAAAAACAAAGTGAGCGATGCCATAGTCGTGTCCAGCAGTCCTGAAACGTCGCGGCGCGGGCGCAGGGAGGGGGGCCGCCGTCACGCGGGTGACGGTATAAAGGGAGCAATTCCGCAGCTGCCTCGCAGGAAGGCCACGCGGGCCTTTCCGCCGATGTCGATTATTTCGGCCGACGAGGTGGAGTCCATTCACCGCGCTTCGCTTAAAGTTCTATCGGAAATCGGCATGGACTTCTCGCTGCCGGAAGCGCGCGACCTGTTGAAGAAGGCGGGTGCGGATGTTTCAGGCGAGCGTGTGCGCTTTGACCCCGCCATGATCGAAGAGCTGATGAAATCAGCACCGTCACAATTCACCTTTCATGCCCGCAATCCAGAAAACAATGCGCTGATTGGCGGCCCGAACATGCTGTTTGGCACCGTGGGCAGCCCGCCCAATTGTTCGGATATGGAAGGTGGCCGCCGCACCGGCAATCACGCGGACTACCGAAAGTTCCTGAAGCTCGCCCAATATTTCAATTGTATAGGTTTCATCGCCGGCTATCCCGTGGAGCCCGTCGATATTCACGCCTCCGTGCGCCACCTCGAAGCTCTGCGCGATATGGTGGTGATGACCGACAAGCCATTCCACGCTTATTCGCTCGGCAGCGAGCGCATTCTCGACGGCATTGAGATTGCCCGCATTGGCCGTGGCGTATCGGCAGAACAGATGGAGCGCGAGCCCTCGCTGTTCACCATCGTCAACACGAACTCTCCGTTGAAATTGGATACACCCATGTTGCGCGGCATTATTGAAATGTCTTCGCGCAACCAGATCGTCTGCATCACGCCGTTTACGCTGGCAGGTGCCATGGCCCCTGTGACAGTCGCTGGCGCCGTCGTCGAACAGAATGCCGAGGCCCTTGCCGGCATGGCCTTCACCCAAATCGTCCGTAAAGGCTGTCCCGTCATTTATGGCGGCTTCACTTCAAACGTGGACATGAAATCCGGCGCTCCCGCCTTTGGCACGCCGGAATACATGAAGGCCTGCATCGTCGGCGGGCAAATGGCCAGGCGTTACAACGTTCCGTATCGCACCTCCAATACTTGCGCTGCCAATGCAGTTGATGCGCAGGCGGCCTACGAAAGCGTGTTCTCCCTATGGGGCGTGACCATGGGCGGTGGCAACTTCATCATGCATGGGGCAGGTTGGCTTGAAGGTGGCCTGGTGGCCAGCTTCGAGAAATTTGTTTTGGACTGCGATCTCATCCAGATGGTGATGGAATTCATGACGCCGCTGGAAACCACGGAAGATGCCCTTGGCGTTGAAGCCATCCGCGAGGTTGGTCCCGGCGGCCACTTCTTCGGCGCGCAACATACCTTGGCGCGTTATTCCAATGCCTTTTACGCGCCCATTATTTCCGACTGGCGCAACAATCAGCAGTGGCAGGCCGCGGGCAAACCGGAAGCCTGGCAAAAGGCCAATGCGATTTATAAGCAGGCCTTGGAAGAATATGTGGAGCCGACGCTTGATCCGGCGCGGCGCGAAGAGCTAGATGCCTTTGTTGACCGCCGCACTCGCGAGGGCGGAGCGCCCACGGATTTCTGAGGTCGAACTTGTTTGATATCATCGTCATTGGCGGCACGAACATTGATATCAAGGCGAAGACCACAGCGCCTCATATTGCCGGAACTTCCAATCCGGGCGATGTCACTTTCACCCCCGGTGGAGTTGCCCGCAACATCTCGCATAATCTTGGCAGCCTCGGCGTCAGGGTTGCCTTGATCTCTGCCATCGGAAACGATGCGCCGGGAAATATGGCTGTAGAGGCCACACAATCCGCTGGCGTTGATCTCAGCATGTCTTTGCGCGGCGATGCACCGACAGGCGCCTATGTCGCGGTTCTTGACGAAAAGGGTGAACTCATGTCGGCCGTCAATGACATGCGTATTTTGAAAAACCTGAAATCGGAACACGTAAAGTTGCACAACGCGGCATTGCAACCAGCGAAATTCATCGTCGTTGATTGCAATGTCCGGCCAGACTTGCTTGAGCATCTTGCGCTTCATTACAGCGAGAAATTGATTGTTGAGCCCGTCTCCGTGGCAAAGTCGCAAAAGCTGCGAGGGTTGCTCGACAAGCACGAAGTGTTCATCGCGACACCCAACAGGGACCAGTTAAAAGCCCTGACCGACCGTGACGATATTGACCAGGCCTGCCAGGAATTGCATGAGCGCGGCTTGCACAATATCGTAGTTCATCTGGGCCGCGAGGGTGCGGTCATTTCCTCCGGAAAGGGAATGAAGCAAATCTCCTGCGCCACCCATTCGCAGGTGAGCGACGTGACGGGTGCCGGCGACGCCGCAGTTGCGGGCTTGGTTTACGGACTGTCCCAAGGCTATGATATTTCAAAGTCTGCACAATATGGCCAGGCCGCGGCAAGCCTGGTTCTTAACTCCACCTCATCAACCGCTATAGGTCTCACCGAAATGGCTCTCCACAACATTTACAAGGCCCAATATGAATAAGCACCTCTTCGATCTCGAATGAAGTGGCGACGGCACTTGCAGGCGGCAGGCCAGTGGTTGCTTTGGAATCCACCATCATTGCCCATGGCATGCCTTACCCCGCCAATTTTGAAATGGCCCAGGAAGTGGAAGGCATCATCAGTGAAGCGGGTGCAATTCCCGCCACCATTGCGATTATCGGCGGCGCGTTGAAAGTTGGCCTGACCACAGTTGAGTTGAAGAAATTCGCCGTCGATGGTCCCGAAACAACCAAGGTTTCCACGCGCGATCTGCCCCATGTCGTGGCGCGGGAAATGAATGGCGCCACAACCGTGGCCTCCACCATGCGCATCGCCGCCATGGCCGGCATTCATGTTTTTGCAACAGGCGGCATCGGCGGAGTACACCGGGGGGCGGAGCGGAGCTTTGATGTTTCCGCCGATATGACAGAGTTCGGCGAAAGCAACGTGGCCGTGGTGACGGCGGGTGCAAAGGCAATTCTTGATCTGGCACTCACTCTTGAGACCTTGGAAACCCTCGGCGTTCCCGTCGTGGGCTACGGCACCGATGACTTTCCGGCCTTCTATTCGCGCAGCTCAGGTCATTCCGTACCGATGCGCTGTGACACTCCGGAGGAAGTAGCAAATCTCATGCGTGCGAAGTGGAACATGGGCTTGAAGGGTGGCGTAGTGGTTGCCAACCCCATTCCCAAAACCGCCGAAATCATCGCCTCGGAAATTGCGCCCGTGATTGAACAGGCCGTGGCTGAAGCCGCACACCTCGGCATTTCCGGCAAGGACGTGACGCCATTTCTTCTGGCGAGAATGGCAACGGTGACCGGCGGCCGTTCGCTCAAGGCCAATATCGCGCTGGTAAAACACAACGCTTTTGTGGCTGCCGAAATTGCCAAGGCCTTTGCCGAATGAATACGCAGCGCCGGGGACGTAAGGTTGAAACAGGCCCGCGCGCCATAAACCAGTTGCCATGGAAGCAGCCGCAGCTCACCCTCGAACCCTCGCGCATCCTTTCCGACGACCACCTCGAAGCCATCCACAATGAATCGCTCCGCGTACTTGAAGAGATCGGCATGGACATGATTTATGCGGAGGCCCGCGAGATTCTTGCCGATGCCGGAGCCATCGTGATGGGTGACCGGGTGCGCGTTGGCCGTGAAATTGTAGAGGAAGCGCTGAAAACCCCGCCGTCCGAATTTACCTTCCATGCGCGCAATCCAGAACACTCGATCCAGGTCGGCGGCAAATGGATTGCGTTTGCGCCCGTCGGCGGCCCGCCCAATTGTTCCGACCTCGACCGCGGCCGCAGGCCTGGCACATTGGAAGACAGCAACAACTTCATGAAGCTGGCGCAGTTCTTCAATTGCGTTCACACGGCGGGCGGCGCTTCTGTCGATGCACTCGATGTGCATGCCTCCATCCGCCATCTTCATCTCACCCGCAACAAGATGGTGTTCACCGACAAGGTGCCGTTCGCCTCGTCAACGGGCCGTCACCGGCTTCTGGACTCGATTGAGATCGTGCGCATGGCGCGAGGCATTTCCCACGATCAGCTTTTGCTGGAACCTTCGACCTACACGGTGATCAACACCAATTCGCCGCTGAAACTCGATAGCTCCCATGGCCATGGGCATCATTGAAATGGCGCGGCTCAACCAGATTTGCGTGGTGACACCTTTCACTCTCGCCGGTGCCATGGCTCCCATCACCTTGGCTGGCGCTCTCGTGCAACAGAATGCCGAAGCGCTGGCGGGTCTTTCACTGTCGCAGCTCACAAATCCCGGCGCCCCCTTCGTCTATGGTGGTTTCACGTCTAACGTGGACATGAAATCCGGTGCTCCCGCTTTCGGCACGCCGGAATACATGAAGGCCTGCATCGTGGGCGGCCAATTGGCGAGGCGCTACAAATTGCCCTACCGCACCAGCAGCACCAATGCGGCCAACAGCGTTGACGCGCAATCGGCCTATGAAACAGTGTTCTCCCTCTGGGGCGCCATCATGGGCGGCGGCAATATTATCCAGCATGCGGCGGGCTGGCTGGAAGGCGGCCTTGTGGCTTCCTACGAAAAATTCGCGCTCGATGTTGATCTCCTGCAGATGGTCATGGAATTTCTGAAGCCGCTTGAAGTGACCAGCGCCACGATGGGCTTTGAGGCGATGCAGGAAGTGGGGCCGGGCGGACATTTTTTCGGCGCGCAACACACGCTTGAAAGATATTCCAACGCCTTCTACGCCCCGCTGATTTCCGACTGGCGGAACTTCCCCGCATGGGAAGCGGCGGGTTCACCCCAGGCCCACCAGAAGGCAAATGCCTTGTGGAAGCAGGCGCTGGAGGAATACCAGCCACCCTATTTGGAGCCTTCCCGCCTTGAGGAAATTGATGCATTTGTTGCAAGGCGCACGCAAGAGGGCGGCGAACCAACGGATTTTTAGGGGGTATGCAGATGGAATACCGGCAACTCGGCAGATCAGGCTTTACCGTTCCGGTTCTGAGCCTCGGCACCGGAACCTTCGGCGGCGGCACAGATTTCTTCAAGGCCTGGGGCTCAACCGATGCCAAGGGAGCGACGCGCCTCGTCGACATGTGCCTCGATGCCGGCATTTCCATGTTTGACAGCGCCGATGTCTATTCCAAAGGATTGGCCGAAGAAGTTTTGGGCGCTGCCATCAAGGGCCGCCGCAACAAGGTGATCATTTCAACCAAGGCTACCTTCCGCTTCAGCGACCGGCCAAATGATGTGGGCTCCTCCCGCCACCACCTGACGGAAGCCGTGAATGGTTCATTGAAACGTCTTGGCACCGATTACATCGACCTGTTCCAGCTCCATGGCTTTGACGCCATGACACCCCAGGAAGAAGTGCTGGGCTGTCTTGACGATCTCGTCCGCGCCGGAAAAATCCGTTACATCGGCTGCTCGAATTTCTCCGGCTGGCATCTGATGAAGGCGCTCGCCACCTCGGAAAAATACGGCCTTGCGCGCCATGTGGCGCACCAGGCCTATTACTCGCTGGTGGGCCGTTCCTATGAATGGGAACTGATGCCGCTGGGCCTCGATCAGGGCGTGAGCGCCGTGGTGTGGAGCCCTTTGGGCTGGGGCAGGCTCACCGGAAAAATCCGCCGCGGCACCGGATTGCCAAAGGAAAGCCGCCTGCACAAAACCGCCGATGATGGCCCGCCCGTTGAAGAGGAGTATCTCTACCGCGTGATGGACGCCATTGACGAGGTGGCCAAGGAGACGGGCAAGAACGTGCCGCAGATCGCCATCAACTGGCTGCTCCAGCGCCCCACCGTTGCCAATGTCATTGTCGGCGCCCGCAACGAGGAACAGCTCAAGCAAAATCTCGGCAGCGTGGGCTGGAAATTGAGCGCGGCTCAAATCGCCAAGCTCGATGCCGCCAGCGCCACAACCAAAACCTATCCCTATTGGCACCAGTCAGGATTCGGCGAGCGCAATCCTTCACCGGTTTGACAGGTAGCGATAGTCCAGACAGTTCTATCCCCCCGACGTTCGCCGCTACCGTATGTGCATAATTTTTGGAGTTTCACTTCCCGCCAGAGCTCTTTGCAAGATCCAAAGAATGCTATGCCGCCTCGGTAATCTTTTCATTTTTTCGTCATCCCGACGTACGTCGGGACCCAGACTTTCCGCTTCTGTGCCGGTTGAAAGCCTGGGTCCCGGCGTTCGCCGGGATGACAGGATAATAAATGAGTTCAATGTGATGATAGTTGCACAAATGACAACGAAGATGTGTGAATCCGATAGCGGCGTTCGCCGGAATGACATAAAGAGAAAACAGATTTAGCGTCGTCAAAGTCATCCGTAGGCTGATTATAATCACCTGCCTGTTTCATGTTTCGGCAATTCTTTCAATGCCTTGAATCAAATGACGCAACACTTCATTTACTGTGACCGATTGAGCACAGTGGCACGCATGCAACGGATCATGTGATTTTTCCAAATCTGTTGTTGCGTGATTCTTCGCGTGTTACCACTTCATCCGGCGGCACTATCTTGAGGCATGAACATGACCGATGATACAACGCTGCCTGAAATCCCGTCCCAATTGCGACGAACTTCCGCCCCCGGAATCATATCCGGCACGACGGTGAGAACATCGCAACCCCAGGCCTCGCGCGGGCGCGAAAGCAAGATCAGGAAATCCATCAAGACCGTGACGCCGGTGAAAACTGCGACGTCCATCTACGCGCAGATGCTGCGCTGGTCTTTCGGCGCAACGCTGCTTGTGACCGCCATCATGGTGGGCCTGATTTATCTCACCTGGCGATCGGGCGCGCCTCCGTTCTATCTCTTCGCGGTTCTGGCAGGTGCGCTCGGCGCCTTCATGAGCACGCTGATCAGGCTTTACAATTACGAGGAATTTCCACGGCTGGTTGAGGGCGCGGGGCCGCGCCGCTTGCGCGGCTCCGATCTCACCATCTATGCCCTGGTGCCGCCCGTTGTCGGAGCGCTTTCCGCAGCGGTCCTGTTTATCGCCTTCGCGGCCGGCATCGTGGAGGGCGGCTCGTTCTTCCCGACATTCGCATGCCAGGCGGGGGACAAGATGTGCGGAAGTTTTGACAAACTCATTCATGAATTCGGGCCCGCCGACGCAACCGACTATGCGCGAACACTTGTCTGGTGCTTCATCGCCGGTTTTGCCGAACGCCTCGTGCCCGACAAACTCAAGGGACTGGCGGCAGGAGGATCAATGAGGAGGCGGCACCGCGCGATAATGCGCAATCAGCGAATACGAGATGCGTGGCGATGGGGGAAGCAGGCACCCTCTCCCGTGTGATGCACGGGAGAGGGGACTGCGAAACGGGGCGAAACCGGTATTCCTCGTGCCGAGGTGCTCACGCGCTAGCGTGAGCCTATTGCGAAGCAATGGGAGGG
>CAVYAB010000021.1:0-56765 GCA_963766425.1 uncultured Alphaproteobacteria bacterium
CGATCCTTTGGACGATCTTGACCAGCTTCAAGACGGAAGGCGAGGCGATAGCACTCCCTCCAAAATTCCTGTTCTTTGACTGGACCCTGGAAAACTACGGCATTGTGCAGGAGCGCTCCGATTATCTCCGCTTCGCCATGAACTCCATCATGCTGGCGCTGGGCTCGACTTTCTTTGCTCTTGTGATTGCCATTCCGTCCGCCTGGGCCATGGCCTTTGCGCCCGGAAAAAGAACCAAGGATCTTCTCATGTGGATGCTCTCCACCAAGATGATGCCGCCGGTCGGCGCCCTTATTCCGATCTATCTGATATTCCGGGATTTCGGTCTGCTCGATACGCGCGGTGGCATCATCACGGTGCTGATGCTGCTCAATCTGCCCATCATCATCTGGATGCTTTACACCTATTTCAAGGAAATTCCCGGCGAGATTCTCGAAGCCTCGCGCATGGATGGCGCCTCGCTTGGCAAGGAGCTGCTCTATGTGCTCACCCCCATGGCAATCCCGGGCATTGCCTCCACCCTGTTGCTCAACATCATTCTCGCCTGGAACGAAGCCTTCTGGACGCTGGCCCTGACCACAAAGGATGCGGCACCCCTGACGCAATTCATCGCGTCCTATTCAAGCCCTGAGGGCCTGTTCTGGGCAAAGCTTTCGGCGGCATCCACCATGGCCATTGCGCCCATTCTTGTGTTGGGCTGGTTTGCGCAAAAACAACTTGTTCGCGGTCTTACATTCGGAGCGGTGAAATAAAATGGGCACGATTTCTCTTATCAAAGCACGTAAGGCCTTTGGTGATGCCGTCATCATTCCGGGTGCCGATCTCGACATCACGGACGGCGAGTTCGTGGTTTTCGTTGGCCCCTCGGGCTGTGGCAAGTCCACCCTCTTGCGCATGATCGCAGGTCTCGAAGACCTGACATCCGGTGCCATTCACATTGATGGCAAGGACATGACGAATGAAGCCCCGTCAAAGCGCGGCCTCTCCATGGTGTTCCAGTCCTATGCGCTCTATCCGCATATGAGCGTGAGGGGTAACATTTCCTTCGGCCTGAAAATGGCTGGCCTGCCAAAAGCCGAAATTGAAGCCAAGGTGGCCAAGGCCGCCGCCACGCTCAATCTCACCGAATATCTCGACCGCAAGCCACGGCAATTATCCGGCGGCCAGCGCCAGCGTGTTGCCATCGGCCGCGCCATTGTGCGCAACCCTGAAGGCTTCCTGTTTGACGAGCCGCTCTCCAACCTTGACGCGGCCTTGCGCGTCAACATGCGTCTCGAAATCATGCAGATGCACAAGGACCTGGGCGCCACCATGATTTACGTGACCCATGACCAGGTGGAAGCCATGACCATGGCCGACCGTATCGTTGTTTTGAACCGGGGCGTTATCGAACAGGTGGGTTCACCGCTTGAACTCTATAACAGACCGGACTCGTTGTTTGTGGCTGGCTTTATCGGCTCGCCAAAAATGAATTTGATCCAGGGTGGCGAAGCGAAAAAATTTGACGCCACGACAATCGGCATCCGCCCCGAGCATCTCGCCATTTCCGAAAAGGCCGGCACCTGGACGGCAAAAATCAGGCTGGCCGAGCATTTGGGCGCTGACACGTTCCTGCATGTCGATGCTGGCCCATGTGGCATGATGACGGTTCGTGCCGAAGGTGAATATGCCGCCATCCCTGACGCAAAAATCTTTCTGACACCGGAACCCAGCCGCATTCATCGCTTTGACAAGGATGGAAAGGCCATTCGCAAATGAGGTTGAAGGGCAAAGTTGCCATCATCACGGGTGCGGCGCGTGGCATTGGTGCGGCCTTTGCTGGAGCCTACGTGCGTGAAGGTGCAACTGTAGCCATTGGCGATATTGACATGGCGCGCGCCGAACAAACCGCAAAAGCCATTGGACCCGCAGCCTTTGCCATTCGCTTTGATGTGACCGATCAATCTTCAATCGACAGTGCAGTCGCAGAAATTGAAAAACGCTGCGGTGGTATTGATATTCTGGTGAACAATGCCGCCTTGTTTGATATGGCGCCCATCGTTGAAATTACCCGCGCAAGCTATGATCGCCTGTTTTCCATCAATGTGGCGGGCCTGCTTTTTACCACGCAGGCGGTTGCCCGTTCCATGATCAGAAACAAGCGCAAGGGCAAGATCATTAACATGGCTAGCCAGGCCGGCCGTCGTGGCGAGGCATTGGTCGCTGTTTACTGTGCCACCAAGGCCGCGGTCATCAGTTTCACGCAATCGGCCGGTCTTGATCTCATCAAGCATGGCATCAATGTGAATGCCATTGCCCCCGGCGTTGTCGATGGCGAGCATTGGGCTGGCGTGGATGCATTGTTCGCCAAATACGAGAACTTGGCCATTGGCGAAAAGAAGAAGCAGGTGGCCGCTGGCGTTCCATACGGACGCATGGGCACAGCGGAAGATCTCGTCGGCATGGCGACTTTTCTGGCATCAGAAGAAAGCGATTATATCGTCGCCCAGACATACAATGTGGACGGCGGACAGTGGATGAATTGAGGAAAGAAAAATGTATCTGGAAAAATTGAAACTCACTGGAAAGGTCGCTGTTGTGACGGGCGCGGGGCAGGGGATTGGCGCGGCTTGCGCAAGAGCCTTGGGTGAAGCCGGTGCAAAAGTCATCGTTGCCGATTTCATGCAGGACCGCATAGATTCAACTGTTGCCGAACTGCGCAAACTGAAGATCGATGCCCACGGCGCGAAGCTTGATGTGACAAAATCGAAAGAGGTTGACGCGGTCTGCGCTGATATCATCAAGAGCCATGGTCGTGTTGACATTCTGGTGAACAATGCTGGCGTAGCAAAAAGTGATGTGCGCGCCGAAGACACTAGCGATGATCACTGGCGTCACCACATGGATGTGAACGTTGATGGCCTGTTCTGGTGTTGCCGCGCCTTTGGCGGCGCAATGCTCAAGCAGGGCAAAGGTGCGATAGTAAACATTGGTTCCATGTCGGGCTTCATTGTCAACAAGCCGCAGCCGCAATCCTTCTACAACGCGTCGAAGGCGGCAGTACATCATCTGACCCGTTCGCTTGCGGCAGAATGGGGCGCACGCGGCGTGCGCGTGAATGCCGTGGCGCCCACTTATATAGAAACACCACTGACGGCCTTTGGCATCAAGGAATCTCCGGAGATGTACAAAACCTGGCTTGAAATGACGCCAATGGGACGCGTCGGCCAGCCCGATGAAATCGCTTCGGTTGTGCATTTTCTGGCGTCCGACGCCGCAAGCCTGATGACGGGATCAATTGTATTGGCGGACGGTGGTTACTGTTGCTGGTGAGACAGGATATCCTGGATTTGCGCAAGTTCTTCTGGTGAAAAGTTCTGGTTTTCGAGGGCTCCGACACAATCGGTGATCTGCTCCGGCTTGCTCGCCCCAATTAGGGCCGAGGTCACGCCCTTGTTGTGGAGAACCCATGAGATTGCCATTTGCGCCAGGGTTTGCCCGCGCTGCTGCGCAAGGCCATTGAGGCGGGTGAGTTGTGCAACAAGCCCTTTGCTGATTGCATCCGGTTTCAGGAACTGGCTCTTGGTGGCTCTACTGCCTTCAGGAATGCCCTTGAGGTACTTACTGGTGAGCATACCCTGTGCAAGGGCTGAAAAGGCAATGCAGCCCATGCCCTCATCCACGCATGCTTCGACAGTGCCGGATGAAATCGGCGTTTGATCCAGCAACGAAATCTTGGGCTGATGAATGACGCACGGCGTTCCCATGGCGCGCAGAATTTTTGCCGCCGCCCGCGCAGACGCCGCATCATAATTTGAAATACCCGCATAAAGCGCGCGGCCACTGCGCACCGCCTGGTCAAGAGCACCCATGGTCTCTTCCAGCGGCGTGTTGGGATCAAAGCGATGGGAATAGAAAATATCCACATAGCCGAGGCCCAGGCGCTTCAGGCTTTGATCGAGGCTGGCGAGCAGATATTTGCGGCTGCCCCATTCGCCGTATGGCCCAGGCCACATGTAGTAGCCGGCCTTGCTGGAAATGATCATTTCATCGCGGTGCGCCGCAAAGTCCTCGCGCAGGATTTTTCCGAATGCGATCTCGGCGGAACCCGGCGGTGGACCATAATTGTTCGCCAGATCAAAATGGGTAATGCCAAGGTCAAAAGCGGTTCTGCAAAGCGCGCGTTTTGATTTATGCTCTGCGTCGTCACCAAAGTTGTGCCATAGCCCCAAAGACACTGCGGGAAGCAGCAAACCACTCTTCCCGCAGCGATTATATTTCATCGACCCGCTCACCGAAGGAGTGCCCGCGCTTCTTCTGGTCCAAGTGCTTTTGGCCGCGTGCAGGTTGTTTTGAGAGTGATGAACTTGCCGGATTCGCCGGAAGCCAGAATGGAAGTCATGACCTCCACGCCATGCAGGGTGCGGTCAAGCGAGCAACGCGTATCGCGCTTGCCTTTTATGGCGGCGGCCATGTCAGCCAATCCTGCTGCCCGGTAATTGGCAACTGGACCGCGGTTGTCCTGGTTGGGAATGCCGAAGGGATGATCCCAGGCTGACAGGGCTTCAGCTTCCCCGCCACGTTTGGTGGCAAGAACTTCGCCGCCAAAGAAATTTGGATCCGGCACATAGAGCGAACCCTGCGTGCCGAACAGTTCCATATTGCTGTGGCGATGGGCCCACACGTCCCAACTGGCGATAAGGGTAACCGTGGCGCCATTGGCAAACTCGAGGAGGGCCTGGATGTTCGTTGGGGTTTTCACGGAGATTTTCTGTCCTGCGCGAGGCTGGCTTGAAATTGTGCGGGATTTCTCCGCCATTGAGGTGAGCGCCGCTACCCGCTTCACCGGACCAATGAGATTGATCAGGTTGGCAATGTAGTAAGGGCCGAGATCAAGAACGGGTCCGCCTCCCGGTTTGAAGAAAAAATCAGGATTGGGATGCCAGTGTTCCATGCCATGGCTCATGACAATGGCGGTACCCGAGGTGATTTTGCCAAGCTCGCCGTCATCGATGGCCTTGCGCGCCCGCTGGTGGGCGCCGCCCAGAAAAGTATCGGGCGCGCAACCGACGCGAACCTTCTTTGCGTCGGCGGCCTTTTTCAAGGTCGTGCCGTCCTTCATGGAGAGCACCAGGGGTTTTTCCGAATAGACATGCTTGCCGGCTTTCACCGCAGCCAGGGAAACACCGAAATGTGCATCCGGCACCGTGAGGTTCAGGATGAGATCAATGTTCTTGCTTGCCAGCAATTCGGCGGGCTTCATGGCCGTGACGCCATATTCCTGGGCCCGTGTTTTTGCCATTTCAGGATTGAGATCGGCACAGGCCACGATCTCAATGCCCTTGAACAGGGGGGAAAGCTTAAAATAGGTGGTCGAGATGTTGCCGCAGCCCATAACGCCAATGCGAATGTTATTTGTCATTACTATTCCCTCAATATTTTTTTGCTGACGCCAGCGAGCGGCGGGCAAACCGTTCCGCGTCGCTCGGCTTGTCGTGTTCCATGATATAATGCATGCAGCGTGTCTGCTTCAGCGCATCCATCACCGTCTGCCATTTCACCGTGCCATGGCCCACGTCGGCCCAGCCGTCCTCGTCAACGCACTCGCCCTTTGGCGCAATGTCCTTGACATGGGCAAGGGTGATGGCGCCCGCATAGGCCTTAATCCATTTCAAGGGGTTGGCCTTGGCGCAGATGATCCAAGCCACGTCGATTTCCCAATCCAGCGTCGGCGCCGTGGAAAACATCAATTCGTGGGGTGTGCTACCGTCCTTGAGTGGAAAAAATTCAAAGTCATGGTTGTGCCAGGCAAAGCTATAGCCTTCGGCGCGATATGCCAGGGAAATGCCATTGAGACGCTTGCCAAAATCCTTCCAGCCCTTCGCCGTCTTGGGCCTCTGCTCCGCTACGAGATAGGGGCAAACCAGCTTGTTAATTCCCAGAGTGGAAGCGAGCTTCAATACCTTCTTCTTTTCTTTCTCCAGCATGTCGATTGAAAAATGGCCGGAAGGCATGGTGAGGCCCAGATGGTTCATCTCGGCGCGAAGTTTTTCCGGCTCGCCATAGACGCCACCAAAACCTTCAACCTCGACGTAGCCCAGATCGGACAATTTCTTAAGAGTGGACTCAAGCGGCGGGTGATTGCGCGCCGAGTAAAGTTGAAATGAATATCGTCGTTGGCATAAGTGTTCTCCTGTTTATCGGTGAGTTATGAAATGGGGATCTAGAGCCGTTCGCTGCTTTCCGCATCAAAGAGGGAAGCGAGGCCCACGCGGAATCTGACCGTGATCTTTTCGTTGGGTTTGTAAATCTGGCTGGATTCGACGCGCGCCGACAGGATCTGGCCCGCCAGCTTGAGCCAGACGAGGCTGTCGGAGCCCATGGGCTCAATGAGGTCAACGGTTGCATCGAAGGAATCTGAAAGCCCCGCTTCATTGCCTGCGTTCAGGCGCAGGTGTTCAGGCCGCACCCCAAAGACCACCGCCTGGCCAATTTTCAGCTTGCCCTTCGCAGCATAATCCTTAAGCGCCACTTTTCCTTTGCCAATGGCAATCGAGGGAGCCGCAGCCGTCCCGCCAATGTCACCCTTGATGAAGTTCATGGTTGGCGAGCCGATGAAGCCCGCGACATAGAGATTTTTCGGCTCATTGTAGATGACATGCGGATCGTCGAGCTGCTGGATAACGCCACCCTTCATGACGGCAACCCGGTCTGCCAGCGTCAGCGCCTCGATCTGGTCATGGGTCACATAGATCATGGTGTTGCCAAGCCTCTGGTGCAGGCGCTTGATTTCAACCCGGAGTTCCGCGCGCAGCTTTGCATCGAGATTTGAAAGCGGTTCATCAAACAGGAACACGTCGACATCGCGCACCAGGGCGCGGCCAATGGCAACACGCTGGCGTTGCCCGCCGGAAAGGGCCGTGGGCTTCCGCTGCAGGAGCGGTTCAAGCTGAAGCATTTCGGCCGCCCGCGTCACCCGCTTGTCGATTTCCTCCTTGGGCAATCCCGCCACCCGCAGGCCAAAGGACAGGTTCCTTTCAACCGTCATCTGGGGGTAGAGCGCGTAGGACTGGAATACCATGCCAATGCCACGGTCTTTCGGTTCGTCCCAGGTGACGTTCTTGCCGTTGATGAAAACCTTGCCTTCGCTGGGCTCAAGAAGGCCGGCGATGCAATTGAGCAGCGTGGATTTTCCGCAGCCCGAGGGGCCAAGCAGCACGATGAACTCGCCCTGGGCAATGTCGAGATCAAGCTCCTTAAGCACGGATATGGCGCCGTAGCTGAGGGCCAGCCCTTGCACCGAAACGCTGGGGGAATTTGCTTTCATGTGATCAACCCTTCACCGCGCCGGCGGCAATGCCGCGGACGAAATATTTGCCGGAGACGAAATAGATGGTGAGCGGCACAAGGCCAGTGAGAATTGTGGCGGCCATGTCCACATTGTATTCCTTGACGCCCTGCAGCGAGTTCACAATGTTGTTGAGCTGCACCGTCATGGGATAATTCGTGGGGCCGGCATAAATCACGCCAAAAAGGAAATCGTTCCAGATGCCAGTCACCTGAAGAATGACGGCCACCGTGAAGATCGGCACCGACATCGGCATCATCACCTGAAAGAAAATGCGCCAGTAACCCGCCCCATCCACGCGCGCCGCCTTGAACAGCTCTGGCGGCAGCGACGCAAAATAGTTCCGGAAGAGCAGCGTGAGAATGGGCAGGCCAAAAACCGTATGGACAAAAATCACCGCCCAGAGCGTCGAGTAAATCCCCATCTCCCTGGTAATGATCACAAGGGGATAAAGCATCACCTGGTAGGGAATGAAGGAGCCCACCAGCAGCACGGTGAAAAAGAATTCGGCAAATTTGAAGGGCCAGTTCGCCAGTGAATAGCCGGAGACCGAGGCCACGGCGATCGACACGATCACGCTCGGAACCGTGATTTGAACCGAATTCCAGAAACCGGGAGCAAGACCGCTGCACTTAAGCCCGGTGCAGGCTTCCGACCAGGCTTTCACCCAAGGCGCAAAGGTGGGATGCGAAGTTGGAATGAAAATATTGCCGTAGCGGATCGCATCCAGGTCCTTGAGCGATGTGATGATCATGACATAGAGCGGAATCAGATAGTAAAGCGATGTAATGACCAGGGCAGGCATAGATTATGACCCGGCTTGGCGCGAAAAGCGGCCTGGGCTTGCGGCCAAATGGTTCAACGGCCAGTGTTTCTGCGTTTGCCATGGTGCCTCAGCCCTGTTTCTTCTTGCCAAATTCAACAATCACCCACGGGATGAGGATGACTGCCGTGGCAAGCAGCATGATGGAGGATGCCGCCGTGCCTTGCGCCAGATGCGCCCACAAACATAGTTCTCGTAGACATAAATGGTTGGCACTTGCGACGACAGTCCGGGGCCGCCTTGGGTGAGTGCCACCACGAGATCGTAAACCCGGACCGCACCGGAGGCGACAATGACAAATGTCGTGACCAGCACAGGCCGCATCATGGGCAGGACAATCTGGATGTAGGTGCGCCACTTCGGAATGCCATCGATGCGGGCGGCCCGCCAGATTTCATCATCAATGCCGCGCAGGCCCGCCAGCATGAGCGCCATCACAAGCCCGGTGCCTTGCCACAGGCCGGCAATCACGACGGCGTAAATCGACATTTCCCGGTTGGTCAGCCAATCGAAGGAGAAACTTGTCCCACCCCAGCCCGCGCACCGTGCCTTCAAGGCCAAAGGCCGGGTTCATGATCCATGCCCACACATGGCCGGTCACGATGAATGAGAGTGCAAAGGGATAAAGATAGATCGTGCGGAACACGCCTTCGAGCCGGATTTTCTGGTCCATGAGCACCGCCAGCCAGAAACCGATGACAAAGGCAAAAATCGTGTAGAGCGAGCCATAAATGCCAAGATTGGTGATTGAAATTATCCAGCGCGGCGTGCGCCACAGCCGTTCGATATTGGGCCATCCCCACAAAGGCGTCATAAAATTCCATGGGTGTGAAAATCGGCAGTGTCTTGATGTTCGTGAAAGACGAAGCCACCGTCCAGAACGTGCCGCCAATAAATACGACCAGCACGATGAAAACCATCGGCAATGAGGCAATCTTTGAATTCAGATTGCGAAAAAGTGGATTGGGCCTGTTCATGCGTTGCTGCGCTCCGGGCACGATTTCGTAAATTCAAACCGATCCGGCATTTCTGCCGGATCGATTTTCACGTCGCTTTCCTAAGGATATTGCGAACGTTTTAGAGCGGAGGCGCGTTCTTGATGATTTCCACAAACGGGCCTGTGCCTGTTCCGGTGTAACCGCCGGGTTGGCAAAGAACTCGTTGTAGTATGTCGCGGATCTGGTTGAGTGAATCGCGGTCAATCATCTGCGATTTCGTCTCGGGAACACCTTGCTGTGGATCTTGTCAAGAATCGCCAGGCCCTTCTTCATGCAGTCATTGGCGGCAGAAAGATCCACGTCGGCGCGCATGGGCAACGAGCCTTTCTTCAGATTGAAGGCCACCTGCACTTCCTTTGAGACCATCATCGAGGCCATTTCCATCTGCGCCTTTGGTCACTGCCGGATCGGCGTTCTTCGGGAAGTAGAACACGTCACCACCCGTATCAAGCACTGGCGTCCACCCAAGTCCCGGCAGGCAGTCATAGTCTTCGCCAGCCTTCATGCTGGCAACCTGGAACTCACCGCCGGCCCAGTCGCCCATCACGTTGGCAGCCGGCTTTGCCAGCTGATCACCAGACCAACGGCTTCGTTCCACTGGGGAACCATGGTCTTGGGGTCAACCAGCTTGCGCGCCGCGTCCATGGCCTGGAACACTTTGAGCCATTTCGGGGCCGCCTGCGGCTTCAAGATCACGACCCTTGTAAACCTTGACCTTCAGGTCAACGCCACCACGGCAACTGCAATGTCGTGAAGAAGTCGATCATCGGGCATCGGCCAGCCTTCGGCCGCTGACAGCGGAATAATACCCTTGGCTTGCAGGGCAGGCGCAGCGGCCACGAATTCGTTCCAGTTCTTTGGCGGTTCAAGGCCAGCGTCTTTGAACACCTTGCGGTTGGTCCACATCCATTGGCCCGAATGCAGGTTCACTGGCACGCACCAAACCTTGCCGTCGATGGTGCAGGATGCGAGCTGTGACTTCGGGACGCAGGATGTCGTCCCACTTTTCCTTGGTCGCGAGTTCGGTGAGGTCAAGCATCAGGCCGGCCTTCACCAGGTCGTCAGCATCCTTGCCGGGGTTCAACTGGGTGGCGCCCATCGGGTTGCCGCCGAGGATGCGCGAAATGATGATCGGGCGGGCAACGTCGCCGGAACCGGCAATGGCGCCATCAACCCACTTGTTGCCAGTAGCATCAAAAGCTTTGGCGAATTCGGCAACGGCAGCGGCTTCGCCGCCTGACGTCCACCAGTGGGTGACTTCAACGTCTGCGGCTTTCACCGAACCGATAAACGCCATTGAAACAGTGGCAGCCAGAGCTGCGACCATTGACTTGTAACGCATGTGGTAATCCTCCCATTTTTTTTAGTTAACGAAATTAAGCTAGTTCAAAAATTTCTCTTCTGCAACAATTTAGTTTGCTAAAGAAAAACATTGTTTACATGCTGCAATGCAGCGAAAAATGCGCTACTGCATCGTTTCAGGTGGCTCTAGGCATTTTCCCATTCAAATGATAGCAATGGGGCCAAAGTTGTAAAAATGAGCCACTGGGGCGGCAGCTGATAATGACGAAAATAGAACTGCCCACGGGCGAGCGTCCCACCTTGAAGACCATCGCCTTCATGACAGGTCTTGGGCTCTCAACGGTTTCCCAGGCCCTGAAGGACGGCCCCGATATCAGCCGTTCCACCAAGGAGCGGGTGCAACTCGTTGCCAAGCAGATTGGCTACCGGCCAAACCGCGCCGGCGTTCGCCTGCGTACGGGGAAAACTAACGTCATAGCACTTGTACTGAACACCAAAGAGGAGGGCATGGGCCTGGTCTCTGAAATGGTCTACGGAATCTCGGACGCGCTTTCCGGTACTTCCTACCACTTGGTTGTGACGCCGTACTCCCTTTCAGATCCGATGGAACCGATCCGCTACATCGTTGAAACCGGCTCCGCCGACGGCATTATCCTGTCACGCACCCAACCCGATGATCCACGCGTACGCTATCTCCTGGAACACGCCATGCCCTTTGCCACCCATGGCCGCACGGACATGGATGTTGTCCATCCCTATCATGACTTCGACAATGAGGCATTCGCCTTTGAGGCCGTGAGGATTATTGCCGAAAAGGGACATCGGAAGGTTGCTTTGGTAGGGCCGCCCCAGGGCCTGATGTTTCAGAAACATACGCGAACCGGTTTTGAAAAGGGCCTGCGCGAATTTGGCTTGCAGGAGCATTGGTTCAGCGACATCGATATTGATTCACCAACTGCTGAGATAATGGCAAGAGGCTCTGAACTCGCACGCATGGAAGACCGGCCCGGTGGAATAATTTGCAGCGCGGCCATCCCGGCGATTGCCATGAGTGCGGGACTGATCAAGGCAGGAATTAGAATTGGCCAAGACATCGACGTCGTGACCAAGCAGTCCACCCGGCTGATGGAACTGCTGCGGCCGGAGATTATTTTTATCCATGAGGATTTTCGCGCTGCGGGCCGCGATCTTGCGCATTCAGTAATGGCGTGGATTGGTGGTGCCGAGCCCGCTGGGCTGCAAGTGGTCGTCGGCCCCAAACCTCGCACGAGCTTACTCACATAGATCTAGGCTTGCATGCGAGGAACGGGGAGGTTTTGAGCGAAATAAAGTTCGCTGAGAAAGGCCGATAGGATTGGTTTTCGTTGCTCGGTTTTTCGCAGAACCAGATAGATCGGGTTTTGATAGCTCAAATCTTTCTCCAAGAGCGGTCGCATCAGATCGAGTGTCACCCACTGCCTTGCAAAATGCTCCGGCAGAAAACCGATGTAGCGTCCGGATAAAATGAACACGGCCACGCTTTCCATAAGGTCAGCGACGGCTGTCGAGGGTAATTTGACACCAATCGGGAAATGGTCGGGAGCCATATAGGCGCGCCGCGCAAATTGCTGGTTTTTGAGATCGGATATCTCAACTTTCTGGCTTTGCTCGAACAAGCCATGGCTTTGCCCGCAATAGAGCACCTGACGTTCGTCAAACAAGTCCTCATAGCTCAGGTAAGGCGAGTGACGGCCACAGGCCCCCAATCCCAAATCGAAGCGGCCTTCCAATACAGCTTGTTCGATTTCCGCCGGTGATGCTACCCCAATTGATATCTGCACCTCTGGTGCAAGGGCATTCATTTTGGCAATGACCTGGTGCAACCGGCAGGAAGGATTGTTGATCAGGTTATCAACGATGCCAACAGAAAGACTGCCCGTATAGCAATTGCGTGCAGCACCAGCCTCAGACCGAAATTCGTCCAAGGCCGCAAACAGGCGTTGCGTTGCTTGGTAAATGAGTTGGCCCCTTTCGGTGAGGCTGAAGCCTGATCTCCCACGCTTGCAAAGCCGCATGCCCAAGCGCTGCTCCAAAGCCGTCATATGGGTGCTGATTGTCGATTGGCTGATATTGAGTTCGATCTGTGCGGCTGAGAACCCGCCGGCCTCAACCACTTTCGCGAAAACCCGCAGTTCCCGGATATCACTCTCGCTAAGATTGCCCAACATGGCTTCGCTTTTCCGGTATTCTTCCGGTGTCAGGCTATCGTATCGGGTTTCCGCTGGCAACGCGATTACCGGGAGTCTCTTGCAAGCCGTTTTTCCAGCCCCCGTGACCAGCGCGTCAGGGGGTAGCAGATGGCAAAATAGATCAGTGCGACCAGTCCGTAGATGACGAAAGGCTGGAACGTCGCGTTGGTCAATATCTGCGCGGTTTTGGTCAATTCATAATAGCCAACGATTGAAGCGAGCGCGGTGCTTTTCACCAGTTGCACCAGAAAGCCAACCGTTGGCGGAATGGCCATGCGCGTGGCTTGTGGCAGGATCACCAGCCGCAACTGTGCCAAATAATGAAGGCCCAGACTGGCGCTGCCCTCCCATTGACCCTTTGGAATGGCTTCAACACTGCCGCGCCAGATGTCGGTGAGAAAGGCACTCGAATAGAGCGTAAGACAGGTGGCAGCCGCAAGCCAGGCTGATACATCAATGCCCACCATAGGAAGACCGAAATAAACCAGAAATAGCTGCATGAGCAGCGGCGTGCTCTGGAATAACTCAACATAGAGTTTGACGAAAATGCGCGCCCATTTGTAACGGCCAATACCGATCACCAGCAATATCAGTCCGACGATTCCACCACCCGCAAATGCAATCGCCGACAGCAACAGGGTCCAAGGGGCCGCCAGCAGCAGGTTGCGTGCAATATCCCACAGGGTGAATTCAGTCATCGGACGCGCCCCGCGAAAAGGCCGCGTCCGGCGAAAACCAGCATGCGGCGCATGAGAACCGCCAGCACCAGATAGATGAGTGTGATAATGAAATAGGTTTCAAAGCTGCGGAAATTGCGTGACTGGATAAAATCCGCCACATGGGTGAGATCAACCACGGCGATCTGCGAGACCACGGCGGACTCGAGCATGGTAATGGTGATCTGGCCGACGAGGGCCGGATATACGTTGGCGAGCGCCTGTGGCAGCACGATCAATACGAAGATGGGCACTGCGTGCAGGCCCAGGCTGCGTCCGGCTTCACTTTGACCGGGCGGAACCGCCTCCAGTCCTGCCCGTATGATTTCGATGGCATAGGCCGCAAGATTGATGGTCATCGCCAATGCCGCCGCCTGCATGGCGCTGAGACGCAAGCCCATGCTGGGTAGGCCGAAGAAAAAGAAAAACATCTGAACGATAAAGGGCGTGTTGCGGATTAACTCAACATAGCCAGCGACTAGTTTCCGGCACCAGCCGTATTTGCTGCGATAGGCAGCGGCCCCCCCGATACCGATGGCTATGCCAAAGAACGAAGCAACGGCGGTCAAGCCAAGCGTGACCGCCGTTCCCTCCAGAAACAAACCCAGATATTGGAGCAGGGCTCCGAAATCCAGCTGATATTCCACGAACGTTTAGAGTTCCGGTGGCAGCGGAATGAACAGCCACTTCTTGGAAATGGCGTCCAGCGATCCGTCCTTCTTCATTTGTGCAATGGCTTCATCGAGCTTGGCCAGCAGGCGTTCTTCACCCTGATTGATGGCCATGGCTGAGGGTGAGTTCAACAGCTGGAATTTTGATTCCGGCTCAATTGTGGGTTGCCTGGCCAGCACCGAAGCGCCGACATCATTGCCAACCACCATCAACTGAACCTGGCCTGAGAGGAACGCTGAAATCACTCCATTATAATCATTGAAACGTTGGATGTCGGTGCCTTCCGGTGCCACTTCCGTCAATGAAGTATCCTCAAGCGTGCCGCGATTGACCGCAACTGACTTGCCTGCGAGATCGGCAGCAGACTTTACTTCAAGCGCCTTCGGTCCCATCACGTCGATAGAATAGGGTGCGTACGGAGCCGTAAATGCCACAACCTTCTTACGCTCGTCGCTTACACCCACGCTGACCAGCAGATTGAGTTTGTGTTCGGTGAGCGAGGGGATACGATTTTGTCCGGTTATACCCATCAACTCTGGCGTTACTCCAAGTGCCTTTGCCAGGGCGTTGATCACGTCGATATCATAGCCCTGCGATTTAAGGTCGGTACCGGCCGACGAGAACGGTGGAAAGTCCTCAAAAATTCCGACCTTGAGGACCCCTGCTTTTGTGATGTCATCGAGTTCGTCCGCCTGAACAATTGCAGAACTCGTGAATTGAAGGGCCAGAGCAAAACCCGTTGCTAATAGTAGACGCTTCGATAGTGATATGCGCATAAATTTCTCCCGATTATGATTGTTTTGTGGTTGCCGAAAATCTCGAAACACAAACCCTGCCGGCCGCGGAGTAATACGGGACGAGATTTCGGTACTCCCGATCAAATTCGGCTCGGCAAAGTTCAATTTCCATATGAAACTGCCAATTGTTGGTTCGGTCCTGATCAATGTAAGTTTGCGGCAATTCCACACGGGCTGCAAATTCTTATTTGCTGCCTGGCAAAAAATAGCCTGCTTACCCTGACAGGGTGGTACCGCCGTCATGTGGTTTCAACAGGACATCGAATTGCGGGTTGAACTCGCCAAAAATTGGCAACGCCGCAGCGCCAAGCACGGCGGTATCGCGTCCCGCGGCCCCTACGATAACCCGGGGGACACTGCGCTCTGGGTAAGCGCTGATTGAAAGAGGCAAGGGATCGAGCGCTGCGACGATTTTCTCGATTACTGAGAGAGGCATAAAACCGCCAAGGATAATTGCCTCGGGATCAAACATCAGTTCAAGATTGTGGATTGCCTGGCGCAGAGCCGCAACGGCATCTGCAATCCATTGCGCCATGCGCGTATCTTTGCGCGCAATCATTTCTTCCAATTGCAGGGGAGATGCATGATCCAAATCCGGCAAGCTGAGGAACTCATAGGCAGCGCGAAGTGAAACATAGCATTCCAGACAGCCGTGATTTCCGCATCCGCAAGGCAGGCCACCCGGCATGACCGTCATGTGGCCGATCTCCCCCGCATTGCGGCGCGTTCCCCGATACAGATGCCCGTTGAGAAACATACCGGCCCCGAGACCTGTGCCAATGAAGATATAGACAAAGTCATTGAGTTTGCGCGCAACGCCATAAAGCCGCTCGCCAATGGCTGCAGCATTTGCATCATTTTCAACTGTGACTTGCCGTCCCGTCTGTTTGTAAAGCTCTTCAGCGATTGGAAAATCGCTCCAGCCCGGCAGCGTTGTCGGGCCTACGGATGTCATGCCCTCGACCCCGAACGGCCCCGGCATTGCAAAGCCAATTCCGATTACGCTCTCGGTGGAAAGCCCCGCGCCATCGCGAAGATCATGAACCATCCGCGTGAGAATGGGCAGCGCCACCTCCGGCGTCGGTCGGTCAACGGCCTGCTCGGCCCTGAAACAGACCTTCCCTGCAAGGTCTATGACAACGCCAATCAGCAACTGATGATCGAGTTGCAGTCCGATGGAATAGGCCCCGCCCGGATTTATGGAATAGGGGATCGCCGGCTGGCCGCGCCGTGGTTTCCGCATGGGCTCAGCCCGCAGAAGCCCGGCGGCAACCAGTTCCTCGACGATGTTGGAAGCCGTTTGGGAGCTTAGGGCAGTGACCCGGGCGATTTCGGCTCGCGACAGCTCACCATGGCTCCGGACTGCTTCAAAGACGACACGGCGGTTGTGCGACTTGGCCTGCTCAAGATTGGTTCCGGCAATCGCCTTGCGCGTTTTCATTGAATTTTCTTGCCACAACTCAGGGTCCAAGGGAACCAATATTTATCAAATCAACTTGATTTAATATAAATGCCATGATTTAGTGGGTCTAGGCTGCCAGCCATTTCCGCGCAAAAACAAGGGCCGCCGTTACCCAGGGAGACGACAATGAAACCAGTTTGGAAATTGATTTTGGGCTTGGGCCTCATGACCCAGGCCAGCGTTATTTCAGTTGGATCCGCCACTGCCGAGGATCTGACGCTTAATGCATTGTACATGAAGCAGGCGGCCTACAGCGAAGAAGATATCCGGGCCATGACCACGGCTTTCGAGCAGGGTAATCCGGGTGTCCATGTCAATCTTGAATTTGTTCCCTATGAAGCCCTGCACGACAAGATCGTGGCTGCCCAAGGGGCAGGCAGTTCCGGCTATGATGTCGTCCTGTTCGACGTGATCTGGCCAGCCGAGTTTGGCAAGAAGGGTTTCCTGCAGGATGTCACCGCGCGTATTCCTGCGGACTTCAATGACAAAATCTATGACGGCGCCTGGACTACCGTTGACTATGACGGCAAGCGCTGGGGCATGCCCTGGATTCTGGACACCAAGTATCTCTTCTACAATACCGACATGCTGAAGCAGGCAGGTATCGCCGAACCACCGAAAACCTTTGCTGAACTCGCATCACAAGCCAAGATCATCAAGGACAAGGGCATCAGCAAATTCCCGATTGTTTGGAGCTGGGCCCAGGCCGAAGCCATGATCTGCGATTACACTGCGTTGGTGGCGGCAAACCAGGGAACCTTCTTCGAAGACGGCAAGCCAAGCTTTGACAAGGGCGGCTCCCTTGAGGCCGTCAAATACATGAAGCAGTCCCTTGATGATGGTCTCACCAATCCCAACTCGCGCGAATATCTGGAAGAGGATGTGCGCAAGGTCTTCACCAGCGGCGAGGCAGCCTTCGCGCTGAACTGGACCTACATGTATAACCTCGCCAACAATCCCAAGGAGAGCAAGATTGCCGGCAAAGTCGGCATTGTTCCCTCACCGGGTGTGGAAGGCAAGTCAGCCGCCTCAGCGGTGAACGGATCGATGGGACTGGGAATTACGGCAAATAGCCAGCATGCGGACGATGCCTGGAAGTACATCACCCACATGACGGCCATGGAAACCCAGAACAAATACGCCAAGCTCAGCCTGCCGATCTGGAAGGCCTCCTATGACGATCCTGCTGTAACCGCCGGACAGGAACAGCTGGTGGCTGCCGCCAAGAGCTCCATCGGTGTGATGTTTGCACGGCCTTCAACGCCGTCCTATCCTGAGCTCTCAGCCATCCTGCAGAAAAAAATTCAGGAGGTCCTGTTAGGCCAGGCAACACCTGAAGATGCCTTGCAGGATGCGGCAAAGTCAGCGTCCAAGCTGCGTTAAACGCAGACAGAGAGGCGGGTTACGATGATTGCGGCGTCGCGTGAACGCATGGCATGGCTGTTCCTCCTGCCCATGCTGGCGATCATGGCCGTGGTCACCGGTTTCCCGCTTCTCAACACCCTGTGGCTGGCATTCACCGATGCCAGCCTTACAGGCAGGGGCTATGACTGGAACTGGTCGGGACTGGAGAATTTCTACTACCTCATCGACGATGAAAATTTCCGCGTGGCGCTTGGTTACACTTTCTACTTCACCATTGTTTCCGTCGCGATTGAAATGCTGCTCGGTGTTCTTGTAGCCCTCCTGCTCAACCAGGAATTTTTTGGACGCACCCTAGTACGCACACTTCTTATCTTGCCCTGGGCCTTGCCGACCATCGTCAACGCCATGATGTGGCGGCTGATCTACAATCCGGAATTCGGCAGCCTCAATGCACTGCTGTTGCAGTTCGGTTTGATCAACTCCTACAGGTCATGGCTCGGCGTTCCGGGCACCGCCATGAACATGGTGATCCTCGCCGACGTGTGGAAAAACTATCCGCTTATCGCCCTCATTGTTCTGGGAGCCTTGCAGACCATACCGCGAGACCTCTACGAAGCGGCAGCCATTGACGGCGCAGGACCCTGGAAAAGATTCTGGCATATCACCTTCCCGGGAATACTCGCCCCCTTCAGCGTGGCCCTGATCCTGCGGACCATTGAGGCCTTCAAGGTCTTCGACATCATCTATGTGATGACTCGTGGCGGGCCTGCCGACTCGACCAAGACCGCAAGCTTTTTCGTCTATCAGGAATCCTTCAGCTATCTCCGGGCCGGAAGCGGCGCAGCCTATGCCGTCGCCGTCACGCTGCTCAGTGGCCTGTTGATCGCGACCTATGTCGTGGTCCTGCGCCGGAGGGAGCGTACATCATGATGACCCGCGGACAGCTCTCGCCAGTGTCTTCGTCTATGGGGCTGTGACCTGTTGGTCGTATCAATTCTCGCCCCCGTCTTCTGGCTTTTCATCATGAGCATATCGGGCACCAAGGAGCTTGACCGAACTGCCGCTGCACTGGATTCCCCAGGAGCCGGACTTTTCGCGTTATGTAAGGCTGTTCACCTTGGAGGAGGGATCATCCGGCAGGGAATTCCTCTATGCCCTGCGCAACAGCCTTTCCGTAGCGCTCATGGCGACGGGAGTAGCACTCGTTGCCGGCATTCCCGCCGCTTACAGCTTTTCAAGATTCCCCGGCCGCATGGGCCTCCTCTACGGTGTTCTCGTCACCTACATGATGCCGCCGGTTGCGCTGATACTTCCGCTCTATATGGTCTTCAGCTGGCTTGGCCTGCTCAATAGCCAGGCGGCACTTGTCATCGTTTACTGCACGATCCTGCTGCCCTTTGTGACCTGGCTGTTGAAATCAGGCTTCGACTCTGTACCGGTAGAAATTGAACAAGCTGCACAAATTGACGGCGCCGGGATATTCCAAACCTTGTACCATGTGACGCTGCCAGTGGCGGCGGCGGCGCTCGGTACCGCAGCATTGTTCGCATTGCTGTTGGCATGGGACGAGTTCTTCTACGCACTGCTTTACACCAGCGACATTCGCTCCAAGACCCTGCCCGTCGCCATCGGCGATTTCGCGGCGGGACGGGCAACTGACTATGGCTTGATCTCAGCCGTTGGCGTGCTCGCCTCGCTGCCTCCTGTGCTCATCGGATTCTTTTTGCAGAAGTCTCTCATCGCTGGCCTCTCGGCGGGAAGCGTCAAGGGGTGATACATGGACGCTCGTGCTGGAGGCCCTGCGATTTATGTGATTGGCGCCGTTGCCGTAGACATGATCATGGGACCCGTTGTGCCATGGCCCTTGCCTGGCACTGAGACTTTTGTCTCCCATTCTGAAATCAGGCCTGGCGGCCCCGCTGGCAATACCGCCATGGCCCTGCAAGCCTTGGCGGTTCCTCACCGCATAATCTGCAATGTGGGAAGCGATGTTTTTGGCAGGTGGCTGACGGAATCCTTCGGCGATCAGGCACGGCAATGGGATATTGCCAAGGTACCGACCACCATATCCGTGGCTGTTGAGCATCCCGGCGGCGAGCGCTCGTTCATCACGGCACCCGGAAATCTGGAGCACCTGACAGCGGAGGGCATTCTCGCAGCACTTCCTGCCAAGGCCCACCATGGGGATATTGCGCTGTTCACCGGAGTCTTCCTCTATCCCAGACTTCTCGCATCATTCGGTGCGATCCTGGGCAGTGTGGGCAAGCGTGGCTACAAGGTGGCGCTCGATACGGGATGGCCTCCCGGTGGCTGGTCCGATGAAATCAAGAGCCTTGCGAGTAGCTGGCTTGCCCATTGCGACCATGTGCTGTTGAATGAAATTGAAAGCCAGTCTCTGTCGGGCAAGCTATCAATTGCCGAAGCAGCAAAGTGGCTGGCAGCGCGGGCAAAGCCAGAAGCCGCGATAGTCATAAAGCGCGGGGCGAGTGGTGCATCAGCATGGCAAGCAGGCATTGTGGCAGAAGTGCCTGCGCCGAAAGTGAGGGTTGTTGATACAACTGGCGCAGGCGATGCTTTCAATGCGGGCTATCTCGCGGCGTACCTGCATGGGGCAGATATTGCGCGCGCCGTGCTGGAGGGGATAGAAATTGCCTCGGCGGCTATTGCTTCTTCCCCGCGCCATTACCGGAGGCCGGAATTCTTACTTGAGGAATTGGATTAAGTTGCCGGCGGTGGTCCTTGATAGCTTTAGTTAAAGGAGATGGTTATGACCGCAAATGTTACACCAAATTTTAGCCTCGCAGACCGTGTTGTTCTTGTCACCGGGGCATCGCGCGGCATCGGGCGTGCCTGCGCGCTGGCCTGTGCCGGGGCAGGGGCAGATGTTATTGTTGGCGTCCGAAACCCGCCAGAAAATAAAGCACTGGTCAAAGAGATTGAAGCCTTGGACCGCCGTGCGCTTGCTGTGCGCATGGACCTCGCCGATCTGAAAGGCGTTCGCGCAGCTATCGCCGAAGCCCACAAGCATTTCGGCCGCATTGATATTCTGATCAACAATGTCGGGCTCGGCCCCGAGAACCTTGCCGAAAATGTGCGCGAAGAGGATTTCGACCTTACCGTGAACATCAATCTCAAGGGCACATTCTTTACCACGCAAGCCGTGGCGAAACTTATGATTCAGCAGAAGTCGGGCCGCATTATCAACATCTCATCCCAGGCCGGCAGCGTTGTCCTGAAAGGCGAAGCGATCTATTGTATGTCAAAGGCTGCGATCAATCATTTGACGCGATGCCTGGCCTATGAGTGGGCACCTCATGGCATCACGGTCAATTCCGTTTCTCCAACCTTCATCTTTACCGATGGCACCAAGCCGGCCCTCTCTGATCCTCAGTTTCATCAACATGTGCTGTCACATATTCCACTCGGGCGGATTGGCGACACGATCGATGTTGCGGGCGCAGTTGTTTTCCTCGCGTCTCCGGCAGCGTCTCTAATCACCGGAGCAAATATCCTCGTCGATGGCGGCTGGTCGGTGGCTTAGGGCATGGCCATCGCTGGCATGATTGCTCCGGGATGCTGGATGACTCGCGCGGCGAGATCATGACCATGGGCAACGGACTGCGCTACGCTATTGCCCAGCACTCGACCGGCCAAGTAGCCCGCATTAAAACTGTCCCCAGCGCCGGTCGTGTCGACGACGAGTGTAGCGGGATCGAGATCAAAATCTTCGCGCTGCTTATTGACCAACGTAAAGACGTTGCGTCCGCCATTTTTGAGTACAATGTCTTTCGCGCCAAGTGACATGAGCTTGACGATCCAGCCATCAGTGTCGTGCTGCTCGCCGAAAATGTTTTGTAGATCTTCTACGGAAGGCAGCACGAGTGTGCAGCTCGCAATTGCGCGGACGTTCCATAACGCGGCTTCCTTCTCATCCTTCCACAATGCCTTGCGGAAATTTGGATCATAGGCGGTGGCTTTGCCAGCCTTTGTCCGGCGCTCCATCAGTCGGAGAAGGTTTGTCCGGCCTTCTTGCGAGAGAATGGCGAGCGTGATTCCGCTGAAATAGATAGTGTCGAAACCGTTGAGCCTGTCCAGAAGTGGCTCACAATTGCCGCAAAACATTTCCCGCGCAGGCGCTTCGCCGCGCCAGTACAAGAATGACCGCTCGCCGTGCTCGTCGGTCTCAACCATGTAAAGTCCGGGAACCCTACCTTCGTATTGGTCCACCAGGGAGCAGTCAATATTCTCGTCACGCCAGGCGGCAATCATGGCATTGCTGAAGGAATCGAAGCCAAGCCGCGTCACGTAATTAACATGTCCGTTCCCGCCCATGAGGCGCGAAAGATAGATTGCAGTGTTGAGCGTGTCGCCGCCGAAGCGCCGTTCGTAGTGTCCGGAATTCCTAGCCGTCTCCACGAACTCAACCATGCATTCACCGATGCAGGCAAAGGTATGCGGCTTTGCAACTTTAGACATTGGCGGGTTCATTTGTGCCGCAAACTATAGAGTTGAAGGTGTTCTCTTGACAATGTTTGTTATAATGTCAGTTAAGATGATCATGCAAGAATAGATGGCGCCAGGTAAACCCGTGGAATTGTTGAGGCAAAAATCATGACAAGAATTGAAGACCTCGACACACCGGCGGTGGTCATATTGCTGGATCGGCTTGAAGATAATATCACCCGCGTTCAGGGCATGATTTCGTCCCACGGATTGCTCAACCGCCCCCATATCAAGACCCATAAAATTCCGGCTATTGGCAAGCTTCAGATGAAAGCCGGAGCCACTGGCCTTACTTGCCAGAAACTGGGCGAGGCCGAAGTCTTCATCGACGCTGGCGTCTGTGATGATCTCTTTTTGACCTACAACATCATTGGCGAGCGCAAGACTGACAGGCTGATGGAGCTTGCGGCTCGCATAAAGCGTCTGGCGGTTGTTGCCGATAATGAAACCGTGTTGCGGGGCCTGTCGGAAGCAGGCCAGCGCCATGGCAGGGACGTGCAGCTGCTGATTGAATGCGACACGGGCTTCGGGCGCAATGGTGTGCAATCCCCTGAGGCTGCGCTCGAACTCGCTCGTCTTGCTACGAAGCTGCCGCGCATTGCCTTTGAGGGACTGATGGTGTTTCCCAACTCGGCACCGAACACATTGGAGTTTTTCACCAAGGCCATGGAAATTTTTGCGCAGGCCGGAATTCCATTGCCGGTGCTTTCAGGCGGCGGCACCCCCGCCCTCAACAAGCTTGGCGATTACCCAATGATGACCGAGCATCGCGCTGGCACTTACGTATATAATGACGTGATGATGGTGCATTCCGGCGTTGCCACCTGGGATAATTGTGCCATGCATGTCAGGGCGACAGTGGTGAGCTGCCCCACCGCCGACCGGGCCATCATCGATAGCGGTTCCAAGGTTTTGACCTCGGACCAATATTATGTCGAGCATTACGGCAGGATTGTCGAATACCCCGGTGCCTTTGTTGCCGCGCTATCGGAAGAGCATGGGACCATCGATCTTTCACAATGCAAGACGCGCCCGAAAGTGGGCGAAGTCATCAGCGTCATTCCCAATCATTGTTGTTCAGTCAGCAACATGAACGACGAAGTGCATGGGGTTCGCAATGGCGTGGTTGAGGTCGTTTGGCCCGTTGCGGCGCGTGGCAAAGTTCGGTGAATGAAAAGCGCGGGCCTCTTTGATCTCACAGGCAAGGCCGCACTCGTAACTGGCGCGCGCACTGGGCTGGGGCAGGCCATGGCTTTGGCGCTCGCTGGTGCTGGCGCAGATATCATTGGTTTGGGATCATCGGCCATGCCCGATACACGCAAACGTATCGAAGCACTGGGTCGGCGATTCGAGGAAATCATTTGCGATCTTTCGTTTGGCTCCAATTTTGACTCGGTAGTTGCACGCGCGGGCAAGATCAACATTCTCGTCAACAATGCCGGGATTATCCGGCGCTCTGATTTTCTCGAGCTGGCGGAAACTGATTGGGACGAAGTTCTCACCGTCAATTTGCGCAGCGCCTTTACCCTCAGTCAGGCCGTGGCCCGCCACATGGTGGCCAGCGCCTGCAAGGGCCGCATCATCAACATTGGTTCGATCCTGTCCTTGCAGGGCGGCGTCCGGGTTGCAGCTTACACAGTCAGCAAGCATGGCATCGCCGGCTTGACGCAAGCCATGGCAAACGAGCTGGCGCCTCATGGTATCACGGTCAATGCCATCGCGCCTGGCTACATGGAGACGGACAATACGGAAGCTCTGCGGGCCGATCCCCGCGGTCGCAACAGATCCTTGCCCGCATTCCCGTGGGCCGCTGGGGTGTTCCCGATGATCTCGCAACGGCAGTCCTGTTTCTCGCCTCGCCCGCCAGCGCCTATGTCACCGGCGCCGTCATCCCCGTCGATGGCGGCTGGCTGGCACGCTAGCGCGCATTTCCCTAGTCGTCATTCCGGCGTACGCTTTCCGAATTTCTGTCATCCCGACCTAAGTCGCTATCGGATTCACACATCTTTGCTGCCAACTTTGCAATTATCAACGCAATGAATTCTTTCTTCCTTCCGTCATCCCGGCGAAAGTCGGGACCCAGACTTTCAACCGGCACACAAGCGGAAAGTCTGGGTCCCGACGTACGTCGGGATGACGGGTGGGGTGGTTATTCACTTGTCAATGAGCGTTGGGCACAGCTTCGCCGGGGGTGAAAACGGTAATGCCGTTTCCGGGGGGTAGAAAGTGAAGCGAAGGGTTGCGTGGACGCAAAACTCGCAAGAATGCCGGTCGTGTGGTCCGGCGGTTGACGCGAAGTCCGCGTCCACGCTTTCGCGGCGGTTTTTGCTGTCCGGCTGGCACTTGCAGAGCCCTAGATCGCACGGTGTCTGAGGTTTTCCGCTAGGGTTGTTTAGCCATTTAAGGCGCAGTGGACCGTAGTATCCACGGGACCAACCGTCAGCTCCCGGGTGTATGATGAACGTTTCACCAAACCCGCAGGCGCCACATCCACCCCATCTATGATCACCGTCACGACCGAGACCCCTTCCGGGATGGACAGGAACATAAATGGCATAATAGGAATATAGTGTCAAGGGGTATTTATTCACATTTCTCCCTCTCCTGTAAGCGGGGAGAGGGAAAGTTATTGGTCCGAAAGTTCCCGTGCGGACTCAACCAGGCGGTCAAGCAGTTCGCGTTTGCGTTCAGGCGAAGAGTCAATCGGCACAATGAAGCACATGCGTCGCCACCGCAATGCCGCGCCGGTCGCGGATGGGGGCGGCGAGGCAGCAGGTGAAACGGTCGGAAAGGCCGTTGGTCATGCAACTGCCTTCGGTGCGGGCGCGGGCGATGTCGGCCACGAAGGATTTTGCATCGACGATGCGGCCATCGGGCAACCGAAAATCTTCCTCTGGTATGAAGTCCAGAATTTCGGCGGCCGACATGTGATCAAGCAGCAGACGGCCCGATGCGGTCCAGGGAATGGGGACCTCAACACCGATATCCGTCGTGATCCTGAATACCCCGGAGCCATCACGAGTATCGACAACCACATATTTGTTGCCGCGCAGCGCGCAGAGTTGCGCCGTGGCACTGGTCTGCATGGCAAGACGGTCGAGAACTTCGCGGCAGCGCCGGTGCAATGGGTTAGCATCTGCATAGGCACGGCCATAGAGATGCGCTGCCTGGCCAAAGTAGACGCTGCCTTCCTCGCCAACGGCTTCGAGGATGCCAGCTTCGATCAGGCGATTGGTAATGGAATAGAGTGTTGAGCGAGGGGCCCCGATTTGTTTGGCGAGATCGCCAACCTTGGTCGGCGTATGTGCACGCAAAAGAGCGTCGAGAATTTCAATAGCGCGGTCAATCCCATTCTGCCGTTCGCGCGCGGGCTTCGTGCCGCGCTTGTTTATTATTGCGTCCATAAAATCCTCTCAGGTTCACCCCGATACCACTTGCATGTATTTCGAGTCTCGTATAGCGTTCATCTGTCCTTTATAAAGGAACATAGTCCATTATAAAGGACAAAAATGCAACAAGAATTCACCTGGGAGGGTGTCATGAACAAACGGAAATTCACATTATTGGCAGGCCTGTGCGCCGCAACACTGGCATCAGGATTTGGCAACGCGGCGCTTGCGGGCAAGCTCGATGATATCCTGGCGCGCGGCAAGCTCATCGTTGGAACAGGGCTTACCAATCCGCCGTGGCACTTCCGCGACGAAAAGGGCGAAATGGCAGGCTACGATGTAGATATGGCCAAGATTCTCGCCAAAGGCCTGTTCGGTGATGAAACAAAAATTGAATTTGTAAATCAGGCGTCGGACGCGCGTATCCCCAATCTCGTCACTGACAAAATTGATATCACATGCCAGGGCATGACGGTGACAGCGGAACGTGCCCAGCAAGTGAACTTCACCATTCCCTATTACCGCGAAGGCGTTGGCCTGATGATGACTGCTGGCGGGAAATACAAATCCCGTGATGAAATGAAGGCAGCGGGTGCTGCCGTAACGGTTTCAGTTCTGCAAAACGTCTATGCCGAAGAAATGGTGCATTATGCCCTGCCGGAGGCAAAGGTTGACCAGTATGAGAGCTTCGATCTGATGTACCAGGCCTTGAATTCGGGCCGGTCAGACGCAGCGGCAACAGACATGTCATCGCTGCAATGGTTCATGATCCAAAACCCGGGCAAATATGTCGACGGCGGCTATGGCTGGAATCCGCAAACCTACTCCTGTGCGGTCAAACGTGGAGAGCAGGATTGGTTGAACTTCGTCAACATCGCATTTCGCGAGGGCATGACGGGTGTCGAGTTCGCAACCTTTTCCAAGTCATTTGAGACGTGGTTTGGCGTGAAGCCGCCGGAACCAAAGGTGGGCTTCCCCGAAGAACTCCGTTAATCCGCGGGCGGCAGGGCGCGGGAGCCATGGGATACTCCTTCCAGTTTGGAGTGATCGAAGCCAACTTCGATCACTTCCTTTACGGGTTGGCATTGGGCCTGGCTCTTGCGCTCGCCGCAATTCTTGTTGGCACACTCATCGGCCTTGCCTGCGCCTTTGCCACCATGGGGAAGGCGCCGCTGCCAACGCGGCTTGTCGGCATTTATGTTTCGGCGATCCGGAACACGCCGCTCCTTGTCATTATCCTGTTTGTCTATTTCGCCCTGCCGCAGGCCGGCATCAGGCTGGGCAAGCACGAGAGCTTTGTTTTTTCGCTGGCGATTTACGCTGGAGCCTATTTGACCGAAGTTTTCCGCGCCGGACTTGCTGGTGTTCCGCGGGGCGTGATCGATGCGGGACGCGCTATTGGCCTCACCGGATTTCAGCTGGCACTCTACGTCATCTCACCCATCATGTGGCGCAATTGCCTGCCGGCCCTTGGAACGACATTCATTTCCCTCTTCAAGGATACATCACTCGCTGCCGTGATTGCCATTCCGGAACTAACCTACCAGGCGCGCAAGCTGAACACTGAGACGTTCCGGGTTGCCGAGGCCTGGGCCACGGCGAGCGTGCTCTATCTCGCAACCTGCCTGCTGATCGCCGCGGGCCTGCGGCAGCTTGAACGCCGCTTTCCGAAGTTTTGAGGAGGGGCCCATGGAACATTTTATCCACGAATTATGGGTTGCCCGCTGGGCCTTCGCGCAAGGCTTGCTGCTGACGGTTGAAATTTCCCTCGCCTCGATTTTTTGCGGAACCATCATTGGGCTTTTTGCCGGCATTGGCCTGACCTATGGCAAGTGGCCGCTGCGCTTGCCGATCCGCGCACTTGTGGACTGCATCCGTGGCATCCCGGTCCTCGTGCTGATCCTGGCCTCCTTTTATCTCCTGACCTTTGCCGGCATCAATCTCACGGCGATTGAATCAGGGCTCCTCGCGCTCTCCATCTTCTGTGGCGCCCACATGGGCGAAATCATCAGGGGTGCCTTGCAATCCATTCCGCGCACCCAGATTGACGCGGGCCGCGCCATCGGTCTGACTTTTCCAAGAATCCTCATCTATGTTCTTCTGCCCCAGGCGATGCGGCAGATCATGCCGGTGTGGATCAACACCGGCGCGGAATTGGTCAAAGCTTCAACGCTTCTTTCGGTCATCGGCACGGGTGAACTTCTGCTCCGCACCCAGGAGGTTGTTGGGCGCAACTTCATGACTCTTGAATTCTACGGCCTCTGCGGTCTTCTCTATTTTCTCGTCAATTCCATGATCGAACGCTTCGGCAAATTTGCCGCCCAGCGCTTCGCGCTTCAATGAGGACCGCATGCCCCTTCTTTCCATACGCGGCGTGACCAAGAGCTTCGGCCCCAATCAAATCCTGAAGGGTGTCGATCTCGACGTGAACAAGGGCGAGGTGGTCTCAATCATCGGTGCCAGCGGTTCCGGCAAGACCACGCTTCTGCGCTGCGTCAACCTGCTTGAGGATTTTGATGGTGGCGAAATCGTCCTCGATGATGTGGCGATTGGCTACGTGACACGGAATGGCAGCAGGCATCGCCTGGGCGAACGGGAACTGGCCCGCCAGCGCGCCATGACCGGCATGGTGTTCCAAAGCTTCAATCTGTTTCCCCATCTCACCGCCCTTGGCAATGTCATGCTTGGACTTGGTGAAGGTCAGGCACATGGCAAAAGCCGAAGCCCATGCCCTTGCCATGAAATGGTTGTCACGCGTTGGCCTCAGTGACCGTGCCACCCATCTGCCCAGCCAGTTGTCCGGTGGCCAGCAGCAGCGCGTCGCCATTGCCCGCGCCCTTGCCATGGACCCCAAGCTTGTGCTGCTCGATGAAATCACCTCGGCCCTTGATCCCGAACTGGTGGGCGAAGTGCTGAACACCATCAAGCTGCTGGCGAAAGAAGGAACCACCATGTTGATCGTCACCCATGAGATGCGTTTTGCCAGGGACGTGGCCCACCGCACCATATTCATGGATGGCGGCCTTATCGCCGAGCAGGGGCCATCGGCGAAACTGTTCCGCAATCCCAAAAATGCGCGGCTGAAGGAATTTCTCAAGCGCGCCAATATTTGAAACCGGTGAGGAGTGATGATGACGATTGAAAGAATTGGTGCTGCTCCTTCCGGTCCCGGCGGCCGCAGCCTTCCCTTCACCAAGGCCGTGCGCGCCGGAGATTTTGTCTTTGTCTCGGGCCAGGTGCCGATGGGAGCCGATGGCGAAATCGTTGCAGGCGATATCGTAACGCAGACGCAGCAGACTATCGAGAACGTCAAATCCATCCTGCAGTCGCTCGATCTGGGCCTTGAACACGTGGTCAAGGCAACCGTCTGGCTCGCCGATACCCGCGACTTCTGGCCCTTCAACAAGGTCTATCTCGAATATTTTGGCGCGGCCTTGCCGGCGCGCTCCTGCGTGCGGGCCGACATGATGGTGGACTGCAAGGTCGAAATCGAGGTGGTGGCCTACGATCCGCGTTGATTTCCTTCAGTGGATCAATTCCAAACCAACGGCTGTCGCTTCGCCGCCACCGATGCAGAGGGTGGCGATACCTTTGTTAGCGCCGCGAGCGATCATGGCGTGGAGCAGCGTCACCACGATGCGTGCTCCCGATGCGCCGATAGGATGACCCAGCGCGCAAGCGCCGCCATTGACGTTGACGATATCGGTGGGGAGGCCGAGATCGCGTATCGCCGCCATGGCCACAACAGCGAAAGCCTCGTTGATTTCGTAAAGCTCTACCTCCGCTGAACGCCAGCCAAGCTTTTCCTGAAGTGCTTTGACCGCACCTATCGGCGCCGTCGTGAACTGTGCCGGTTCGCGCGCATGACCTGCGTGACCCGCAATGACGGCAAGCGGCGCTGCGCCAATCTTCTCGGCCTCCGAAGCGCGCATCAGGACAAGGGCCGCGGCGCCATCGGAAATCGACGACGAATTTGCCGCCGTCACCGTGCCACCCTCGCGGAAGGCGGCGCGCAATTGCGGAATGCGGGCGGCATCGGCTTTGCCCGGCTGCTCGTCGCGGTCGAGCGACACACGGGCGCGGCCTGAGGGTTCATCGATGATAACCATCTCATTCTTGAAGGCTCCGGAGCTTTGCGCGGCAAGCGAGCGTTGCAGGGAGCGGATCGCATATTCATCCTGATCGGCGCGCGAGAACTGATAGGCTTCCGCCGTGTCTTCGGCGTAAGTGCCCATGAGCCTGCCCGAATAGGCATCCTCCAAGCCATCGGTGAACATGTGGTCTTTGACTTCAGCATGACCGAGCCGCAGACCGGCGCGCGCCTTGGGCAGGAGATAAGGCGCATTGCTCATCGATTCCATTCCGCCCACCACAACGCGGGCGTTGCTTCCAGCCATGATGCTGTCATGCCCGAGGATCAGCGCCTTCATGCCAGAGCCGCAGACTTTCGATACGGCGGTGGAGGGAACACTCTGCGCCAGTCCGGCACCAAGGGCCGCCTGTCGCGCCGGGTTCTGGCCCACGCCAGCGGACAGGACATTTCCCATGAAAACCTCATCCACCGACGACAGGCCACTTTCTTCGAGCGCGGCCTTAATCGCAATCGATCCGAGCTTGGGGGCAGATAAGGCCGACAGCGAACCCTGAAAACCGCCAATCGGCGTACGCTTGGCCGCGGTGATGACGATGGGGTCTTTGGCTAAGGCGACCATGGCGGCCTCTTGTGCTGGAAGAAGGCTTCTATGCCCTGGCGAGCTTCCTCGCTTTCCCAGCGCTTGGCCAGTGCTTCGATAGTTTCCGATTGCGGGACGGCGCCGGTAGCGATCTTGCGGAATAGCTGCTTGGCATCGGCAATGGCGCCGGGCGCACAGGCAAGTGTCAAATCAAGTTGCCGGTCCGTTGCCGCTGCAATTGCCTGGGGCGGGTGGATCTCCGACACAAGGCCTATGGATTTCGCCTCACCAGCATCGAACGGATTTGCATTCAGCGCAAAGCGGCGCGCCTGTGTGAGGCCGATGCGGCGGATAAGAAACGGTGCGATAGTGGCAGGGATAAGCCCGAGCCTGGTTTCAGTAAGGGCGAATTTTGCTTCAGGCACGGCCAGCACGATGTCACAGACTGCAGCCAGGCCCACACCGCCGCCAAAGGCCGGACCTTCAATAACTGCGATGACGAGCTTCGGCAGTTTGTCGAGATGCTGCAACATGGTGGCAACACGGGTTGCCTCCTTGATCCGCTCGTCACCATGGGCATCGAACTGCTCCTGCATCCAGCCGAGATCGCCGCCAGCACAGAAGCTCTTTCCATTGGCCGACAACACGACGGCGCGCACGCTGGAGTCATGCCCCAACTGCATGGCCGCATCAGTGAGTTCACCGATCATGACAGCGTTGAGCGCATTGTGCTTGTCCGGGCGATTGAGCACGAGGCGCGCGACGCCGCGGGCATCGGTCTCAAGGCGAATTGTTTCATAGGACGTTGTCATGGCTGCCGTCCCAGAATTTGTTCCATGAAGCTGGTCGCCTTCTGCAGGGCACGCGCGTCAATACCTGTAGAATAACCTTCGGCTACCAACATCTGCACTACCTCATGGGTCGCCACATTGCCCTTGGCACCCGGCGCGAAGGGGCAGCCGCCCGCACCGCCAACCGAGGAATCGAAAACCCGGATTCCTCGGTCGAGGCTGGTGCGGATGCAATCGAGTGACCTGCCATATGTATCATGGAAATGCCCGGCAATTTTTTCAGGCGGAATGACTTCAAGGATTGCATCAAGCAGGACGGTAACATGGTCGGGCGTTGCCCTGCCGATTGTATCACCAAGCGAAATCTCGCGGCAGCCCATGCGAATGAGGGAGGTCGCCACCCGGCATACGGCTTCAGGTGTCACCGGGCCTTCATAGGGGCAGGCTATAACGCAGGACACATAACCCCGCACTGGAACGCCTTCCTTGGCGGCCTTGCGGCAAACAAGTTCGTAACGCGCAAGACTCCCCTCAATCGAACTGTTGATATTCTTCTGGCTGAAGGTTTCCGAGGCGGATGCAAATACAGCTACCTCATTTGCGCCCGCCTGCTTTGCGGCGTCATATCCCATGAGATTGGGGGCAAGTGCTGCGTAGGTGACGCCTTTCTTCCGCGCGATGCCAGCGAGTACCTCCTTGCCGTCGGCCATCTGCGGAACCCATTTGGGTGAAACGAAACTGGCGGCCTCGATATAGGTAAACCCCGCCGTCGAAAGAAGATCGATGAGGCGCACCTTGTCTTCGGTTGAAACAAAAACCGCCTCGTTCTGCAATCCATCGCGCGGACCAACCTCACAGATTTTAACGAGGTCAGGCATCATCGCCCTCAATGGCGGCAATCATTGTGCCTACTTCCACCAGTGCACCATCCGAATCGCAGACTATTGCATCTGCCAAAAGCAGTCGAGGGGGCGTGGGGTCTTTCCATGGCGCGGTTAATGTCGGATACTGCGACGAGAGGTAGTGTTCATGCAATTCGACCTTACGGACGAACAACGTGCAATTCAGGACACGGCCCGCCGCTTTGCAGCGGAAGCCATCACGCCACACGCCGCCCTGTGGGACGAAAAATGTATTTTCCCTCGCGCCACCGTCAGGAAGGCGGCGGAACTGGGTTTCGGTGCTATCTGCGTTTCGGAAGTCGCGGGCGGCTCCGGGCTCGGGCGATTGGAAGCGGCACTGATCATGGAAGCCATGGCCTATGGCTGCCCTTCGACTTCTGCCTTCATCTCGATCCATAACATGGCGGGCTGGATGATAGACCGCTTCGGCGGCCCAGCACTTAAAGCAAAATATTTGCCTTTGCTCGTAACTTGCGACAGGCTTTCGAGTTATTGCCTGACCGAGCCAGACTCGGGCTCCGATGCGGCGGCCCTGAAAACGCGCGCGGTGAAGGAAGGTAATTTCTATGTTGTGACCGGCTCCAAGGCCTTTATTTCCGGTGCCGGCGAAAATGAAATTTATGTCACCATGGTGCGCACCGGTGGGGAGGGGCCCAAGGGCATTTCCTGCCTGGTAATCGAGAAGGATATGAAAGGCGTTACCTTCGGGGCTCAGGAGAAGAAACTCGGCTGGCGTTCGCAGCCCACCGCCCAGGTGCATTTCGACCACGTCCGCGTGCCTGTGGAAAACCTTGTGGGCGAGGAGGGGCAGGGTTTCCGCATCGCCATGCATGGGCCTCGATGGCGGCCGCATCAACATTGCGGCCTGCTCGCTTGGCGGCGCCCAGCGCTGCCTCGATGAGGCAGTTGCCTACACGCGCTCGCGCCATCAGTTTGGCCAAGCGATTACGGAGTTTCAGGCAACCCAGTTCACATTGGCTGATATGGAAACCAACATGCAGGCGGCACGGTCGCTGCTCTATCTCGCCGCCGACAAGGTGACGGCAGGGGCACCTGATGCCACCCGTTTTTCGGCCATGGCCAAGCGCTTCGTGACCGACACCTGCATGCAGGTGGCCGACCGGGCTCTCCAGCTTCATGGCGGCTATGGCTATCTCAAGGATTTTCCCATCGAGCGCATCTACCGTGATCTCCGGGTGCACTCTATTCTCGAAGGCACCAACGAAATCATGCGTGTGATCATCGCGCGGGAGCTGCTGCGGCAATGAAGGCACAACAGGTCATCATTGGCAGCGACGACGGTTGCGGTCACGTCACGCTGAATCGCCCGAAGGCCATCAACGCGCTCAACTTTGAAATGTGCCGCACGATTATCGCAGCCCTGCAATCCTGGGAATTCGATCCGGAAATTGCCGCTATCATCATTGATCATAGCGACGGCCGCGGCTTCTGCGCTGGTGGTGATCTCCGCGCTCTCTATGAAAATCTCCGCGATGGCAGCAGCGAAGTGCTGGATTTTTTCCGCACGGAATATCGCTTGGATCATTTGCTTTTTACGCTCGCAAAACCATCAGTGTGCTTCATGGACGGCATTGTCATGGGTGGCGGCGCTGGCATCGCCATGCCGTGCCGTTACCGCGTTGCCACTGAGGCGACCATTTTCGCCATGCCTGAGACCGGCATCGGTCTTTATCCCGATGTTGGCGCCGGTTGGTTCCTGTCGCGACTGCCGGACCGCATTGGCCAGTGGCTGGCGTTGACGGGTGCCAGGCTCGACGGTGCCGATTGCCTCAGGCTTGGATTGGCGACGCACTTTCTGCCACGTGAAGAACTGGCGAGCGTGAAGGCCCGCATCAAAAAAGCGCCAGATGAGCTTGAAGTCATCCTGAGTGATGCCTCGGTTTCGCCACCTCCCGCACGAATTGATGAACTTCATGCCGATACCAACATGCTGTTCGGAGCTGACCGGATCGAAGACATTTTCGCGGTGTTGAACGCCGATCCGTCGCCATGGGCAAGAGAACAGTTGGCGGAGATATATAAAAGATCTCCGCGCTGCTGCAAGGTGGCCCTGCGAGCCCTTGCCGAGTGCGCGAAGCTGACCCAGTTTTCCGAGATCATGCAGCTGGAATATCGCGTCTCCTCGCGGCTTTCCCGCAAGCCCGATTTCAGTGAAGGCGTGCGGGCCTTCCTCATCGACAGGGATAATAGTCCAAAATGGACTCCGTCACGTTTCGAAGATGTAAGCGATGACGAGATTGACGCAATTTTTGCGCCATTGCCTGAGAGCGAGGAGTGGACTCCTGTGAAGAGGGAATGACCATGGCAACAATCGGGTTCATCGGACTGGGCAATATGGGGGCGGGCATGGCCGCCAATCTGGTGAAGGCGGGCCACGCGGTGCGGGCTTTCGATGTGTCGGACGCAGCCCTTTCGCGGGCTGCCGAAATCGGCGCGAAGCGCATGGTTTCGGTGATGGAGGCAGTTTCCGGCGCGGATATTGTCATCACCATGTTGCAGACGGGCCAGCAGGTGCGCGAGGTTTATGAGAAGGAAGCCTTCGCGGTTGCGTCACGCGAGGCAATCCTGATCGATTGCTCGACCATAGATGTGGCCACGGCACGCGAAGTAGGCGAAGTCGCTGCAGGGCGCGGCCTCGCCATGGTAGACGCACCGGTATCAGGTGGAGTGGCGGGGGCTATCGCAGCCACGCTGACTTTCATGGTGGGCGGTGCGGACAAGAGTTTCGCCATGGCGCAGCCCATTCTTGCGGCCATGGGCAAGGCGGTGATCCACGCGGGTCCTGCCGGTTCCGGCCAAGCCGCGAAAATCTGCAACAACATGCTGCTGGGGGCATCAATGATCGCCACTGCCGAGGCTTTCAACCTGGCGATCAGGTTGGGCCTCGATCCGCAGGTGTTCTTCGATATCAGCTCGAAGGCTTCTGGCCAGTGCTGGTCGATGACCAGCTATTGCCCGGTGCCGGGTCCGGTGCCTGCCGCTCCGTCCAATCGCAACTATGACGGCGGCTTCATGTCCGCACTCATGCTGAAGGATCTCAAGCTCGCCATGGCGGCATCGCAAGCCACGGGCGCCAGCGTGCCGATGGGTGCGCTGGCCGAAAGCCTCTACCAGAACTTCGTCAACCTCGGTGGCGCCCCCAAGGATTTCTCCGCCATCATCAAACTGCTGGATGGAAGTTGGCGGACGCCCTAAATCTTCTCCCGCCGAAGGCGCTATCGTATGCACATATCTTTTTGAGTTTCATTGCCCGCCAAAACTCTTTGGAAATCCAAAGAATGCTCGGCCATCCCGGCAAGCATTTCATTTTATCGTCATCCCGACGTACGTCGGGACCCAGACTTTCCGCTTGTGTGCCGCTTGAAAGCCTGGGTCCCGGCTTTCGCCGGGATGACGGAATAAGAAATTAAATCAACGCGTTGATAGCTTCAATGATGGCAGCAAAGATGTGTGAATCTCAAACAATCAAGATTGGGAGAAGTCAGAGCTATGCTCGTCTCGTCGAACAATCTCGCGGCCGATCAGCATGCGGCGGATTTCGGAGGTGCCTGCGCCGATCTCGTAGAGCTTGGCATCCCTGAGCAGCCGGCCCGCGGGATAGTCATTGGTGTAGCCATTGCCACCGAGTACCTGGATAGCGTCAAGCGCCATTTGGGTTGCGCGCTCCGCTGCATAGAGAATACAGCCTGCCGCATCCTTGCGCGTTGTCTCGCCGCGGTCGCAAGCTGCGGCCACCGCATAGACATAGGCGCGCGCCGCGCTGAGCGTCACATACATGTCGGCGAGCTTGCCCTGCATGAGTTGGAATTCGCCGATGGCTTTGCCGAATTGCTTGCGCTCGTGGATGTAGGGGACGACCACATCAAGGCACGCCGCCATGATGCCAAGCGGCCCCGCCGACAGCACGACCCGTTCATAGTCGAGACCTGACATCAGGATGCGAACGCCACCACCTTCCTCGCCCAATCGATTCTCGAACGGCACTTCGCAATCGGCGAAAACGAGTTCGCAGGTGTTGGAACCGCGCATACCGAGCTTGTCGAGTTTCGGCGACCGCGAAAACCCCGCCATGGCGCCTTCGACAAGAAAGGCGGTAATGCCCTTTGCACCTGCATTCGAGATCGGTCTTGGCGTAAACCACCGCCGTGTTCGCGTCGGGACCGTTGGTGATCCACATCTTGCGGCCGTTGAGGATGTAGCGGTCATTGCGCTTTTCGGCCCGGAGCTTCATCGAAACCACATCTGAACCAGATTCGGATTCTGACATGGCAAGAGCGCCCACATGTTCGCCTGAAATGAGCTTCGGCAAAAAGCGCTGCTTCTGCTCCGCCGTTCCATGGCGATTGATCTGGTTCACGCAGAGATTGGAGTGGGCAGCATAGGACAGGCCGACGGAAGCCGAGGCGCGGCTCAATTCTTCCATCGCCACGCAATGGGCGAGATAGCCCAACCCCGCACCGCCATAGGCCTCATCGGCTGTAACGCCAAGTATGCCGAGCGCGCCCATTTCTTTCCACAGTTGCTTGGGAAACTGGTTGCTCTCGTCGATTTCGGCGGCAAGGGGGGCCACGCGCTCGCGGGCAAAGCGGCGCACACTCTCCCGCAGCATTTCGGTGTCGCTGTTTGTTGCGTAGGTCAGGCCGGATTCATACATTTATTGCTTTCTGCGAAAGTCAGTGCCGCTTCAAGCTTACCCCGATTGCGGTTCAATTCAAATCGGGAGTAGCATGGGCCTACCAGCAACGAGAGCCGCTTGCCATGACGCACGACTCCTCACTTCGCCTGCATATTCCTGAATCCCATTTCAGGCCCGGCGATGTGCCTGATTTCAATTATCTCAACTTGCCGAAAGCGGGGGACGCAAAGCGCCCTGAGACAAATGCCAAAGCTTCCGAGACGCGCGATCTCGCCTATGGCCTGGTGCGCGTGATTGATGAATCTGGAGCAGCGATAGGCCCATGGGACCCGAAGCTTGATCCCGAAACATTGCGCAAGGGGCTGCGCTACATGCTGCAGACAAGGGCTTTCGATGATCGCATGTTCAAGGCGCAACGCCAGGGCAAAACGCCGTTCTATATGAAATGTACGGGCGAGGAGGCGGTGGCGGTGGCCCAGGCCCTGGTGCTCAATCGCGACGACATGTGTTTTGCCTCCTATCGCCAGCAGGGTCTTCTGGTCGCCCGGGACTGGCCACTAATCGACCTCATGTGCCAGGTCTATGCCAATTCCAATGACCGGCTGAAGGGACGGCAACTGCCAGTGCTCTACTCGGTGCGCGATGCAGGCTTCTTCTCACTTTCGGGCAATCTTGGCACCCAGTATCCGCAGGCCGTGGGCTGGGCCATGGCTTCTGCCTATAAGCGTGATACCAAGATCGCCGCTGCATGGATCGGCGAAGGCGCTTCGGCGGAAGGCGATTTCCATCAGGCGCTGATCTTCGCCGCGGTTTATCGCGCGCCGGTCATTCTCAATCTCGTCAATAACCAGTGGGCGATCTCATCAAGCCAAGGTGTTGCGGGCGGCGAGGAAACCACTTTCGCGTCGCGCGCCGTAGGTTTTGGATTTCCCGGCATTCGCGTCGACGGCAATGATTTTCTCGCGGTCTATGCCGTGTCGCGCTGGGCAGCCGAACGGGCGCGGGGTAATCACGGCCCAACCCTCATCGAACATTTCACCTATCGCGCCGCGCCGCACTCAACCAGCGACGATCCGAGCCGCTATCGCCCCGGCGACGAATACCAGCATTGGCCCCTCGGTGATCCCATTGTCAGGCTCAAGGCCCATCTCATCCATATCGGTGAATGGGACGAGGCCCGCCACACGGCACTCACAGCCGAGATTGAATCTGACGTCGATGCTGCCAACAGGAAAGCCCAGAAGCTGGGTGTTCATGGTGGCGGGCCTTATCACGATCCCAGCACCATGTTCGAGGATGTCTATAAAGAGATGCCGTGGCACTTGCGCGAGCAGCAGGCGGAGCTGGCGCGCTTCAGGGCGAAAAAGCCATGACAGTGATGAACATGATTCAGGCGCTCAATTCGGCCATGGACGTGATGCTCGCCCGCGACGCGAACGTGCTGATCTTCGGCGAGGACGTCGGCTTCTTCGGTGGCGTCTTCCGCGTCACCGACGGATTGCAGCAACGCTACGGCGAACAGCGCGTGTTCGATGCGCCAATCGCCGAGAGCGGCCAGATCGCCGTGGCAATCGGCATGGGCGCCTATGGACTTGCGCCCGGTAGTCGAATGCCAATTCGCCGATTACATCTATCCGGCCTTTGATCAACTGGTCTCGGAGGCCGCACGCCTGCGCTACCGTTCGGCAGGCGAGTTCAACGCGCCCATCACGGTGCGGGCACCCTATGGCGGTGGCATCTTCGGCGGCCAGACCCACAGCCAGAGTCCGGAAGGCCTGTTCACCCATGTCTGCGGCCTCAAGACCGTAATCCCCTCCAACCCTTACGACGCCAAGGGACTGCTGATCAGCGCCATTGAGGACGACGATCCGGTGTTGTTCTTCGAGCCGAAGCGGCTTTACAACGGCCCCTTCGATGGTCACTACGAAAAGCCGGTCGAGACCTGGGCCAAGCATGCGGCAGGCGAGGTGCCGGCCGGATACTATTCAATCCCGCTCGGCAAGGCCGCCGTGGCGCGGGCAGGCGAGGCGCTGACCATCCTGGCCTATGGCACCATGGTGCATGTGGCACTCGCCGCCACCGCAGAGACCGGCGTTGACGCAGAAATCCTCGATCTCCGTACACTGATGCCGATTGATATCGAAGCAATCACGGCCTCGGTTGAGAAGACCGGGCGCTGCCTGATCGTGCATGAGGCTACCCGCACCAGCGGCTACGGCGCCGAGCTTTCGGCACTCGTGCAGGAGCGTTGCTTTTATCATCTCGAAGCGCCGATCCTGCGCGTAACCGGATGGGATACGCCATATCCCCAGGAGTTCGAATGGGAGTATTTCCCGGGGCCGCTACGCGTGGCCGAAGCGATCCGCAAGATCATGGCAGGGTGAAGCACATGGGCCGTTTTGTTTTCAAACTTCCCGATGTGGGCGAAGGCGTTGCCGAAGCCGAGATTGTGAAGTGGCATGCTGCCGTTGGGGATGAAATCGGCGAAGAGCAACCCCTCGTCGACATCATGACCGACAAGGCGACAGTCGAGATCGTCTCCCCCGTGTCAGGCCGTGTCGTATCACGCAATGGCGAGGAAGGCAGCAAGCTTGCCGTTGGTTCGGAGTTTGTGGTGTTCGAGATTGAAGGCGGTGAGACAGCACCCGAACCGCCGGCACCAAAACCAGAAAAAATTGCAGCTGTGAGCCAAGATGTAACCGGCACGGCGTTGGCATCACCTGCTGTGCGCGAAAGAGCCAAGGCCATGGGTGTCGATTTGGCGACGGTCACGGGCACAGGACCAGGAGGCAGAATTGTTCACAGTGACCTCGATAAACTGCTGGCTCAAGGCCGCGAAAAACCATCAGTACCAGAATCAACGGAAGCGGTAGCGGGAGGAGTGAGAATTACCGGATTGCGGCGCCGCATCGCAGAACGGATGGAAGAGGCCAACCGCATCCCGCATTTCTCCTACGTGGAAGAGGTCGATGTCACCGCGCTTGAAATGCTGCGGGCCGAACTCAACAGCAAGAATGGCACAAGTTCCCGTCTCACGGTTTTGCCATTCATAATCCGCGCCTTGACGAAATGCCTGGTCGACCATCCCGGCATCAACGCCCGTTATGATGCTTCCCAAGGTGTGATTCATCGCTTCGCCGAGGTGCACGTGGGAATTGCCACGCAGACGGACCGTGGCTTGCTCGTTCCGGTGATCCGCAATGCTGAAATCAAAGATATCTGGCAATTGGCGGCGGACATCGTCCACCTGAGCGATGCCGCGCGATCGGGTAAAGCGACCCTCGAGGAGCTTTCCGGTTCGACCATCACGGTCACCAGCCTCGGTGCGCTTGGCGGCATTGCCGCGACACCTATTATCAATGCTCCGGAGGTGGCCATCATCGGCGTCAACCGGATTGCCGAGCGCCCCGTAGTTCAAGGTGGTGCCATCGCCATCGCCAAGATGATGAACCTGTCATCATCCTTCGATCATCGCATCGTCGATGGTTACGAAGCTGCCGCTTTCATAAAAGCGGTGAAAGACAGCCTCGAAACGCCGACCGATCTCATCCTGGTGCCCAAGCTCAAAAAGTAGGTTCAGTCGAGACGCTGTCCTCTCGCGTCGAAAATGTGCAGATGATTGCCATCAAGACTAATGCTTGTAGCATTTCCAGAACTTGTACCTGGGTCACCACGTACTTCCGCAATAATTGATTGGCCTGTTGCCAGCCTGACATGGGCAAACCCCGCTTCTCCCAGGCGTTCAATGATGTCCACGGTACCTTTGAGTTTGAGCGCACCACTGCCTCCAAGCGTCATGTGCTCAGGACGGCAGCCGAGCGTGACTGCATCGCCCGATTTGCATGAAGCCGGAAGCTTTACTTTCAATTCCTGCCCGTCGGCAAGCACGAGTGCGCCACCCTTCTTAACGGTTGCGGACAGGAAGTTCATCGCCGGTGAGCCGATGAAACCAGCCACAAAAAGATTGGCTGGTTTGTAATAGAGTTCGAGGGGTTTGCCCGTCTGCTCAATACGACCCTTGTTCATTACCACGATCTTGTCGGCCAGCGTCATGGCCTCCACCTGGTCGTGGGTGACGTAGACAATGGTGGCTTTCAGCATCTTGTGAAGTTTCGCGATTTCAACGCGGGTATTGATCCGCAGCGCCGCATCAAGGTTTGAAAGGGGCTCGTCGAAGAGGAAAACCTGTGGCTTGCGCACGATGGCGCGGCCGATGGCAACACGCTGGCGCTGGCCGCCCGACAATTCGCGCGGGCGCCGCTTCAGCAAGGCCTCTAGCTGCAGGATGCGCGCGGCTTCATTCACCCGCACATCGATTTCCGCTTTGGGCGTCTTTGCGAATTTCAGTCCAAAGGCCATGTTGTTGTAGACGTCCATGTGCGGATAAAGCGCATAGGATTGGAACACCATGGCGATTTCCCGCTGGGCGGGCGGCAGGTTGTTCACGATTTTGCCAGCTATGGTCATGCTTCCGGACATCACGGGTTCAAGTCCCGCGATTGAACGCAGGAGCGTGGACTTGCCGCAGCCCGAGGGGCCGACCAGAACCACGAACGAACCATCGTCGACCGTAAGGTCAATATCTTTCAGGACCTCAACCGGACCATAGGACTTGCAGAGCTTTTCGATAATTACTTCTGACATGAGAGGCTCACTTGACGGCACCCGAGGTAAGACCCCGGATCAGCTGGCGGGAGAAAATGACGTAGAGAATGAGAACCGGGATAATCGCAGTCGAAAGCGCCGCAAGCACCGAGTTCCAGTCGGTGATGTATTGGCCGAGGAACTGCTGGATTCCAAGTGTAATGGTCTGCTTGCCGCCTGTGGGTGCCAGCAGCAGCGGGAAACCACAGATCATTCCACACGGGGATCATGGTGAATACCGCAACAGTTGCCATGGCGGGGCGGATCAGCGGCATCACAATGAAAAAGAAAATATTGTATTCACTGAGACCATCGCAGCGCGCCGCTTCGCGCAGGTCTTTCGGGATCTGTGCGATGAATTCGGAAAGAATGAAAATCGACAGCGGCAGGTTTTGCGCCGTGTAGACGAGGATAAGTGCGGTGAGCGTATTGATCAGGTTCATCTGAACAATGAGCTGGATAATGGAAACCGAACCCAGGCGGATTGGCACCATGATGCCAATGGCAAGAAAGAGGGCAAGTGTCGTGTTCCAGCGGAACTTGTATTCCGTGAGCGCCCAGGCGGCCATCGCCCCAAACAAGAGCGTAAAGAAAATAGTGCCACCGGTGACCGTGATCGAGTTGATGTAGTAACTGACGACGGAACTATCGCCGAAAACCTTATCATAGCCAATGAGCGAGAATGTTGATGGTGTCGGAAACGAGAGTGGTGAGCCGAAGATTGCCTTGCGCGCCTTGAAGGAGTTCATGATTACGAGAAGGATCGGGAACAGGGCCAAGCGCCGTGTAGAGGATCAGGATGCCGTGAACTGCAATGGCGCTCGTTTGTTTCCGCATCAGGCCCTCAGAAGGAATAGCGCTGCATGCGGCGCTGAATGATGAAGAGATAGCTCATTACGCCTGCGAGAATGATGAAAAACATCATGGTGGCAATGGTCGAGCCCATGGAGAGATCGCCAAGCTGCAACTGGTTGCCGAAGAAGGTGCGGTAGAACAGGGTGCCCATGATGTCGGCAGAGAAATTGGGCCCAGCGAGCGCTCCCTTCATCGCATAGATCAAGTCAAAGGCGTTGAAGTTGTTGACGAAGGTGAGAATGGAAACAAGCCCGATGGTGGGCAGGATGAGCGGGAGCTTGACCCACACGAAGGCCTGGAACTGGTTGAGGCCGTCAACCGTCGCCGCATCAATGAGTTCCTCGGGGATCGCCAGCAATGCGGTGTAGATCAGGATCATCGGAATGCCCACGAACTGCCACACGGAAATCAGTGAGACGGTGAGGAGGGCCGTGGATTCCTGGCCAAGCCAGGGAGCGAAAAGAAAACCCAAACCGAATGTATTCAGGAACATTTTTGAAATGCCCCAGAGCGGCGAAAGGATCAGTTGCCAGGTGAAACCGATGATCACCACGGAAAGCATCGTCGGCATGAAAATCAAGGTGCGGTAGGTGGCGCGCAGGCGCAGCCGGGGCAGGCTCAGCATGGCAGCAAGCGCCAAGCCGATAGGATTTTGCACCAACATATGGATGAGGAAGAAATAGCAATTGTTGCGGAAGGCATTCCAGAATGGCACCGACCATGTGGTGTCAGTCAGCAAGGTGCTGAAATTGCCGAGGCCATTGAAGATATAGGCGCCATCCGGTTGGCGCAGGTAGAGTGAATTGAATATTGTAGCGAGCAGGGGATAGATCGAAAAGACAGTGTAGATAATGACCGCCGGGCCCAGGAAAAACGCCAGCAGTGCGAGATAGGACCCGCGGCTCATGCCAACGATGCCGCCGTCTGCTCCTGTCGCTGGTTTCGCCATGTTTCCCCGCCTCATGAAAAGAGGGCCGCCAATGAATGATCAGCGGCCCCAATTTCCTTACGTTACTTCTGGTGCGGCGCGTACCACTTTTTCAACCCGTCTTCGAGCTGGGCACCTGCTGCTTCCGGCGTCATGGTGCCGTTGAGCACCTGGGCCGAAACGTTCCACATTTCGTTTTCGAGATTTGGCGTTCCGCGCGACAGAATTTGATAGGAGTCGCGGATGGTTGACTTGCATTCGCCACGCCAGCCCACGAAGGTTTGCGCCACGTCATCGGAAATGGTGACCTTGGCGCTCGACAGCGGGAAGAAGCCCGGCAGTGAATTTGCAAAGATATTGGCGAATTCATCCGAACCGATCCAGTCAAGGAAAACCTTGGCGTCAGCGGCGTTGGCCGACTTCGCGTTCATGCCGATGCCAATATCCGTATGGTCCGAAATATAGCAATCGGCTGAACCCGCTGGTGGCGGAGCCTTGAAGGCACCCATGGGCACGCTCTGGCCACGGAAGGTAGAGATGTCCCACGAGCCGGCTGCATAGATGGCACCCTTGCCGAGGCCAAAGAGATTCTGGCTGTCGGGATAGGTCTGGGCCTTGTAGCCATCACCCATATAAGGGCCCCACTTTGCCAGAGCTGCGAAGGTGCTGACATATTCCGGATCGGTCAACTTGCCCGTTCCGTCGATCAGTTTCTTGCGGCCTTCTTCGCCCTTCCAGTAGTTAGGTCCGATGTTCTGGAAACCCATGGTCGCGGCCTCCCACTGGTCGTTCGTGCCGAGAACCAGCGGAACATACTTGCCGTCTTTCTTGATCGCTTCGAGAACGGCCAGGAATTCTTCCTCGGTCTTTGGCTCAGTGAGCTTCAGTTCGGCAAAGATGTCCTTGTTGTAGATGAAGCCATGGATCACCGAGGCCATGGGCACACAGAAGGTGGTCTTGCCATCATCCGTGGTCCAGGCGCTCTTGGCCACATCCGAAAAGCCCGCCATGCTCGGCAGGTCATTAAGGCTCGCAAGATGGCCCTTGTTGAAGAGCTCAAGCGAAGCATCGAAAGGCCGGCAGGTGATGATGTCACCGGCGGTGCCGCCTTCAAGGCGGGCATTCAAGGCCGCGTTGTATTCTTTCGGCGCGGTCGGTGTGAACTCCACCGTGATATCTGGATGCTTCGCCTGGAAAGCAGGAATGATTTTCTCCTTCCAGATCGTAGCATCGTCATTGCGCCAGCTCTCAATGGTGATCTTGCCGGCCGATGCGGCACCTGCAAATGCAGTCATCGCCACAGCGGCGAGTAGCATTGTCTTCAGTCCAGTCTTTAACATAGTTTTCTCCCTTCCTTGTTAGTCGTCACTTCAAAAATTTAACGCGTTGCGGCCAGTTTCAAAAGAGCCAGCCGCAAATTGCCTTTGGTCTCAACCAGTAGTTTCTGTGCTGCGTCGAGCGATTTCGCCCCCATGCAAATCAAAACCGCAGGCTTCACTTCGCCCTTGCTGATTTCAAGCGCGGCAGCGGCATCCTTCTCATTTGCCTTGGCAATGCGTGAAACAATGCCACGCGCCCGCGCCTTGAGCTTGAGATTGTCGGCCCGCACATTCACCATCATGCCATCGTGAACAGCGCCGAGCTTGATATGGGTGAGCGTGGAGAGAAGATTGAGGGCTGCCTTCTGGGCAGTGCCAGCGCCCATGCGCGTCGACCCCATAATAACTTCAGGGCCGGAGTCGAGAAATACTTCTATATCAGCGGCGGCAGCCAGGGCCGAATTCGGATTATTGACGACGGCAATGACCCTTGCGCCAAGTTCCCTGGCGCGCTTGGCCGCAGCAATCGTGTAGGGTGTCGAGCCCGAGGCTGCAATCGCAATCAGCGCATCGCCGGCCTTGCAGATTGAAGCGGCGCGATGGCCTTCTTCTACATTATCTTCCGCATCGGCAAGCGTTTCAAACATGGCGGCGCGACTACCAGCAATGAGATAGACTATTTTGTCTTCTGCCATGCCGAAGGTGGCCGGAAGTTCCGAACCATCCTGCACCCCAATGCGAATTGAGGTTCCGGCACCCGCGTAGAACAGGCGGCCACCCCCAGCCAGACAGGCGGCAACAGCGTTGGCTGCCTTCGAAATTTGCGGAATGGCAGCCTTCACGGCGGCAATGGCGCGCTCCTGTCCGGCAACAAACGCGCCGAGAATTTCAGCGTCGCTCCACGTGTCGATGCCGGACGATTCCGGCAATTCACTTTCAGTTTTTCTAAGATGTGCGCTCATATCTTCGACAATACCAAATAAATACCACTTGTCTAGAAGAAAGTGTTAACCATGACAATAATAGGGGAATTTGTTGAAATTTTGAAATTTATTAACAAAACTCTTCACATTTGGTATTGTTTTGGTATTGTAGGACAATGGAGCAAGCTAGGGCCTATTTTCTCGGGATTGACGGTGGTGGAAGCCGCTGCCGGGCCCGTATCCGTGATGCCTCTGGACATTTGCTGGGCGAAGCCATCGGCGGCTCGTCCAATATCTACCAGGATTTTGATGGTGCACTGGCCAACATTATCGCCACCGCTGCTGAAGCGGCGGGCAAGGCAAAACTCAAGACAAGCGATCTCCATGCTGGCCTTGGCCTTGCGGGTATCGTGACTTCCGTTGGAGCCGAACGGATTGCTGAGGCGAAGCTGCCCTTCGCTTCTGTCATCGCAGACAATGATGCCTACGCGGCCTGCGTTGGCGCTTTTGCCGGAGGCGATGGCGGCATTGTTATCGCAGGCACGGGTTCCATCGGTTTTGCCGCCATCAATGGCGTGCGTCACATGGTCGGTGGCTGGGGCTTCGCCCTTGGTGATCACGGCTCAGGCGCCTGGCTCGGCCACCACGCGGTGCGCCGTGCAGCCCTTGCTATTGATGGCCTGCTGCAGCCCACGCCACTCATTGAAGAAGTTCTGTCGCGGGTTGGCCGCAACCGGTTTGATCTCTCACGCTGGTCGGAGCGCGCGACGCCCAAGGACTATGCCGAGATGGCGCCATTGGTTTTCGAATGCGCGGCGAAAGGCGATGTGGTCGGCATGACCATTGTGATTGAAGGGGCGGCGGCCATTTCAAGTCTTGGCCGCGCCTTGCTGGCGCGTGGAGCAGGGAAGCTCTGCCTGCTCGGCGGCGTATCGAAGGTCTATCCGCCCTATCTCGACGCTGATGTGAAGCAGGCGCTTACTGCACCCGGTGCCGATGCATTGGACGGCGCAATCATGATGGCCCGCCAGGCCCAGGGACTTTCGGTGAGTTGGGCATGAACGCTTTCCAAACCATCTTTCAGCGCAGCCGTTTTGAGCGTGACAGCACTGCGCCCCGCTATCTGCGCGTGAAAAAACTGGTGCAGGATGCGGTGGCCTCCGGTGATCTCAAGGTAGGTGACGCCATTCCCGGCGAGCGCGATGTGGCCGTGCTGCTTGATATCTCGCGCGTCACCGTGCGCAAAGCCTTCACTGATCTTGTGGCAGAAGGTGTGCTCGTGCAACGCCGCGGTTCCGGCACCTATGTGAGCGGCCCGGCGCGGCGCATTGAGCAACCACTGTCACGCCTCACCAGCTTCACCCAGGACATGCAGCTTCGCGGCCTCAAGACCGATGCCGACTGGCTTGAGCGTTCAACCGGCCTGCCAACGCCGGAGGAGGCGATGAAGCTGTCGATTTCACCGGGTGAACATGTCTCGCGCTTTCATCGCCTGCGCCGCGCCGACGGCGTTCCCATGGCGATTGAGTTGGCCGTGATCCCGCAACACTATTTGCCCGATCCCGCAAGCGTCAGGGGTTCACTCTACGAAGCTCTTGATGCACGTGGTGTCAGGCCTGTGCGCGCACTGCAGCGCTTGCATGCAACCGCATTGACCGCGCAGGAAGCGAAACTCCTCGATCTGCCGGACGGCAGCCCGGCACTGTTTATCGAGCGTATTTCCTATTTGCCCGATGGCCGCATTATCGAATTCACCCGCTCCCATTATCGCGGTGACAGCTATGATTTCGTCGCCGAACTCACCATTGCACCTGGGGTAAAATCATGAGCCACATGGCGCGCGAAGCCGCCGAGGCACCGGAAGCCGCCGCCCGTTTCCTCGAACGCAACGCCAGTGCGCTCAAGGAAATCGGCGCGCACCTTAGGCTCAAGCCACCTCCCGCCATTATCACCTCGGCGCGCGGCAGTTCTGATTGTGCCGCGGGCTACTTCAAATATCTGGCTGAAATCCTGACGGGAGTTCCCTGTTCGTCGATGGGGGCATCGGTCGTATCCGTCTATGGCGCGACGCTTCACTTGAAGGACGGACTGTGTGTAACAATTTCACAATCGGGAAAAAGCCCGGACATTGTGGCATTGCAGGATGCAGCACGCCGTGCCGGGGCTTTGACGGTGGCCCTCGTCAATGTGGAAGATTCGCCAGCCGCCCATGCCGCTGATATTTGCTTGCCGCTGCATGCAGGTCCGGAATTGAGCGTTGCCGCAACGAAATCCTTCATCGTGTCATTGGTGGCGGGGGCCGCCATCGTGGCCCACTGGCTGGGCCATAAGGATTTGCTTGCAGCCATTGCCGCACTTCCAGACCAACTGACAAAAGCCGCGAAGATAGATTGGCCCGAAGCGATCGACCTCGCAAAGGACGCGGAGTCGCTCTATGTCGTGGCGCGCGGGCCATCCCTGCCCATTGCCACGGAAACGGCTTTGAAGCTGAAAGAAACCTGTGCCATCCACGCCGAGGCCTATTCCATTGCTGAGGTGATGCACGGCCCCCTCGAACTCCTGGGCGAAGGGTTTCCAGTTCTTGCCTATTCGCCGGAAGATAGCGCGCGGCAATCATCGCGTGATTCGCTCGACAAGATGCGCCAGACCGGGGCCAGCATTCTGGTGGCCGAGGAGGGCGGGCTTCCCTTTGTTCGCACCAGCAATTCCTTGCTCGATCCCATCTCGATCATTCAAACTGCCTATCGTTTTGTCGAGGCAACCGCCGTGGCCCGTGGCCGAAACCCCGACAGGCCGCGGCTCCTCAAAAAAGTGACGGAGACCGTGTAATGGCCTTTGCCCTCACAGGCGCCCGCGTTTTTGATGGCGAAAGTATCCACAATGAAATGGCCGTTGTCATTGATGGCTCGCGCATTGGTGAAGTCGTAGCGGTTGAAAATCTTCCAAAGGATATTGAAAGGCGTGTTCTCAAGGCCGGTTTGCTGGTGCCGGGTTTTATTGACGTGCAGGTGAATGGCGGTGGCGGTGCGCTGCTCAACGATAACCCCACGGTCAATACGGTCCGTCGCATAGCCGAGTCTCACCGAAAATTCGGAACAACGGGGATGCTGCCGACCGTTATCACCGATGCACCGGAGACTTTATCGAAAGCAATCGCTGCCGTGAAAATGGCACGAGCTGAAAATATTCCCGGCGTCCTCGGCATTCATATCGAAGGGCCATTTCTCGACAAGGACCGCAAAGGTGCCCATGAGGCCCAGTTCATCCGCGAGATGACCGAGACGGATGCAGCGCAGATCGCAAACGCCGACTGCGGCAGCATCATGCTGACGCTCGCCCCCAATCGGGTAGCCCCAGACTTGATTACATCGCTTGCCAGGAAGGGGGTGCTCGTCAGTCTTGGCCATTCCGAGGCGAGTGTTGCCGAAGTCACAGAAGCCCTGGCCTCGGGTGCGCGGGCCTTCACCCATCTCTTCAATGCCATGAGCCAGTTGAATGGCCGAGAGCCCGGTATGGTAGGAGCGGCCCTAGTGGACCATGACAGTTATTGCGGCCTTATCGCCGATGGCTTCCATGTTCACGATGCCGCCATGAAGGTGGCGCTTGCTGCAAAATCCCGCAGCCGTATCATGCTGGTTACCGATGCGATGCCAACTGCTGCAGGAGGGCCGGATTCATTTGAACTCCAGGGCCGCAAGATTCACCTCAAGAACGGTAAGTTGCAGCTGGATGATAATACGCTTGCAGGCTCCAATCTCACCATGGATGAGGCGGTGCGCTATTGTGTGGAGCGGCTTGGCGTCGCCTTGGAAGATGCCTTGCGCATGGCCTCGCTCAACCCGGCGGCATTCCTGAGGCGTGATCACGAACTTGGCCGCATCAAACCTGGCTATCTTGCAAGCCTTGTGCATTTGAACGATGACTTGCACGTCCTTGAAACCTGGATCGATGGCAAATGAAAAAAGTTAAGGTGCTTGTTGTAGGTCTTGGCAACATGGGTTTGAGCCATGCCCGCGCCTATCAGTCCAATAGGGGATTTGAAATTGCGGGCCTGTGCAGTCGCGGCATTGAGACCCGTGACGATATCAAGAAAGAGTTTCGCGGCGTGCCGCTTTTTTCCGACTATGCCCAGGCCCTCGCGGCCGTAAAGCCCGACGCCGTATCGATCAATACTTGGCCCGATACCCATGCCGCCTATGCCAAGCTGGCATTGAAGGCGGGTTGCCATATCTTCATCGAAAAGCCCCTGGCCGATACCGTGGCCGAGGCCGAGGAAATTGCCAAGCTCGCCAAGGCTTCCGGCAAGAAGTTGGTAATCGGTTATATCCTGCGGGTACATCCCTCCTGGGTGAAATTTGTCGAAGTCGGCAAGACTCTCGGCAAGCCGCTGGTCATGCGCATGAATCTCAACCAGCAATCCTCCGGTCCCCAATGGGCGGTGCACAAGCAGCTGATGAATTCAATTTCGCCCATAGTTGATTGCGGCGTGCATTATGTGGATGTCATGTGCCAGGTGACCGGTGCAAAGCCCATCCGTGTCCATGCCGTTGGCGCACGGCTCACCAACGAAGTGGACGAACACATGTACAACTACGGCCACTTGCATGTGGCCTTCGATGATGGCTCCGTCGGCTGGTATGAAGCGGGCTGGGGGCCGATGATGAGCGAAACGGCCTTTTTCGTGAAGGACATGATCGGCCCTAAGGGTTCGGTGTCGATTGCAATGGAAGAGAGCAAAACGGCTTCCTCCGATGTGGACAGCCACACGCGCACCAGCGCCCTTCGCTTGCATCATGCCCTGCTGACACCCGAAGGACGCTTTGCCACGCCGGATGAAATCATCCGCATGGACGATGAACCAGGTCATCAGGAATTGTGCAATCGCGAGCAGGAACTGTTCCTTGATGCGATCCGCCACGACCGCGACATGAGCGGCCATGTCCAAGATGCGATCAATTCGCTGCGCATCGTGCTGGCTGCCGATGAAAGCGTGCGGACCGGGCAGGTGGTGACACTTTGAGGCTTGAAGGCGCTATCAGCGAGGGAAGCGGTTCCTTTAACGAGGACGGCTGGGGATTTCTCGGCAAATCCGGGAACGTTAGCGCGGCCTGGGTATTTGATGGTGTGACTGGCATAAATGGAAAGAATTTTCTTGGCGGCACAACTGACGCGGCATGGTTTGTTGCCAGGGCGCATACCCACCTGCTGCAATTGGCGGGCCTTGACCTTCCACTGCCCGAAATTCTTGCAAGGCTCGTCAAGTTCCTGATACGCGACTTCCAAATAGCTGCGGAAGGGCTTGATATTCCAAAAGACTTCGACCCGCCTGCCGCCTGCCTGATTTTAGTGAAGCGTTATGGGGAAACCTGGAAAGCCCTGCGCCTGGGTGACTCCTGCCTGCTGGCCCGCGACGGCAATGACACCCATACAATTCATGCGGCGTCGCCCAACAATATCCTCGATCACTGGCTGTCGACCGAAGCGGCCAAGCGACGGAGCGCAGGTGTCCTCGACATCAAGGCATTGGTGGCCGAATTCCGCCCGAAGCTCTTGCAAGGCCGCAAGCTGCGCAATACGCCGGACGGCTACAGTATTCTCGAGGCGAGAGAAGTAGCAACGGAGTTTGCCGAATATCTCGATCTCGGCACGCCTGAGGAAATTCTACTCTGCACCGATGGCTATTACCGCGCCGTGGATCACTACGACCTTCATACCGATGAGACACTAATAGAGGCTTCTTCCGGCAAGGATGGTGTGGCGCATGTACTTGCCTCACTCCGCGCGGCAGAAGCCTCCGATCCCACCTGCCAAAAGTATCTCAGGTTCAAGCCCGCCGATGATGCGACGGCGGTTCTGTTGCGAAATTAGGATTCGTGGTCTCAGACTACGGGCCAAATCTCCAGCACGCCGCGGTAAATCATTTCCAGCGCCACGTAGAGAATGATCAGCAATCCGACGTAGGCAATCCAGCGGTGGCGCTGCAGCAGCTTGGCAATGAATGTTGCGGCGAGTCCCATAAGGGCGATGGACAAAATGAGGCCAAAAATCAGGATCTCGGGATGTTCACGCGCTGCACCTGCAACCGCCAGAACATTGTCCAGCGACATGGATACATCAGCGACCACAATCTGCCATGCGGCCTGGGCGAAGGTCTTGCGCGGGGCCTTACCCACGATTTTGCCGTCGGCATTCATATCTTCCGAGGTCATGGCCTCAAGGGCTTCGGACTCTTCCGCGCTGGTTTGGGTGAGTTCGCGCCACATCTTCCAGCACACCCAAAGCAGAAGAATGCCGCCCACCAGGAGCAGGCCGAGTATCTGAAGCAGTTGGGTTGTTGCTCCGGCGAAGATTATGCGCAGGATGGTTGCCGCAATGATGCCAACGAGAATGGCTTTGTTGCGCTGTTCCTTCGGCAGACCCGCAGCGGCGAGGCCAATGACGATGGCGTTATCTCCCGCAAGCACGAGGTCAATCGTAATCACTTGGAACAATGCGACAAGCGCATCGCTGGACATAAAGGCTTCAAACATGTTTCAGGCGCCTGAGAATAATTGGAACAATAATGACTGCGGCCGCAAGTGCCAGCAGAACAGCAGATAAGGGATGGGTCACGAAAACGGAAGGGTCACCCTGGCTGATTGACAGGGCGCGGCGGAAATGCGCTTCAGCAAACGGACCAAGGATAAGTCCGATGATGCAGGGTGCCACCGGAAACTCATGGCGCCGCATCAAAAAGCCAATGATTCCCACCACGAAGAGCAAAAACAGGTCGAAGGTCGAATTGCTCAGGCTGTAGACGCCGAGAGTCGAGAACACCAGGATGCCACCATAGAGCAAGGGCTGGGGAATGGTTAGCAGCCGCACCCACAGTCCAACCAGCGGCAAGTTGAGGACCAGCAGCATGACATTGCCGATGTAGAGGCTGGCGATCAGGCCCCAGACCAGGGTCGAATTACCAGCGAAGAGCAACGGTCCTGGCTGGAGATTATATTGCTCAAAGGCAGCGAGCAAAATTGCAGCTGTTGCTGAGGTTGGCAAACCAAGTGCCAGCAGCGGAACAAGCACGCCTGCGACTGCCGCATTATTGGCGGCTTCTGGTCCGGCCACACCTTCAATGGCCCCGTGGCCGAATTCTTCCGGATGTTTGGTGAGTTTCTTTTCGAGAAAATAAGAGAGAAAAGTAGGAATTTCCGTGCCGCCTGCGGGAAGCGCTCCAAAAGGAAAGCCAAGTGCCGTGCCACGCAGCCAGGGTTTCCACGAACGCTTCCATTCTTCGCGGGTCATGAAAAGCGAACCCTTGATGGGCAGGATTTCCGCCGAGCGCAGGCGCGATTGCGATGCCATGAACAGGGCCTCGCCCACGGCGAAGAGCCCAACGGCCACAACCACAATATCAATACCGCGCAAGAGACTGGGATAACCAAAGACCAGACGCGGCTGGCCGGTTAGAATATCCGTACCGACCAATCCGAATGCCAAACCCAAAAGCAGAGCGGCAACACCCCGGCTTATGGAGGCGCCAAGCAAGGCCGATACAGTTGTGAAGGCGAGGACCATCAGGGCAAAATATTCCGCCGGGCCAAACAGCAGCGCAAGTTTCACAAAGATCGGGGCCAGGAAGGTCAGCGCCAGGGTTCCCAAGGTGCCGGCCACGAAGGAGCCAATTGCTGCGGTTGAAAGGGCAGCCGCACCCCGGCCCTGCCGGGCCATAAGGTTTCCTTCCACGGCAGTCATGATCGAGCCGGATTCACCCGGCGTATTGAGCAGGATGCTGGTGGTGGAACTGCCATACATGGCGCCGTAATAGAGCCCGGCAAACATGATGAAGGCCCCGGTAGGATCAAGATTGCGGGTGACCGGCAAGAGCAGCGCGATGGTGAGTGCCGGGCCAATGCCCGGCAAGATGCCGATGAGGGTTCCAAGTGTTACGCCGACCAGCGACCACATGAGGTTGATGGGCGTTAACGCCGTGGCAAAGCCGTCCATGAGGGCGAGAAAGGAATCCATCTCAGAGCAATCCCTTCAAAATTCCCGGGGGCAGTTGCAGGCCAAGGCCATAGGTGAAACCAAGATAGGCAAACAGCACCAGGAGGAAACCGATGAGGGCGTCCCGTCCATAGCGCCTGCTGCCAAAAGCGAAAGCCACGCTCATGAAAAGAATGAGTCCCGCTGGCACAAAGCCAAGCGGTTTTAACAAGTTCATGTGGGCGATGAGACCCGCCACAATGATGCCAACACTTTTCCAGTCGGTTGGCTCAACCTCGTCAATGACTTCGTCACCGCCGCGATAACTCTTCCAGGCGATATGGGCACCCGTGATTGCAAGGCCAATGGCAATGATATAGGGAAATATCTGCGGGCCGACCCGGGCATAGCTCGGCGGCACCTGCATCTGCATGGTATCAAAACCAATGACCGATGCGATGGCAATAAGGCCGAGGCCGATCGCAAGACCGGCCCCGGCTATCGTCTGTTTTGTCGTCATGGCCTCACATTATTGAACGAGGCCGATGCCTTTGAGAATTTCCGTGGTGCGGACATTTTCAGCAGCGATCAGCTTGCCGAAATCATCGCCCGAGAGATAGAGGTCTGTCCAGTTCTTTTCTGTGAGAACCTTTTTCCATGCGTCGCTCTTGACCGCCGCATCGACAGCTTCGAGCAAGGCGTTTTTCTGGGCATCATCGAGGCCGGGAGGGGCCACAATGGCGCGCCAGTTGGCGAGATCAACATCAACGCCCTGTTCCTTCAGAGTTGCGATGTCGATGCCTGCCTGGCGTTCCGGTGAAGAAATGGCCAAGGCGCGCAGCTCCCCAGACTTGATCTGGCCTGCCCATTCGCCGTAACCGCTGATGCCGGCCACCACATGGCCACCCATGACGGCAGCAAGTGCTTCGCCACCGCCCGAGAAGGGCACGTAGTTCAGTTTCGCAACATCGGCACCCGCTGCCTTGGCGACGAGCCCTGCGAGGATGTGATCGGTGCCGCCTGCGGAACCGCCGCCAAAGGCTACCGCCCCTGGATCAGCCTTCAGCTTGGCCACCAGATCGGCCACAGTCTTGAGTTCTGAAGCAGCCGGAACGACGATCACTTCATATTCGCCCGTGAGGCGTGCAATTGGCGTTGTCATGTCGAGCGTGACCGGTGACTTGTTGGTGAGAATGGCACCGAGCATCACGAGGCCGTTCACCATCAGAACATTGGGTTTGCCTTTTTCCTGATCAACAAGCTGGGCGAGCCCGACTGCGCCGCCAGCACCTGGCACATTTTCAACCGTGCCGCCCTTGGCACCCATGCCAGCCATGACTTCCGAGAGGGAACGTGCCGTCTGGTCCCAGCCGCCGCCTGGTTTTGCCGGGGCGATGATCCTGAGATCATCAAGGGCCAAGGCTGGTGCAGCCATGCCGAATGTGCCAGCTGCGAGCGCCATGGCAAGCAAGCTTACAAAAATTGTACGTCTTTTCATGATATTCTCCCATTACAGTGTGTTGAACATTTGAATAGCCGTCTTAAGCGGCCTTGCCCTGCCCTTGGCAGGTGTCATGGCCACTCATATACTTGAAAGCTGTCATCTAGCTGTCATTGGGAGCGCAATGCGCATTCTTGTCGTCGAGGATACCCAGGATGTGGGCGAGGCTATTGTCGCCTGTCTTGAGAGACTGGGCCATGCCGTGGATTGGCAAAAGACCGGGCCTGACGCCGAAGATGCCCTGAAGGTCCAGCGTTATGACCTCGTCGTGCTTGATGTGATGCTGCCGGGCAAGGATGGTTTTGCCGTGCTTAATGGCATGCGCGCCGAAAAGATCACCTCGCCGGTTCTCGTGCTCACTGCAAGATCGCAGATTGATGACCGGGTTACGGCCCTTGACCATGGGGCTGATGATTATCTGGTGAAGCCCTTCGATTTCCGTGAATTCGAGGCAAGAGTCAGGGCGCTTCTTCGCCGTTCAGGAGGCACAACCACGGCGCAACTGCAATTGGGCGATGTCATTCTTGATCAGGTGTCGCGCTGCGCCACCGTCGGGGGCAAGCGGGCCGAACTGACGCGGCGCGAAATTGCCCTTCTCGAAATACTCATGTCGAGGCCCCAGAAGGTTTTCAACAAGGCGGAACTGCTTGACCAGCTTTTCAGCTTTGAAGAGGACGCGGGCCAAAACGCCATCGAGCTTTATGTCGCCAGATTGCGCCGCAAGCTCCAGTCCGCGCAAATGGAAATAAAGACATTGCGCGGAATTGGCTATCAGGCTGTGGCCCATGGCGAATAAGACGCCTTCGCTGTTCTGGCGGCTCACCACCGCAATTTCGCTTGTGCTTTTGCTCGGTGCTGGAACACTGGCCTATGCCGCCTATAATTATGCCCATACGGCAGCCGATGATGCCTATGACCGCCTGCTTCTGGGTGCGGCCTCGCAAATCGGCGAAACAATTCGGGTGGAGGACGAGGTCATCACCTCAGATATTCCGGTTTCAGCTTTCGAAACTCTTTCGGTGTCCAAACAGGAGCGGGTCTATTACCGGGTTATCGGACCCGACGGAGCCTCATTGACCGGCTACGATGATTTGCAGGTTCCCGAAGCGTTGTCGAAGCATGGTTCCAGCCCACAGGTCTGGGATGCAACATTTGCGGGCTACCCCGTGCGCGTTGCCGCCATCTGGCATTATGTCTCGGACCCCGCGGCAACCGGGTGGACTACAATTCTCGTGGCCCAGACGCGCGATGCGCGCACCGCGTTGGCGCGTGAACTGACACTTCGTGCCATGCTGCTTGTCGGCATCATGAGCGCCATTGCCCTCGTTGGCGTCATGCTGGCAACGCGTTATGCGCTGCGCCCCCTGCACCGCATCGAGCAGGCCCTGGGTTCGCGCGATCCCAATGACCTCACGCCGCTTGATGTGCAGGCGCCAGTTGAAATTGAAGGCCTTACTCAATCCATCAATCACTTCATGGAACGCCTTTCGGAACGCATGGATAGTCTTCAGCGCATGATCGCCGATGCGGCCCACCAGATCAGGACGCCAATCACAGCCCTCACTGCCCAGGTCGAACTGCTGAAGCGCGAAACTGTTCCCGCCAAGCGCAAGCATCATCTCACGCGGGTTGCAGCGCGCACCTCGCAGATTGGCCGCTTGGTCAGCCAATTGCTCAGCCATGCAATGGTTAGCCATCGGGCGCAAAGCGTTACTGCTTCAAGGATTGACCTGTCAGAATTGCTGAACCAGGCCGTTGCCGATGCCATTCCTGCCGCCATGGATCGCGACATATCCGTGGAGATGAATGCTGGGCCCACGCCGGTTTTCATTGAAGGCGATCCCATCAGCCTGCGTGAAGCCATCCGCAATATCATCGAGAACGCCGTGCATCACGGTGCAAAATCCAAAATCAGTATTGGCGTTGAAGCGATAGAATCTCTTGTAGTTCTGGAGATTGGCGATGACGGGCCAGGCATTCCGGCCCAGCAATGGCCCGATGTGACCAAGCGTTTCTTTCGTGCAT
>CAVYAB010000022.1:0-32946 GCA_963766425.1 uncultured Alphaproteobacteria bacterium
CCGAAATGTGAAATAGGCGGAGCCTGCTGCGGGTCAAATGCAGGCATCCAAAGCATTGGTCAGCGCGCACTGACGGGTAGCCAACCCCCAGCGAATATACTCCGGGGAATCAACTTCCAGTAGCCGCGGGAGATGGGTCTGAACCGCCGGTCCGGCACCTGGCAGCGAACACGCCAAGACTGCCCAGGAATTTCATTACCGCAGCAGATTAAGCCTGCAGGCCTGATCCACCGCTTCCCGGCTAAGACCCACGTCGTGAAGCTGGTCGCCGTCGAGATTGCGAAGTTCGCGGCGGTTCCGTAACCACCTTTTGAAGTTGAATGCCATGCGCAAAGGAAACTCTACAAGCCAGTTTCGATGCCCCGACGTGCCCGGGATCAGCTGTTCAGGGATGGAATAATGTGAGATCATTTTGTCCTCCTGGGTTGATGCTTTTCGTGACTATGGAGTGTGCCCGGCGGAGAAGCTAAAGTCCTGAGAGACAACCGAAGGATTTCCGAAAGATTAAGCAAGGTGGGCACTTGGACAGCGCGCGCGAATATGCTTTTTCCGGTTTCACGCTCGACCTTCACCGGGGCGTTCTTCGAGATGGCAGCGGCGCCGTAGACCTCAGGCCGAAGACGTTTCATCTCCTCGCCTGCCTGGTGGAGAATGCCGGGAGGGTGATGCCGAAGGAAGAACTCCTCGACATTATATGGCCGGGGGTCACCGTCAGCGAGGACTCGCTCACCCAATGCATCGGCGAATTGCGGCGAGCCCTCGGTCAAGCCGCCGCAGCGATCAGGACAGTGCCGCGGCGCGGCTACGTCTTCGAGGAAGCAGCCCTTGAGGTTGTCCCTGCCGCGGGAAGGCCATCGATTGCAGTGATGCCGTTCCGCAATCTCAGCAGCGATCCCGATCAGGAGTTTTTCACCGACGGACTTACCGAAGACATCATTACCGACCTCTCGAATGTGCCGAATTTCTTCGTCATCGCCCGAGATTTAACCTTTGCCTACAAGGACAAGCCGACCGATGTGCGCGAGATCGCCCAAGCTCTTGGTGTGAAATACATGCTCGAAGGCAGCGCCCGGCGGTCAGTCCAGCGCCTGCGCATCAATGTTCAGTTGATTGATGCCGCAGGCGGCGGCAATCATGTTTGGGCTGAACGCTTTGACCGCGATCTCGCAGACATCTTTGTCGTACAGGATGAAATCGCCCGCCAGGTGGTGGAAGCAATCGCCGGCAAGCTTGCTGCTTTCCCGGTTGTTGAGCGCTACCGGCCCTCCAACCTCGAGGCTTACGATCTGTGTGTGCGGGCGCGAGCCTTGTGGGCACAAGACAGCGCGTCAACTCAAACTGTGCAATCACTCCTCGAACGCGCCATTGCCCTTGACCCCGGTTATTGCGAGGCTCATTGGCGCCTGGCGATGGCCCATATACATAACTGGCTCCATTGGGGAGAACCAGAGGAGCCAAACCGCCCGAATGCCATCGCCCATGCCCGGCGCGCGGTGGAACTCGATCCAAATGATTCAGGCGCCCACGCGGCTTCCGGATTTGCCCTGTCCTACGAGCGCCGTTGGGACGAAGCTGAAGTTCACTACGAAACCGCCATTCGCTTGAATCCCAATGATGCCAATGCTCTGGCACTCCTTTGCGATTTCAAAACCCTCATTGGAAAGCCGGAGGAGGGTGTGCAATCTGCCGAGAGGGCGCTCCGCCTCAATCCGCACCCGCCCCATTGGTATTATTGGAACCTGGGCTTTGCACAATTTGCCAATGGCCAGTATGACGACGCGGCCCGAAACTTGCGCCGGGAGCAAACCTATAGAACGGCCTCGCGGCGGATTCTTGCAGCGGCTCTTGCCCTTTTGGGGCGCAATTCAGAGGCTCGGGAGGAAGCAAAACTCTTTCTTTCGACCAGCCCCCATTGGCGGATCAGCACATGGGTGGAAAGCCAGCCATTCAAGAACCCGAAAGATGCGCAAGCCTGGATCGACGCCTACCGCCTTGCAGGGCTGCCGGATTGACTACCCTCGCCACGTCACCGCTTTGGTTTATGGCCATCATCATTCGCGTTGGTGCATCTTCTTTATCTTTGAGGTAGTCATGCTGCTTGTTGTCCAGGAAAGCCGAGACCATGCTGCCGCCAACCCGCACACTGTATTTCGAAGACCTTTCCATCGGTTTGACTGAGAGTTATGAGAAGGAGGTAAAATCCTCCGATGTCGTGGGCTTCGCCGAAATTACCGGTGACCGCAATCCCATCCACCTTTCGGAACATTTCGCTGCGAAGACGCCTTTCGGAGGCCGCATCGCCCACGGCCTTTACACGGCAAGCCTGATTTCAGCGGTGATAGGAACGAGGCTGCCCGGGCCAGGCGCAATCTACATGTCACAGACCTTGAATTTCAAAGCGCCAGTGAAGATCGGGGATGTCGTGGTCGCAAGCGTGGAAGTGGTGGAGCTTGTGGAAAAAGGCCACCGGGTAAAACTGATCTGCCGTTGCCGGGTGGGCGATATCCTGGTGCTGGAAGGCGAGGCGCTGGTGAAGGTGCCAGCCCGGCCGCAGAGTGGGTGACGGGTTCAAGCTGGCTCCAAAACAATAATCCGTCATCCCGGCGACCTGTCCGCCGAAGCAAAGCCCTAGCTTTGCGAAGGAGGAAAGCCGGGACCCAGGCTTTCAACCGGCACACAAGCGGAAAGTCTGGGTCCCGACGTCCGTCGGGATGACGGAAGACAGATTGAGTGAGCATTTCTGATAATTTGTGTGCATCTATTTGGTAAGCTGACATGGTCTTGACGATGAGCAATCAATCCTACTGACCCAGAGCGGACATCGGCAGCCCCTTGCGGAGATAGGCTTGGAACGGCCCCAAATAGCTCACCAGTTAGGATCGCGGCCTTCTAGATCGGCGTCAAAAGCCATCGGTGGCTTGCTCTGGGTGGCCCTGTATGGCGCCACATAAGCCATTTCGAAGGCTTGCATTATGGCTTCGGATATCACTGTAACCGCAGTGCCGATACCAAGTTTCGGGAACTCTAGGCGCAGCAGGCTCGGGCGGCGAACGGCGATTGGGGTGGTGATGATGATGTCAGTCATGGCGTCCTCCTATGGTTGCCAGAATGACATGTGTGGCCGCACAGGTCCTTGGCGAGGACCTGAAGAGTTCTGAATTAATCTGAAGTTCGCTTTCAGGAAGGTTTCGGTTATCCTGCCGCCCGGGTAGGGACTTGTTGAATGGACTTGCAGTTCGGGCAGTATCGGTTGAAGCGCGCAGAGCGGCTGCTGCTGGGGCCCAAGGGGCCGGTGGAGCTTTCGGCGCGATCCTTCGACATCCTCGCCATGTTGCTGGAGAGGCCGGACGACGTGATCGGCAAGACTGAACTCTTCGATGCGGTCTGGCCCGGCCTGGTGGTGGAGGAGAACACGCTGCAGGTCCACATCTCGGCACTGCGCAAAGTGCTTGACCCCGGCATGATCATGACGGTGCACGGCCGGGGTTACAAATATGCTGGCCCGAGGCCAATCGCGGCGGCAGCGACCGCGCCGGTTGTAAGAGAGGCTCCGACGCCGGCCAAACCGTCCATCGCCGTCCTTCCCTTCGCCAATTTGAGCGGCGATGCGGCGCAGGATATTTTCTGTGAAGGATTGGCGCTCAACATCGTCGCCAGCCTCGGGCGCTTCCACGAGCTGTTCGTCATCGACCGGTTTTCAACCCTGGCCTACCGGAACCGGCCGGTGACATCGGCTGAGGCCGCGCGTGAACTTTCGGTTCGCTACATTCTGGAGGGAAGTGTTCAGAAATCCGGGGATCGCATCCGCGTTTCGGTCCAACTCATCGATGGCGCCGAGAACCGGCAGCTTTGGACCGAGACCTATGACCGGCAACTGACCGACATCTTCGCGGTCCAGGACGAAATCACCGGGACGATCATCGGCACGCTTGCGTCCGGCTATGGCGGCAGGCTCGGCAAGGCGTGGCGTGACCGAAGCAAGCCCGCCGGACCAGAAAGCTTCGTCGCATTGGACCATCTCCAACGCGCTTATGATGCCTGTCGTTTCACCAAGGAGGGAGAGATCCGTGCCAGGGAGCATCTGACCAGGGCAATCGAATGCGATCCTGGACTTGCCAAAGCCTATAGCAAAATGGCATCGAGTCACACGGTCGACGCCTATGGCGGCTGGGCCGACGACTATGATGTCTCGATGGAACTGGCCCGCCGATGGGCAGTGAAAGCTATTGCTTGCGACGATGGCGATTCCTGGTCCCATTGGGCCTTCGCTAACTATCATTTGTATACATTAAATCATGGTGTGGCACTTGAGGCCTTCCGGAAGGCCCTCGACTGCAATCCCAACGACGCTGAAGTGATGACCGACTACGGGCTTTGCCTGAGCTATTCGGGAAGGGCGGAAGAGGGCATCGAGTACGCACGGAAAGCCATGCGCCTCAATCCGTATCACTATGAATGGTACACTTCTCAGCTGGGCCAGATCTATTTCGATGCCCGCCAGTATGACAAAGCCATCGCCACTTTTGCCAGCCTGCATTCGCTCGATAGCGCTATCATGCGCGTCTATCAGGCCGCCAGCTTCGCCGCCGCCGGGAACCAGCAGCAGGCCCAGAAATCGGTGCAGCGTGCTCTCGAACTTGACCCCGGCGCGACTTTGCAGAAATGGACCGATCCGAAACTCGCGCCCTATGGTGATGGTGCTTACCTCGAGCATTTCCGCCAGAATCTCCGCAAGGCGGGCCTGCCGGAGCGGGCCGTGCCGCATGAAGAAAAACCCACTATCGCCGTCCTTCCCATGGAATAATGCGAGATCATTTTATCCTCCAGGGTTGGTGCTTTTCATGGCTATGGAGTGCGTCTGGCGGAGAAACTAATGTCCGGAGGGACAACCGATGGACTGCCGACAGATTAAGCAGGGCGGATACTTGGACAGCAGGCGCGAATATGCTTTTTCCGGTTTCAAGCCGAGACCAAGGCACTATTCAGACCTAATTAGCCTCTTGAGACAGGTTTTGTCGTCGTCACTCCATGCAGCGGGGTCTTCGCCGTGAGCAACGGAAGCATGGAGTTCAACATGCTTCATGACTTCCGCTTCTGTTTCAGCGATGAATTGGCCCGGACATGCTGCCATTCCCGGATAATCTTTGCAGGCGTATGAGTAAGCTATTGTCATAGCGCTATCCTTTCAAGAACAGACGGCTTGCAGGTTCAAAATTTTTCAAATGTGGGTAATCCATCGTTGAGCTTCACCCAAGGCTGTTGGTGCGAAACATAGACATGGCAGGTGGGAGATGCGATTGATGGGTCATCAAGTGTTGGAGCCAAAAACCAGACCTTATCTGCCCAGTCCTGCCCGGCTACTTCACTCATTGCGACATAGGTCAATGAGGTACCGCAGTTGCCGCAAAACCCGCGTTCGACGCCTGGTGAGGTTTCACAGATCTTGATCTTACCTTTGGTAAGCATGAAATTTTCACTTTTCGCGGCACACCACGTTGCGAATGCGGCTCCAATACCTCTTTGACAGGAGCGACAATGGCAATGATTTGTTGACTCCGGTGAGCCCTGAACCAGGTAACGAATTGCTCCACACAGACAACCGCCCTCGTGGCTTTCGCTCTTTTCGTTCATTTCATCGCCTCCCAACAATGTGAGATTGTGGACAATGACCTCCACCCGTACCCGATGAAATTACCATTTCAAATTGACACGCGTGGTCGGGGGCCATCATCGTCCAGGCGTTGACATTGTTTAGCAAATGCCGACTGAATGCGACTTAAATAATTTTCGCATATGCCAGAAAAACTAACAAATGGATTGGTCCCACCTTCCCTCGCTCAACAGCCTCAAGGCGTTCTCTGCCGTGGCCGAACTGGGGAGCTATTCAGGGGCCGGCACCGCCCTGAACGTCACTCACGCTGCAGTAAGTCAACAAATCAGAGCGTTGGAAGCACAGATAGGCGTGACCCTTGTCGTCCGAAGTGGACGCAAAATTGCGCTCACAGAGGAAGGGACGGCACTGGCGCGAGAGCTTGCGGCGGGATTTGCTATCATTGGCAAAGGCATTGATGCCGTCACTGGAGCAGACGCAATTCGTCCGGTGCAAATTACCACCTCGCCAGCTTTCGCGGTGATGTGGCTGATGTCGCGGATCGTGGATTTTCAGCATCAGCATCCGGAGATCACACTGCTTCTAAACCCCACCTCGGAAATGGTCGAGTTGAAGCTAGGCGGCATTGATCTTGCAATCCGTTATCGGGAAGGTCGCGGATCAGACATGGGAGTAGACACAGTTCTGAGCGCCGATATGGTTGTCGTCGGAACGCCTGGGCTGATTGGCAGGCGCGCGCTCACCGACCCGGCGATGCTTGTCGATTTGCCATGGTTGCAGGAACTTGGCACCAACGAAGTTGCGCGCTGGATGGGACGGCATGGTGTTACACCAGCACGGCCACTGCTCATCACTCACATGCCTGGTAATCTGATCATGGAGGCGGTGCGGCGTGGCGATGGCATTACATATACCGCGCGCCCCTTCGTTGAGAAGGAACTCCAATCCGGACAACTGGTGGAGTTGTTTTCAGATCGGACTTTCGGGACATACTACATCCAACCCCGCCCCGGTGTGCTCAGTCCCCAGGTTAAGGTTTTTGTAGCGTGGCTGAAGCAGCAGACGGCAAATCAGGCTTGGGTTCACTCTTGATGTCAACAATGTCGCCTTGTGGCCCTTACCAGAAATGCCGAACAATGGATTAGGCGTCCGCTAACACCCCAGGAGAGGACGAGAACCAATTGAAAGTCTGGCGATCATTCATTCCTCATGTTGTGGACTATTTCCAATAATTATTCCCCGGTGAATATTTTTTTCTCCTAATAAAATTTCGAAAGCATGGCCGCTTACAAACGAACAACAGACACAACGTAAAGACTGCCTGACGTTTCCAATTGACCCGAAGCGGCCATTCCGTAAGCGCGAACAGATCGGCCGCAGTGGGTGGATAGCGGACCTCTGGTTATTCGTCACACCGACAAAGCGGCGCGCAGTTTATGGCCAACCTCACTTCTGCGTAACCGCGGCTCATGCTATTCTGAAGAACCTTGGAGATTTTGCAGCATGGCTAAGCTCGTCTTCGGAATGAATGTGTCCCTGGACGGCTATGTCGACCACGAGAAATTTGCGCCTGATCCCGCGCTCTTTCGTCACTGGATAGAGCACGTGCGCGATCTGACCGGCAGTGTGTACGGTCGCCGCATGTACGAGGTCATGCGTTATTGGGACGAAGACCGTCCTGAATGGAGTGCGGAGCAACATGAGTTCGCGGCGGCGTGGCGGCGCCAACCGAAGTGGGTCGTATCGCGCTCGTTGAAGTCAGTCGGCCCCAACGCCACACTTGTCGAGGACGGCATCGCGGCGGTGATACGTGGCCTGAAGGCCCGGCTCGCAGGCGAGGTTGCAGTTTCTGGACCAGACCTGGCACGAAGCCTGACCGACCTTGGCCTTATTGATGAGTATCGACTCTACTTCCACCCCGTTGTGCTTGGCCGCGGCAAGCCATTCTTTGCCGGCCCGCGGCCGCCGCTCCGCCTTGTTTCCACCGATCCCGTTGGCGAGGACACGGTTAGGCTGACGTACGTTCCTGCCTAATCGCGCGACGCGCCCGACGGACTGCGCCGACGCCACGACTTTGACGCATGGCAGCCATTGTTGCAGTGCAAACAGGGCAATGCAATATGCAGGCAGCCGCGAGGGCGTTCACCTATGAGCATTCAAAAGCAAGTCGCCGCCTGGCTGGGTTTCGACACTTCCAAGCATAGCTGGCCCCCGCCACGCCTCTCCATTGGGCTGCAAGGCGGCGGCTCGTTCGGGGCCTTCGCGTGGGGCGTCCTGGACCGTCTGCTCGACGAGGAGAAACTCGCATTCGATGCTCTGAGCGGCGCCAGTGCCGGGGCGATCAACGCTGTACTGTTCGCCTCGGGATTGCTGGAGGGTGGGCGCGAGGAAGGAAAAGCGCGTCTTGAGCGTTTCTGGCGCCGCATGAGTGCCACTGCCGTGCTGGGCCCGCGAGGCCCTTTCATCATGACACCGCTTGGAGCGGCCATGCGCATGCTTTCCCCCTATCAGTTCAATCCTTTCAATCTCAATCCACTGCGCGACGCGCTCGTCGAGGAGGTGGATTTCGCGCGGCTTCGCGCCGAAGCGCCGGTCAAGCTGCTGATTGCCGCGACCCGGGTGAGCGATGGCCGCCAGCGCATTTTCCGGGAGAACGAGTTGACCGCAGATATGGTGCTTGCATCCACCTGCCTGCCGCTCCTGCATCATACGGTCAATATCGAGGGTGAAGACTATTGGGACGGCGGCTACGTCGCCAACCCGCCGTTGTTTCCTCTGGCGCTCGCCTCCGAGGCCGTGGACATTCTGGCCGTGCTGGTGACACCCAACGCTGTCGAAAGGACGCCCTTGAACCGGCGGGATATCATCAAGCGTCTCGAGCAAATTCAATTCAACGCCACAGTGAATGCTGAATTCGCGGCGCTGCAACTTGGCGCGATCTTGCGGATGTCACCGATATTCGAGCGCTTGCGCCTGACCAGCATTTCTGCCGCTGACGAAATCGACGGCCTCGCCCGCGAGAGCGCCGGCAACCTCGGTTGGGACTTTCTCGACCGGTTGCGCCAAAGCGGCCGCGAAGCAGCCAGCGTGTGGCTCGCAAAGCAGCCTGGAAACTGAAACGCACTGCAAGCGTCCTCTCCCGTTTCACGGGCGAGGACAATGTGCAGGCCTCCGCATTCAGAGCTTAACCGGACAGCAGTGGGTCAAGCCCGACCATGGAGAGTGGGGCCACAGCTCTGTTGATTTGGATCAATGCCGAAGCGCGCGTGTTGGGCCAACGAATTCAGTTCGGGGGCATTTGGACCCCGCTGAAAATTGACTACAGCACTTTAATCAAAAATAGTGAAGGACCGGCAGACTTGCTCATAAATCTTTCATTCGCAACCGCCATGGTTGTTTTGACAGTCGTCATTCACTTTGTTGGATTGCTGATCCTGCTTCGAGTTTTGCGTTACCGTGGGCACAGGTTCCGGGCCCAAGAGAGTGTCCTCGGTCAATGTGTGCTCATTCTCATGGTTGTCCTCGGCATCTTTGCGATCCACACCGCGGAGGTATGGCTGTACGCCCTCAGTTTTCTTGGCATTGGAGCAATCGACGACTTTGAGTCAGCACTCTATTTTTCCACCGTTACTTTTGCGTCTTTAGGATATGGTGACATCGTCCTAAGTTCGGACTGGCGCCTGTTTGGCGCAATTGAGGCTGTTAACGGATTGATCCTGCTAGCGTGGTCGACCGCTTTTTTAATTTCACTCATGAGCCGGCTTCGCGCCATTGAACACGATTGGTTAGAAGCTATTGGTTCTGAAGTGCCAGGTTCAATTGATAAGCCTTGAAGGCATCGTCGATTGCATGAGGCCCCAGTTGACATCCCCCAACTCTCTCCATGGTCGGGCTTGACCCACTGCTGTCCGGTTAAGGAACTGAGCTTGAAAGTTGCGCGCATTGTCCTCGCCCATGAAATGGGAGAGGAAGGGACCCATTGCGGAACGCAATGGGGAGGTGAGGGGAACGAGGTGGAAGTGCCCTCATCTATCCCATCCGTCTTCGCTGCACTACGCCGGACGGGCCCCTTCTTCCCCCGCGCGCGGGGGAAGACGTCAGCGGCAACTTCTCAATTTGAGCTACCGACCTGCATGTTTGCGAACAAAGCAAGCTGAAGCCTGGTTTAATTGGGAGTTGCAAATTTCCTCAACAGGACAGCAGTGGATCAAGCCCGACCATGGAGAGATTTCCTATTTATGCACTTTGGCACTCTCGTGACATTCGTTGCCTGTAGCGCTACACAAATTCCATGGCTGGCGGCTGGTGTTCAAATGGAACAAGGGTGCTGCCACGGAAGTAGACTTGGTTGATTATCATTGAGGAGTATTGTGATGCAGAATTCTGGACCCCGCCCACCCCGGCGAATTGCTGAAGGAAGACGTGTTTGGCCCGGCCGGGCTTTCGGTCACGCGCGCCGCGGAAATTCTCGGGGTGGGGCGTCCGGCGCTCAGCGCCGTCTTGAATGGCCGTGCCAGCCTTTCGCCTGAAATGGCCATTCGCGTGGAGAAGGCATTTGGCGTTTCGATGGATTTGCTGCTGAAAATGCAGTTGCAGTTTGATATTGCCCGGGCGCGCCGAACCGCAAAGTCAATCAAGGTGCAGCGCTTCAAGCCTGCAGCATAGGCCCGCCCGCAAAACCCGAAGGATCAAACTCATGATTCGTATCGCTATCGTCAGCGCCGCCTGTGCGTTCGCCATGGCCGTTTCCGCAACCGTGTCCGCCGAGGAGCCGACCGAGGAAATGGCGGCGAAAGATGCAGCAGTGGTACAGGCTTGCCTCGATGTTGCGGAGGCCAAGAGAAAGGCGGCGGATGCCGCGGAAGCCGATTCATCTGGCGATGATGCACAAAAGGAAAAGAAAACCGGGCCCGAGGGCCATCTCGAAGTCGCCGCCCGCGAAGCCGGCTACGCGCCCGAAAGCTGCATCGGCGTGCTCTCCGGTCCCTGCATGGAGACGGAGGAGGGTGCGTCCACATACGGAATGATGGATTGTTATGGGCGGGAGAGTGAAGTTTGGGATGCCCGGCTTAACGCCAGCTACCGCGAGCAACTGGCGCCGGAGTTCAGGCCCGGAGGTCAATGCCGCGACCGCAGCGATGGAGGCGAAGCAGTTGCGCAAAGTGCAAACCGCCTGGATCCCCTGGCGGGACGCGACCTGCGAGGTGCTCTATGCGGACGGGATTCCGATCTATGGTTCGTTGGCCAACGTCGATGCGGTCCATTGCATCATGGTGCTCACAGCGCGCCAGGCGCTCTGGATGGAGGGGCTTTCAACACTGGGTTTCGAATGACCGCACCGGAAGTACCGCGCTGAATGTCCTCGGCCACGACATGCAGCAGCGCCGGTATCGGGTTCGCACAGCGTTAGTGGAGCAGATGCAACTAGCGAACGCGATGAAATTGCACTCATCTATCCTCACGTCATCTCGATGAAAATCGGGACCCAGACTTCTTCCTCATGTTCACTGGTTGCAAGCCTGGGTCCCGCTTCTTCGTCCTCTCGCGAAGCTGAAGCTTCGCTTCTGCGTAGCAAGGATCGCCGGGATGACGGAAGAGAGAGTGAGCGTGAATTCATCGCATTGATAGTTGTAATTGCGTCAACAAAAATATGTGCATACGATAGCGGCGTTCATCCGGTATGTGCCTGCGTATCAAGACTTTCGCGATTTTTTGGATACCTTCTTCCTGGTGACGGGTTTTCTGCCTGCTGGTTTCTTTGCCGCTGGTTTCTTCGTTGCTTTGGCTTTTGGCACCGAAGCGGAAGGTTGCCCTTGCTTCATCATAAGGCTTGCAAATTTTGTGAAGAATTGTTCGGCCAGTGATTTTGCGGTGGAGTCAATCAGGCGTGATCCCAGCATGGCAAGCTTGCCGCCGATTTGGGCGTCCACATCATAGTCCATCAGGGTTTCAATGGGGCTGTTCTCGGTGAGCTTTACGGTGGCGCCTCCCGTTGCAAAACCGGCAAGACCTCCTTGGCCTTTTCCTGAAATCCGGTAGCTCTCGGGGGCTTTGATGTCGAGTCAGGATCACTTCACCCGTAAACGTGGCTTTGACCGGGCCTACTTTGAGCACCACTTTCGCACTCATTTCGGTAGGCGATGCGGCCTTGATGGTCTCGCAACCCGGAATGCATTGCTGCAATATTTTTGGGTCATTCAAGCCGCGCCACACGGTCTTGCGTGGGGCCTGAATGACTTGGCTGCCGGACATTTTCATCGAGTCGTTTTTCCTTTTATCTCGTTCTGGTTTTTTGGCGGCGCCGTGCGGTGACTTCGGCAATAATGGAAAGTGCTATTTCTTCCGGAGAGATGGCGCCGATATCAATTCCTGCCGGGGCCTTGATGAAGTCGAAGGCTTCGGCTGATGCGCCGTCGGCAATGAATTTCTCACGAATGGATGCCATCTTGCGGCGGCTGCCGACGAAGGCTTTGTAATCCGCGTCAATATCAAGGATGGCGCGCAGTGCCGCTTCATCGCCTTTGCCCTGCGTGGCTACGACGACGAAGCGTTGTGCTGTTTCTGAAACAGGCAAGGCATATCCTTCGATGCGGGCATCGGCTGTCTCAAAAGCTCCCTGTTCAGGCTGGGGTGCCACAGTTGTAACGGCGTAACCCATGACAGCAGCAAGGCGTGCCAGCGCCACGGCAACCGGACTCGAGCCGCAAATCACCAGATTAGGTCGGGGCATGACGGCCTCCACGAATATATCCATGGTGCCCTGGCTGGGGCACATGTTTTTGGCAAAGCGCACGCCTTGCAGGCTTTGACCGGCGGTGACACCCAGCGCCTCAAGCTCGGTTGGGGGTTGCACGGAAATGAGCCGCGCTTCGCCATCCCTGAACACATCCTGGGCTGCTTTCAACACGGCTCCCCGGGCGCAGCCCCCGCCAATCCAGCCGCCAAGAATTGTGCCATCGGGCAGGATCACCGCTTTGGCGCCGGCCTTGGCTGCGGTCACAGCGACAGTGCGCACGACCGTTGCCACCACAAAGGCCTCACCGCGCTCTTTCAACTGCGAGACCATATCCATTACGTCAGTTTTAGGGGCCATGGCGATTACTCCGTCACAATCGCGCCAGATAGGGTTCAAGCGCTTCGAGGCTTTCCAGATTATGGGCAGGGGCAAACAGGTCGAGATAGGGCAGGGCCGCCTGCATGGCTTTTGCATCGGGGCGGTAGCCATCCCAGCCCATCATCGGATTGAGCCATGCAATGCGGCGGCAGCGTTGGCGCAGCCGCTTGAGTTCCGAGGCGAGAGCTTCCGGTGTTCCGGTGTCATAGCCGTCAGACAGGATCATCACGCAGCTGCGCGAATTCAAAACCCGCTTGGCATGCCATTTGTTGAAAGTTGCGAGGCAGTCACCAATCCTGGTTCCGCCGCCCACACCCTGGGTCATGAGAGACATGCGCTCCAGCGCGCGCGTCGCGTTCTTCTCTTTCATGGCGGAAGAAATATGCGCCAGCCGCGTGTGGAAAACGAAAGCTTCGGCTTCGCGGAAATTATCGAGAATGCCGTGAATGAAGCGGATGAACACGGCGGTGTACATTTGCATGGAGCCCGAGGCATCGAGCAGCACGATCAGGCGCAGGGGCTTTGGTTTGCGCTGGCGAAAGCGAAGGTCTATTGGGGTTCCGCCCACGCCGATATTGCGGCGAATGGTGGCGCGCAAATCAATGCGCCTGCCTCTGCTGCGGGCGCGCTCACGCCGCGTCAGCCTTGCGCGCATGGCTCTTGCGAAGCGTTCTGCCGCGGCATGGGCCTTTTCAAGCTCGCGCGGATCGGCAATTTTGCGAAAGTCGGTTGAGCTCGTAATCTCGGTGCGCGATGCGCCTTCGCTTTTTGCGGTGGCGCCTTCGTCAGTTTCAACACCCGGACGGATTGGAAACCTGATCGCTTAACTCGCTCGAACCGTCCTGCCTGCTGCCCTTTTCAGCTGGCGCTGAAAGAGTGGGCCGGGTTGACGTGGCCAACCGAGCCACCCACTTTCATCAACTTCTTCATGCCCCGGCCAAACCAATAGGAATTGAAGAGCTCGTCGAATTGCCGCCAGTCCGAGGCACGCGAGCAAAACAGCGCCTTGAAGGCGGCGCGCTGGGTGGCTGGCCGCTCAATGGCAAGTTCGCCCGCGAGCCTGGCGGCATCGGTATTTTCCCTGAGGCCAATGATAAAACCATGATTGCGGAGCAGCATTGCAAATGCCGATATCCGGCCGAGAATTGCATCCCGAAGCGGATCAAGACTGCCGGGTTCCGGTGGCGGCCCGCAGCAGGTCATGCGACTTTCCCCAACAGGCGTTCGGCTACCTCGCGGGTAAAACGCGATCTGTCTTCCTGGGTTTTGAGCAGGCACATCATGGTGTCAAAAACGCTTTCAGGATTGCTGTGCAGGTCTTTGATGTCCAGCCCAATCAGGGCCGCGGCCCAATCCAGTGTTTCAGCCACACCCGGCACCTTGCGCAAATCTTCCTTGCGGATTTTTTCCAGGACGCGGGCAATTTGCAAGGCGAAGGAAGCGCCAATGTTGGGAAGCCTGCGTTGCAGGATTGCGGCTTCGCGGTCCACGTTGGGGTAATCGACATAGTGATACAGGCAGCGCCTGCGCAATGCGTCGGATATTTCGCGGGTGCCGTTGGAGGTCAACACAACATGGGGAATGCTGCGCGCCTTTATGGTGCCGAGTTCCGGAATGGTGACCTGAAAGTCCGAGAGCAGTTCCAAAAGGAAGGCTTCGAATTCTTCGTCGGCGCGGTCAATTTCATCGATGAGCAGAACCGGGGGGCGCTCCTGCCGGATGGCTTGCAGCAGGGGGCGTTCGAGCAGGAAACGTTCAGAAAAAATATCATCCTCGCTGATACTGTTTCCGGAAGCAGTTCGCGCCTGAATGGTGAGGAGCTGGCGCTGGTAATTCCATTCATAAAGCGCCTCGGCGCGATCAAGGCCTTCATAGCACTGCAGGCGGATGAGCGCGGTGCCATGGACATCGGCCAGCGCCTTGGCCACTTCGGTTTTTCCAACACCGGCTTCGCCCTCAAGCAGAAGCGGCCGCTGCAATAGCCCCATGAGGTGCAGGGCCATGGCAAGGTCGCGGTCAGCGACATAACCAGCGTCCGCGAGTTTAAGGCTGAGTTCGGGCAGGTTCATGGTCATGGCCGTCATTCCAGCCGGACCTGACTTTCGGGTCCGGCTGAACTCCTTCAACACCTTACTTCACCAGGCCCAATGACTTGGCCACTTCCCAATTGCGCCAGTAGTCATGGGGCATCTGGATGTGCTTTGAGCCAAGGAAGCCGAAGGCATCATTTACGGCATTTGAAAATGCCGGCACGCCGCCGACGTTCGGGCTTTCACCAACGCCCTTGGCGCCAATGGGGTGATGCGGCGATGGCGTTACCGTGTGGTCGGTTTCCCAATGGGGTGTTTCAACCGCGGTTGGCATGAAGAAATCCATGAACGAACCGGTGAGCACGTTGCCACCCGCATCGTAACGGATTTCCTGGCCCATGGCGATGGCGAAGGCTTCGGTCAGGCCGCCGTGGACCTGGCCTTCAATGATCATCGGGTTGATGCGCGTGCCGCAATCGTCAAGCGCGTAGAAGCGCCGGACTTTATAAACGCCGGTATCAACATCGATATCCATCACGCAGAAATAGGCGCCGAAGGGATAGGTCATGTTTGGCGGGTCGTAATAGCTCACCGCTTCCAATCCGGGCTCCATGCCCGGAGGAACAGAATGGTAAGCCGCCCAGGCGATTTCTTTCATCGACTTGAATTTTTCCGGCAGGCCCTTCACGCGGAAACCATCGATATCAAATTGCAGATCGTCCTCATGCACTTCCAGCATGTAGGCCGCAATCATCTGCGCCTTGGCCTTGATCTTGCGCGAGGCCATGGCGATGGCCGCACCTGCCACTGGCGTCGAGCGGGAACCATAGGTGCCAAGCCCATAGGGGGCCGTGTCCGTATTGCCTTCCTCCACCATCACGTCGGCGGCGGGAATGCCCATCTCGGTTGCGATGATCTGCGCCCAGGTGGTTTCATGGCCCTGGCCGGTTGATTTCGTGCCCACGCGGGCGATGGCCGAACCGGTGGGGTGGACGCGGATTTCGCAGGAGTCGAACATGGCGATGCCGAGAATATCGCAATTCTTCGATGGCCCCGCGCCCACGATTTCGGTGAAGAAGGACACGCCAATGCCCATGATCTCGCGGGTCTTGCCGGCCTTGAAGTCGGCCTGCCTGCGTTTCTGTTCGGCGCGCAGCCCTTGATAGCCGATCTTCTCCATGCCTTGCTTCATGGCCGTGTGATAATCGCCGGAGTCGTATTCCCAGCCCAAAGCGGATTGGTAGGGGAACTGGTCACGGCGGATGAAGTTTTTCATCCGAAGCTCGGCAGGGTCCATGTTGAGTTTCTGCGCCAGAATGTCCATGGCGCGCTCGATGCAATAGGCAGCCTCGGTTACACGGAAGGAACAGCGGTAAGCAACACCGCCCGGAGCCTTGTTGGTGTAAACACCATCGACGGCCACATGGGCCACGGGGAAATCATAGGATCCCGTGACGATGTTGAAGAACCCCGCTGGCCATTTGGATGGATCGGCACAGGCATCAAAGGCTCCGTGATCAGCCAGCACATGCACGCGCAAGCCCTGCACCTTGCCTTCTTTCGTCGCGGCAATCTCCGCTGTCATATGATAATCGCGGGCAAAACTCGTAGCCGTGAGATTCTCAATACGGTCTTCAACCCATTTCACCGGCTTGCCGGTTACGATTGATGCAACAATGGCACAGATGTAGCCGGGATAGGCGCCCACCTTGTTGCCAAAGCCACCGCCCACATCAGGGGCGATGACATGGATTTTATGTTCCGGAATTGTAGATATGAGAGATGCCACAGTGCGGATGACGTGCGGGGCCTGGAAAGTGCCCCACACCGTGAGTTCACCCTTCACCTTGTCGAAAGAGGCCACAGCCTGGCAGGTTTCGAGTGGTGATGGATGGGTGCGGTGATAGGAGATCAGTTCCTTGATCGTGACATCGGCTTTCCTGAAAGCCGCATCGGTCAAATCCTTGTCGCCCACGGCCCATTCGAAAATGTGATTGTAATGCTTGCGCTTGCCGTGGGCGCCTTCGGTTTTGTCCTTGATGTCTTCGCGCAGGACGGGAGCGCCCTTTACCATCGCCTTAAAGGGATCAACGAGAACCGGCAATGCTTCATAATCAACCTCAACGGCTTCAACGCCATCGGCTGCGGCATAGCGGTCCGTGGCAACCACAAAGGCCACCTCCTGGTTCTGGAACAGGACTTTTCCGTCGGCCAAAACCATTTGCACATCGCCGGCGAGCGTCGGCATCCAGGCCAAATTCACGCCTTTCAGTTCGGTTGACGTCAGCACGGCCAAAACGCCGGGAACTTTCATGGCTTTCTTGATGTTGATGCTCTTGATGCGGGCGTGGGCATGGGGCGAGCGCACGAAATCACCGAACAGCATGCCAGGCAGTTTCATGTCATCGACAAAGTTGCCTTTGCCCTGGGTGAAGCGCGCATCTTCCACGCGCTTGCGTTTGCAGCCTAAACCTTCGAGTTTGGCTTCGCGTTCGGCCTTATTGGGGGACATGTCGTTCATTCTGCGGCCTCCAGGAATTCCTCGCCACGAAGTTTTGCGGCGGCATGTTGAATGGCTTTCACGATGTTCTGGTAGCCCGTGCAGCGGCAGAGGTTTCCAGCGATACCGAAGCGGATTTCTTCTTCAGTCGGGTTTGGATTTTCCTTGAGCAGGCGATGGGCCCGCACAATCATGCCGGGGGTGCAATAGCCGCATTGCAGTCCGTGCATCTGGCGGAAGCCTTCCTGCAGGGCTCCCATCGTTCCATCGGCATTGGTCATGCCTTCAATTGTCGTCACATCCGCGCCCTGGGCTTGCACCGCAAGCACAGTGCAGGATTTGACCGACTTGCCATTGAGGTCAACGGTGCAGGCGCCGCAATGGGACGTTTCACAACCGATGTGGGTTCCCGTGAGGGAGAGATTTTCGCGCAGGAAATGCACCAGCAAGGTGCGTGGTTCGCACAGGCCATCCATCTCCTGGCCATTGATTTTGAGTTTGACGTGAACTTTTGCCATGAATTTTCTCCTCAGCCGGTAGCGCGCGCGACAGCGCGCTTTATGGCGCGTTCGACATAAATGCCGCCAACGCTCTTGCGATATTCTGGTGTGCCACGGGTATCATTGGCCGGATCCATGATGGCGCGCGCGGCGGCCACTGCGGCGCCTATGGCTATCCCGTCCGGCGCCTGCCCGATCAGGGCCTTGGCAGCCGCGTCAGCCAGAAGTGGTGTGGCACCCAAATTGGTGAGTGCGATTGCGCATGTCGCCACTTTTCCGGCTTTCACGGTGATGACCACCGCTACGGCAGCGGTGGCATAGTCGCCGATTTTGCGTTTCAGCTTTTCATAGGCAAAGCCATGTTTGCCCGGCACCGGAATTTCAATGGCGGTCACGATTTCGCCGGATTTAAGCGCCGTTTCGTAAAGGCCCTTGTAAAAGGCCCGGGCTTTGACGGCGCGTGCCTTGGCGGGGCCTACAACTTTGTAAGTTGCATCAAGCGCCATCATCACGGCGGGCATGTCATTGCCAGGATCGCCGTTCGCCACATTGCCGCCAAGGGTGCCGACGTAGCGGACCTGCGGATCGGCAATCAGCATGGCGGCCTCGTGGAGAATGGGAACATTTTTCGCAACCAGCGCCGATGCCAGCACTTCATGCTGTGTGGTCATGGCGCCGATGACGATATTGCTGCCGATCTTCTTGATGCCGCGGAGTGCTGCAATGCCGGCGAGATCAACCAGTGCGGAAGGTGCCGCCACGCGCAATTTCATCATGGGGAGCAGGCTATGGCCACCCGCCAGAACGCTTGCGTTTTTCGATTTGCGCAATAGTTTTGCGGCCTCGGACACGGACTTCGGCCTGAAATATTCAAAGGTGCCTGGAATCATTGTGGGGGGTCCTCCTCATTCGCGCGCCCCTCTTGACGGAGGCCGGCAGCAATTAAGGACACGGGATAATGGCCGCTTCAATACGGCGGGGGGCAAATTTGCACGAAGCGTGATGGGATGCACGAAAGGCGGTTCTCGCCCCACGAAATGCGTCAGCCTTACTGCTGCGATGCCCCGTGCATTCTTACTTTCAAATGCAAGCCAAGCCGGGATTTGAGTTCGGCATAGCGGTTCCGGCTCACCGGAACGGTGCGCGGCAAACTGCCTACTTCCACCACGGCGCCATCGCCGGATTTCCGCAAGGCTTTTACTTTGTCGATGGCAATAAGGTGGCTGCGGTGCACGCGGATGAAATCAGTCTTGTCGAGACGCTCTTCCGCTTCGGTGATTGACCATGGCGAGAAATGTTCGCGCCGGCCATCATAGATCAAGGTATAGTGGGTCGTTGCCTGAATGGCGCAGATCTCATCGGCAGGCATGAAATTGGTAGCGCCTTCACTTTCGACGGGAACGAGGGTCATACGCTGGTGTGGCGGCGGCGGTCCTTTTGGCTCGGGCGTAAGAATGATGATGTTTTCCGTCACGCGGCTTCTCTCGGGCACCAGATACAACAGGAATATTCCTGAAATGATGAAGGCCAGCAGCACCACAAAAATCATGAGAATATCGCTTGAAACCGCGGGGCCAAAAACCGCTGCCATCGGCGGTGAAGGCACGACCATCGTTCCCATCATTGCGGTGTAATGCATGCCGGATACGGCCAGGCCAAAGATCAGGGCGCTGAGGGCCAGGGTTTGATGCCTGAGTTTCGATTCGAAAATGCGCAAGGCGCCATAGCTTGTAGCAACTGCGATAAGCGCGGCTGCCACTACGTAGCGTACATCGTGATGCAACATATAGGGGCCGGTGATGGCGTGCATGCCGAGATAATGCATGCTGACAATTCCACTGCCCATGACCACGGCGGCCAATGCAGTCCACATCCGGTTGGATGTGCCCCGGCTGACGATAAACGCCGCAATGCCCACCACCAGAACGCAAAGAAGGAAGGATAGCAGCGTAGGAAGAATTGAAAACAGGGTGCCTTCCGGCAATTGTGCCGCAAGCATGCCGACGAAATGCATGGTCCAAATGCCAAGGCCCAGGGACCAGGCGGCACCTGCGAGCAGGCCACGGCGATAGAGGCCGTCCGCAGCACGGGCTTGCCCCGCAAGGCCAAGTCCCACATAGCCGCCAAAAATTGCCATCACGACCGAAAGAACGACAAATCCGGGGGCGTGAGGCAGTCCAAATTGAAATTCCAAATCAGCCCCTTCGACAGCGCAACTGGTTTTTTTGCAACTCGTTACTATAGCCGCTCAGATAGGGGACGCAAAGAAAGGAAGCTGTGTTTGGCCCGGCTGCAAAGCCAATCAAGGTGCAGCGCTTCAGGCCAGAGGCATAACGGCGATCTGGCATCCCGGTAAACATTTCATATTTTCGTCATCCCGGCGTTCGCCGGGATGACGGAATAAGGAATGAATTCAGCGCGTTGATAATTGCAAAGATGGCAACAAAGATTTGTGAATCCGAATGCCGCAGGCGGGGGAAGACGCTGCTGGACCCAAGAATTATTTTCCTATCCCTCTTGACACGTTCCTATTGTAGGCGTATATTCCTCTCGATGGTTCCGGAAAGGAGGGGACAGTGTCGACAGCGTCTCGAAATTGCCGGAACCATGTGCAGCGCCTGCAGGACAAGGGAAAGAAAGCACCTTTGTTCTCCGGGAGCCAACTGTTTGTCCCGTGGATACTACGGTCCACGCGCCTTAAATGGCTAAACAACCCTGGCGGAAAACCTCAGACACCGTGCGATCCAGGGCTCTGCAAGTGCAAATCCAAGGCAAAAACCGCTGCGTTCCAAAGCCGGGCTTTAAGCCAAACCATCCAATATCCAACATTTCCCAGCATATGCAGGCTTGAAGCCAAGGCGGGGACATCCCCTCCATCTTCTCTCCTCACCTGAGGTGCGCGTGCAAGCAACGCGCCTCGAAGGGCCACATCAAAGGGCGCCGCCATGATCCACTGTCCCGATCCCAAAGCCATCAGTATACGGATGAATAAGTTTCCGCTTCCGAAGCAACGCCCCCGTGTCTCGAAGCAGCCGTGGACAGGTTTCACGGGGCATGATTGCCCGCGGGGGAATCCCCTGCCGGTCTGCCCCAGCCCGCGCTGCCGCCGCGCCAAGTCCTGCGTGGCCGCCCATGACGGCCTCTATTGCCGGCGCACGCATTTTTCCCCGCCAGAGCAAAGGAAATGGAAGCGCCGCGATCCGCACGAGCGCGCAATCGCGGCCATTCCACCGGCCCATGGCGGATTCCTCCGTTTCGCACCGGCTGAAACTTCTCATCGAACGCACCGCCATCCGCGTCGTGCAAGGCGAGGCGATGAAGGCACGATGGATTGCTGGCGAGTTCGATCATCTCTACGGGCCATACGCGCCCAAGGGCGTGCTGATGAAAGCCCCGCCTAAAATTTACGTGGAAAGGCCCGAACGGGATGGGCCATAGGGCGTCAGTTTTCTTCGTGCTCGTAATTGCGCTGCGACATCATTGGCGGCTCGACGGGGCGGAGCACCGGGCGGCGCTCGGCGAACATGGGGGCGCGGGGTGCGGAGCGGATTGGAATGGGCGCGTGCAGCGGTTCGTGCAGTTCCTCCACGCCGTTGCTGAGGCTGATGCCGCTCTCGATAACAACATCCTGGGCCCCGCCGATCAGAATGAGATGCTCGGTCTCGTCGCGGCGCACCAGAACGAGCCTGCGGGTCTTGTCGATCTCATGATATTCGCTGATGCCAAGCCGCTGGCCCTTGCGGCCCATCACCGGCCCGCCGAAGGCCTTGTAAATCAGAAAGCCCACAATCAAAATGACCAGGCCAATTGCCACGGGGACGACATAGGTCATGTTAAAATAGGGGGTGAGAAATTCCATGGGCAGCCTCCTGACAAACTCACTTGTGCCATCGACCATAACATAAAATTTCCGGGATGGGAGTGGAGATTTAATCCCGGCCGATTTAGGCGGGGAAAGATTCCGAAGCCTGCGGAATCGCCTATACTCAAATGATTCGGGAATGGGGCAGGGATGGCGGAACGCGGAGGAAATGAAGTGGCCGGCATGGCTCCTGGCCGTGGGTCGGCGATCCTGTCGCTGCTATTGGCCATCATATTGGCGGCGCCGTTGTTGCCGGCGTGTGGCAGCTCAAAGCTGCGATCGCTTCGTGGTTACTCGTTGCGGGCGGGCTCCTCTCCTTCGCCGGGCTCTATGCCATCTTCGGTTTCGTGGCCGGGCTCCTTCGTTTTGAAAGCCGGAGCCAGAACCGCGCCTTCTTCGATGGAATGGCAGATGCCATAGGCGATGCCTGCGTGGTCATGGATGGGAAGTCACGCGCGGTCTACGGCAACGCGGCCTTCCTGCATCTGGCTTCGGCCGCAGGCGTGAGCCGGCTCGTCGGATTTGATTTGCTCTATGCGGGCCAGCCCGCTTTCGTCGAGCCCATCTATCAACTGGCGCAGGCTGCCCTTGAAGGCAAAAGCGATGCCCGGGAAATTCGTGTTCCCGCCGGCTCAACGGCAGCGGGGGCAAGCCCCGATGCGCCGAAGTGGCTGAAGATCAGTGTGGCGCCGCTCGTTGGACAAACCAAGCGCGGCTTTGTGCTGTGGCGTTTGCAGGACGTAAGTGTTGACCGGGCCCGGCAGGAAAAAGCCTTCGGTCGACTGCAATTCATCATCACCTATCTCGATCGTGCGCCCGCCGGATTCTTTTCAACGCTGCCGAGCCAGAAGATTGATTACCTGAACGCCACGCTTGCGGAATGGCTGGGCATTGATATGGCCGAAAGCCAGAATGGCGAATTGCAGTTGAGCGATGTTCTGGGCGAGCAGGGTGCTGCGCTTCTGACTGCTGTTGAACCTTTGGCTGGCGGCGGGCGCACGGAGCTGTTCAGCCTCGATCTCAAGACGCGGAAAGGGGCGGACCTGCCAGTTGAGATTATTCACCGCGTGGATTTTGATGCACAAGCAAAGATGCTGCCATCGCGCACCCTGATCGTGCCGCGCCGGGAGGAGAAACTGAATGACGGCCGCGAAGCGCTGTCACGGTTTGTGGGGGCCGCCCCCATCGGCATTGCGGAAATTGACGCCAATGGCATCATTCAATCGGCAAATCCGGTTTTCCTCTCCTACTCCAAACGGGCCAAGCGCGGCGCAAGCCTCGCGTCGATGGTAATCGAGAGCGACCGCGCCGACCTTCGCAGCGGCCTCGACAAATTTCAAGGCAATAACGGTTCCATGATTGTGGTTGATGCAACCATTCAGGATGAGAAGCCGCGGCTGGTGCAATTCTCATTCGCGCGGCTCCATGGCATGGGGAAAAATCTCACGGTATTCGCCATTGACAGGACCGAGAGCAAGACGCTCGAAGTGCAACTGGCGCAGAGCCAGAAAATGCAAGCCGTAGGCCAACTGGCAAGTGGCATCGCCCATGACTTCAACAATGTGCTCACCCCCATCATCGGCTTTGCCGATCTGCTGCTCGCCAAGATGCGGCCCACGGACCCCGCCTTTGCCGATATCATGAGCATCAAGCAAAATGCCAACCGGGCGGCAAACCTGGTCAGGCAATTGCTGGCCTTTTCGCGCAAGCAAACTTTGCAGCCCAAAGTTCACTCGCTCACCGACGCCATGTCGGACCTCGACAATCTTCTGGGCCGGGTTTTGGGCGAGAAGGTTGATCTGAAAATCAGCCATAGCCGCGACCTCGGCCTCGTGCTGGTTGACGTTCACCAGTTCGAACAGGTGATCATCAATCTGGCGGTCAATGCCAGGGATGCGATGCCCAGGGGCGGCACGCTGAGGGTGAAGACCATGAACATCAGCAGGGAAGAGTCGAAGGCAATCATCCGTGAGCCCATGCCGGCTGGCGAGTATGTATTGTGCGAAGTGAGCGACACGGGCTCAGGCATCGCTCCCGAGATCGTCGAAAAGATTTGGGAGCCATTTTTCTCCACCAAGGAAGTTGGCAAGGGCACTGGGCTCGGACTTTCAACGGTCTACGGCATTGTGAAACAAACCGGCGGGTTTATTTTCTGCAGTAGCGTGGTGGGCAAGGGAACGACGTTCAGCATTTACCTGCCGCGCCATTATCCTTCCGAAATTGAGGTTGCCGCCGCCGCTGCCAAGGACGAGGTGAAGTCAAAGCGCTCTGACCTCACGGGCAAGGGGCGCATTCTGCTGGTTGAGGATGAGGATTCGGTGCGGGCCTTTGCCATCCGGGCCTTGACGTCCCGTGGCTACACGGTGGTGGAGGCGGACTCGGGCGAGAGTGCCCTGGCCGTCATGGAAATCCAAACCGAGCCGTTTGATCTTATTCTTTCCGACGTTGTCATGCCGGAAATGGACGGACCGACATTGCTGCGCGAGTTGCGCAAGCGCGGCGTGAAAACGAAGGTTGTTTTTGTATCCGGCTACGCCGAGGACGCGTTTGAAAAGAACTTGGAAGGGCAGACGGATTTTGCCTTCCTGCCAAAGCCATTCTCGCTCAAGCAACTGGTCGAGAAGGTCAAGGAAGTGATGGAAGGCTGACGATGGGACGGTGGACACTGGACGTGCTCGCAGGAGAATTGCGTGAAGGCAAGACATCCTCGCGTGAACTCGTTGAGCAGGCCCTGGCAAGAATTTCCGATCCAGCGGGCGAGGGGGCTCGCGCTTTCATTAGGGTTGATGCGGAAGGGGCACGCGCGGCGGCGGATTTTCAGGATGCGTTGCGGCGGCGCAATCGCCAACCTTCGCAATTCGCGGGCATTCCGATCTCGGTGAAAGATCTTTTTGATCTCGCGGGTGAAGTCACCACGGCAGGCTCCAAAGTCTTGAAAGATGCTGCCCCCGCCGTTACTGACGCGCTTGCCATTGCTGCATTGAAATCGGCGGGCTTTGTTGGGATGGGGCGCACCAACATGACGGAGTTTGCCTATTCGGGAGTGGGGCTTAACCCGCACTATGGAACGCCGCGATCTTCCTATGACCGGAAGACGGGCCGGATACCGGGTGGCTCTTCCGCCGGTGCAGCGGTGGCCGTCGCCGACCAGATGTGCGCCGTGAGCATCGGCACGGATACGGGCGGGTCTTGCCGTATCCCTGCGGCTTACAATGGCATCGTTGGCTATAAGCCGAGCACGGGAAGGGTGAGCACGCAGGGCGCTTATCCGCTTTCAACCCGGTTTGATTCCGTCGGGCCCCTTGGAAATTCGGTGGCTTGTTGCGCTGCCGTGGATGCGCTGATGGCTGGCGACTGGTCAGGTCGGATTGAGGCCCGGGAGATTTCGGCACTTCGCATTGGCGTTCTGAAAACTGCCGTGCTTGAAGGCCTGGATGCGGAAGTGGCATCGGCTTACGAGCGGGCGCTCGCGCGGATTTCAGCTGCGGGTGCTAGGCTCAGCGATTTTTCATTTGAGGAATTGCTTGAGCTTCCAGTTCTCACCACCAAGGGCGGGATCATTGCGGCAGAGTCCTATGCCCATCATCGAAATCTGATTGCGCAAAGAGGCGCGGAATATGATCCCAGGGTTCGCATGCGCCTTGAAGCGGCCGGTGCTATCAGTGCCGCTGACTATCTTGCGATCGTAAAACGCCGGGTTGAAATCATCTTGCGGTTCAACGGCCGCATGCAGAATTTTGACGCCGTTGTGCTTCCCACCGTCATGAATGTTCCACCAGCGATTTCGGCGCTTGACGGCGATCAGGACTATCTGCGCCACAATTCCATGAGTTTGCGCAATACCTATGTGGGCAACTTTCTGGACTGCTGTGCGCTGTCAGTCCCGGCAAATGAGCCGGGCGCCGCCCCCGTTGGCCTTATGCTCATGGGAGCTTGGGGACACGACCAGAACCTGTTTTCCGTGGGGCAGGCGGTCGAGCGGGTCTTAGAAACACATTGATTTTCAATTAAGGATTGCAAATCATTAAATTTGCAATTTACGATAGCAAATTTTCGATGAATCACTTACAGCTAGCGGCGTGTCTCAAATGCACCTGATAGGCAAACATTTGGACCTGAAATCAGTTCTGCCGGCACTGAGCGGTACAGCAAAGTTCAGACTCGCTGGCAGCGAGGCCGGGTGTGTAACGCTCTCTCCCCAGAAAGGCGGCTAACTCAACCAACATAGCCCCTATGTTCGCATCCGGCCTTAGATTTCACAAGCCTACTCATAGCCTCCACGAATTTTCTGACGCTCCTAAAGAAAAAACTTGCAAATGGAACAAAATCAGAACATAACATCAACATCGCTGGTACAAACTAAGTGATTGCACCGAGCGAGGCATCTGACTTAAGGAGTACGGGCGATGGGGCAAGCGAATCTGCGGGTAGTTGAGAATACTTCAATGGACAAGAACAAGGCGCTGGACGCGGCGCTAAGCCAGATTGAACGGGCCTTCGGCAAGGGTTCAATCATGAAGCTGGGGTCCAACCCGGTCGTTGAAATTGAAGCGATTTCGACAGGTTCGCTGGGTCTCGACATTGCTCTTGGAATTGGCGGCTTGCCGCGCGGACGGGTCATCGAAATTTATGGTCCGGAGTTGTCCGGCAAAACAACATTGGCTCTTCAAACCATAGCGGAATCGCAAAAGCGCGGCGGAATTTGCGCCTTCATTGATGCCGAACATGCGATGGATCCGGGTTATGCCAAAAAACTTGGCGTGAACATCGAGGACCTCCTGATTTCGCAGCCGGATACGGGCGAGCAGGCCCTTGAAATTGCCGATACGCTGGTGCGTTCCGGCGCCATTGAAATCCTGGTCATTGATTCCGTGGCGGCTCTCACGCCCAAGGCCGAACTTGAAGGAGAGATGGGTGATTTACTGCCCGGCCTGCAGGCGCGGCTGATGAGCCAGGCGCTGCGCAAGCTGACAGCTTCAATTTCCAAATCCAATTGCATGGTCATTTTCATCAACCAGATCCGCATGAAAATTGGCGTCATGTTCGGCAGTCCGGAAACCACAACGGGCGGCAATGCGCTCAAATTCTATGCCTCGGTGCGGCTGGACATCCGCCGGATTGGTGCGATCAAGGACCGCGAAGAAGTGGTCGGCAACCAGACTCGGGTGAAGGTGGTCAAGAACAAGGTGGCGCCGCCGTTCAAGCTGGTCGAGTTTGATATCATGTATGGCGAAGGCATTTCCAAGGTGGGCGAGCTGGTTGACCTGGGCGTTACCGCAGGCGTGGTTGAGAAGTCTGGTTCCTGGTATTCCTATAATGGCGAGCGCATTGGGCAGGGCCGGGACAAGGCCAAGGAGTTTCTCAAGCTCAATCCGGATATGGCCAATGCCATTGAGGCCTCCATCCGCGCCAATGCGGGATTGATCGCGGCCAAGATCACGGTTGCGCCAACCGCCGAAGACCCGGACGAGTAAAGTTTAATAGACAGGATTGCCTGCCGTTGTTGTTAGTGGCGGCAGGTTATGTTGGTGTGTCCCCCACACCGCAGGCGAAGCGCCCTCCGTGCCCCCGGAGGGCGCTGTTTGCCTTTGTAAGGAGATAACCATTTACCTGCGGAAATTCTGGACAGGACCGGCAATCGCACCTTAAAGAGCATTCCAACTGTTTCCACCGCCGGACCTTTGGATATTATATGACCAGCCTTGCCCAGATACGTTCAACCTTCCTTGATTTCTTCAAGACCCGTGGCCATGAGGTAGTGGCCTCGTCATCGCTGGTGCCGCGCAATGACCCAACCCTGATGTTTGCCAATTCGGGCATGGTGCAATTCAAGAACGTGTTTACGGGCGCGGAACGCCGCCCCTACAGCCGGGCCACGACGGCGCAGAAATGCGTGCGTGCGGGCGGCAAGCATAATGACCTCGACAATGTGGGTTATACCGCACGCCACCACACATTTTTCGAGATGCTCGGCAATTTTTCGTTCGGCGATTACTTCAAGCCTGATGCGATTGAGTGGGCATGGACGCTTGTGACCAAGGAATATGGACTGCCTGCCGACAAGCTCACGGTTACTGTTTTCTCGGAAGACCATGAAGCCTTTGGCCTGTGGAAAAAAATCGCGGGGCTGCCCGACAGCCGCATCATTCGCATTCCGACCTCGGATAATTTCTGGTCGATGGGTGACACAGGCCCCTGTGGCCCGTGCTCGGAAATTTTCTATGACCACGGGGACAAATTCCGGGCGGCCCGCCGGGTAGTGCCGATGCAGATGGGGACCGCTTTATTGAAATCTGGAACTTGGTGTTCATGCAGTATGAGCAGGTGAGCAAAGCGGAGCGCATTAGCTTGCCCAAACCATCCATTGACACGGGCATGGGGCTGGAGCGCATTGCCGCTGTCCTGCAGGGCACCCACGATAACTATGAAACCGATTTATTCCGCGCGCTGATTTCCACAATCGTGGAGAAAACAGGTGTACCGGCCGAAGGGAAAAACAAAGCCTCGAACCGGGTGATCGCCGATCACCTGCGCGCCTCGTCATTCCTCATTGCGGATGGCGTCTTGCCCTCCAATGAGGGCCGCGGCTATGTGCTGCGCCGGATCATGCGCCGCGCCATGCGCCATGCCGAACTTTTGGGGCAACGCGAGCCGCTAATGTGGAAACTGGTTCCTTCCCTGGTGCGCGAGATGGGTGCGGCCTATCCGGAACTTGTCCGCACGGAAGAGATGATCACGGAAACACTTCAGTTGGAGGAAAGCCGCTTCCGCAAGACGCTTGAACGCGGCCTTCGGATTCTCGATGACGAATCGGAAAATCTGAAGAGTGGTGACACATTCAACGGCAACACGGCATTTAAGCTTTATGATACCTATGGCTTCCCGCTTGACCTTACCCAAGATGCATTGCGTTCGCGCGGCATTGTCGTGGATACCGATGCTTTCACCGCAGCCATGAATGTACAGAAGACCGAGGCGCGCCGCGCCTGGAAAGGTACGGGCGACAGCAAGTCTGATGCGATCTGGTTTGAAATCCGCGAAGCCGTGGGGGCCACGGAATTTTTGGGCTACGACACGGAGAAAGCTGAAGGCGTGATTACGGCCATGGTTGCGGACGGCAAGCAGGTCAAGTCTCTCAAAGCCGGCGACAAGGCATCGATCGTCGTCAACCAAACGACATTCTACGCCGAGTCGGGCGGCCAGACCGGCGATCATGGAGTGATAAAAGCCGCAGGCGGCGGGCGGTTCAAGGTAACGGGCACGGAAAAACGTGTGGGCGACCTGATCATTCACATGGGTGAAGTTGAACACGGCACTCTAGCTCTGGGAGACGCAGTTGAGCTCAATGTTGACCACCTGCGGCGTTCGGGCAACCGGCAGCATCATTCGGCAACGCATTTGTTACATGAAGCATTGCGCAAGACATTGGGCGCCCATGTTGCCCAGAAGGGTTCGCTGGTTGAGCCCAATCGTTTGCGCTTTGACTTCTCCCACAACAAGGGCATGAGTGCTGAAGAACTCGCCGCTGTGGAAGCCATGGCGAACGGTATTGTTCTGCAGAACGGGCCGGTCAGCACGCGGTTGATGTCGGTTGATGCAGCCGTCGCCGAAGGGGCCATGGCGCTGTTTGGCGAGAAATATGGCGATGAAGTGCGAGCTGTCTCGATGGGGCGCAATGAGGAAGGCGCTGCAAGACCCATCTATTCGCTGGAGCTTTGCGGCGGCACTCATGTGTCGCGCACTGGTGATATTGGCCTCATCAAAGTTCTGGCCGAGAGCGGATCGGCGGCGGGTGTCCGGCGGCTTGAAGCTTTGGCAGGTTCGGCGGCGCGCGAATATCTTGACCTGCAGGACAAGCGGGTGGCAGCTGCCGCCGCAATGCTGAGGACGGCACCATCGGAATTGGTGAGCCGCATTGAGAGCCTCATTGACGAACGCAAGAAGCTTGAGCGCGAACTGGCCGAGGCCAAGAAGGCCCTGGCGCTTGGCGGCGGTGCCGCCGCGGGCGAAGGCGAGGTTGAGACCATCAAAGGCATCAAGTTCATGCGGCGTGTGCTCGGTGACATGGATTCAAAGGACATGAAGGGTCTGGTTGATGAGAGCAAAGCCAGGCTCGGTTCGGGTGTGGTGGCGCTTGTCAGCGCCAATGGCGAAGGCAGGGCAAGCCTCTATGTAGGCGTTACCGCTGACCTTACATCGAAGCTGAGTGCCGTCGATCTGGTCCGGGCAGGGGCTTCCGTGTTGGGTGGCAAGGGTGGCGGCGGCAGGCCAGACCTGGCGCAGGCCGGTGGACCTGATGCAGGGAAAGCGGCAGAAGCGCTTGAAGCGATAAGGGCGATGATTGCCAGCTAGTCGTGGTCCGGGTGCTGGAGGCTTTTCAGCTTCGCAAGATCCTCCGGTTTGATGTCATCTTCGGTTCGTGTTCCCGGCAGGGTGTGCAGACTTGCAAAGGCGGGAAGCATCGCCTCGATGCCATACTGCAGTTCCGGCACGACAGCGGCCGGATTGTCCAGCGAGCCAATCGCTACGGCGATGTTCTTCAACTCATCATAGGCGAAGGCGAGGGGTGTGCCGCAGGTTGAGCAAAAGTAACGCGAGACGATGGACGATGACCTGAACACGCCTGGTTTTTCGTGCGACCAGCGGAAATTCTCCCGCGCCGTGCCGACAAGCGCTGCAAAGTAATTGCCAAAGGCCTTTTGGCACATGCGGCAGTGGCAGATGTGCGGGTTGTGAAGCGGGCCTGTGATCGCATAGCGCACCTGGCCGCATTGGCATCCGCCAGTGATCATCTCGCTCATGGCCAATGATCCGTATCGTGGTCCGGTTGCTGCAAGCTTTTTAGCTTGGCGAGATCCTGAGGAGTGCGTGTCTCGCTGGTGGTTTGTTCCGGCAAGAGATGCATGTCCCTAAACCAAGATACCCGGCTTTCCACGCCCACCTGTTCCTCGAGGGGGCCTAAGCTTGAGGGCTCGTCGAAGGATCCGATGGCGAGTTCAAAATTCGCATCGCCGTCCTCACGCATATAGAGGGGCGTTCCGCACCCGGAGCAAAAGCCGCGGGCCACAATGGCCGATGACATGAACACGGAGGGCTTTCCCCGCGTCCAAGATAAATTGCTGGCTGGAACTGAAACCAGGGCCGCGCCCCACGACCCGAATGCCTTTTGGCACATGCGGCAATGGCAAATTCCGGCCCGTCCGTGGGTGCCCGCCACCTGAAACCGGATCGCGCCACATTGGCAGCCACCCGAGAAATACTCAGCTAATTTCGCTTCTTTCAGGCCGGAAACCGGAAAATCAACCATTTGTTTACCATAATTGGGGCAGCGTGGATTTTCAATTGCTTGTGGTTGGGCAGGCGGGGAGCGGCGGCGTTGGGGAAGGCAATACGACAGAACGGCCAAAATTCCTGGCCAAGAGTGCAATTTGTCTACTTTTTTATTGCTGCGTTCAATCTTGTGGCCATTTTCTGCGGACTTTATCTGAGCCACTTGGTGATCGGGGTCTACCAGGCAAATGTCAATGAATCCTTGTTCTTTGACCGCCAGCTGACATCGTCGTGGGTCATTGCGGACGCGGCCTCAGACGCACAATCGGGATTTGTGAAGGTGCTCAACACGAAGGCGCTGACGCAAGCGCAATCGATATTCAAGTCCAAGACCTACGAATTCCGCCAGGAAATCAACCGGCTTCGCGCGCAACTTCCGCTGCATTTTGAGGAGAAACCAGCAACGAAGGCGTTGGCGTTGCTGCGGCGGATGGATACCACCATGACCGAGATTGAAAGGCTTGCGGACAAGGTGGCTATTTCGATCAATTCAAATGACGGCACCGGAGCCCAAACAGCGGTCACCCGCATTGTCGAACGCTACAATTCGCTCAGGTACAATATCAGAGACCTCAATCAATTGATTGGGCGGGTGAAACTGAAAGTCTCCGACGATGCCGCTTCGACCGTCACCAGACTGCGCAACTATGAGTTCTACATTGGTGTGCTGATGGCGTTGGTGATCTGTGCCGTTTCGTTCTACGGACAATTCGTGGGACGCCTGCTGAAGCGAAAGTTTATTGAGCTCGAAAGAGCACACAGTGAACTTGCCGAATCCCACAATCAGGCCATTACCTTTTCAAGGGAAATCCAAGACGTTAACAACGAGATGGGTACTCTAAACCGGCAGCTCAATGAAAACATTACTAAGCTTCGGGAAGCCCAGGATGACGCGCTGCGCAAGGGCAAGATGGCGCAACTTGGCAATCTGACGGCAACCGTTGCCCATGAACTGCGAAACCCCCTGAGCACGGTTCGAACCTCAACCTACCTTCTGGCGCGCAAGGTCAAGGACAAGGGCCTTGGCGTGGAACCGCAATTGCAACGCATCAACAATGGCGTTATCCGTTGTGACAACATCATTACGCAACTCCTGGATTTTTCCCGCTCCAAGGCAGTGAATGCAGAACCGACCGTACTTGATGTCTGGCTCGAAAAACTTATCCAGGGCGAGGCGCAGAAACTGCCAGAACTGGTTTCCATCGAATGCTTCTTCGGCCTGGGCGACAAGCTGGTTGATCTTGAACCCGGAAGGTTTGAGCGCGCCATCATCAACCTGCTTTCCAATGCATCAGAGGCGATGGTTGGCAAGGGCGATGATCCCAAGGCAAAATTCACGGAAACGCCTGTCATCACCATCACGACACGGCTGACAATACGTGGTGCGGAGATTTGCGTTGCCGATAATGGACCAGGAATTTCCGCAGACAACCTGACCAAAGTTCGTGAACCGCTGTTTACGACCAAAAACTTTGGCACCGGTCTCGGGATTTCCGCGGTGGAACAGATACTTGAACAGCATGGAGGTGGCCTCGACATCGATTCAGTTGAAGGGAAGGGCGCCACCTTTACGCTTTGGTTGCCAATTCGCGAAAATTCTGGGGAGAAAGCCGCATGAAACGTTCACTACGCATACTTATTGTTGATGATGACGCAGACAACGCCAATTCCTTAGGTGAACTGCTCGAAATGGAAGGGCACAGACCGCTTGTCGTCTACGACGGCGACGGCGCCATCGCGGCCTATCTCAAGGAAGATTTTGACATCGCATTCATGGATGTGATGATGCCGGGAAAGAACGGTGTGGAAAGTTTCCTGGAGATCAAAAGGCTGAAGCCCGCGGCCAAAGTCTACATGATGACGGGATACAGCGTGGAGCAGCTGCTGCAGCAGGCCATGGCTGGTGGTGCGATGGGAGTTTTCTCAAAGCCGGTCAATCTCTATCAGGTGCTTGATTCTGTTGCGGGACTCGGATCATCCGGGATTGTTCTCGTTGCTG
>CAVYAB010000023.1:0-181749 GCA_963766425.1 uncultured Alphaproteobacteria bacterium
GCCGATACTAAGCGCAGCATTCAAATTTCTTATCCAAATGCCGACTTCGAATAATGCGATTGGTACTCAACACGTTCTAGGAGATCGTATTGAGTAATGTTTCGTAAGACGGAATATCTCTCAATGAGTTCTTTGAGAATCTTATACTTATCTGCGAACATACAACAGTACATGATAACCGACAGCTCGTTGCTCGAAAGCTGATCGCTTACAAACCTCGCATATCTATGCTTATTTTCAATTTGACCGACATCGATAAATTCAAGAATGTTGTGCAACGACCGGAGATAGTGCCCCACCGACTGATCCATTGAGGGTGCCAAATTCTCCACAAAAGTCCTCAACACCTCACTGCGTTCAGCGGATGAATTTGAGGAAATACTATTGTAATTGCTGACCATTCTTTCAAAATATAGGCCAAAGCTAGCGCGACCCACATAATGAACCCCCATCGCAGAAGTCTTCATATCATTCATGATCTCAACATGATGGTTGAGCAATTGAAAGAATGTATTTTCAAATGTCTGCTGAGATAGTGTTGCGTTCTGGGCAATCGCTTGTTCCTTCTGCCCTCTTATTTCATCTCGCGTTGCGGCAGCCTCTTCACGTGCCAACTTCAGTTCTTCTCGCTGAAGTGAGAGCTCCTCTCGTTGCATGAAAACTGCATAGATTAAACAAGCAAACGCAAATCCGGAGAAAAGGGCGTTCACTGCACCAAACATATCGCCAAAGGTCCCGCGCCCCTCTTTCCCGGCAAAATGGTGAACACCCCACCCAGCAAGTGCCCAAAGCACAAACACCCCAACTAAGATGAACGCCAAAATCCAGAAGTTCAGCTTGCGCTTGTCGTGAGGTGATTGTGTCTCCGCCATATTTCCAGATTACTGGGAGCAAAGGGAGCTTACAAGCCGATGGATTTGCCCGGCGCGGGGATTCGTTGCCTCCGGCAACTCCCGCGCGTTCGAAGCCCGACGAAGCTCCACTGGAGCTTCGCGTAGAGCGGGCTTCTCACCCCCGCCGCCGCTTCCGTCTCTCTCCACCGCTATCATCCGTGGTCTGGATTTCCTTGATCGGGGGCAGCGTCACGACCTTTGACAGGTTCGCATAGGGAGCCGTCTTGTGCGGGATGGCCATGGCTTCCACGAAATGCTGCTGGAACTTTGGCTCCACTGCCGTTTCGATCTTCTCGATACGGCGCACCACGGCTTCGATTTCGTCGCGCGCTCCCTTGTTGAGCAGCGCGATGCGCGCGCCCGTGCCCGCGGCGTTGCCGGCCGATGACACATGCTCCAGCGCGCAATCGGGGATCAGGCCCAGGATCATCGCATACTTCACGTCGATATGGCTGCCGAAGGCGCCGGCAAGCCGGATGCGGTCCACCTGTTCCAGCCCCAGCTTGTCCATCAGCAGGCGCACGCCCGCATAGAGCGCTGCCTTGGCCAGCTGGATGGCGCGCACGTCATTCTGCGTGATCGAGATCAGCGGCTCGCCATCGCGCACCACATAGGTGAAGGTGCGGCCATGGGCGCGCACGCGGGGGCTGACCGCCGACATGCCGCCATCCACCAGCCCATCCTGGTTGATGATGCCCGCGAGATACATTTCCGCGATCACTTCAATGATGCCGGAGCCGCAAATGCCGGTGACACCCGTGGCCGCCACCGCCGCGTCAAAGCCCGGCTCATCGGACCACAGCTCCGAGCCGATCACCCGGAAGCGCGGCTCAAGCGTTACGGGGTCGATGCGGATGCGCTCGATGGCGCCGGGTGCGGCGCGCTGGCCGCAGGAAATCTGCGCGCCCTCAAAGGCAGGGCCCGTGGGCGACGAGCAGGCAAGCAGCCGCGCCTTGGAGCCCAGGATGATTTCCGCATTGGTGCCGACATCGACGGCGAGAATGATTTCGTCGGAATCCTGCGGCGCTTCCGAAAGCACCACGCCCGCCGCATCGGCGCCTACATGGCCCGCGATGCAGGGCAGCACATAGCATTGCGCGCCGGGGTTCAATTTCAAATCAAGCTCGCGGGCAGGGCAGGTGATGGCAAGACCCGTGGCCAGCGCAAACGGCGCGCCGCCAAGCTCCGTGGGATCAATGCCAAGGAACAGGTGGTGCATGACCGGATTGCCGACGAGGACGATTTCGAGAATGTCCGTGAGTTCGATTTTCGCTTCCGTGGCGACTTGCGCTGCAAGCGTGTTCAGCGCCTCGCGGATGGCGGCGGTCATTTCCTTCTCGCCGCCGGGATTCATCATGACGTAGGAGACGCGGCTCATCAGGTCTTCGCCGAAACGGATTTGCGGGTTCATGATGCCGGCGGAGGCCACCACATCGCCACTGGTGAGATTGCAGAGATGGGCCGCAACCGTGGTGGAGCCCACGTCAACGGCGAGGCCGAATATCCGGTCATGGAAGCCGGGCCAGATCGCCACCAGCTCTTTGCCGCCGCCGGCAACGCGCGAATTCACCGCGCAGGTGATTTTCCATTCGCCTTTTTTCAGCGCCGCCTGAAGCTGGGCGATGATGGCGAGATTGCAGGTGAGGTCACGCACCTCCCATTGCTCGGCCAGCGCCCGGTAGACGCGCTCAAGATCGGAGGAGGGCTTGTGCATGTCCGCCTGCTCGACTTCGATGAAGTGCAGCCGCGTGGCCGGATCCATTTCAATGTCGCGCACCTCGGCGGCCTTGCGGATCACCTGGCGGTGCACCTGGGATTCCGGCGGCACATCGATGACGACATCGGCGAGCAGTTGGGTTTGGCAGGACAGGCGGCGGCCCGAGGCAAGCCCGCGCAATTTGTCGTAGCGCTCCTCGACCTTGGAAAATGCCGAGAGATGATCAACGGCGGAGGTGATGCCATGCTTGGCGAATTCGCCTTCGCCCACATTGATCTGGCAGCGCCCGCAAATGGCCCGTCCGCCGCAGACCGAATCAATATCAACGCCAAGGGACCGCGCCGCCGTGAGCACCGGCGTGCCAAGCGCAAACCGCCCGCGCTTGCCGGACGGGGTGAAGACTATGAGGGCGTCGGTCTTGTCGTTCATTCAAACTTCCTCACCCTGAGGTGCCCGCGCGGAACGCGTGGGCCTCGAAGGGCCTTAGCACGCAGCAGAGCCTGTCGCCATGCTTCGAGGCTCGCTGCGCTCGCACCTCAGCATGAGGGGATAGGTATTAACGCCTGCGCCTTGCCTCACGCGCAGCCCGGCGTGCTTCGATGTCCTCGTTTGACGAAATCTCGCCTGCGGCCTGGGCCGCCTTGGAAGGGGCCGCCGTCATTTCGCGGAAACTGTTCGTCCAGAACTTGCAGTGCTTGTCCGTGCCGTTCAATACATTGGCGCCGTAAATCGCGTGCATGTCTTCATCATGCAGCGGGTTCATGATCGCCGAGGTCATGCCGTGGCTTGCGGCCATGGCGAGGAAATAGCCGGTGAGCGCCCGGCGGTTCGGCATGCCGAAGGACACGTTCGATGCGCCACAGGTGGTGTTCACTTTCAATTCCTCGCGCAGGCGCCGCACCAGGCGGAACACCTGCTGGCCCGCGGTGCCCATGGCGCCAATCGGCATGACGAGGGGATCAACCACGATGTCATGCGGCTTGATGCCGAAGTCAGCGGCCCGTTCCACAATCTTCTTGGCAACGGCAAAGCGCACATCCGGGTCTTCCGAGATGCCCGTCTCGTCATTGGAGATGGCAACAACGGGCACATTGTATTTCGCAATGAGCGGCAGGATGGCTTCGAGCTTTTCCTCTTCTCCAGTTACGGAATTGACAAGAGGCCGGCCCTTGGCGGTTTCGAGACCCATCTTCAAAGCGGAGGTCACGGACGAGTCGATGCACAGCGGCAAGTCGACCAAGCGACTGCACGATCTCCAGCGTCTGCTTCATCAGCGGCGGCTCGGTCTCGTTGGGGTTCACGGCGGTAACACCCGCATTGATATCGAGAATATGGGCGCCCGCAGCCACCTGCGCCAGGGCATCCCTGATCACCGTTTCAAAATTGCCGGCCTGCATCTCGGCAGCCAGCTTCTTGCGCCCCGTGGGATTGATGCGCTCGCCGATCACCGTGAAGGGCCGGTCAAAGCCAATGATGTGCTGGCGCGTGGCGGATGCAACGAGAGTGTGGGTCATGACGAGAGTTTGCCTCCATTGGCAATAAGGGTTTTGAGCCGGTCCTTGTCGTAGGCGGCTTCTATATCAGATTTTGCTTTTTCCACCTCGGAAACGAGATCGTCACCCACCGGAATTGGCGTCGGCGCGGCGCCAGTCGGCGAGATAGGCGTCCGTATCGGTGGCACCGCCCCGCATGGCGGCCATGTCGATGGCTTCCATGAAGCGGTTGTCCAGCATGCGCTTTTCTTCCTTGCGCCCGGCTTTGACAGCCACCTGGGAAGGAATATCGCGCCAGTAGGTGATGATGAGATTGGCCATGGTGGAAAGCCTTATGCCCCGGTTCAAAAGCGGCGAATAGCCCAAAAACGACGCCTAGCCAAGAACTGCCGAACGGGCCTCAGGAAGCGGGCGGCCAATTGTCCGTGTCATGGTCGGGATGCTGGTGGTTGGAAAGCCTGATCTTTTCATAGCGCTCGGCCGTGTCGCCCACACCATTGTCGCCATCACCTGTTGCCGTCCCCGGCAGGCCGGTCAATTTATCAAGCCACGGCTCGCAGGATTCAAGCCCATACTGGAATTCCGGCTTCATTTCGGAATGCCTGTCGAGCGAACCGATAGCGACCGACACGCGCGGCCGCGACAGGGCTTCATAGGTGAGCGGCGTCCCGCAATCACGGCAGAAGCCACGGTCGGCATCATCTGAACTGCGATAATGCGCCAGCGTGCCACGCGTGATGCGAAACTGGTCCCTTTTCACGCCGGCGAACGATCCAAAGAAATTTCCGAACTGCTTCTGGCACATGCGGCAGTGACAGATGCAGGGGTTGTCGGGCCGGACCAGCAATTCGTAACGCACTGCTCCGCACTGGCAGCCGCCGGTCCAGATGTCTTCAGTCATGGCAAACTCCTCGCAGTAAAGGTGTTGGATGTTAACCAATGGTACCCGATTTGCGGAGTCTGGAAATTTCACTTTTGGCATCCCAAGCAAATCTTCCAGCACTTTCTCCGTCCCATCTCCCAGCTTCGGCGGGGCTTTTTCGTATTCAACGGGCGTTTGCGAGAACTGGATGGGATTAGCCACCCCTGGCACCTGAACGCCATCTTCCCGCGTGAGCCCGATCTGCAGACCGCGTGCCAGAACCTGGGGGTCGGCGAACATCTGGGCGATGGTGTTGATCGGGCCACAGGGCACGGCGGCTGCTTCGAAGGCCGCGACCCATGCGGTTGTCGTGCGGGTTTTCATCGGGACGGCGAGCAGGGGGATGAGATCATGTCCGATTCTCCACCCGCCCGCGATTGGTTGTTGAAGCGCTCGTCATTGGCAAGTTCGGCAACACCAATGATCGCGCAATATTCCTTGAACTGCCGGTCCGTGCCAACCGCGATAATGATGTGGCCATCGGCGGTTTCAAACGTCTGGTAAGGAACGATATTGGGATGGGCATTGCCGAGCCTGCCCGGTACCGTGCCACCCACCAGATAGTTCGAGGCCTGATTGGCCAGCACGGCGACCTGCGAATCAAGGAGCGCCAGATCGAGATACTGTCCTTCGCCCGTGCGCTCCCGGTGGAAGAGGGAGGCGGTGATTCCAATGACGGCATGGAGGCCGGTGAAAATATCGGCGTAGGCCACGCCGCTTTTCATCGGCGGACCATCCGGCTCACCGGTGATCGACATGCTGCCCGCCATGCCCTGGATCATGAAATCATAGCCCGCCCTTTGCGCGTAGGGTCCGTCCTGGCCGAAGCCCGTGATGGAGCAATAGATGAGCTTCGGGTTGACGGCTTTCAGGCTGTCATAGTCCAATCCATACTTCTTCAGGCCGCCGACCTTGAAGTTCTCAATCACCACATCGGATTTTGCTGCCAGCGCGCGAATGAGCTTCTGGCCGTCCACGCTTGCCATATCGATGCAAACGGAGGTCTTGCCGCGATTGGTCGAAAGAAAATAAGCTGCATCGCCGCGCGAGCCATCGGAATTCTTGAGGAACGGTGGGCCCCAGCCGCGCGTATCGTCGCCTTCGCCCGGTTTCTCGATCTTAATAACTTCCGCGCCAAAATCCGCCAGCATCTGCGTAGCCCAGGGGCCTGCCAGGACACGGGTGAGATCAAGAACACGAATATTTGATAACGGCCCGGCCATTTAGCTTGCCTCCAGTGCACGCCATAGTTCATCGTCAATGGTCACGCCATCCCTCGCCGCGATTTCCAGCTTTTCCGTGTAAGGATTCTTGCTGCGCTCACCACCCAGCGCAAAAGCCGGATCAACCGGGCAGCCAATTCCGATATTTGCCTCAACCGAAAGCGGCAACAGGTAAAGTCCATGCCGCACATTGCGCAGGAAAACCCGGCCATGGGTTGCAACGTGATCGGCTATGGCTGGCCCGAGGAAAACGCAGGATACATTCTGCAAATCCAGTCCCATGGCATCGGTCGTAAGAGTTAACAGGCGCCGTTCATCAGCTTGCGCCTCAATAAGCAATTTGATCCCGGGATAGCCGCAGGCCTCCAGCCAGGCGCAATTTTTTGCCACCATTTTCTGCCCCGGCATAATCCGTTCGGCAAGATTTGTGATTTGGTCGAGGCTCAGGCGCATAAGTTAACCCCTACAACACCTTTGGCGCGAATGCGACAGCATCACGACCCTATTTCATGGAACCAGCCGGTTTACAGCCATAAGTCCAGTCCCGTGCCCATTGCCAGATTGTCACGTCATTGTCATACTATCCTGAAATGACAACGGAAGCCGGGAAAACCGGACGTGGCATTTTGAGGAAATAATGTGGGGCATCCCGCCCCAACAGTCAGAGGACAGTCAGCATGAAAAAACTAACATCGACTCAGGAAACGCTCAACGCGGCGTTGATCTCCCGCCGTTCGCTGCTCAAGGCCAGTGCTGCCTTGGGCGCTGTAGGCTTTGCCAGCCCGCTCTATGTGAAGAACGCATTCTCGTCATCAGGCGAGGTGAATTTTACCGGCTGGGCTGGTTATCCGGCTCTTGCCGAAAAAGTTTTCCCTGCCTTTACCGCTGCGACAGGCATCAAGGTGAACTTCACCGAACAGCCCGACAATGACGGCATTTTTGCAGCTTCGAAAGTTGCTTCCACGGCCGGCGGCATCGACATGATCGAGCCCACGATCGACACGGTCGGCCAATATTTCACCAACGGGCTGATTGCACCGTGGGACCAGGCAAAACTGGCAATGGACAATTATCTGCCTGGTCTGGCTGACGGCGATGCAGGCGAGCGTTCGCGCAAGGAAGGCAAGTTGCTCTATGTGCCATCGAACTGGGGCACGGAAGCGCTGGTTTACAACAAGGAAAAGGCTGTTCTGGGCGACCCAGTAAGCTTGGCTGCATTGTTCAATCCGGCCAACAAGGTTGTTGTGCGTCCGCGTTCGGCGCTCGCTGCCATGGGCCGGCTCCTGGAAAAGCAAGGCAAACTGCCGCGTCCTTGGCTGGATGGCTATTTCGACATGGGCGCCATGGTCCAGTTGTGGGATATCGCCTTGGCTGAGTGCGTGAAGGCAAAAGCCAACGTCGTGCAGTTCTGGGCTGGCGAAAATGAAGCCAATGCCGGATTTGTGGCGAACGGCGCGACCGTGGGACTGTGCTGGGATTCAACGGGCTATAATTTGCGCAATGACGGCTACGGCTATGCCGCTCCTGTTGAAGGTGCGTTTGCCTGGCATCAGGGTTTTGCAATGCTGAAGAACGCAGTCAACGTTGACCAGGCCCATGAACTTGCCAAATATGTTTCGACGCCGGAAGGTGCTGCGGGTTGGGCAAGTGCCTTCTCGTCGAATGCAGTTGGCAAAGGCGCAGCTGCGCTGATGAGCCCAGACGTTGCCACCTACTACAACTCCGCCTTCGATGACGCCAAACTTGCCGCTCTTTGGTGGTGGCCAGATCAATCGGCAGAATTCGTCGCCAAGCGCGGTGAATACTCCGACAAGTACAAAGCGTCCTGATAGGGTCGCAAGTCAAATACACCGGGTCCGAAAGGATCCGGTGTATTTCTTTGTAGGCAAACGGGTTTGACTGATCTGGTTGGTCGAGGCGTTGCGTCAGCGGCCTCATCTTGTTAGGTTGCCAAAACGCCACGAGTTGGAAAGACGGTTTCATGGGTGCTGGGATTGAACTTGCGAGTGTCTGCTGTGATTTCGGCAAGTTTCGGGCTGTCGATCATGTAAATGTCGAAATCCAGCCCGGCGAGTTCTTTTCGTTCCTTGGGCCATCCGGCTGTGGCAAGACCACAATTCTCCGGATGATTTCTGGCTTTATCGAACCGACCGAAGGCGTTGTTCGAATCGGTGGCAAGGATATGAAGGGCCAGCGTCCCAATCAGCGCCCGACGGCCTTGATCTTTCAAAACCTGGCGCTGTTTCCATTGATGCCGATTTGGGAAAACATAGCGTTCGGGCTGGAGGTGCGCGGGGTCGACAAAGTTAAGCGGCGGGCGCGGGCCGAGGAATTGCTGGCGCTGGTCGATCTGCATGGCGCGGCGGACAAAATGGTCAGCCAGCTTTCTGGTGGACAAAAACAGCGTGTCGCGATTGCCCGCGCGTTGGCTGTTGAACCCTCGGTCATGCTGCTCGACGAACCACTGTCGGCGCTCGATCTCAAGCTCCGCCAACACATGCGCGCTGAACTCCGCGACATTCAGAAACGCACCGGCGTCACCTTTATCTACATTACCCACGACCAGGGTGAGGCGCTTGCCATGTCAGACCGGGTCGGCGTCATGTCGCAAGGCAAGCTGCAACAGGTTGCCACGCCGCGCGAGATCTACAACAGGCCGGCAAACGGCTTTGTTGCTTCGTTCGTCGGTGAAAACAACATCCTTCCTGGCAAGGTGCAAAATGTCGGCGCTGGCAATGCGGGCTTTGCCACGCCAATCGGCGTTTTTGAAGCGCGCCTGGCGGGCGAGAAGAGCGATCCCGGACTCAAGCTTTACGTTCGTCCCGAACACACAATCCTGTCGCCCAAAGCCAAGTCAAAGAACTCGGTGCCCGTTACCGTTGGCGACGTTTCCTTTGAAGGCTCGTTCATTGTCGTTTCTGCATTCAGCCAAAACGGCACGCAACTGACAGCCGAATTGCGCAATGACGGCTCGGCCACGGTCCCGGCACCCGGCACAAAGATGCATGTGTCGTTTGATGCCGCCAATGCCGCGATCCTGCCCGACACTTCTGTCGCAGGAGCTTGAGCCATGCAGGATCTTCTACGGCGATATGGTACCAGCTTGACTTGGCTGTGTATCGGCCTGACCTTTTTCTGGCTGGTCATGCTGGTGTTGCTGCCCAACTTCACCATGCTGGAAAGCTCCTTCCGTCCCTATCTCGCCAAGGTCGATGAAGGTGGTCCACTCGACTATTATTCACTGGGCAACTACATGAAAATCTTCGGCAATGAGGTGGATTTCTCGCTGTTCGGTTTCATTTTTCAGGTTCCCGTCCGGGTCAAGGTTTTCTATTTGACCATTGTATATTCCGCACTTGTGACGGTCATCACGTTCGTCATGGCTTATCCGCTGGCCTATTATCTGGCAAAAATTGTCTCTCCGAAATCACTCCCGACACTCTTCTTGCTGCTGTTTGTGCCGCTTTGGGTGTCGGAGATTCTGCGGTCATTTGCCTGGTGGATCATCCTTGCATTCAAAGGGCCACTCAATGTGGTGTTGATGTCGCTGGGTCTGATCGACACGGAAATTCGCTGGATCGCCGGGTTCAGTCCGGTGGTCATTGGCCTAGTGTACACTTATGTGTTATTCATGGTGTTCCCGCTTTACAGTTCCATGCAATCTTTAGACTCCAACCAGATCGAGGCCGCAGAAGATCTCGGCTCGTCTTGGTGGCGCACCCATTGGCGGGTCATTTTGCCCCATGCCAAACCCGGCATCGCCTCTGGTGCGGTCATGGTGTTCATGCTGTCGGCGGGTTCGCTTTTGGTGCCCTCGCTTTTGGGCTCCACTACGTCGGGTTGGTTCACCCAAACCATTCAGGGCATCATGATGGACAGCCAGGACTGGAACACCGGGGCCGCCTTTGCCTTCATGTTGCTCTTGGTCTGCACGATCTTCGTCAGCCTGATGATGCGGATCTTCGGCGTCAAACTCTCTGATATCGCTAAATAGGAGGGGATCATGAGACAAAACCGCAATTTCCTGTTCCACCTCTATATGGGTTTGTTTCTGGCTTATCTGTTGCTGCCACTGTTCGTGATGGGCGGCGCAGCCTTTAACGCCAGCAAACTGCCGACGATTATCCCGTGGAAGGGTTGGACCGATGAGTGGTTCATCGCCATGTGGAACGACAAGCGCATCTGGATCGCCTTTCGCAATACGTTGCTGGTCGCCCTCGCCGTGGTTGCCGTCGCGGTTCCGGTCGGGACAGCAGGAGCGATTCTGGTTAATTCGATCTCGGGCCGGGTCCGCGCGGTGCTTTACGGTTTGATGGTGGCCCCGATCCTGATACCCGGTGTGGTGATCGGCATCTCGACCTTGTTGTTCTGGAACCAATTTTCGATCGGATCGGGACTGCACCTGTCGGTGCTGGGGCAAGTTAGCTATATCGCGTCCTTCGTGATGCTGCTGGTGCTGGCGCGGTTGCAAAGCTTCGATAGCGGGCTCGAAGAAGCCGCCCTCGATTTGGGCGCCAGCCATGCGCAGGTGATGCGCCGCATCCTCTTGCCTCATCTTTACCCGGCCATCGGGGCGGGGGCAGCGATCTCGTTCTTCCAGTCCATCGAGAACTTCAACGTCACCCTCTTCACCCGTGGCGGTGCCGATACGCTGACGGTCTATGTGTTCTCGAAAGTCCGCTCGGGCATCACCCCCACCATCAACGCGCTGGCGCTGTTGTTGATTCTGTTCACGCTTGGCTTGGCGGTCTGGTACGAGATCAGCCGCCGGCGCAAGGAACGCATTGAGCTCGCACGCGAGGCCGAGGCACTGCAGGCAGAAGCAGCGATGCGGTGAAAAACAAGAAGCCATAAGGCCTTCTGCACGCAGTATGTTGGCTTTGTGCGCCCAACAACCGACGACGGCAGCCAGGGCTGGGGCCAGGTTTCATCAACGTACTGTTTCATTATGGGACCAGCCATTTTGCGGCCATAAGTCCAGCGCCTTATGACCATTGCAAGAGTGTCACGGCATTGTCATACTAACCTGAAATGACCGAATAAGCCGGGCAAACCGGCGTGGCATTTTTGAGGAAACGTTGTGGGGCATTCCGCCCCGTATGTCAGAGGACAGTCAGTATGAAAAAACTCACTTCTACCCAGGAAACTCTCCGGGCGGCGATGATTTCCCGTCGCTCGTTGCTCAAGGCCAGCGCGGCTTTGGGCGCGGTTGGCCTTGCCAGTCCGCTCTATGTGAAAAATGCATTCTCGTCGTCGGGCGAACTCAACCTGCTCATGTGGTCGGATGAATTTCCGGAACCCGTGATCCCCAATTTTGAGAAGGCTTCTGGTATTAAGATCAATCAGACGCCGTTCTCGCAGAATGAAGAGCAGATCAACAAACTCCAGGCCACCGGTGGCGAAGGCTTCGACCTCTGCCAGCCGACGCGTGACCGCGCGGTGCAATTCAAGGAGCTTGGCGTTCTCGGCCCCTTCGACATGGGAAAACTCACTAACACCAGCAATCTGATGCCATCAATGCTGGAAGGCTCTTCTAGCGTTTGGACATGGGAAGACGGACTTTATCATTTGCCACATGTTTGGGGCAGCGAAGCCATTTCCTGGCGCACCGATCTCTGGAAGGGCGACCCCGCGACACTGAGCTATGGTTCGCTCTGGGACGAGGGCGTAAAGGGCCACGTTCAGGGCCGTCCGCATTCGCTCCTCCTCGGCATTGGCCTGTGGTTGGATGGCAACGGTAAGTTGCCCACCAACCGCATGCTCGACGCCTTCAAGGATGAAGAAACATTCAAGAAGATCTATGACCAGATTCTTCCTATTGCCATCGCCAACAAGCCTTGGATCAAACAGTTCTGGGATTCAGCCGATAATACCAAGTCGGGTCTTATGGAAAACGACGTTTGGATTGGCCAGACTTGGGACGGTCCGGTGCTTGCGCTCAAAAAGGAAGGAAAGCCCGTTTCCTACCAAGCCCCGAAAGAGGGCGCTATTGCCTGGCTTGACGGCATCGCCATGATCAAGGCAGCCAAGAACGTTGACCAGATCTATGCCTTCCTGAACTACCTGCACACGCCGGAAGTCTCAGCCCTTTTGGCTGACGGTTCGGGCTACAACCCGGTTGTTACCGGTGCAGACGCGCTCACCTCGGATGCTTTCAAGAAGAACTTCCAGGAAGCCTATCCCGGCGACGCCCTGCAGAAACTGTGGCACCGCCCTCCAGAGCCATCATGGTTCGGTGAACTGCGCACGCAGTATGCCGACAAGCTCAAGTCAGCTTGATCTGACGAACACTGATAGTTGCAAGCCAGTCCCGAAGAAATTCGGGGCTGGTTTTTTTGAACCTACTTGATCGACAAAGAGGTTCGGTACAAGGTGACGCTATATAAACGAGACACAAGAGCTCGCGTTGGAACAGGGGATATTTGCACGATGAGTTCAGGTGTTGAACTTGACCATATTACGGTAAAATTCGGTAACTTTACTGCGGTGAGTGATGCGACGCTGGACATCAAGGGCGGGGAGTTTTTCTCATTCCTCGGTCCCTCCGGCTGTGGCAAGACCACCATATTGAGAACTGTGTCGGGTTTCCTTGATCCGTCGTCCGGCGTGGTGCGCATCGGCGGCGAGAACATGGTGGGCATTGGCCCCAACAAGCGCCCAACCGCTTTGATTTTTCAAAACCTCGCCCTTTTTCCGCTGATGACGGTGTCAGACAATATCGCCTATGGCCTGCGCGTGCGTGGCGTGGACAAGGCTGCAAGAATGAAGAAGGCCGATGAACTTCTCGATCTCATCGCTTTGCCGGACCAGGGCAAGAAATTGGTCAGCGAGTTGTCGGGTGGCCAGAAGCAGCGCGTGGCTATAGCCCGCGCCCTTGCAGTGGAACCAAAGGTATTGCTGCTCGATGAGCCACTCTCGGCGCTCGACTTGAAACTGCGCCAGCACATGCGCAACGAACTGCGCGAAATTCAAAAGCGTGTCGGCATTACGTTTATCTATATCACCCATGACCAGGGCGAAGCGCTGACCATGTCGGATCGTGTTGCCGTCATGAACGATGGCGAAATCCTGCAGATTGCCGATGGCAAGACCATTTATGATTCACCCGCAACATCGTTCGTGGCCTCATTCGTTGGCGAGAACAATCCACTGCCGGGCCGCGTCACCAAAGTTAGCAAGACCGGCGCCGTGCTTGAAACCGCTTTCGGCGAGCTTCGCGGCGGAAATCCGAAAGGGTTGAAGGTAGGCGATAAGGCCGTCCTTTTTGTACGGCCGGAATCCATTTCGCTTGGCAAGGGTGCTGCCGATGCAACCATCAGCTCACAGGTGCTGAATATCGCGTTTGAAGGCAATGTCAGCCACATTTTCATGAAGGGCGCGGGCAAGAAAGACCTGACCGTAACCGTTGGCCGGCACGGTGGCACGGAAGTTCCCGGGAAGGGAACAAAGGCTGCCGTGAACTATGACCCGGGCTACGCGGTGGTTCTGCCCGAGGGGAAGATGGCCCGTGAGTAGGTTCATCGTCTTTCTGATTCCGCTGGCGGTAATCGCCGGTTTCTGGCTGCTCTCGCGCCAGGAAGCAAAGCAGGGCCATGACCCCAGCCACAAGAGTTTCTTCGAGCGCAATGGCACGGTGCTCAGCATCGTATTTATCAGCCTTGTGGTGTTCTGGATGATGTTCCTCGTGGTGATGCCCTATCTCTACATGGCGCAGGAGAGCTTCCATCCGCGACTGCCGCCGCTGAAGCGTGGCGGACCTGATGATTTTCTGACGCTCCAGCAATACAGGTCATTCTTTCTGGAGCCTTCGAGCGGTGATTGGAACGTCAATCACATGACCGCGTTTCTGCTGTCAATTCTGGCCTCGGTTTTTGTAACCGTTCTGAACTTCGCTATCAGCTATCCGCTGGCCTACTATATGGCCCAGGCAGGCACGATCCAGAAGGTTCGCCTGCTCATGCTGGCCCTCATCGTGCCTTACTGGGTGAATGAGATTTTACGCGCTTTTTCCCTGCGGCTCCTGCTGGCCTCCAAGGGCCTGATCAACCAGTCGCTGATGAGCATTGGCCTCATTGATACGCCGATTGATTTTCTAGGCACCGATGCGGGCCTCTATATCGGCCTCTCCTATGCTTACCTGCTGGTCATGGTTTTTCCGCTCTACAATGCCATAGAAAGCCTCGATAAAAACCAGATCGAAGCCGCGCGCGACCTCGGCGCTCCCTGGTGGAAAATCCACCGCGATGTTGTCATGCCCTATGCCAAGCCGGGCATCGCCTCCGGTTGCACCATGGTGTTCATGCTGTCCGCCGGTTCCCTCGCTGCACCACAGTTCCTCGGAGGGCCGAATACCCTGTGGTTTACTTCGATCGTCTACGACTTCTTCTTCCAGGCCTTCAACTGGCCACGGGGTGCCGCTTACGCCTTTATTCTGCTGGCCGCCTGTATCGCCTTTGTTATGGCCATGCTTCGGCTGTTCAAGGTCTCGCTCGGGGAGACCATCCGATGAACTCCAAACTTGTCATGCGGGGAATGATCGGGTTCTACATTTTCCTGTTCTTTGCCTATCTCTTTGGCCCCTTGCTGGTCATGAGTGTAACCGCCTTCAACACGCCCAACTATCCACAAGCCTATCCGTTTGAGACGTTTACCTTGGATTGGTTTGTGAAGCTGTGGAATCACCGCGCCATGATGGAAGGCTTGCAAAATTCCATCATCATTGGCTTGGGCGTGGTGGCTATTTCCGTGCCCGTTGGGCTGGCAGCGGCGATCATGATGAGCCAGATCTATCACCGGGCCCGCGGGCTTTTTTACCTCGTCACCGTTTCGCCGGTGCTGACACCTGGCGTAATCATCGGCATTTCCACTGTGATCTTCTGGAAGGACATGATGGGCCTTACGGATTTCACCAAGGCCTATTTCTACAAGGGCATCATTCTTTCCATCTTTGGCCAGGCGAGCTTTGTTGCGGCCTATTGCCTGTTCATCATCATGGCGCGGCTCCAGCGCTTTGACCGTTCCCAGGAAGAGGCAGCCCTAGATCTGGGCGCCAGCTTCCCGCAGGTGTTCTGGCATATCCTCCTGCCATTCCTGAAACCGGCGATGGTTTCAGCAGCGGTGATTGCTTTCCTTTCGTCCTTCGAGAACTACAACACCACGACCTTTGCCATTCTCGCCGACAAGACTCTCGTCACGGTTCTGGCAGGCGAAGTGCGCCAGGGCACGACACCGGCGCTTTCAGCACTGGCCGTTATCATTATCGGTATCTCTTTGGCAGGCGCCATCGCCTACGAGATCATGAAACGCCGCGAAGAGGGGGCCGCCCAGAGCGCCGCCGAACGAGCCAAGATGGCCGAATCAGCCTACGTCCAGCCTGCCTGATCAGTTCCAGCCGCCGCGCTCGGCATCCTCTGCCATCTGCGCCGGCGCGCGGTGCATAAAGGCATCGGAGTGAACGGTGATCTGCTCGCCGTTCAGGTAGACAACCGAATACATTGCCGGCTCATTGCTGTAGATCGTGGGAACTGAACCGCCAACCAGAGGCAATTGGTGGTTAATACCGGGCAGTGCCGAGTAGGAAATACCCCGCCATTGGCCGCCGATCATGCGGTGGGCATGACCGAAAAAGATGTGGCGCACATTATGCCCGGCAAGCAGGTCGCCAAAGCCCTCGCCATCCTCAAGTGGAATCAAATCCATCAAGGGGTGATGAATACCAAATGGCTGATGGTGCATGAAAATATAGACGGGGGCACCGCCCGCATCCGCCAAGGCAACTCTAAGCCACTTGCGCCGTGGCTCATCATAAAGGCCAGCCGAGGAGGGGCCGCCCTTGAGTGTATCCAGGAAAAGGAAATGTTGTCCACCCTGGATGAGCCTGTGCTGCACGAAGCCGTCTTCGCTTGGACCGCTGAAAACGTTCAGAAAATTTGCGCGATCATCATGGTTACCCATCATCAGGTAAACCGGAATCGGGAATTTCTTCAGACGCTCCTTAAGCGCCACATAGGCCTCAACGTCCCCGCGTTCGGTCAGGTCACCGGAAATGGCACAGAATTCTGCGTCTGCGTGATACTTCACAATATCAGCAAGGCACTGGTCAAGGCGCGGAAAAGTATCAAAGCCCCACAATTTCCGGCCGGGCGGCACGAGATGCAAGTCAGTGAGATGGATAAATTTCATCAGGGCTTCTTCGCTTCATTTCTCAAACGCGAACCCCGCAGCAGTCCCGCCGCATCAACAATTGGATAGCCCGCCGAAACTATATGCGAATTGATGCGGTGCAAATCACGTATCATATCGACATAAAGCGCGCTGCGCCGTAGCGCCCCGCGCTTGGTCTGCTTGTCGCTCTTGAAATGCTGGTCCAGCACCGTGTTCTCAAGCTTGCGGAAGGCATCTTTCTGCGCGATCAGGCGTTTCGCTCCTTCAAGGTCGGCAGAGCTCAGCACGCCTGTGGCCAGGCGGATGTTGTCGTGGATGATCAGGCAAAGATCATCAAGGGCTGCCTGTTCTTCAATGCTGAACTCGATGTCTTCCTTGGCCTTTGCCTTGATGCGGTCAGAGAGATTGAGATGAATGATGTCGCCCGCATGCTCAAGATTGCTGACGTAGAGCGTGATTTCCAAAGCCCGCCTCGCCTCTTCCGACGAAAGCTGGGTTTGCGTGAGATCGACAAGGTAGGACTGGATGGCGTTTTGAAAAGTGTTCAGCCGCTCGTCCAGCGCCTTGAGAAGTTTGAGGGTTTCATTGCTCTTCAGGCGCAGAGCGGAGAGCGCCGTTTCAAACATCCGGTTGAGCACCTCGCTCATGCGCACGGTTTCCAGAAGCGCATTCGAAAGCGCGATGGAGGGCGAGTCCAGTGATTTGACATCAAGATAGCGCGGTGCCGCCAAGCTGGTCCGCATCAAGCTTTTCGTCGGGCACGAGTTTTATCACCTGTTTCTCTGCCAGTTTGGTGAGAGGCAGAAAGACTATTCCGATGGCGATATTGAATGCCGCGTGAAAGGCGAGTGCCACGGTGACGGCATCGAAAGGAACAAGTGCCGCCCATCCGGTGATGCGTTGAATGAAAGCCAACCCGATGAAGGCTGCGATGCCACGGCACATCAAATTGGCGACGGGAAGCCGTCGCCCTGCCGGTGGCAGGGTGAGCGTGGACGATATTGCGGGCAAGCCGCCGCCGAGATTGAGGCCAAGGATGAAGGCAAGGGCGCCGCCAAGTTCGAGGCTGCCGTTGGCCACAAAGGAGGCGATCAGCAGGATAACCGCAAGCGTCGAGTGAAATCCCCATGCCAGAATTGCGCCGACTATGAAGGCAAGGAAGGGCTCCCGGCCAATGGCCGTGAGAACCGCATGGAAAAGGCTGGCCTCAACCAAGGGTTTCGTTGCTTCGGAAATGAGCGCCAGGGACATCAGCATCAAGCCAAGTCCGATCATGATGCGTCCGATACTATGGGGCCGGAATTCACGCGACACGCTGAAGGTGACGTAGCCTGCGAATATCAGGATTGGCGAGGCCCAAACAGCAAACGAACTTCCCGAGGCAAAGAGGGCCGAGACGACGGCGGAGCCGACATCAGCGCCGAGAAGCACGGCCAGTCCGAGTGACGTGCCAATGGCGCCACTGGCGGCAATTCCTGCCACGATCAGGGTTGTCGCGGTTCCGCTGCCCAAAATGGCCGTTGCCGAGGCACCTGCCAGAAAAGCGGATGGCCTGTTGCCCAGACGAACTTCAATGAAATGCTTGAGTCGGTCGCCCCAGGCCCGCAAAACCCCGGTGCGCACCATACGCACCCCCCAGAGAAGGAGAGCAACGCCACCGAGCAGATTAACGATAACAGCAGTGCCTGGATTCAATTTATCTCAACCCGGCCATGGCAGAGACCACGTCTTCACATTGGTGAAGAATTTCATGGCTTCCATGACGCCTTCCTTCACACCATTACCTGAGTCTTTGATCCCGCCAAAGGGCGACATCTCAATACGGTAACCCGGCACTTCCCAGATATTAACCGTTCCCACATTGAGCCCCTCGATGAAGCGGGTAATGCGGGTGAGGTCATTGGTGCAAACTCCCGAGGAAAGCCCAAAGGGCGTGGAGTTTGAAATGCGGATAACCTCGGCGTCGTCATCTGGAACCCGGACGATGGGGATGATGGGGCCAAAGGTTTCCTCGAAAACGAGTTCGGATTTATGCGGCACAAAATCCACGGTGATGGGCGGCAGCACAGCACCCTTGCGGCCCGGGTTATAGAGGATTTTGGCCCCTTGCTCGGCAGCCTTGTGAACCCGGGCTTCGAAAATCTTGGCGGCTTCCTCATGCACCACGCAGCCCAGATCCGTGTTGGGATCCATGGGATCTCCGAACTTGATTTTCTTGGCCTTCTCGAGAACCAGCGCCACGAACTTGTCCGCCACCCGTTCCTGAACCAGAATGCGCTTCACCGCCGTGCAGCGCTGGCCGGAATTCTTGGTGGCCCCCGCAACCGCCAGCTCCGCCGCCTTGTCGAGATCACTTTCACTGAGGTCATTCAACACAATCAGTGGATCATTGCCACCAAGCTCAAGGGCGGCCCGCTTGTAGCCCGCCTTGGCCGCAATGAGCTTTCCAACCCGCACCCCGCCCGTGAATGTGATGACCGCGATATTGGGATTGGTCACCATCTCATCGCCGATATCATCGGGCCAGCCGGTGACCACCTGGAACATCTCCGGCGGCAGGCCGGCGTCATAGAGAATGTCCGCAAGCGCAAGAGCCGTGAGCGGCGTGAGCTCCGTAGGCTTGCACACCACGCAATTATTCGTGGCAATGGCAGGGGCCACCTTGTGCGACACCATGTTGAGCGGGTGATTGAACGGTGTGATGGCGGAAATCACGCCTACAGGATCGCGCTTGGTGAATATCTTGCGCGCCTTGCCCTGTGGGGTGAGATCACAGGAAAAAATCTGCCCGTCATCAAGAATGCAGAGCTGTGCGGCAAGCGAGAACACGTCATAGGCGCGGCCACATTCATAGGCCGAATCCTTCATTGAAATTCCAAGTTCAAGCGTGAGCAGATTTGCCAGCGCATCCCGGCGCTGGCGGATAAGTTCAGCCGTCTTGAATAATATCTGCTGACGCTCATAGCGCGTGAGTTTCGGCTTGAATCCAGCGGCGATATCAAACGCCCGCGCTGCGTGTTCCGCGCGGCCCGCAGGAACCGTGCCGATGATTTCATTGGTGTAGGGGTAATGCACCGGCACAACGCCGTCAGCGGACACCTTCTTGCCGCCAATGCGCATGCTTTCCGTTATTGTCATATCAGGCCTCGATAATGCAGTTGCATCCGATGAAGAACGCATCGAAATTGCGCAGAGGTTTCGGCAAGTTTTGAACTTTGCGGTTTACGATGACCGGAACCGTTTGCTCCGTGAGGCCGCCATGGGAACGCAGCGGTTCGTTCAATCCTGAAAGGTCGTGCCTCGCACGGCTGGTGCCAATCACTTTAGACCCCGTGCTCCCTCCCGATACCACAATGATATCGCCCATGCGGTCTTCCGGAAGCTCAAAGCGGGCGCAGCCCTGTGCCCGGTCGAGAACCACATCAATGCCCGGTTGCTTTGCAATGAACGCAGAGGTGTCTTCAACCGAAATCCCTTTTACATAGACCGTTGCAAACGAACCCAATGCCCCATGATGCTGAACATAAGGATCGGTGATGGGCAGGATGACTTTCGTGGTTCCTGCACCGAAGTTTTTGTCCAACGCATCCTGCAGATAGATCACATCTGGCTCACCATTGGCCAGATGCTTGGCCTTCATGCCGTGATCGGCCACGATTACGACGATGGCCCCTTGCGCATCCAGCTGGCCGAGATATCCATCCATCATTTTGTAAAAACTGTTGGCGCCCTTTGAGCCCGGCGCATATTTATGCTGCACATAGTCGGTAGTTGAGAGATACATGAGATCAGGCATCATCGACGCCAGCAGCTTCACCCCCGCTGCGAATACAAACTCCGAAAGCTCCGCCGAATAAACTTCCGGAACGGTCATCCCTGCAATTTCACAAACACCTTCAATGCCATTGTCTTTCAGAGTTGCCTTGTCGGCATGTTCGGATGAAAAGGCGACAGCGGTTCCGTCAAAAACCAAGCCGTTACCCAACAGCAGGCGCAGCTTATCCTTGGCAGTGATGACAGCGATTTTGGCTCCAGCCTTTTGGAACTTTTCAAAAATCGTCGGCGCCCGCAGCCATTTCGGATCATTCATCATCGTCTCAAGCCCAGTGACGGGATCAATCAGATAATTTCCGCAGATGCCATGAATTGCCGGCGGCGTGCCGGTCACGATGGAAAGATTATTTGGATTGGTGAAACTGGGAATGACGCAGAGCCCTCGGGTATTTTCTCCCTTCGCAATCATCTTTTCGAGGTTGGGCATCAGTCCCTCGGTCATGGCAAATTCCATGTAGTCGGGTTCACTGCCATCACAACATATGACCACGAGCGGCGCCTTCGGCCAGCTATATTCCCGGCCATTCACCGCAACTGTTTTACTTTTTGATTTCATGGAGTTAGCGTTCACCTTGGCATCTAATTCTCAAGTGGGGTGAAATCCTTCACCCCCATCTCGCCCAGCACATCCTTGATCGCCTGAAGGGCCGCTGCGATGACGCGTTCATCAATCTGGCCAATGGTTCCAATGCGAAAGCTTGGGCGTTTTGTCAGTTTTCCAGGGTAGATCGTAAATCCCCTTTTGCGCAGCGCCTCATAAAACCGTTCAAACTTGAAATTGGGATCGCTGGGCGTGAGAAACGTTTGAATGATAGGCCCTGACTTGTCTTCGCCCAACAGCGTCGAGAACCCTATTTCAGTCATGCCGGCGACAAGCGCCTGGGCATTGCGCGTGTAACGGAGCCCGCGCCCGCCCACGCCACCTTGCTGCTCATGCTCCTTGAGCGCCTGATCGAAGGCAACCAGCGCATGGGTGGGCGGCGTGAAGCGAAATTGCCCGTTGGCCTCCAGGCCGCGCCATTGCTCAAACAAATCCAGCACCACGGAATGGCACGCACCCGCCGAGGCTTCCAGCAGGTCACGTTTCAGCACCACGTAGGAAAAACCAGGAACACCCTCTAGGCACTTGTTTGAGGAAGAGACCATCACATCAATATTTTGTGCCACCATATCGAGCGGCAAAGCGCCGAAGGATGACATCGCATCCACCATGAAAACCTTGTCGTGCAGTTTGACAGCCTGCCCAATTTCGTCGATCGGGTTCACAATTCCGGACGTCGTTTCACAATGCACCATCCAGACGTGGCTGATGGACCTGTCCGCATCGAGCATGGTCACTACCTCTTCAACGGTTGGAACCGAACTGTCACCCTTGTCGATCTTGAAGTAGGGCCTTCCGATGCGCTCGAGAATTTGCGCCGCCCGGTCCCCATAGGCGCCATTGGCAACAACAAGTGTCTTGCGGCGCTTGTCCGGGCACAGGCTGCCCAGTGCGGCCTCAATCGCAAAGGTTCCGGATCCCTGCATGATCACGCATTCATAACGGGTGTCGCAGTTGGCCAACTGCAGAATGCGCCTGCGGATGTCGCCAACAATTTTCCTGAACTCCACGTCGCGCGAGCCCCAGTCCGCCAGCATGACGTGCTTCACCGTGCGCGATGTCGTAAGCGGGCCAGGAGTAAGCAGATAAGGCATGTCTTCCTGGCCCTCAGGCCCCGGAAAAGATGGTTTATAGGGCGGCGTCTTGGTATTCATTCTGGACTCCGTATGGAACGGTTACATTAAGCATTGGCCATTATTGCGCAAGCAGATCAAGCGCCAGAGCTAGCTGAGTTTTGCAGCCAGAACCACTTCAACATTCTGCCGGTGGATGGCTTCATAGGGCTCAAACAAGTTGACCCATCCCGCCTCAAGCGGCCCGGTAATGATTTCACGCAGCGGCTTCTTCCGCAATTCCGGCTCGCCAACGCATCGTTTCAGCATGCGAATATATTGCTGGTTCGCACGGATCAGAGTTTTTTCATAGCCGCCAAGAGCTATGATTTCCGGATCGCCGTGGTTAGGCAGGATGCGTTCCGGGTTCAGCGCCCAAAGCCTGTCGAGGTCTTTCAAGTGGGTATCAAAATTCTCAGGTTCCCCCACATCGGTGACCGTGTCTTCCATGGTATCACCGGCCAGCAATATCCGCTCCGAACCCAGCCAAAGAACCGTCGCATCATCGCTGTGAATGTTTGCTTCGATTAGATCAATGCGGGTTTTGCCCAGTTGCAATTGCATGCTTCCTTCAAATGTCTGTGTCGGCATTATCAGAGGTTTGATTGCTGGTGGTCCGGAAGAAGTACCATTCTCGATTGCAGCCCTGTACTTCTTGAGATGATCAGCCGTGCGCCTGTTTGAAATGATGGGGCAATCGTAAAAGGCAGCGGTGCCCGCAACGTGATCAAGATGCCAATGGCTGAGCACAACTGTGAATTTCTTGACGCCTCCGTTCTCGAGAGACTTCCGAATGAAGTCGGCGTACTCGACTGAAACATGCGTGTCATAGATCAGCGCTTCTTCACCACCGACAATGGCGTAGCTGGCAATACCAAGGGAAAGCACCTCGTCATCCACCCAGTTTTCGCCTTCTGCGTAACGGTAACCTTCAACGCGGCCATCATAGAAAGCGTAAATATTCGGGGCAGGGCGCAAGACCCGTGGATGTGTCGTCATCGATTTTCTCAACCTAAAATGGGAACAGCCTTATGGCAGAAAAAACCCATCTGGCAAACCAATGCGAATACTGCGATAACAACTGTCTTGGGCACTCAGGGGAAAAAACAATGACTTTCGGTTATGGTCTTATCGCTCTCATCGTCGCCATCGCAGGCTACTTGATTTATGCCTATAACGCACTCGTCAGTAACAAGAACCTGGTTGCCGAAGGTTGGAGCGGCATTGATGTCCAGCTGCGCCGCCGCGCCGATCTGATTCCAAACCTGATTGAAACCGTGAAAGGCTACGCCGCCCATGAAGACAAGCTATTTCGCGACATTGCCGAATTGCGCGCCAAAAGCATTTCAGGCGGCTCAGTCGGCGAGCAATCGGTTGTTGGCCAAGCCATGACCGCAGCCCTGGGCAAGCTTTTCGCCGTGGCGGAGGCCTATCCCGAGTTGAAGGCAGACGCGAACTTTCGTGATTTGCAGGACAAGCTCTCCGGCATCGAGGACGAAATTCAGCTTTCGCGCCGCTACTACAATGGTGCCGTACGCAATCTGAACACGATGATCCAGTCCTTCCCCAGCAACTTCGTTGCCAACTTCTTCAAGTTCACACTCGCCGAGTTCTTTGAAATCGGCGATGCAGCGGCGCGCGAAGTGCCAAAAGTTGATTTCAAAAAATAGGCCGTCCAGGATGCGCGCCCTCATTTTTGCGCTGCTGGCACTCTTCGCCGTCCATTCCGGAGCCCTTGCGGAAGAGCGGATTGAACAGTTCACCAGTAACGCCAACGTCAACGCCGACGGTTCCGTTGATGTAACGGAGACCATATCGGTCAATTCTGAATCTAGGCAGATCAGGCGCGGCATCTTTCGTGATCTTCCAACTACCTATACGGACCGGAACGGCCTGCGGGTGGTTGTCGGCTTCGAAGTGATCTCGGTGAAGCGTGACCGGCACGACGAACCCTTTGCCATCGAAGGCCTCGCCAACGGCAAGCGCATCCGCATTGGAAGTGCAGACGTGTTTCTGGACTATGGCATTCATGTTTACGAGATACAGTACCGCACAACGCGCCAGCTCGGCTTTTTTGAACAGTATGACGAATTCTACTGGAACGTGACCGGCAATGGCTGGACCTTTCCCATCGAAGCGACAACGGCCATTGTGCGCCTGCCGCCGGGGGCGAGAATCCTGCAGCATGAAGCCTACACCGGCTACCAGGGGGAAAATGGGCGGGACTTCAAGGTATTCAGCGCCACGGGCAACGAGTACCGCGCCGTTGCCACACGGAATTTTGCCCCGGGAGAAGGCATGACGATTGCCGTAGCCTGGCAGAAGGGCATTGTTGCGGAGCCGAGCGGGGCGCAAAAAAATATTTGGTTCCTGCGCGACAATGCTGGGATTTTGGGCCTTTTGGCGACACTCGTCGGTGTCGGACTGTTTTTCTTCTATGCCTGGACGAAAGTCGGGCGCGATCCACCAGCCGGAGTTATCATTCCGCTTTTTGCACCGCCACAGGCGCTCGGTCCCGCGGGTTCGAGGTTCATCTGGAAGCAGGGTTTCGACGACAAAGCCTTTGCTGCAGCTCTCGTAGGGCTAGCAGTCAAGGGCCGACTGAAAATTGCCGATGACGACGGTGATTATCAAATTACCAAGTTGGCGGGAAAGGGGCTAGCCCTGACCACTGCGGAAAATGCGCTCCTGAGCGCCACGCCTTCGGGCACGACAGAGTTGGAAAAATCCAATCATGTGGCCATTAGCATGATGAAGGAAACCCTGGAAAATGCCCTTGAAAGGGAATTTGAAGGTTCAGTTTTCGTGCGCAACATTGGCTGGTTTATTGCAGGTGCCGTGCTTTCGATTGCTGGCCTTCTGCTTTCAGCCCTGCTGCTTCCGGAGAGTGACGGTCTTGTGGGACTTTTTGCGGCAGGCTGGTCAGGTATCTGGTGGGGTGTGATCCTCTCAATTGCCTGGAGTTCCATCAGAGGCGTCATGAGTGGCCGCGGCTTCCTGAGAAAGATGGGCTCCGCAGCGCCTCTGCTGCTTATGATCCCCTTTGGCATCGCAGGCGTAGCCGTTCCGTTTTTTATAATGTTTATGGAGACCCTGTCTCCCGGCATCATGATACTTGTTGGCACCGCTATTGGCCTCGGCCTCATGAACATCGTTTTTTACTACCTGCTGCGCGCGCCAACTGTTTCCGGCCGTAGGGTGCTGGATCAGCTCCAAGGCTTTCGCATGTATATGAAGACCGCCGAGGAAGGGCGCCTCAAAGTCTTGAACCCGCCGGAAAAAACACCAGAATTGTTTGAGCGCTACTTGCCCTATGCCCTGGCGCTCGATTGTGAAAACGAGTGGAACGCCAAGTTCACGGCGGTGCTGGCAGCAGCTGCCTTGGCCGGAGCCACGGCCCCGGTTTGGTATTCCGGCAGCAACTGGAATTCAGGCAACATGGGCGGCTTCACCGATAGCCTGGGCTCCAGCCTGGCCTCCAGCGCGGCTTCAGCTTCCACCGCACCGGGTTCGAGCACAGGTTCCGGCGGTGGCGGCTCATCGGGCGGCGGCGGAGGCGGCGGCGGAGGAGGAGGCTGGTAGACTCAGCTCGCTTCCAGTTCTTCGCGCAACATTTCAAGTTCCAGCCAATGTTCTTCAGCCTGCGAAATTTCGGCCTTGGCTTTCTCGTGCCGCTTCATGGCTTTTTCAAATGTCTTGGGATCGCGGTAGTACAGCTCCGTATCGGCAAGCCTGGATTCCAATATGATGATTTCATCGTGAAGCGCTGCCATTTTGCCCGGCAGTGTTTCAAGCGCATGCTTGTCTTTGAATGAAAGCTTGCGCTTGCTTTGTATTTTGGACTGTCGCGGTGCAATGACAACACGCTCGCTTTCCGGCGCCTTAATTTCTCGTTCGCTGACGCCCGCGCCGCGTTGAGCCACCATGTCCGAATAGCCGCCGGCATATTCCGTCCATTTTCCATCGCCTTCAAACATGAGGATGCTCGTGGCCACCCTGTCCAGAAAATCACGGTCGTGGCTCACCAGTAAAATCGTTCCCTCATATTCGCCAAGCATCTCCTGCAGGAGATCGAGTGTCTCGAGATCAAGATCATTGGTGGGCTCATCCAGCACAAGGAAATTTGAAGGCTTGGCCAACTCCCGCGCCAGAATAAGCCGAGCGCGTTCTCCGCCTGAGAGAACGGAAACTGGCGTTCGCGCCTGTTCTGGCTTGAACAGAAAGTCTTTCATGTAACTCACCACATGACGCGTTTCCCCATTGATGGTAACGGACTGGCCGCGCCGGTCCGTTATCACATCGGCGAGCAGGGCATTGGGATCAAGGCTTTGGCGGCTTTGATCCAAGGCCACCAATTCTAGATTGGTACCAAGCCGAATTGTGCCCTTATCAGGCTCCATGGCACCGGTGAGAATCTTGATGAGTGTCGTCTTGCCCGCCCCATTTGGCCCTACGATCCCTAGCCTGTCGCCCCTGAGCATCAGGAGATCAAGATTTGAAACAATGTCCCGCTCATCGAATGACTTTGAAATCTTTTTAGCTTCGACAACCAATCTCCCGGAAGCATCACCGGTCGAAGCCGTTAGCCGCACATTGCCAAGATTGCCGACATGTTCGCGCCGCTCCTTGCGCAAGGTGGAGAGCAAATCAACACGGCGCACATTGCGCTTGCGCCGGGCCGTCACGCCATAGCGCATCCAATGTTCTTCCGTAGCGATACGTTGCGCCAGTTTCTGCTGCTCAATTTCCTCCTGCTCCAGAACCTGATCGCGCCAAGCCTCAAATTCCGAAAAGCCTCGGTCCATTCTTTTGGACGCTCCACGATCCAACCATACCGTTCGGTTTGAAAGGGCTTCCAGAAAGCGCCGGTCGTGGCTGATCAGAATGAAAGCAGCACGCGAGGCCTTGAGTTCATTTTCCAGCCATTCAATGGCCGGTAAATCCAAATGGTTTGTCGGCTCATCGAGAAGCAGAATATCCGGGTCCGGTGCCAAGGTTCTGGCCAGGGCCGCGCGGCGCATTTCTCCGCCAGAGAGTGTCAAAGGACTTTCATCCCCTGTGAGTCCCAATTCATTGAGATAGTGCTTGCAGCGGTGGGGATTGTCCGTGGGGCCGAGGCCCGCTTCCACATAGTCAAGTACCGTTGCAAAGCTTCCAAAATCCGGCTCCTGCGGCAGGTATCGCACTGTCGTTCCCGGCTGCAACCACCGTTCGCCGCCATCGGGTTCGACCAGCCCGGCGGCGATCTTCAGCAACGTGGACTTTCCAGAACCATTGCGCCCCACAACACACATGCGCTCATCGTCAGCCAGCATGAGTTCGGCCCCTTCAAGCACAGGTTTGCCGCCGAAAGTAAGTCGGATATTCTGAAGATTGAGAAGAAGTCTTGCCATGGCAGCGCGTGGTTAGCTGATTGTCGCTAACCTCTCAAGTAAGCACTGATTTCGGCAGGCGCGGAGGCGGCAAAAAACTGTTTTGTTGGCAAAAAATGGGCAATGCGCCCATTTTGCACAAAAGCAATCCGAGTAGCCGCGTATTTCGCATCTTCCGGCTGATGTGTGACCATCAGAACGGTAAGTTTGCGTTCCTTTTGAATCTGCCTGACGAGATCGAGCATTTCACGCCGGAGCGCGGGCCCCAGCGCCGTGAAGGGTTCATCAAGAAGCAACACAGGTTTATCCCTCACCAGGGCCCGCGCAATGGCGATGCGCTGCCTTTCACCACCAGAAAGTTCCGTGGCCTTGCGCGCCTTGAATTCCAAAAGACCAACGTGCTCCAATGCGCTGTTAATCAAATCACTCTGCCGTCCGTCAAGTTTCAGGCTCGGTGAAATTCCAAGTGCCACATTTGTCCACACATCCAGATGCGCAAAGCTGTTGTGATCTTGAAAGATCATGCTTACCGGACGTTGATCTGGGGCGATACCGTCCATGTTGCTCCCAGCAATTGAAAGCCTGCCGGAAACGGGAGCATCAAATCCTGCAATCAGCGAGAGGAGTGTGGATTTACCGGCCCCACTCGGCCCGATAATCCCGACAAGCTCTCCCTTTGCAACATGTAAATCAAAATTCATGATCATGTCTTCATAGCGGAACTGAACCGATTCAAGCGTGATCATTGCGGCTCCATTTCTGGGCGAGTGTTATCAGGACAAAACAGAATGCCGCCAAGACGAGAGCTGTTCCTGCTGCATCATTCATGCGGTAATGTCCCATCTGCCTGAAGATCAGCGCGGGAAGTGTGGCGAGATTTTCGCTGCCAAAAAGGGTTATCGCCGAGAGATCGCCCAGCGAAACGATGACAGCCATGAGAAATGCCAGGGCAAGGGGCTTGCGCAAGCCGGGCAGCTCGATCAGTTTCAAACGCGCAAATCCTCTTAATCCAAGACTTGCGCAGAGCCTGTCATACCTTTGAATCGATTCGACGATTGCCGGATATAGTGGCGACCAGATGAAGGGCAGCGCCATGAGTGCATTAAGCGCGATCACCAAAAGGATTGCATAACGGCTCATATCGGCAATAGGGCTGAGGCTGACAAACCAGCCCGTTGCCAAGACGGCTGGCGGCATGATGAGCGAAGCGAGACAGGCGAGCGTGATTGTGGATTTCAGAATTTTGCCTGGTCGCCGCGCAGCCGTCTCTGCAAGGACCCATCCCAGAGCAAGACTTACACAGGCTGCCGCAACACCAATGAGAAGGCTGGTTAATGTTGCGCGCAGCAAAATGGCATCCAGATGAATTTTATCTATGCCCGACAGAATGACACTCATAACCGGCGGCAGGACAATCAAACTTCCGAAGATGATTGCAGCAATATCGATACCCTGCGATGTGCGTGACTTTCCGTCCCAGCGCTTTATCCGCGCCAAGGTCGGAGGAAAGACCTGCACTTCCCGCGCAAACTGTCCGGCAATCAGCACCAGAATGCCGCAGGTCGCTAATTGCGCCAACGCCAAAATGGAGGCCCGAGCCGGATCAAAATCCAGCCGCAGCGACTGATAGATGGCCACCTCAAGGGTTGTAGCCTGCGGTCCGCCGCCAAGGATAAGCACCACCGCAAAGCTTGCGGTGCACAGAAGAAAAATCAGGCTGGCAATACCCGTTATCGCCGACAAAAGTTGCGGCCATTCGATGAAGCGGAACACCTGTCCATTGGTAAAACCAAGCTGTGCGGCCAACCTGAAATTTTCCGCCGGAACGGCCTCAAGCCGCGTCAGCATCAGCCGAACCGCAAGCGGCATGTTGAAGAACACATGAGCAAACAGAATTCCGGTGAGGCCATAGATGGCAAAAATGCCACCTAGCACACCATTGCTCCCATAAACACCAATGATGCCAAGAATGGCAACAATGGCAGGAAGCGCGAGCGGCACAGAGAAGACTTTAAGCAGAAATTCCCGACCCAAAAATTGCCGACGCGCAAAGGCCCGCGCCACGGGCAGAGCGATCAGCACTGATAGGACTGTCGAAAGGAAGGCCTGCTTTAATGTAAACTCCACGACGCGCGGCAGATAGTCATCGAGGCGGAATGCACCTTGTCCAATCCCAAGCCAGAGCAAGGGCAGGAACCCAAGGGCAACTGCACCCAGAATAAATCCAAGCGCAATTGCCAATGGGAGGTTTCTCAACATTATTTGCTTAAGGCATTGAGCCACTCATCCATCCATGCGCGACGGTTCTTGGAAACCTCGTCAGGAGAAAAGAGCAACGTCTTTGTGGGCACGACTAGCTTGCCAAAAGCTTCCGGCAAAGGCGTGGCCGTGGCGCCCGCAGGCAGCATCCAGTTATTGGTCGGGATGGCATCCTGAAATTCCGGCGTCATCATGAACCCCAGAAACGTCTGCGCCAACGCCTTCTCCGGCGAAGCCTCAATCAGGCCTGCAACTTCAATCTGAAGGTAATGTCCCTCGCTGAAAGAAGCGGCCTGATAACGGAAGCTGTTTTCCGCCACCACGTGGTAGGCAGGCGACGTTGTATAAGACAGAACCATCGGTGCCTCGCCCTTGGTGAAAAGCCCGTAAGCTTCGCTCCAGCCCGGCGTGATTGTCAGGATTCGCGGTTGCAGCTTTTTCCAGGCGTCTGCGGCTTTGTCGCCATATACCGATTTCATCCACAGCAGAAACCCAAGCCCCGGCGTTGACGAGCGCGGATCTTCCAGAACGATTTTCTGGGCGGGATCGCCATTGACGAGTTCATCCAAACTCTTTGGCGGCGTGGTCATCTTTTCCGTGTCATAGATCACGGCAAAATGCGCATAGTCATAGGGCATGAAATAATCATCGCCCCAGGCTTCCGGCGTCTTGGCCAGCGTCTTGTCAAGGCCGTGCTTGCCAAACAATCCTGTCTCCACGGCTTCTGCCGTCAGACTTGTATCAAGGCCCAGAACGATATCGGCCTTCGTATTGCCGCCTTCGAGCTTAAGTCGGTTCAGCGTGGCAACGCCGTCTCCAAGCCCCACCCATTCGATAGAGCAGTCGCAGGTCTTCTCAAAGGCTTCCTTGATTTTGCCACCCGGGCCCCATTCGGAAATGAAGCTTTCATAGGTGTAGATGGTCAATGTCTCTTTGGCTTCCGCATGGATTGCGAAAATGAAGAGAGCAACCAGAGCGCTGAAAAATTTCGTCATAAGTCCTCCATTCAGTTTCGGATGGAGGCAGGGAACGAGGGAGATTCCAGGTTCCGCTCGCAATCCCTCCGCCGGCATAATCCGGATCAGGTTCAGCGGGTTGGAGCCAAAACTCCTCTCAGCCGCCTAGGGCATGTCCCCGAAAAGTTGCAGACTTTTCGGAAAGGGACAGGCCCCAAGGAATGCGCGGCACCCCGTTGAGAGCAGGAAAAGCCCTAAACTTAAGGGCGTGATCTTTCAAGCTGTTTTTGCTACATGGCAGGCATGTCCCGATTTGCCATACTCCTCAGCGGCGAGCTTACGGTCACGCCCCGTTTGCACCGGCAAATGGCTGGGGCCCGCGTCATCGCAGCCGACAGCGGCATGAAACACGCCAGAGCACTGGCTGTAATGCCAGAGCTATGGGTAGGTGATTTTGACTCATCAGGCTCGGAACTGCTGCTGGATTATGCCCATGTGCCGCGCCAGACTCACCCCGCCGACAAGGATGCAACCGATGGCGAAATTGCCGTTGCCGCAGCTCTGAAACTGGGGGCCAGAGAATTTATCCTGATCGGCGGCCTTGGGGGCCAGAGCGATCATGCCACGGCCCACCTCGGCTTAGCCCTTCACCTGGCCAAATCCGGCCACAGATGTTTCATTTCAAATGGCAGCGAAGAAGCCTACCCGCTTATTGCCGGGACCTATGATTTCGATTTTGGTCCGCAAAGCCGCCTCAGCATTGTGCCGTGGAGTGATGTCACGGGCCTCGATCTGGAGGGCGTAAAATGGCCACTCAGAGATAAGGCGCTTAGCCTTGGTTCCAGCTTCACCATGTCGAACGTTGCCCTTGGTCCTGTGAAGCTATCTTTCACAACAGGCATTGCGATAGCCATTGCCTATCCAACGCAGACCGATTGAGATGCAAGTCATCATTGAACATCTGAATTGGCGGGGCGAGGGCGTAAACGCTGGCCAGACTTTCCGCAATGTGCTGGCTGGCGAGACAATTGACTCCGCAACAGGACAGGTCTTTCAGTCTTCTCCCGAACGCATCGAACCCTTCTGCAAATATTATGTCAGGTGTGGTGGCTGCCAATTGCAGCATTGGCAACAGGTTCCCTATCAGGACTGGAAGAAAAATCTCATTGCGGCCGCACTCCTGAAACGCGGAATTGAATTCCCGGTAAGTGACATCATTGATGCCCATGGGGCAGGGCGCAGGCGCGTAAGCCTCCACGTGCGCCGCAAGGATGGTGCCGTCATCGCAGGTTTCATGGCGGCTCGCAGCCATGATCTCATCGACATTGACCAATGCCCCATTCTTGTTCCGGCCTTGCAGAATTCCACTGATATCGCGCGAAAGCTTGGGAGCAAGCTGGGTGATTGTGATGTCTCTTTGACGGCGGCGGACAACGGTCTTGATGTTTCAATCAAGGCCGAGCGCAAAATTGCCGACGAACAAATGCCGAAACTTGCGGGCCTTGTTGCCGAATTAAACCTCGCGCGTTTGTCCATCAACGGAAACATGGTTGCAACCCGCGTCATGCCCGTTGTCTCAATCGGCAAGGCCCTTGTGCAGGTCCCGCCGGGATCATTCCTGCAAGCCACAAAAGCTGGCGAAGAAGCACTCGCCACCCTCGTTATGAATTCCCTTGGTAAAGCCAAATCCGTGGCTGATCTCTTCTGTGGCGTTGGCCCCTTTGCCCTGCGCATCGCGGAGAGAGCAAAGGTCATCGCCTTCGACAGCGACAAACCAGCCGTTGCAAGTCTGGCCCAGGCCGCCCGGTTGACGTCGGGCATCAAGCCGCTGAAAGCCGAAACTCGCGATCTCATGCGCGAGCCCCTGGTGGCCGAATGAACTAAAAGACTTCGATGCCTTGGTTTTTGATCCACCCCGCGCTGGTGCCGAGGCCCAGGCCAGGCAGCTGGCGAAATCAACGGTGAAAACTGTCGTCGCCGTATCCTGTGATCCCGCAAGTTTTGCGCGGGACGCGGATATTTTAATCGGTGGCGGCTATAAGCTGAAATCGCTCACCGCGGTCGATCAGTTCAAGTGGACGTCCCATGTTGAAATCGTGGCAACGTTCGCCCGTTAATCCTTGGCGCGTTCCACGTAGGCGCCGTCAGCGGTCTCAACCACGATGCGTGTGCCCGAAACAATATGGGGCGGAACAAGCGTGCGCACGCCATTGGAAAGAAGCGCTGGCTTGAAAGAAGAAGAGGCAGTCTGGTTCTTAATTGCTGGCTCAGTCTCAACAATTTCCAAGGTCACGCGCTGCGGCAATTCAATGGAAATCGGCGCACCATTGAAAAGTGCAATCTGGCATTCCATGCCTTCCTGCAGATAGGGAGCAGAATCGCCAATCATGTCGGCATGCAAGCTGATCTGCTCAAAACTTTCCGGATTCATGAAGACGTACATGTCACCATCCTTGTAGAGATAGCCATGGGTCACGGTTTCCACGAAAGCGCGCTCCATCGCGTCCGTTGTCTTGTAGCGCACCACGGTCTTCACGCCATCAGAAATGCGCCGCATATCAATGGTGGTCGTCGGTGTGCCCTTGCCGGGATGCATGCTTTCCGATTTGAGGACAACATAAAGCTTGCCGTCCTCATGTTCGATGACATTGCCCTTGCGAACGCCGCTTGCGATAACCTTAACCACTGTACGTAACTTTCTTGAATTGCCGGATTGAGTTGGCGGGGGTATTAGCAGCGTCCAGCCGATTAGCCAACCCCTGCGAGGATTTAGTGGTTTTGCCTTGGTTTACGCCCGAAAAACATGAAGACAGGAGACCCATCCTTCTGGCGCGAAACCGCATTGTGGCGGGTTTTCGCCAGTGGTTCGACGCGCGCGGCTTTTTGGAAGTGGACTGTGCCGCCCTCCAGGTTTCGCCCGGCAATGAAACCCATCTCCATGCCTTTGCCACCGACCTGATCCAGCCCGATGGCAGCCATGAGCGCCGCTATCTCCATACCTCGCCGGAATTTGCCTGCAAGAAGCTGCTGGCTGCAGGCGAAACCCGCATATTCAACCTGGGCCATGTCTTTAGAAACCGTGAACGCACACTCACCCATTCCCCCGAATTTACCATGCTGGAATGGTACCGCGCCAACGAGCCCTATGCCGCCATCATCGAGGATTGCCTGGCGCTCGTAAGCCTCGCTGCAGAAATTTCGGATACGAAACAATTCAGCTGGCGTGGGCGGCAGGCTGATCCCTTTGCAGAAGCCGAATGGCTCAGCGTCGCCTGGGCCTTTAAGAAATATGCGGGTGTAGATGTGCTGTCGACTCTCAATGGCAATGAGCCGGACCGCGAGGCCCTTGCCGAACAATGCACTGTGCAGTTCTCCGAAAATGATTCATGGTCCGACATTTTCAGTCGCATTCTGGTTGAAAAGGTTGAGCCTAATCTGGGCAATGGCGCGGTTACAGTGCTTTATGAATACCCCGCTATGGAAGCAGCCCTGGCCCGCGTTTGCGCCCATGACCCCCGCATCTCGGAACGTTTTGAACTCTACGCCTGCGGCGTCGAGCTCGCCAATGGCTTCGGCGAACTCACCGACTTTATTGAACAGCGCCGCCGTTTCGAAGCCGAAATGAATTTGAAGGAAAGGCTCTATGGCGAACGCTACCCAATAGATGAGGAGCTACTCGAAGCCCTGCGCCATATGCCACCCGCTTCCGGCGTGGCCCTCGGCCTCGACCGGCTCATCATGCTGGCAACGGGCGCAACCCGCATTGACCAAGTGCTGTGGACGCCGGTGAGCTAGCCCAGCCCCTTCGCCGCCAAAACCTGCTTGATCGAAGTGGCCATCTTGTCCACCATTTCGGTCAGCTCAGCGTCAGTGGAATTATAGGGTGGCGCCAAAATGATCACATCGCCGTTGATGCCGTCAACATTGCCTCCGACGGGATAGCAGATCAGGCCATTGGCCAAAGCCTGCTGCCGCACATGCATGAAGAGTTTCAGCGAACCATCAAAAGGTTTCTTGGTTTTGCGGTCTGACACGAGTTCGGTGGCGATGAAGTGTCCGCGGCCGCGAATGTCGCCCACCGCTTCAACTCCTGACAGGGCTTCGGCGATCATCTTCTTGAGCTTGGGTTCATTGGCGCGAACTTTGGCTACCAGGCCTTCGCGCGCGACGATTTTCTGAACCGCGACACCTGCTGCACAACAGGCCGTATGGCCGGTGAAAGTGTGGCCGGTCATGGCGGTGCCATGAACGCGCATGATGGTGTCCGAAATCTTATCAGTATAGATGGCAGCGCCCAATGGCAGATAGCCCGCAGCAAGACCCTTGGCCACCGACATGATATCGGGCTCCACCCCATCGGTTTCCAGTGCCCGCCAGGTGCCGCAACGACCTGCACCGCACATCACTTCATCGGCGATCATCAGCACGCCATATTTGTCACAAATCTCGCGCACTCGCTTGGCGTAACCCGCAGGGGCTGGAACGCAGCCGCCTGCTGCGCCAACAACAGGCTCAAAAATGAATGCCGCAACTTTGTCGGCTCCGAGCCTGAGAATTTCATCTTCCAAGCTCCTGCGCACAAGCCGCACCATTGGGTTCTGCTATGGGCCGATAGTCATTGGCGGGAGAAAGGTGTGAGACATCAAGGAGAGAACCTTCAAAGGGTGCAACTTCCTTTCTAAAAAGCCGGAAACAGAAAGTGCGCCAATCGTGCTGCCATGCCAGCTTCTTCCCTGGCAATGAAACGTCTTCGACTCATTTCGCCCCGCGCCGCATGATATTGCAGTGCTAGTTTCAGGCAGGATTCCACCGCTTCAGAACCGCCAGTCACTAAACGAGGTGTTTGAGTGTGCCGCCGCATAGGCCCCGGACAATATCGGAAAGTTCTTCCAGGGCATGTGGACGTGAAAAAGTACCGATAGCCATGGGCAACGCGGTCCAGCTGCGCCTTGATCGCGTCATTCACTTCCGAGTTTGAATGCCCGATGCAATAAACCGCTGGCCCGCCAGAACCGTCGATATATTGCTTGCCGTCAACATCGTAAATATAGCAGCCCTTGGCCCATGATATTTTGGGCAGGGATTCTCGGTTGAAATGATGGTGCGTGGCAGGGCAGTCATGTGTTGAATTCCGTCTTGCAAACTGGTGGGTCTTTCGTGCGGTAGTAGCAGATAAGAGGGAAGAAACCGCAAACCCATGATCACTGTTTTTGACGAAACGCAACGCCTCCATGCGCCCCGCACATTCATCGTGTCTGGAAAGCCCCAGCCCATTCCGGAGAAGCCGGAGCGCATCGACATGCTGCTGCAGGGAGTGAAGCAGATCGGCTCAACCGTCGTTGCCCCACCGGCAATCACCATGGAAACCGTGGCGCTGGTCCATGAGCAGCGCTACCTCACCTTCCTTGAAACCCTGCTGGAGCGCTGGAGCCATATTCCCGATGCCAGCGATATTCCGCTGCCCAACACCTACGCCATGGGAAGGTCAACCCTCGCCCCCGTAAGCTACCCCAAATCCGTAGTGGGGCAGGCGGGTTATCATCTGGGCGATGGCGCTTGCCCGGTGACTCCCACAACGCTGCAGGCAGCCCTCGCGAGCGCCGCCAGCGCCGCCCATGGGGCAAGCCTTGTACTGGGCGGCGAGAAGCTGGTTTACGCCCTGTGCCGCCCGCCGGGTCACCATGCGGCCGCGGATGTGGCTGCCGGCTTCTGCTATTTCAACAATTCAGCCCTTGCCGCGGAGATTTTCACCCGCGCCGGAAAGCGAACCGCCATTCTCGATATCGACGTGCACCACGGCAATGGCACCGAAGCCATATTCTATGACCGCGCCGACGTGCTCACAGTCTCGATCCACGCGCACCCGAAACGGTTTTATCCCTTCTTCTGGGGCTATGAAAATGAGACGGGTCGGGGAGCGGGCGAGGGTTTCAATCTGAATATCCCGATGGAGCGTGGAACCGTGATCAAGGACTATTGCGCGAGCTTGGAAATCGCCTTGCAAAGGATAACGGACTTTACCCCTGACGTTCTGGTGCTGGCGGCGGGCCTCGATATTGCCGTGGACGATCCCTTCAAGGGCTTTGCCATCGCCACGCCGGAATTTGCCACGATCGGGAAAATGATTGCACAATTGCGTTTTCCCACGTTGGTTGTGCAGGAAGGCGGTTACCCCAGCCCAAGTCTCGGGCACAATCTCGCTTCGCTGCTAAGGGGTCTCGGGGCATGAGTTTTGAAATTCGAACAATGCAGGACAATGAAGTGCAGATCGTCGCCGACATGGTCCATGGGCTGGCCCGCGATTTGCGCCTGAACGTTGTCCCCGCTTTGACCGGAAAAGTTCTTCTGGAAAGCCTCGACCTTGTGAATGTTGTCGTCGCCGTCGAAGAACGAAGGTATTTGGGCGCCTGCCTCTCGCTCATGACCTTTTCCACCTTTCGCGGCAGCAAGGGCGTTTATATCGTTGATCTCTTTGTGGATGCGGAAGCGCGCAACCGCAACATTGGCGAGGCACTCTTGCGGGAAACGGCACGGCGCGCCAAGGTGCGGGGCGCCAAATTCATCAAGCTGGAAGTGGACGTGACCAACACGGGAGGCGCGCGGTTTTACGAGCGCCTGGGCTTCAAGAAAAAACCGGAAGACAGGCTGTTCATTCTGGAACAGGATGGCCTGAACAACTTTATCGCGGAGAGGAATGTCCCATGACAATTAAGCGCGTTGGATTGATAGGCGTTGGCCTTATGGGCCATGGCATTGGCAAGAATATCGTGAGCAAGGGCTTTGCCCTGAATGTAATGGCGCACAAAAATCGCGCGCCTGTTGAAAGCTTGGTGTCCATGGGGGCAAAAGAATGCGCCTCGCCTGCCGAAATCGCCAAGGCCTCGGACATGGTCATCCTCTGCGTCACCGGAACGCCGCAAGTCGAAGAGGCAATTTACGGCACAAAGGGATTGAACACTGCCCTGCGCGAAGGTCTAATCATCGCCGACTGTTCCACCGCTGAACCTGCCTCCACCATCAAGATCGCCGCCGAGCTCAAGGCCAAGGGCACATACTTCGTGGACACACCAATGACCCGCACGCCGAAGGAAGCCGAAGCGGGCAAGCTCGGCCTCATGGTGGCGGGCCCCGCCGATATCCTCGCAAAGATCAGGCCCGTGCTGGATTGCTTTGCCGATACCATCGTGAACTCCGGCGATGTGGGTGCCGCCCACCAATTGAAACTCCTCAATAACTTCCTCTCGATCAGCCACGCTGCCGTCGCCGCCGAAGCCATCACCGTTGCGGGCAAGGCGGGGTCAAGATGGAGGCGCTTCGCGATATCGTGATGTCCGGCGGTGCCATGTCCATCATGTTCGAACGCCTGATCAAGGTTCCGCTGGCGGATGATGACACCGCCGCCAAATTCGCCATCAAGAACGCCCGGAAAGACATGCGCTATTACACCAACATGACCGAGCAGTTGCCCGTCGCCTCGTTCCTCGGCGAAAGCGTGCACCAGCTCTTCGTCATGGCCGAAAACATGGGCTTCGGCGACCGCTTCATCCCGCGCATGATCGATGTGTTCCAGAAGATAAACGGGCTTAAGAAGTAAGCCTGTCATCACCCTGAGGTGCCATGCGAAGCATGGCCTCGAAGGGCTGGTTGACACGGGTAGGGATGCTTCGAGGCTCATGGGCTTTGCCCGTTCGCACCTAAGCATGAGGGGTGGCAGCTTTCACTCTGTCCCTCACCACCTCGTGTCCCTTCGTGATTTGCGCGGTCGCGAATTTTCAGCGCAAAGTCTGCCCGTGCAACAGGGAGGACAATCATGAGCCGCATCGAAGTCCGCAAAGGCATGCCCGATGTCCAGCTAACCCGCGCGGAATTTGAACACCGCTTTCGTGACCGTTTCTTCGACCCCGCCTTTGCCAAGAACGAGGCGGCAATCAAAGCCATCATTGCAACGGCCTGGGATGGCTATGACACCTACCGCAAGAACCCGGTAAAGCGCGTGGCAGGAGAGGCCTACGCGAAACCCACGGCGGAACTTCCGGTGGAATGGCTGGCCACCAAGGCCGCCATCGATGCCGCCGAGGCCCGCCAGAAAAACCCGAAATCACCCAGCCGCATTCTGCTCGTCAATGGTTCCATGCGTTCCGATCAGAGCTGCCCCGGCGAGATGTCAAAAACCTGGCGGCTGCTGAAGCTTGCCGAAGAAATTGTCCACGCCACCACCGGTTTTGAAACCGAAATTCTCGATCTCTCGCTGCTCACCTCGCAATATGGCCGCGTCATTCACCCCTGCAAGGCATGTGTTTCCACCGCCCAGCCGCTCTGCCATTGGCCATGTTCGTGCTACCCCAATTTCGCCATGGGCCAGACCAGCGACTGGATGAACGAGATCTATCCCATGTGGGCGGCGGCCCATGGTGTGATGATCCTCACGCCAGTGAACTGGTATCAGGCGCCCTCGGGCCTCAAGGCGATGATTGACCGGCTTGTTTGTGCTGATGGTGGCAATCCCGATCCCACCACGACCGGTGGCAAGGATCCGAAACTTGCCAAGGAACTTGAGATGAAAGGCTGGGATTATCCGCGGCATCTCGCAGGTAGAGCCTTCTCGGTCGTGGTCCACGGTGATGCGGCAGGCGTTGAAAACCTCAGGCGCATCCTGACCGATTGGATGGAAGATATTGGCATGATCGCCTCGGGCCACAAGTCCCACATCGGCGCCTACATCGGCTATCTCGGAACATACGCCGAAAGCCACGCCGATCTTGATGAAGATTTGGACGTGCAGGCGGACGTGAAGACGGCGGCGCAGGCCCTGGTGAATGCAGTGAAACTCCTGCGGGCGGGGAAACTCACTCCACCCGATGCGGACCTGCATGAGGCGCGACCGAAGTAAGTAATCCCTCACTCTGAGATGCCATGCGAAGCATGGCCTCGAAGGGCTGTTTCCACGGAAGCAGGCGCTTCGAGGCTCGCGTTGCTGGCACCTCAGCATGAGAGTAGTTGTGTAGGCTTGACTCTGCACCCTACCCATGTTTCGTGGCCCCAAAATATGAACCCATGGAGTCTCGATTGAGCATTGCATTTACTTTTCCCGGTCAGGGAAGCCAGGCAGTTGGCATGGGCAAGGCGCTGGCCGATGCGTTTCCTGCAGCAAAGGCCGTATTTGATGAGGTGGATTCAGCGCTCTCTCAAAAACTTTCTGCGCTCATGTGGGAAGGGCCGGAAGCAGATTTGACACTTACTGCAAATGCCCAGCCAGCCCTGATGGCCGTCAGCATGGCGGTGATCGCCGTGCTGAAAGCCGAGCATGGGATTACGGTTGCCAACACCGCGAAATTTGTGGGAGGGCATTCCCTTGGCGAATATTCAGCACTGGCAGCAGCAGCAACTTTTTCGCTGAGCGACACGGCACGGCTCTTGCGCATTCGTGGCAATGCAATGCAATCGGCAACGCCAGTGGGCGTGGGCGCCATGGCTGCAATTCTGGGATTGGATTTTGCCGATGTGGCAGCCGTTGCCAAAGAGGCGGCCCAAGGCGACGTTTGCCAGGCGGCCAATGACAACAGCTCAGGGCAAGTGGTGATCTCCGGCCATAAGGCTGCCGTTGATCGCGCCTGCGAACTGGCAAAAGCAAGGGGCGCGAAACGCGCGATCTTGCTGCCCGTGAGTGCTCCATTCCATTGTGCGCTTATGAAGCCCGCAGCCGATGCGATGGCGGAAGCGCTGATGAACGTCACCATGAATGCGCCATCCGTTCCCCTGATTGCGAATGTTGTGGCGGGGCCGATTTCTGATCCGGCCGAAATTCGCAAACGCCTGGTGGAACAGGTCACCGGCACGGTGCGCTGGCGCGAATGTGTTGGCTTCATGGCGGGGCAGGGAGTTAAACTATTTTGTGAAGTGGGCACAGGTAAGGTATTGACCGGACTCCTGAAAAAGAATGCGCCTGAGGCGCAAGGGTTGGCACTTGGCACACCTGATGATATCGCAGCCGCTGCTGCAATCTTGAAGCAAGGATAATTCGATGTTTGATCTCACGGGAAAAACCGCACTTGTCACTGGAGCCACCGGTGGCATCGGCGCATCTATTGCCAAGGCGCTGCACGGGGCGGGGGCAACGATTGCCATTTCCGGAACCCGCTCTGCTGTTTTGGAAGGACTGAAGGCAGCTCTGGGAGGGCGTGTTCACGTTCTCCCCTGCAATCTGTCCGACGCGGCCGACGTTGAAAAACTCGTGCCCGCTGCCGAGGCTGCCATGGGCGGAATTGATATCCTCGTGAACAATGCCGGCATCACCAAGGACGGTCTAGCCATGCGCATGAAGGATGAGGACTGGGCCGCCGTACTCGATGTGAATTTAACCGCGAATTTCCGCCTGTGCCGCGCCGCCATGCGCCCCATGATGAAAAAGCGCTGGGGCCGCATTGTGAATATCACCTCCATCGTGGGGGTAACCGGCAATCCCGGCCAGGCCAATTATGTGGCCTCAAAGGCCGGCATCATCGGTCTTTCAAAATCCCTGGCGCAGGAGCTGGCGTCACGCAATATCACGGTGAATTGTGTGGCGCCGGGCTTTATTGCCACCCCCATGACCGATGTTTTGAACGACAAGCAGAAGGAAGCCATTCTAGCCAAGGTTCCAGCAGGTCGCTTGGGCTCGCCCGACGACATCGCGGCTGCGACCCTTTACCTCGCCTCCGAGGAAGCAGCCTACGTGACCGGCCAGACGCTCCATGTTAATGGCGGCATGGCGATGATATGACTGGATAAAATATCCCCCTTTTGCCCCAAACCAATTCTGTGGTAGTTAGCGGGTAGGCACAAGGGGGAACCACCACAAAACCGGGTGTCCAACCTAAGTATAATTCCAAGCAAACAAGGACGATTAAACATGAGTGACGTTGCTGAGCGGGTAAAGAAGATCGTTGTCGAGCACCTCGGTGTGGACGGCGATAAGGTAAAAACCGAGGCAAGCTTTATTGATGACCTCGGCGCCGACAGCCTCGACACGGTTGAGCTCGTCATGGCATTCGAAGAAGAATTCGCCATTGAAATTCCCGATGACGCTGCCGAAACAATCCAGACGGTTGGCGATGCAGTGAAGTTTATTGAAAAGGCCGCTGCTTAAAGCCAGTGCCGCGCGAAAACGCGGCATTAGTCAATCGCCACGCGGGGGCAGGGACGTGAAACGCCCTGGCTCCCGCGTTTTCATGTGAGGGGAGACGCATGCGTCGTGTAGTTGTAACCGGATTGGGGATTGTGACACCCCTCGCCACCGGAATTGAAGAGACGTGGACTCGTATGCTCGCTGGCGAGTCAGGCGCGGGCCCCATCACCAAATTTGATGCCTCGGATTTACCCTGCCGCATCGCCTTCGAGGTGAAGCGCGGGGATGGCACCAATGGCACCCTGAAGCTGGACGATTGGCTTGATGGCAAGGAGCAGCGCCGCAACGATGATTTTATTCAATACGCCATGGTTGCAGCCCAGCAGGCCATCAAGGATTCAGCCTATGAAATCAAAACGCCGGAGCAGCAGTACCGCACCGGCGTATTGGTTGGGTCTGGCATCGGGGGGCTTCCCAGCATCGAGGAAACCACCATTCTCATGCACGAAAAGGGCCCGCGCCGCATCAGCCCGTTTTTCATACCCGGTTCCCTGATCAACCTGGCCTCAGGCCAGATTTCCATTGCCCATGGCCTGAAAGGCCCAAACCACGCGGTGGTCACTGCCTGCTCATCAGGCACTCATGCCATTGGCGATGCGGCCCGCCTGATTGCCCTTGATGATGCCGATGTGATGTTTGCCGGTGGTGCGGAATCCTGCATCAATCGCCTGGGCATAGCGGGATTTGCCGCCTGCAAGGCCCTGTCGACAAATTTCAACGACACACCTGCCAAGGGCTCACGCCCCTATGACAAGGACCGCGATGGTTTTGTGATGGGCGAGGGCGCAGGCATGTTAATCCTCGAAGAATTGGAACATGCAAAAGCCCGCGGCGCAAAAATCTATGCCGAGATCGTGGGCTACGGCATGTCGGGTGACGCTTATCACATCACCTCGCCGCCGGAAGATGGCGATGGCGCCTTCCGTTGCATGAAGGCTGCATTGAAAAGGGCAGGCGTTGCGGCAACTGAAATTGATTACATCAATGCTCATGGCACCTCCACGCCGGTTGGCGATGAAATCGAACTGCGTTCCGTTGAGCGCATCATGGATGGCAAGGTGGATCGCCTGTCCATGTCGTCCACAAAGTCATCTACCGGCCATTTGTTGGGCGCGGCGGGTGCGGTTGAAGCCATATTCTCAATTCTTGCAATTCGCGACAATGTGTGCCCGCCGACCTTGAATTTGGATAATCCGTCAATTTCTACCCGCATTGACCTCGTACCCAAAGTTGCGAGAAAGAAAGAGATCAACATAGTTCTGTCCAATTCTTTTGGTTTTGGTGGTACGAATGCATCAATCGTCATGCGCCGCTTTGCGGGCTGACCCCTGGGAGAGCAAGATTTGGCTCAACGTGCGCAACAAATGCGGGTACCCGATCCGGTCATAAGCAGGGCACGGAAGCCTGCGTTTACGCGCGTGCTGCGGTCGCTGTTTGCAATTGCACTGGTCATCGGCGTAATTGCCGGAGGCGCCGTTATATTTGCTTATATGCAGTTCACTGCAAAGGGGCCGTTGGCCGCTAATACCGTCTATCAGGTGAACCAGGGCTCGAAGCGTTCAATTGGCGCGCAACTGCAGGACGCTGGCATCGTGCACAGTGCCGGCATCTTTACGGCAGCCGCTTATTTGAGGGGTGCATTTGGCAATCGCCTCAAGGCTGGCGAGTATGAGTTTCCCGCCAATGCCAGCATAGACCAGGTATTGTCCATGATCATCAGTGGAAACGCCAAGACTTACAAGGTTACCATACCCGAAGGCTGGACCACACAAATGGCCGTGGCGCGTATCGCTGAAAACGAAGTGCTGACCGGTGAGGTTGCGGCGGTGCCCGTTGAAGGCGCGATCATGCCGGAAACCTACGTGTTTCGCCGTGGGTTGACGCGCCAAAAGATTCTAGATGACATGCAGGCTGCACAAACCAAAATGCTCGACGAAGCCTGGAAGGCGCGCGCCGTAAACGATGTCTTGAAGACCAGGGAAGAAGCCGTAGTCCTCGCCTCCATCGTGGAGAAGGAAACAGCACTCCCCGAAGAGCGCCCGCTCATCGCTTCCGTGTTTCTCAATCGTTTGAAGCAAGGCATGCGTCTGCAGTCAGACCCCACAATTATCTATGGGCTCGTGGGCGGTAAGGGCAAACTTGATCGCGGTCTGACCAAGGATGATCTGGCATCCGACACCGCCTATAACACCTACAAGATTGACGGCCTGCCACCAGGCCCGATTTCCAATCCGGGCCGGGCCTCCCTCGTGGCCGTGCTCAATCCACCCGAAACAGGGTATCTCTATTTCGTAGCTGATGGTTCGGGCGGCCACGCCTTCGCCAAGACTCTGGAAGAACATAACGCCAATGTGGCCAAGTGGAGAACCATCGAAGAAGCTCAGGCCACACTTCCAACAACGGTTGCTTCAACCGAGCCCGTCAAGGGTGGCTTGCCGACGCCAGCAACACCACCTGCTGTAGCGCCAGCAACCCCGGTTGAGCTAGCCGCAGCTGAGGCTGCCCCTGAGACCGCAATTTCCGCAGTTGTGAAGCCCCTTGCCAAACCCGCCAATTTGACAGCTGCACCGCTGAAGCCGGGAACCTGGGTTATGGTTGAAAATCAACTCGTGCCCATTCCAAAGCAAAAGCCGAAGCGGTAGCACTACTTCACATATTTGCGCCAGTTGTGCTCTTCGGCAAAACCCAGTACTTCGCGGATTTTGCGGTTTGACAGCGGTGCCTCCTGGCCCTTGAGGGGACGGCGAAGCGGAATATTTGGACACCACCGCTTGAGAAATGCCGCCGTGTCGTCCTTGGCCGTGATCGTATCGTTCACGGCATTGAAAACCGCAAACCCAAGCCCGTCTTTTTCAATGCAGAGATGGACGATTTGGCCGAGGTCACGCGCATCAATATAGCTCCAGGCATTACGCTTGCGCGACAGGGGATCGGACAAGAAACCTGGAAACCGGTCATACTCATGGGGCTCAATCACATTGCCGATGCGCAGCGCATAAACATCCGCACCGTAACGCATGGCGAATGCCCGCGCGGTCTTTTCATTGACCACCTTGGACAATCCATAACTGTCCATCGGATCAATATCGTAATCCTCTTCCAACGGAAATTGGTGATAGTCCTTATCACCCTCAGCAAAACAAACGCCGTAGGTAGTCTCGCTTGACGCGATGATGACCTTGCGAATGCCAAGCTTCACTGCCGCTTCAATGACATTGTAAGTGCTCACCACGTTCGCTGAAAACGTGACATTGTCAGGTTGGAGCAAAATCCGGGGGATAGCTGCAAAATGGACAACCGCGTCGATCTTGGCGGGTCCCTTTCCACTGTCATAACCGGCAAAGTCAAAATGCGCCGAAAGCGCGTTGAAAACCTGCCCGCTGTCAGTGACATCCGTAATCAGGGTGTTCACCCCTGGGCAATCCAGCGGCTTGAGATCAAGATTGAGGATGTCATAGCCCTTGGCTTTGAGCCACGGCACGACATGCTTCCCTGCCTTGCCTGAACCGCCGGTAAACACAATTCGCTTGCCCATGGACTATCCTTTGATTGCTGATGAAATGATTTATAGTATAAGTCCGTGGGGCTGCTGGCGAGGACTAAAGTGGAGTAGGGGCCAGCCACCTGTTAGACTTTCCACAAATTGATTCTGGCGACGGGGAATACATGGCGCTTTCGAGCATGACGGGGTTTGCACAAAGCTCGGGCGAAAAGGATGGCTTGCACTGGCAATGGGAAATCAAGAGCGTGAACGGCAAGGCGCTGGATATCCGCTGCCGCCTGCCCTCGGGCTTTGAGGCGCTGGAGGCAGTAGCCCGCAGTACCCTGGCCCAACACATCAAGCGCGGAAACCTGCAGGTTACATTGACCACAAGCGGGGCCGCCACGCCTGAAGCCGTTGTGGTGAACCAGGCCGTGCTGGAACAGGTTCTGACCATAGCCGAGAAGTTGCGTGACCGCATCGGTGGCGCCCCGCTCAGTGCAGTATCCCTCATGGGCCTTCGCGGCGTGTTGGATGTGGTGCAGCCCACCCAAACCGAGGCCGATATTGCAGCGCGTCAGGCAGATGTCGGAAATTCGCTGGAAAAGGCGGCAGTTGCCCTCGACAGCGCAAGGCGTGCCGAAGGCGCCAGGCTTTCCACGGTGATTTCTGCCCAGCTCGCAAAGATTGAAAACCTGGTAATTGCCGCCCGCGATTGTCCAGCCAGATCGGTGGAAGCCATAAAGCAGCGCATGCATGAGCAAATCTCCAGATTGCTCGATACCGGTGCCAGTTTTGACAAGGACCGGCTGCATCAGGAGGCAATCCTGATTGCCACGCGCGCTGACATTCAGGAGGAGCTCGACCGCCTGTTTGCCCACCTCGAAGCGGCCCGCGCCCTGATAGCCTCGCCCGAACCTGCAGGCCGCAAATTTGATTTTCTGGCCCAGGAATTCAACCGCGAAGCCAATACGCTGTGTTCCAAGGCCCTGGACAAGACCTTGACCGCCATTGGCCTTGAGCTGAAAACCGTCATCGATCAAATGCGGGAACAGGTGCAAAACATTGAGTAGGATGGTGCAGAAAACCGACATTGCCCGGAGGGGCCTTCTGCTCGTCATGTCCTCGCCCTCGGGCGCTGGCAAGACAACCCTTTCGCGCAAGCTTTTGGCGGCGGATAAAAACATCACCATGTCGGTGTCGGTCACAACCCGGTCCCCGCGCCCTGGCGAAACCGACGGCAAGGACTATCATTTCATCAGCAAGGAACGCTTCGCCCAGATGCGCGACCGGAACGAACTGCTGGAATGGGCCGAGGTCTTTGGCAATTACTATGGCACCCCGCGCAAGCCCGTTGATGAGGCGTTGGTCAAGGGCCGCGATGTGATTTTTGATATTGATTGGCAGGGCACCCAGCAAATCGCCCAAGTGATGAAGGAAGACCTGGTGCGGATATTCATCCTGCCGCCATCATCGGATGAACTGCAAAACCGCCTGATCAACCGCGCGCAGGATACTCCCACCGTTGTGGCCAAGCGCATGGCGGAAGCCTCAAACGAAATCAGCCACTGGGCGGAATATGACTATGTGATTGTGAATGACGAGCTTGAAGACTCCCATGCGCAGGTGACCGCTATCCTGCTCGCTGAAAGATTGAAGCGCAGGCGGCGTATTGGGCTGACGGAATTTGTGCGAGGCCTGACCAAGGGACTATAACTCAGCGTTCCCCCAGCGCCTTCGCCAGTCTGGCAAAATCATTCACCTGCAATTGTTCGGCCCGCAGTTCCGGGTTGATGCCTAGTTCAGCAAGGATGACTTCCGGCTCATCAAACGCGCCGCGCAGGCTTGAGCGCAGCATCTTCCTTCGCTGGCCGAAAGCGGCAGCGGTTACTTTCTCCAGATCCTTCACATCACAGGAAATCTCGAAAGCCCGCCTTGGAACGAGTTGAACGATGCTGGATGTGACTTTGGGAGCAGGCGTGAAAGCACTGCGATTGACATCAAATTGCTTCTTCACCTCACAGAGCCATTGGCACAAAACCGAAAGCCTGCCGTAGTCCTTGCCTCCGGGCCTTGCCACTATCCGTTCGGCCACTTCCTTTTGGAACATAAGGGTCAGCGATGAAAACCACGGTGGCCAGGCGGTTTGCGTAAGCCAGCCGGTAAGCAAAGTGGTGGCGACGTTGTAGGGCAGGTTGGCGACAATTTTTGCAGGCCCCGAAACAACCGCCGGCCAGTTTATGGCGAGGGCATCCTCGGCGATCACTCTGAGCCTGTTTGGATAAGCCTCTGAGATTTCCGCAAGCGCAGGCAGGGTTCGCTCATCACGTTCAATTGCTACAACGCGTTCCGCACCTTCCATCAATAGCGCCCGCGTGAGCCCGCCCGGACCGGGGCCAACTTCGACTATTGTGAAACCTTCCAGTGGCGCTGCGCTGCGGGCAATGCGCCGCGTGAGATTCAAATCGAAAAGAAAATTTTGCCCCAGGCTTTTCTTCGCTCCGAGATCATACCGCGCAATGACCTCGCGAAGCGGCGGCAGCCCGTCTTCAGCCACGGACATGGGCCGCCATTTCGCCAGCAAGTTTCAGCGCTGCGATAAGGCTCTGCGGATTGGCTTTTCCCGTGCCTGCAATGCCGAGTGCCGTGCCGTGGTCCGGCGAGGTACGGATGAAAGGCAGGCCAAGAGTGACATTGACCCCGCCGTGAAAATCCAGGGTCTTCACCGGAATCAGGGCTTGGTCGTGATACATGCAGAGAATGGCATCATAGGTTACGCGCGCTTCCTCATGAAACGCCGTATCAGCCGGAAGCGGTCCCGCAACAATCAGGCCTTCGGCGCGCAGCTGATTTATCGCCGGGATGATGATCGTCTGTTCCTCTCTTCCCATGGTGCCGTTCTCGCCCGCATGGGGATTAAGCCCTGTGAACGCGAGGCGGGGCTGCGCAATTCCAAAATACTTCTGCAAATCATTAGCCACAACACGGGCCTGCGAAGCAATCATGCCTGTACTTAGGGCTGCTGGCACGTCCTTGAAAGGGATGTGAACCGTCAGCGGAACAGTGCGAAGGCCTTTGGCGACCAGCATCATCACCTCCTGCACTCTCTGGCCATTCTTGCTTGCGAGCGCCGCCAGATAATCCGTATGGCCCTGGTGCCTGAAGCCGGCGGAATAGAGCGCTTCCTTCTGAATGGGATTGGTGACAAGGCCTGCGGCTTCTCCATCCATGACCAAAGAAACGCCCTCATCAATGGCTGCGATCACGCTTTTCGCTGTAGCTGGATCAATGACGCCTGGTCTGGGGTGAACCATTACGGGCCGGTGCAGGACCGGCAGGGACGTGGCAAATTTCCCGGACGCCTCGCGGGGGTCGGAAATTATTGTAGTTTCAATTGAAATGCCCGCTATCGCAGAACGGCTGCTAAGATAGTCGCGATCACCGATCAGAAAAAACGCGGCGTCGCTCACATCACGTAGAGCGAGCCAGGCTTTGGCGGTGATTTCCGGAGCCACACCTGCGGGCTCTCCGCATGTAAGCGCAATCGGTCTGGTATTTTGTGCGGTTTGCCCCATCGCTCAGGGCTGCGCGTAGGCCGAGTCTTTGTACTCGATCAAAGCCGTCTTGCGCATTATTTTCATGTATTTGTTCTCGGCAGCATCGTACTTCTCATTTGATACAGCCGCTTCGACCTGCTCCCTGGTGGGCAGCTCATACTTTGGCTTGGGTGGCTGAATAGTCCGCTTGCCGCAGAAGCCAATAACCTGGATGCCCTTTGCCCCGCGCGCTGGTCCCATGGCTTTGCCCGGGCCAACCTTGTCAAGGGCCTCCTTTAACGACTTGGGAATTTTCGCTGCAACCGCATCGATTTGCTTTCCAATCTTGACATTGAAAATTCCGGAAGCTGCCTCGCGCGCAGTGTTGCAGCCGTTGAAATTCTTGATCAATTGGCCTGCCTCAATTGCGCGGGCCTGAAGGAGCATCGCGTCATCAGCTGACTCAACCGGTAAGTCGATTTCAATAATGCTGTAAATCTGAACCGCCTTCATGCGCGGGTCATTCATGATGGTGCTGACTTTTTTCTCCAAGCCCTGCTTTATTTCGTCATACTTCCTGTCAACTTCCGCGGGCTCCACCTTGATCTTGACCTGGTACTTGCCTCCCAATATGCGGGCAAAAGCAATTTGCGCGGCCAAATACTGGGTCAATGAGCTTACGGCAATTCCTTGCGAATCCAGCTTTGCGCGGAGCCCCGGGCCATCGGTATTCAGGCCTTTTGCAATGCGCCGCAACTGTTCTTCAAGCTGCTTGTCCGTGGCATTAACTTTGTACTTCTTGGCTTCCGCGATTTTGATGACTTCATCAATCATCGCCTGCAGTGCCTTCTTGCGCGCACTGGCGCCTTCCTGCTTGTTACCCAAAATTTCCAGGAGCCGCAAACGTTGGTCAATATCGAAACTTGTAATTGGAACATCGTTAACGGTGGCCACAATGCCCTGATCGCCTGCCGCAAGGGAAGAATTCTGGCTGCCGCCGGATAAAAACAACGCACACAGAAAAACCGCAAGGCAATAGGAAGGCTTCGTCATTAATTTCTCACTTAGAGGCCAGCAGAAAAATCGGTATGGCCAATTGTACGCAACTCAACGGAAAGCTTAAGTGAGCGCTCTAATGTGTCGCTCACGTCCGTTGTGTTGGATTCCGAATATGTCAATTTCGCGCTCATGCAGTCGCAGTCGAAGGCAATGCCGGCTGACTTGCTCATGAAAACACTATTTTCCAGATCGTACTTTATGCCGCCAAACAGGCTCCAGGCTTCGGTAAATCTGAAACTGGCATCGCTTTCGATTTGCTCGATGTCATCAACACGGCCGGCACTTGGCTCACTGTCAAGAAATACATAGCCGAGTGAGCCTGAAAACCGGCTTAAGCTGAAGTTTGCAAAAGCTTCCTGAACATTGATGTCGGAAAGATCCTCCTCCACCCGCGCCTGATAGGAAAACCCCAAATTATCCCAAGGTTGGAATACGATGGCGCCAACGAGATCAGACTGGGTGCCCTCAAGCCCCGAGCCCAATCCGAAGCTGTTCTCGCCGGCGATGTGAAATGATTCACCAAGGCTTACCCGCGCAAAGCCGCCATTCTCGCCCAGAAAGGAATAGAGCAGGCCAACATTGGTGCGGGTGCCGCCCTCATAGCGGTCCTGGCCGGTGAAGCGGTCCTGCAGGAACAGGCTGCTGTTGTCAAAATTCACACTTATGGCATCTTCATTGCCGATTTTTTCTTCATCCGTTTCATCCGTGGCGGCAATGGCCTGGAACACAGGCGTTATGATGCTCTGCCCAAAATTGTAGGAGGCAATGAACGGCCAGCGCACATCCACGCCAACTGAAGGCAGTACCCGGCCCGTCGTTTCACTTTCGCGAAACCCGCCGACCGCGGTAGGATCGGGCACGTTGCTGGTAATGTAGAGATCGCTGCGCAATCTGGCAAAAGGTGTAATCACCTGCCCAACGCCCGTCGTCATTTGCTTTTGCCAATTGACGTTGCTTACGGCGCGGGTTTGGTCGGTGCCGTGATTGATCGTTGTAAAGGGTGTTTCCGGATCGTCTCGCGAAAGCGAGTAGGCGCTGAAATCAAAACTCAGTTCACCACCAAGCACGGCTTGTTCAAGTGTGTATTCCGAATTGATATAGGGCAGGGCCGTGGGGATGGTGCTTTGATCTTCAATTAATGACAAGGTCCTGAAATGCAACGCCTGGGCAGAAAAGTAATTCCGGTCTTCCATGCCGGTTAAATAAAGTTTGCTGGTCAACAGCGATTCGCCATCGTAATCATAGTCGCTGAGGAAGGTTTTATCGCTGGTCAGCGTGCCGTCCCAGCCCCAGTCCCACGTGTCATTCAGTCGGAAACCACCAACCGTCTTTACAGCTCCGCGCAAGCTTTCATCGCCCGGTGGCGCAACTTCATTAAACTGATAAACACCATAGCCATGGATATTGTAGCTGCCGGATTTCAGGCGCTGGCGAAAATCCACATCTGCCACGGGCCCCTGCAGCGTGGTCCACCGTGGATTGAAGGTAACATCGGCGCTGCGGCCCAGCTCCAGGAAATAGGGTGTGGTGACCCCGATGCCGTAAGTATCGCCGCTATGAAAAGTCGGCAGGAGAAATCCGCTGCGTCGCGTGACAGTGGGGTCCGGCATCTCCGCGTAAGGCAGCCAGGCAACCGGCACGCCCCCAAATCTAAGCGTAGGATTCGTGTGGTAAAGATTTTTTGCCTTTTCATCGTGGACGGTTTTTGTCGTGGTAATTTCCCAAAGCGGTGCACCGCCGTTCGCGGTGCAGTCCTTGCACGCCGTATAGCTTGCATGCTCATAAACCGTGATGCCGTTTTCTTGCCGCCTGACGTAATCAGCCGTAATCGTCACATCATTGGTAAGAAGTGCGCGCACGTGCTTGGCAAAGCCCTCCTTGAATTTGTTATGCAACTCGGCAGTTTCAGCCTGCAGAATATTGCCATTGGGCTCGCGCAGCTCAACCGAACCATTAGCTTTGAAGTCGTCGGTGGCTTCATTATAGACAATTTTGGTGGCCACCAAAACGTAAGGACCATAAGTGAGTCGCACCGTACCAGTGGCAGTGGCAATCTTGCTCTTGGCGTCAAAAGCGATGCGATCAGCTTCGACATTCACACGCGTGCCGGCCGCAGGCTTCTTGGTGATGGGTTTGATGAATTCCTTGTTGACGATGGCTTGGGAAATCGGCGCCGCTACGAGCAAGGCAACAAGACTCACCCAGACCAAAAGGCTCCCGCGAGAGATCATGGCCCCCGCACTAAACGCCAATTTCCTCGGAATCGTTGCGGCTATCACGTTTCCTGCCAAATCAATCACAATACGTTACACTTTCATAACCGGTTTCACAGGCGCCGTGAAGCAAAGAATTCTAACGTTTTGTGGGTTCAAATTGTCCTTGAAAAGGCGCGATTGTGGCGGCCTTGGGAATGTCTTTCTGTTGAACACCGTGGCCGAAGCGGCTAAGCAATTGCGCAAGCAAATCAATGGAATAAATCATGAAAATCAATTTCGCCGATGCCGCCTTGCCCAAATCTGGAATCCTTGTTGTTCTGGCTGAGGAGGGTGGAAAACTGCTCCCTTCGGGAGCCCTCGCCGACAAGCGCACTAACGGGCACCTGTCGAAAGCTATAAAGGTTGCGAAATTTGATGGAAAGCGTGATTCTGTTCTGGACTGTCTGGCGCCAGGCGGGGGCTTTGACCGCATTTTGATTGTAGGGTTGGGTTCCGCTAACTCATTAGGCGAAAAAGAAGTGGAATTGCTCGGCGGCGTCATTGCCGGGGCCTTGCAGGCCGCGAAGGCGAAAGCGGCCGGCATTGCCGCAGAACTGCCTGCCAAATCGAAGCTGAAGCCGGGCCAGGCCGCGGCCCTCATCGCTTCCGGCGCCAGCCTTCGCGTTTACAGCTTTGACGGCTACAAAACCAAGAAACCTGAAAAGAATGGCGCAATTGATGAGCTAACAATTTTGTCATCTGAAGCATCGAAAGCGAAAAAGTCCTTTGAACCCTTCGGCGCCGTCCGTGAAGGCGTTCATCTCGCCCGCGATCTCGTGAATGAGCCCGCCAACATTCTTTTCCCCATCGAATTTGCGGCCCGCGCCAAAGCGCTGGGCAAGAGCGGAGTGGAAGTTGAAATCCTCAACGCTGCACAAATGAAAAAACTGGGCATGGGTGCATTGCTTGGTGTGGCACAAGGCTCACCCCATGAGGCCCGCCTTGTGGTGATGAAGTGGAATGGCGGCAAAAAGGGCGATAAGCCAGTGGCTTTTGTGGGCAAGGGTGTCACGTTCGATACTGGTGGGGTTTCCATAAAGCCCGCCGCTGGCATGGAAGATATGAAAGGCGATATGGGCGGCGCTGCCTGTGTGACGGGATTGATGCTGGCGCTCGCCAAACGCAAGGCAAAGGTGAATGCCATCGGCGCCATCGGCATTGTGGAAAATGCGATTGACGGAAAGGCCCAGCGCCCCGGCGACGTGGTGAAGTCCATGTCGGGCCAAACCATTGCCGTGCTCAATACCGACGCCGAAGGAAGGCTCGTTCTCGCCGATGTCCTTTGGTATGTTCAGAACCGTTTCAAGCCAAAATTCATGGTGAATTTGGCGACGCTGACAGGCGCAATACTCGTGGCGCTCGGCAAGGAACACGCAGGTCTGTTTTCCAACAACGATGAATTGTCCACGCGCCTTTCGGAGGCCGGCAACGCCACCGGCGAAAAAGTCTGGCGCATGCCTTTGACTGCTGAATACGACAAGCTGATTGACCACGACGTGGCCGATATGAAAAACATCGGCGGCCGCAATGCGGGCTCCATTACCGCCGCACAATTCCTCCAGCGCTTCGTGAACAAGGTGCCCTGGGCCCATCTCGACGTGGCCGGAACCGCGATGGATTCCATCAAGTCCCCAATCAACCAAAGCTGGGCCTCAGGCTGGGGCGTGCGGCTGCTCAATCATCTGGTGGCCGAGCACTACGAGAAGTAATTCACTCCGCCAGTGGCGGGGAACTGCTGGATGCAAATGCCGGGTTTTTGGGTAGTGCGTTAGTCCGGCGCCGGCCCAATGCCTCTGCCGTTTTGCTGCCCGCGTTGGCGGCATCGAACTTCGCGCGCGCACCTTCTACGTAATCGCGATTGGCGATGGCCCACGTGCCAACTTGCCTCAGAGGGGCAATGAGCGTGCGGCCAACCTCGGTCAATTCATAATCGACGCGTGGCGGTATGGTTGGGAACACCGTGCGCGTCACCAGCCCGTCACGCTCCAGCCCGCGCAGGGTGAGCGACAGCATGCGCTGCGAAATGGCAGTCACGGCGCGCCGTATTTCATTAAAGCGCATGGGACCCTTCGACAGGAGCCCCACAATATAGACCGTCCACTTGTCACCGATGCGCGCCAGCACGTCCGCCACGGCGCGGCAGTCGCCACTATCATTTAGGGTACCTGGTTTCATAATTGTGCCTTCTTGTGTTACAAATAAGAGTTTCATATGTAGTGCTGGTTACAATACTATACCAGAGAACAAATAGCAACTGGACTCTGGGAGTTCAACCCGCACGCAAAGGAACCTGTCATGAATAGTCTTTGGGACCCCATTAAACTCGGAAATATCACGCTGCCGCATCGCTTTGCCATGGCTCCGATGACCAGAAGTCGGGCCAAGCCGGATGGCACACCCGGCGATCTTGCCGCAGAATACTATGCGCAAAGGGCTTCGCTCGGCCTGCTAATAACGGAAGGCACACAGCCATCCGACGATGGCCAAGGCTATACAACAACACCCGGAATCTACACCGACGCCCATGTCGCGGGTTGGAAAAAGGTGACCTCGGCGGTCCACAAGGCAGACGGCCGCCTCTACATCCAGCTCATGCATACGGGCCGCGTTGCCCACCCGGACAACACTCCCCACCACCGCCAGCCCGTGGCTCCTTCCGCCATTGCCCCCGGCGTGCCTATGTTCACGCCAACGGGCATGCAGGATGCGCCAACGCCACGCGCGCTGACCACTGCCGAAGTGAAGCAGACGGTGAAGGATTTCGCTTTTGCCGCCAAGCGAGCCATTGAGGCGGGTGCTGACGGCGTGGAAATCCACGGCGCCAACGGCTATCTGGTGCAGCAGTTCTTTGCGCCAAACGCCAACACGCGCAGCGATGAATATGGTGGTTCGATCGAAAACCGCGCGCGCTTTGCCATCGAAGTGGCCAAGGCCGTGGCGGCAGAGATTGGTGCGGAGCGCACGGGCATCCGCCTTTCGCCCCTCAACACGGCAGGTGGTCTGGCCGAAGGCCCCGAGGCTGGCGATCTCTATCGCCACCTTGTTTCCGAATTGAACAAGCTCAACCTCGCCTATCTGCACATCCTGCATACGGGCGATGAAAAGCTGGTGCAGGACCTGCGTAAGGCCTGGACGCATTCGTTTCTGGTCAACCGTCCGAATGCAACCCCGGAAAATCTTGATCAGGACGTGAAAACCGGCCTGGCGGATTTGGTGCCGGTGGGGAAAATGGCGCTGGCCAATCCGGACCTCGTCACCCGCCTGCAGAAAAAGGCCCCGCTGAACCAGCCCAACCCCGCTACCTTCTTTGGCGGTGGCGCAGCAGGCTTCACCGACTATCCGACGCTGGCGTGAATGGCCTAAAACTTTACTTTTTCGGGACCGCTGCAAGGCGGTCCCGGTAGGCCCGCAGTCCCCAATAATAATTCACGACCGCATCTTCGTAGCGCTGGGTGTTTGCCTTGAAACCGGCCTCATCAATCCTGTGCTTTCGGAAGTCGCTCCTTGATGCCTTGCGGTCTTTCTCCAGTCCGCGCCGCGACGTTTCCAGAAGCTTCCGGAAGCTTTCCAACTGTTGTGGTCCAGCATCCTCGAAAGAGACGCTGCGAAGGGAAATATCGTAGAGTGGATTAATGCCATCTGCGATTGTTGCCTCAGCCGCAAAATCCACCATGGCCACACATTGGCTAGGCGCTGGTTTGGCGCTGGCGCACACCGCACTGCAACTCTCGGCCACACCACTTGCGCAGCAGTTGCACAAACTCGCGCCATTCACCGATGTTGTTGCCAAAATCAGGCCCATCGCGGCCAGCCCCAAGAGTGCTCTCATCGCCCAGTCTCCCCACAGTAGCCCCGCCGGACATTAGCGCGATAAACCGCCAAATCCAAACTTTCCGGCTTGCCTTGGCCAGCCGCCTGGGGTGAAACGGGCCATGGCCGAAATCATGTTTTACCACCTCGAACACAAGCCCTGGGAACAGGTGCTTCCCGGACAACTTTCAAAAGCGCTGGAACGCGGCTGGCGTTGTGTGGTGCAAATCGGCAAGGAAGATAGGGTCGAAGAAGTTTCGGAGCTCCTATGGAAGAGTGAGGCCGATGCGTTTCTCGCCCACGGCACAAAGACCGACGGCAAAGCGGACAAGCAGCCAATCTGGCTGACCGCGGAAACCGATAATCCCAACAATGCGACGGTTCGTTTTTTCATCGAAGGCGCAGTCGTCGGTGATGTGTCGGGCCTCACCCGTGCCGCCATTCTGTTTGACGGGCGCGATGAAATCGCGGTGACTGCCGCGCGCGCCGACTGGAAGCGCCTGAAAGCCGAGGGCCACGAAATTTCCTACTGGCAGCAAGACGAAAATTATCGCTGGCAGAACAAGTCAAAGACCGGAGAATGAAACGATCCTAGGGCGCCGATTTCCTCGAACCCAGCCACAATACTGAAAGGCCCAACAGAGTTGCGATGATTGACCCCACGATCACGCCCATGCGCACCGCATCAATTTCAATGGTTGAGTCAAACGCCAGTGTTCCAATAAACAGGCTCATGGTAAAGCCTATGCCCGAAAGACAGCCGACACCAACCATTTGAATCCAGGTTGCGCGTTCCGGCAATCGCGACAGACCAAGCATGGTGCACACTGCAACGGCGAGCAGGATACCAATGGGCTTGCCGAAAATCAGCCCCGAGGCAATGCCAAGTGGAATCGGTGCCGTAAGCGAATCCAATGACAGGCCGTTTAAGGGAATGCCCGCGTTGGCAAAGGCAAAGAGGGGCAGGATAAGGAATTTCACATAGGGGTGCAGGCCTTCTTCCAGCGCATGGATGAAGCTTGATCCATCACTGCGCAATAGTGGAATGGTCATTGCCAGCGCAACGCCCGATAGCGTGGCATGGACTCCGGACTCCAGGACAAACACCCACATGGCTAGACCGAAAAACAGATAGGGCGCGGTCCTGTCTATCCGCAGCCGATTGAGAATGATCAGACCGGTAAACGCAATGCCTGCCAGGCCCAACCCGATGAGCGAAAGGTTCGACGCATAGAAAATGGCGATGATCACAATGGCACCGAGATCGTCAAGAGTGGCCAGCGCCAGCAAGAAGACTTTCAGCGACAACGGTACGCGCGCGCCGACAAGAGCCAATGCACCTAGCGCAAACGCGATATCGGTGGCTGCGGGAATGGCCCAGCCGCCGATAGAGGAAGTGCCCCAGTTGAAATAGGCATAAATCAGGGCTGGAACTGCCATGCCGCCAAGTGCTGCCACGGCGGGAAGGATGATCTGTTCGCGCGACGAAAGGTTGCCCTGCAGGACTTCGCGCTTGATCTCCAAACCAACGAGAAAAAAGAAAATGGCCATGAGACCGTCGTTGACCCAATGAACCAAGGTCTTGTTCAGCCCGATAGGGCCGATTTGAACCGAGACCGGAAGTTCGAGGAAATAGTCGTAGGATTCAGCGTAGCCAATATTGGTGACCACAAGTGCTGCGGCTGCGGCAACAACGAGGACCAATCCCGCTGTGGCTTCGTGATTGATGAATCGCGAGAGAGCCGATTGGTCGTTCATCTCAGAACAGTGCCGAGTTGATAAACAGGTGCGCGAAGATGCTCGCCGCATATCCCAGCGCGATGGCCCAACTCCACCGCAAGTGACTGAAGAATGTGTAGTGCCCGCGCGCCTGTCCCATTAGGGCCACGCCCGCTGCTGACCCGATCGACAGCAGGCTGCCGCCCACACCCGCTGTGAGCGTTATGAGCAGCCACTGGCCATCACTCATAACCGGATTCATGGTGAGCACCGCAAACATGAGGGGAATGTTGTCAACAACTGCTGACAAAACGCCGATTGCGACGTTTGCAATTGTCGGGCCAAGGTCGACATAGAGATACTGGCTGGCCATTGCGAGATAGCCCAGCACGCCAAGGCCGCCGACTGCAAATATGATGCCGAAGAAGAACAGCAGCGTGTCCCATTCAACCCGCTCAATCTGCTTGAAGGAATTGAGCACCATGTCGCCATCTCCAAGACGCGTGCCCTTGCGCTGCAGGAAATAGGACCACACCTGCAAGTAGCCAAGGCCCAGCATCATGCCCAGGGCAGGCGGCAGATGCAAAAAATTCCGGAAGGCAACGGCTGTCGCAATGGTCAACGCAAAGAGGACGATCACGCCATTGGCCCCTGGCTTGGCGCGCACAGTTTCATGACCCGCTTCAGGAGTTTCACCCGGAATGGCAAATTGCATCACCAGTGCGGGAACCAGCCAGTTTATGAGAGATGGGATGAAAAGTGCGAAGAACTCAAAGAACGTAAGCTTGTTCTTCTGCCAGACCATGAGGGTTGTGATGTCGCCGAAAGGGGAAAACGCACCGCCCGCATTGGCGGCTACCACGATGCTGATGCAGGAGACCGCGATAAATTTGGGCGATTTCGATCCGATAGCCAGAGCCACCGCACCCATGATCAGAGCTGTCGTCAGATTGTCGAGAACGCTGGAAAGAAAAAAAGCAAAGATGCCGGTAAGCCAGAATAGTTTGCGGTACGATAAATTCCTGGAGGTTAGTTTCATCCGCAGGACATCAAATACGCGGCGCTCTTCCAGCGTGTTCACATAGGTGATCGCCACAAGCAGAAACAGGAACAACTCGCCATATTCCAAAATCACGTGCTGCGCCGCTTCTTCTGCCTTTTCGCCCATGCCAGCTGCCGCATAGGCCATGCCGATCAAAGCCCAGATCAACCCCGCCGCCATGAGCACCGGCTTTGATTTCCGCAGTTGCGTGGTTTCTTCGAGGATCACCAGGATATAGGCGACCACAAATATCAAAAGGCTGAGATAGCCGAACCACGTACCCGTGAGATCAAGCATTCAATGTGCCCTCATGCAGCTCAAGCCAGTAGGTTTCTTCGCGCTCAAGTTCCGATTCAAATTTGCTTTTCAGCCGGGCAAAATCCGCCGCTTTTTTGGGTTCCTGCGCATAAATTGTGTGATCAGCGAGTGCCTGCTCAAGCAGTATGATCTTGTCCTTGATCTTCAACATCTTGAGATCAAGTTCCTGAATCTTTTTCTTGATGACCGGAGTCATGAGCTTTTTGAGCGGTTTTACCGCAGGGGCCGCGGCCTTTTCCATTTTCTTCGCAGTTGGTGCACGGCCTAAAACGATATCCGTATATTCATCCATGTCGCCATCAAACGGCTTCACTGTCCCATCCCGTACAAGCCACAAGCTGTCAGCGCAGGTTTCAATGATATGCCGGTCATGGCTTATGAGAATGACCGCCCCTTCATAGTCATTGATCGCCATGATGAGCGCCTCGCGGCTGTCCACATCGAGATGGTTGGTCGGTTCGTCGAGAATGAGGATGTGCGGGCCATGGAAAGTGGCCAGCATGAACAGCAGACGCGCTTTCTCGCCGCCGGAAAGCGTCGAGCATTTTGAATCAGCCAGTGCCGCGCCAAATCCCGCCGCGCCGATCTTGGCGCGCCGCTGCGAAACCGTGGCATCGGGCATGAGCGAAGAAATGTACTCATACGGCGAGAGGTCTTCTGACAATTCATCTAATTGATGCTGGGCGAAATAGCCCATGGTGATGCGCGGCGGATGGCGCATTTCACCGCCCATAACCTGAAGCTTCCCGCACAGCAATTTCGCAAAAGTCGATTTGCCATTGCCGTTGGAACCCAGAAGCGCAATCCGGTCATCGGGATCAAGTCGCAGCGTGATATTCTTCAGAACCGCCCTGTCGCCATAGCCAACGGAGGCTTTGTCCCATCGCACGAGGGGCGGTGCCAATGCCCGCTCCGGATTTGGAAATAGAAACGGGGCGACACGGCTTTCAACAACATCGGCAATGGGCTGCAATTTTGCCAACGCCTTCAACCGGCTTTGCGCTTGCCGCGCCTTGGAAGCCTTGTAACGAAAGCGATCCACATAGGCCATAACATGGTCCCTGTGTTCGTCCTGCTTCTTCTTCATCTTCAGGGTGAGTGCCTGCTTCTCGCGGCGCTGGCGTTCGAAATTATCGTAGTTGCCCACATAGATCGTGAGCTTGCCCTGATCCAGATGCAGGATTGAATCAACGGCCTCATTCAAAAGATCACGGTCATGGCTTACCAGCAGAATGGTGTGCGGATAATCGCGGATATAGCTCTTGAGCCAGATCGTGCCTTCAAGGTCGAGGTAGTTCGTAGGCTCGTCGAGCAGCAGCACATCGGGAGCACCAAACAACGCCGCCGCCAGGGCGACCCGCATGCGCCAGCCGCCGGACAAGGCTGAGCAGGGGCCATTCTGCGTTTCTTCATTGAAGCCAAGGCCCGCCAGAATGATGGCCGCCCGCGCCGGGGCCGAATGGGCATCAATATCGGCGAGCCGGATTTGAATTTCCGCAATGCGGTGTGGATCTGTTGCCGTCTCCGCTTCCGCCAGCAGGGCTTCCCGCTCCTTGTCCCCCGCCATAACCGTGTCTAGCAGGCTTTCGGAACCGCCGGGCGCTTCCTGCGCCACGGTGCCAATCCGGGCGTTCTTCGGAACGCTGGCCGAACCCGACTCGGAGATGAGATCGCCGAGAATAAGCTTCAAAAGCGTGGATTTTCCCGTGCCATTGCGCCCCACAAGGCCAACCTTGTGGCCGTCAGGCAGGGAAGCCGAGGCCGCCTCCAGCAGGAGCCTTCCGCCGATTCGAAAGGTAAGATTGTTGATTTGTAACATGGAGCGGCGTTCTAGCGGGAGAAAGCGGACGGGGGAACCCACATTATCACATTGACAGGAACAATGTTGCGCTGCACAAATTGCAGGCGCGGCGTGAGGTGCGCCACTCAAATGGGAACAGGCAAGATGGATAAGCCGGTTTTGGCCGCCGCCGAAGACGGCGCCTATATCGACGAAATCACAGTCATGCTGCGCGATCTACTGCGCCAGGTCATACGGCTGCGCGAACCCGCCGTTCTGAGCGTCATAGATGAGCCGGAAGAAGCAGCGGGCATTCCACCCCACCTCATTGAGCACGCCCTCCAGGCCATCGGCATCTGGCTTCAGCTCTTGAACATTGCCGAGGAAAACGCCGCCATCCGCAATCGCCGCCAGTTTGAAAAACAGGGCGGACCCGATGTGGTGACCGGCTCGCTCTCCCACGCCTTCTCCCAGGTTGCTTCCTTCGGTGTAGCGCCTGAAACCGTGCAGAAGGCCCTGGACACCATCGATGTTCAGCCCACCATCACCGCGCACCCGACCGAAGCCAAACGCGTGACCGTTCTTGAAATTCACCGCCGCATTTATTTGAAGCTCTACGAACTGGAAAGCCCGCGCTGGACGCCCCGCGAACGCAAGGCCCTTGTTGAGCTCCTGCGCAATGAAATCGATTTGCTCTGGATGACCGGTGAAATCAGGATCGAAAAGCCCACGGTTGAATCAGAAATTTCTTGGGGCCTGCATTTTTTCCGTGAAGCCCTGTTTGACCGCACCGCATCGCTCTGTGACCTCATGGAATCCGCGTTGCAACGCCATTATCCGGAATTACCCAGCCGCGTGCGCCCGCCCCTGAAATTTTCCTCCTGGATTGGCGGCGACCGCGATGGCAATCCTTTTGTGACCGTGGCCACCACGCGCAACGCTCTCAAGGAGAATAGGCGAGCAGCGGTTGAGCGACTTGAAAAGCGCCTCGGTGATTTGATTCATCTCATCTCGCTCAGCGGCAATGAAGTGAAATTTCCGGCGGAGTTCGCCGAAAGGCTGGCGCTGCAACTGGAAGCCTGCGGGCAGGGCGAAATCATCAGGCAGCGAAATCCGCAGGAGCCATTCCGGCAATTCTTCAGTGCCCTGAGGATTCGCCTGAAAGAAATGCCCGGTGCAACACCATTCCGCAATGTTACGGAGTTCATTGCTGAACTCGCGGCCGCCGAGCTTGCACTCGTTGACATGAAGGCGGTGACGCTTGCCGCAACCCTGGTGCGCCCCGTGCGCTGGGAAGCAGAGATTTTCGGATTCCGCACTGTAAGCCTCGACATCCGCCAGAACACCACGGTGATCAACCGCGTGCTGCAGGAAATCTGGCACAAGATGAATCCGGTCGCCAAGGAACCAGCCCCGAAAGTGGGAAGTGCCGAATGGTCCTCATGGATTCTGAATGAACTCAACAAACCCATGGGCTTCCTGCCTAATTTCTTTGGTGTATCCGAAGAAACGCGCGAACTGCTCGACCTACTCTACCTTATCCGCGAAACCGTGGACGGGCCTGACCCGCAATCCATCGGCACCTTCATTCTGTCGATGACGCGCAGTGCTGATGATGTCCTTGGCCTTTATCTTTTGGCAAAATACTGCAGCCTGTTCCGCGATGATACCAGCAGTGAAAGCTGCAGACTTCGCATCGTACCGCTCTTTGAAACCATTGATGATCTGCGCGCCGGACCTGCCATCATGAAGGAACTTCTGGCCACCGAGGTGGTGAAGAAGTCGATTGGCGACAACGGTGGGCGTCAGGAAATCATGTTGGGCTATTCGGACTCGAACAAGGATGGCGGATTTTTCTGCGCCAGCTTCGAATTGTTTGAAGCCCAGCGGCGGCTCATTCGCGTTGGCAAGCAGGCGGGCGTGGACATCAGCTTCTTCCATGGTCGTGGCGGTTCCGTAAGCCGCGGCGGTGCACCGACGGGAAGAGCCATCGCTGCCCAGCCCGCCGGCACCATCAACGGCCACATGCGCGTGACCGAGCAGGGCGAAGTTGTCTCCTCAAAATTTGCCAACCGCGGCACCGCACTGAACAATCTCGAAGTGCTGACCTCAAGCGTTCTGGTTCACACTTTGAAATCCGGCGAAGAACCGGAACTGCGCATCAATCCCGAACATCAAAAGGCAGTTGAGGAAATCGCCAGCCTGTCCTTCAAGGCCTATCGGCGGCTTGCCGAAGACAAAGCCTTGCTCACTTATTTTCACGCCGCAAGTCCCGTCGAAGAACTGGCGCTCTTGAAGTTGGGTTCCCGTCCGGCACGCCGTTTCGGCGCCAAAGGCATCGAGGATTTGCGCGCCATCCCCTGGGTTTTTGCCTGGAGCCAGAACCGCCACCTGCTTACCGGCTGGTATGGACTGGGCTATGCCCTCGATGACTTCCTGGCAGCGCGTGGACCTCAGGGCCTGACGTTGCTCCGTGACATGTTCAACAAGTCTCGCGGATTTAGATTGGCCGTCGATGAAGTTGAAAAATCGCTCTTCCTCGCGGACATGCGTGTGGCCGAGAGGTACGCGGAACTTGTTCCTGATCGCGTTGACGCCGAACGCATCTTCGCCGTCATCAGCCACGAACATCGCCGCACCAGCCGGTCCATTCTGGAGTTGACCGGCGAGAAAGTCCTTTGCGAACGCTTCCAGGGCCTCTGGCGAAGGTTTGAACGCGTGCGCCCCATGGTTGACCGCGCCAATCTCTGGCAGGTCCAACTGCTGCGCGAAAGCCGCGAGTCCAAGCACGATGGCACCCTGAACCTGCCGCTGCTCATGACCATGAATTGCGTGGCCGCAGGTCTGGGCTGGACGGGATAACAACCCCCTTGCCGCCCATCCCCCTTTTCGGTGTATGCTTGTTTTTTCTCGCCAAAACAGGGAGTTCATAAATGGCGCATTCCAAACGTATGTTTCTTGCTCTTGCTGCTTCGCTGGCACTTTCGACTTCCGCCATGTCCATGGACATGATCGGCAAATGTGAACTTTCCGGTACCAGGGGATCGATCCCCATCTTAAGCCCTGCCAAAGCCGGACAACTCACAGTTCAGGTTAATCTGCCAGCACCAATTTGGTGGAATGGCGATACGCCGGAAGCGGTCCAGGATGGCATGGAATACTGCATGGCCGCTGAAATTGCCTGGCGTGCCGGCTTCGACAAATTGGAAGTAGTGAACGTGGGGTGGGATCCGTTGGTAGCTGGCCAGACCTCCGGTTATGACCTTACCCTCTCGCAGGTTTCGATTACTGAAGACCGCAAGAAGGTAGTTGATTTTTCTATTCCTTACTTCAATTCAGACATCGGCGTACTTACTCGCGCGGATGCGCCTGTAGATGCGACAAGTATCAAGACGGCTAAAATTGGACTGCAACAGGCTACTACCGGCGCTGCTTTTGCAACAGAGAAATTGGGCTTGACCAACGTGCAAATGTACCCCGAACAGGGGGATATGTTTACCGCCCTTCGCGCTGGCCAAATTGACGCGGCCATGACCGATTCTTCTATAGCACTTGTGGAACAATTGAATACGGAAGGAAAATCCGTGGTCGTTGGCCAGTATAAAACTGGTGAAGTCTATGGTGCAATTTACGAAAAGGGTTCTGCAAATTCGGCCACCATCGACAAGATCATCCAGTCGATGATTGACGACGGTACCATTGCCAAGCTTGCTGGCAAATACTTGGCCGCAGCCTGGGGCAAGGACCCCGCGACAATTCCATACTTTGAATAATCATTGACCTCAAACCCCCGCCGGATTGGCGGGGGTTTCTCTTTGCGTTTAGGCAAGATTTTGGACGAACTTCAAACTCCGGCAAAAATTCCGAATGAAGCCGCGCGCATCAGCGTCAGTGCCGTGTGGTTCGCCGGTCTATGTGTTCTGGCGACCTTTGGAGCCACAGCCTTGGTTCGCGGCGCCTTGCGGAGCCTCAATTTTTACGGTTTTGCCTGGGAACTTGTCTTTGCCTTCGCCATTGCCTTGGCGTGCCTGACATTTTTCCCGGCCTTGAAGGCACTCAAGAAAGCCGCTGCCGCGCGCACGGCGCACTCAAAAAATGATCTCGCTGAAATGCGCATCGCCACCTCGGAGGCGCGCGATTCCGCCTGGCTCACTTTCGGCTGGGGCAGCTTTGGCCTCGTGGCCCTTGCCTTCATTTGCTTCATTCTCACCAATGATGCAGCCGTGGGGAAAACATTTTTCTTCCTGCCATTGATGAGCCAAAAATGGTGGCTGGTGACCAGGGCATTCCTGCTCAACAATATTTTCATTTTTGTCATCGCGGAAATTTTGGTGCTGGTATGGGGGCTAATTGTTGCGCTGGCCCGCATGATGCCGGGTCCGGCAGGAAAACCCATTCGCGCGCTGGCGATTATTTACTGTGATGTGTTCCGGGGGTTGCCCGCCGTCGTCACACTTTACCTCATTGGTTTTGGCCTGCCCATTTCAGGCCTGCCCGAGCTCATCGTTCCAAAAATTGTAGGGATGTTTGTTGATCTTTCCGCAATGACGCCCATGGAAGTCAAAACTGCAACGCGCATTCCGGTGATCTGGTGGTGCGTGCTGGCGCTCACCCTGACCTATGGCGCCTATGTGGCCGAAGTCTATCGCGCCGGTATTGAAAGCATCCATTGGAGCCAGGTTTCGGCGGCCCGCTCCCTCGGCCTTTCCTACATGCAAACAATGCGTTATGTGGTGATACCCCAGGCCGTTCGCCGTATCATGGCGCCGCTGCTGAATGATTTCATCGGCCTCCAGAAGGACACAGCCTTGGTGCAGGTGGTGGGCGTGATTGACGCCTTCAACCAATCGCGCATCATAGCATCAAACGCCTTCAATCTTTCCGCCGTCACCATCGTAGCAATCCTCTTCGTACTGATTACCATTCCGCAGGCCCGCTTTGTCGACAAGCTCATCGAGCGCGACAATGCCCGCACCAGGGCAGGGGGTTGACGTGGCATTTCTTGAAATGAAGAATGTCGAAAAGGAATTTGGCCCGGTGCGCGTATTGCGTGGCATCAATCTGGAGGTGAATGAGCATCAGGTGGTCTGCCTCATCGGCCCCTCGGGCTGTGGGAAGTCAACTCTCCTCCGATGCATCAACGGGCTTGAGAAAATTCAGGGTGGCGAAATCAGGTTGGAAAATGACCGGGTTTCCGGACCCGGCGTGGACGTGAACAAGTTGCGCCAACAGGTCGGCATTGTGTTTCAAAGCTTCAACCTGTTTCCCGCATATGAGTGTGCTCGAAAATGTCACGCTGGCTCCCACCAAGGTCCTGAAAATGGAGCAGGGTGCTGCCGACGAGCGCGCCATGGTTCTGCTCAAACGCATTGGCCTGGAAGCCAAGGCGCATGATTTCCCCGATCGCCTGTCAGGTGGTCAGCAACAGCGCGTGGCCATCGTCAGGGCCTTGGCCATGGAACCAAAGCTCATGCTGCTGGACGAGATCACCTCTGCCCTCGATCCCGAACTGGTTTCCGAGGTTCTGAACATTGTGCGTGATCTCGCCAAACAGGGCATGACCATGCTGCTGGCGACCCATGAAATGGGCTTTGCCCGCGAAGTGGCGTCAAAAGTGTGCTTTCTCTATGAAGGCGTGGTCCATGAGGAAGGCCCCCCGGACCAGCTTTTTGGCGAACCCAAAGAGGAGCGCACCCGGGTTTTCCTGAAGCGCATCATCGAGGCTGGCAGGCTTTAATTTTGCTGGCATGGAACAAACCGTGTCTGCCAACGTTCAGACTTGTGGCAGGGGTACGTAATTACCCCATAGTTCTGCCGCATACTGTTTCTAGACACCCAGCGAAATTAGCGTTCTGGCGTGTAATTATCCATGCCAATTATTTGGAGGCGACCCATGAAGTTTCTACCCCTGACAGCCAGTCTTTTGGCTTTGACCCTGTTTGCGACCCCGGCACTTGCCCAGGAGGCCCCGGCACAGGAACAGCCCGCTGCCGAAGTGGCGGCCCCGCAAATTCCGGAAGAAGTTCTGGTTCTGCTAAATGATCAAAGGCCGTTGAGTGAGCTTTCAGCCGATGAGCTGGGCGCCCGCGCCAAGCAGGCCCGCCAGTTCTCGAAAATGGATAATCTCGCGCCGGAAGTGCGCGATCAGCTTCAGACCATCGCCCAGGCCGCGCGCGGTGAAATAGCGGCCCGCGAGAACAGCAGGCCGCCCAGCCTGCGGAACAGCCCGCTGTCGAACAACCCGTCGCAAAGTTGAACAGCCAGTTGAGCAACCAGTCGAGCAACCTGTCGAAGCTGCCGCGCCAGAACCCGTGGAAATTCCACCAGACGTGGCGAATCTTCTGAATGATCAAAGGCCGCTCGCCGAACTCAGCGAAGATGATCTGGCCAGCCGCTTCAAGCTGGCGCGGCAATTCTCCAAGGCCAAAAAACTGCCGGAGGAAACCAAGGCCCAGTTGGCCGAGATCGTAAAGGCGGTTCGTGCTGAAATGCTGGCCCGCGAACAGGCCGCTCAGAAAGTACCAGATCCGCTGGTGCAGCCAGAAACCACCGAGCAGCCACCAGTAGAGCAGGCTGCACCGGTTGAGCAGGCTGCGCCGGTTGAGCAAGTTGCACCGGTCGAGCAGGCAGCACCCGCTGTTGAGCCCCAGCCCCCGGCCGCCGCCGTTGACACCAAGCAGACCCAGCAACTGGATGGCAATGCAGCAGTTCCCGAAGCCGAAGCCAAGGCCAAGATTTTTCTTGAGGATCCAACACCCGCCGACAAGCTTTCCGATGAGGATCTGCGCAAAAGGCTTGATGGCATTCGTGAGCTGATGGCCGGCAATGAACTGTCACGCGAGACCGAAAGGCGCTTCGCAAGAAGTTCAGGGTCGAGCGCGAAGTATTGCGCAATCGCGTGGCAGTGAAGGAGCAGGTTGAACCGCCCAAGCAGGAAGCTACAAGCCAGCCCGCACCCGATGCGCCGCCCGTCAAGCCATCGAAATTCAAGAAGAAGGATTACACCTTCAACCTTGAAATCGTGTTGAATGACCGCAGGCCTTCCGACGAATTGCAGGACTACGAACTGCGCCGCCGCCTTGAGGTTTACCGCCAGTCTACCATAGACCAGCGCTACGATGACGGGCAGCGCGAATACTGGCGCGAACTTATGGCGCGCGATGAGGCCCTGCTGCAGCGGCGCCTGATCCGCGAGCGCCGCCAGCGCCAGGTCGAACTGCAGGATGAGGAATATGAAATCGAACTGGACGATGAATACGATCCAGACCAGCAGCAGGACGACGTTTATGCCGCCGAAGTTGATGATGAGGAATTGGAGGATGTTCTCGTCGCCCCGCCGCGCCAGAAAATAGATCGCCGTTACACGGTCGAGGAGGTTGAAGCCTCGCCAACCCTGCGCGAGGCCCTGCCGCGCATCGAAATCGATACCGTGCATTTTGGCTTCAATGAAGCCTTTGTCCGGGCCGAAGAGGTGGCCAATCTCGACCGCCTGGGCGAAATCATGGAACGCATCCTGGGCAAGCATCCGCGCGAGATATTCCTGATTGAAGGCCACACCGACGCGGTGGGCTCCGCTGCCAGCAATCAGGCCCTGTCGCGCCAGCGTGCGGCGGCCATCAAGAAGGCGCTCACCACCTACTATGTCATTCCCGCTGAAAACCTGAAAACCGTGGGCTATGGCGAGCGCTACCTGAAAATTCCAACCGCTGAGGCCGAACAGGAAAACCGCCGGGTCTCCGTAAGCCGCGGCACCGCCGTCTTCGGCGAACTCGAGGAATAGCACTTCTGCCTTGCAACTCTCACGGGCCGCCCCTAAAAGGCGGCCCAATTCATTTCAACATACAGGGATTATTATGGCCATTGAACGCACCTTTTCGATCATCAAGCCGGACGCAACACGGCGCAATCTGACGGGCGCCATCAACGCCAAGATCGAGGGCGCGGGCCTTCGCATCATCGCCCAGCGCCGCGTGAAGTGGAAACAGGCCGATGCCAAGAAATTTTATGCCGTTCATGCCAAGCGCCCCTTCTACAAGGACCTGGTGAAGTTCATGACCTCCGGCCCCATCGTGATGCAGGTGCTGGAAGGCAATGATGCCGTGGCCAAATATCGTGAGATCATGGGCGCAACCAACCCGGCCAACGCCGACGCCGGCACAATCCGCAAGGACTTCGCTGAATCCATCGAAGCAAACTCGGTTCACGGTTCAGACAGCGCCGAAAACGCCAAGAAGGAAATCAAGCTTTGCTTCAAAGCCGCGGAGATCGTCGGATGAACGCGGCCACCCGTGTTCTGGTGTCGGTCGGCGTCTATATCGCCTCCATCGTGATGGTGAATTGGCTCTTCGCCCCGGCTCAGTTGGTGCAAGGCGTCACCCTCTGGTCAACCCCGTTTGGCGATCTTTACTTGGCCAATCTCGTTGTGGGTTTTGTTTTCGTATTGCGTGACTATGCCCAGCGCGAAATCGGCCACAAGATTTTGCTCGCAACTCTGTTTGCCGGTGTTATCACCTATTCCATGGTGGATCCCGCCATTGCGCTGGCCAGCATTACAGCCTTCGTGCTGTCTGAAATGGCCGACTGGGCAATCTATTCCTTCACCAAGCGCCCGCTGCAATCGCGAATTCTGATTTCAAGCCTTGTTGCCGTTCCACTTGATACGCTGGCATTCCAACATCTCGCTGGTTATCTGACACCTGCCGCCTTTACAACCGAAGTGCAAGCAAGGCGCTTGGTGTGGCTATCGTCTGGTATCTCTTGAAACTTCGCATGGATAGGGCGCCAGCAGCGGTGCATTGATTTTTGGAGGCTGAAACCATGGCCGTCGAAACCGTTCGCGGAGAGCGAGTTCATCATCCACTTCAATGGCGCTCGCTGCATCCACTCGCGCAATTGCGTGCTGGACCGGCCCGATGTCTTTGTTCCCAACGTCAAAGGCGAATGGATTCATCCAGACAATGCCAGTTCCGAAGCCATGGCCCAGCTTGCGCATAATTGCCCGTCGGGCGCAATTACTTACGAGCGAGTAGATGGCGGCATGGGAGAAGCGCCACCCCTGGTGAACACGGTTCGGGTGCGCGAAAACGGACCGCTTGCCATCAATGCACCGCTTGCCATTAACGGTGTGGATCAGGGACTGCGGGCAACGCTTTGCCGCTGCGGGCAATCAAGGAAGAAACCCTTCTGCGACAGCAGCCATACCGCAGCGGGTTTTGTGGCCAGCGGCGAGCCTGCAAAACAGGAGTCACAAGCTCTGGAGCTACGCAATGGCCCCGTAAACATAATGCCAAAACTGAATGGCCCGCTTCTGGTCAGCGGCAATCTGGAAATAGTGAGCGGTACCGGACGGACCATCAATCGTGTGACTAAAGCGGTCTTGTGTCGTTGCGGCAACTCCGCCAACAAACCCTACTGCGACGGGTCGCATACCAGGGTTGGCTTCAAAAGCGAATAAGGGGAATTATGGGTAAATCGCGGCTTGAGGCTTTCAGCGATGGCGTGATCGCCATCATCATTACGATCATGGTGTTGGAACTTAAGGTGCCCCACAGCGCAGAACTTTCCGCTCTGTGGGAACTTGGTCCGATTTTCCTGAGTTACGTTCTGAGCTTTGCTAATGTGGGAATTTATTGGAATAACCATCATCACCTGATGCACGGGGTCAAGCATGTAAGTGGCGGTATTCTCTGGGCCAATCTGCATCTCCTCTTCTGGCTCTCGCTGTTTCCCTTCACCACGGGCTGGATGGGTGAAAATCACTTCGCCACGTGGCCGGTGATTATCTACGGCATAAATTTAATGCTGGCGGGAGCGGCCTACAGCATTCTGGTCCGCTTCATAATTGCCGCCCACGGCAAGGAGTCAGACATCGCAAGAGCCATTGGCTCCGACTTCAAAGGCAATATTTCAGTTGCAATCTACGCCACAGCGATTGCCATTGCCTTCTACAATCCCTGGATTTCCGGCGGCCTTTTCATTGCGGTGGCCTTGATGTGGTTCATTCCCGATCGCCGCATTGAGAGAATGATCAAGAACTAGCTGATCATTGTTGGCGGCGTTTCCAGCGGGGGAACATTCCGCACCCGCTCCCGATAGGAAATGTAAATGGCACAGGCAATCAAGATGCCGACACCAACAAATGTCCAAATATCGGGAAAATCGCCAAAGAAATACCATCCCACAACGACAGCCATGATCATTTCCGTATAGCCGAGTGGCGCAAGCAGCGAAGCCTCCGCATAATCATAGGCGCGCACGATGAGGTAGTGCCCGGAAGTGGCGATGAAGGCCAGCAGGAGGAACAGCCACCACTGTTGGGGAGTAGGGGTCTGCCAGACGAACACGACAGCTATAGTACGTGAGCACCGCGCCTGCAAGGCTGGTGAGGAATGTAGTTGTCATTGCGCCCGCACTGCCCGCAATCCGGCGGGTGAGCAGCATGTAAAGCGCCAAAGACGTGCCCGCACCCAGCGCCATGAACACGCCAGGGTTCAGGCTTTGAAATCCTGGTCGAATGATAATCAGCGTACCCATGAAACCAACCGCGACCGCGAGCCAGCGCCGCATGCCCACTTTTTCGCCGAGAATAAGTGGCGACAACATGGTTATCACCAGGGGCTGCACAAAGAAAATCGCCAGAGTCTCGGCAATCCCCTGAAATTTCAGCGCCCAGAAGAAAAGCCCCGTAGCTGCAACAAGGAATGTGGCGCGAATCAAGTGAATGACCGGGCGCTGGGGAATGAGGCCGCGCGCACCCTCAAATTTCCATACCAGGGGTGCCGACATCACCATGCCAAAGAACAGCCTGGCCCAGACGATTTCGATGATGGGCACATTCTGCTGGCCCAGGATTTTGGCCACAACATCAAGAAATGGCAGGACAAACATGGCCCCGAGCATGAGGGCAATGCCGGCCAGGGTACTGCCTTGGGGGGTCTGGGAAGGGGGCATCGCGGCTAGCTATCGCATCGGCCCCTTGTTGGCAATTTGTTTACAACTTTAGCGCATGATGATTCGGTACGTGTAGTTGGAGCTGTTTATGGACGATTTAATCGGCATAACCGTTCCGAGACCCGCCTAACCTCAGGGGGTTTAGCATCCTCCGGCGGCGCCTCGGACGGCGAGACTGGAGGACCTATGATTAAGTTCAGTATTATTTGTGCGTGTGTGTCTTTGCTGGCTTTGGGCGCTTCGAGCCCGACGCAGGCCGCCTCGATGTGCGGCAACCGCGCCGACTTTATCAAGGCACTCAATGACAAATATCAGGAATCAGGCAAGGCGATAGGGATCGCTGGCCAGGTCAACCTTGTCGAGGTGTTCGCATCGAAGGCCGGGACCTGGACTATCCTGTTTACGACGCCACAGGGCAAAACCTGCATTATTGCCGCTGGAAGCTCCTGGGAAGACCTGCCCCCAACCAAGAATCTGACAGCGCTTTAGAGCACATTGCGGCAAAGGCCTGCCCCGGGCCTGATCCGGGGTTGCACGACTTTGCTGAAAACAATTTGCTCCTAGTATCAAGCCTTTAGGCGGGCGTTTGTAGGGTCCCAGAGTGATTCGGCTATGACGGCGGCTCTTCGCTTCTCACCGAACATGAGCACGTCTAAGCCTGTACCTATGGCTGTCATGCCTGGGTCCACATAGGCGAAAGCTAATGATTTCTTAACAGCGTGGCCGTAGCTGCCTGAGGTGGTGAGGCCAACGATCTTGTCTCCGCTGTAAACCGGCTCATTTCCCACGCAATCCGAATCAGTATTGGCCACCTCAAGACCCACAAGCTTCATGCGGGGGCCGCGCTGGTGTTTGGAGAGGGTGGCGGCCTTGCCAATGAAGTCCGCCTTGTCGAGGCGGATAAAGCGCTCCATGGAGGCTTCGAACATGTCGATTTCGGTCGTGAGCTCCGAGCCCCAGCCGCGGTAGGATTTCTCCATGCGCAGCGAATTCATGGCGTAGGTGCCAAAAAGTTTTAGTCCGTAGGGTTTCCCCATTTTTGTCAGAGTATCGAAAATTTGAGGCATGTCCGCCATTGGAACGTGCAATTCCCAGCCCAACTCGCCCACATAGTTGACCCGCAGCAGCCGGACTTTCTTGACCCCCGCAACTTCGGCTTCCTTGCCCGTGAGCCATCGGAATGAGGCATTGGAAAGATCAGTCGAAGTACATTTGCTGAGCACTTCGCGGGCGAGGGGACCTGCAAGAACCAGCACGCCAAAGTCGTCAGTGACATCAGTGATCGTTACGTTCTCACTGGCAAGTTTGCGCCACTCCAATTGGTCCTTGTCGTGCAACTGGGCGACAGCGGCCGACAGCACGTAAAAGTGGTCCGCGTTCATGCGGGTGACGGTGATTTCAGATTCAATGAAACCATTTTCGTTGAGGAGGTGGCCAAGAATAATGCCCCCATCCTTCGTTGGTATTTTGTTGGCACATATGCGTTCAAGAAATGCGTAGGCGTCCTTGCCCTTCACATCGAATTTGGAGAAGGTCGAAAGGTCCATGAGCCCCACTCGCTCACGCACGGCAAGGGCTTCCTCGCGCACTGCATCAAACCAATTCGACCGCTTGTAGGAATAGGCCTCGCCTTTGCCCGAGGTGTCATACCAGCGTGGCCGCTCCCAGCCGAAGATTTGCGCAAACTGCGCGCCTTCTGCTTTCAGCTTTTCATAAAGCGATGATTTACGAAGGCCCCGGCCAACCTCATGCTGCTCGCCGGGCTTGTAGCAGTAATACATGTGGTGATAGTCGGCCACCGATACTTCCGCCGTGTAATCCTTGCTCGCCCAATTGCCAAAGCGCCGCGGATCAAATTCCCTCATGTTGATCTCGGCCTGGCCATGCACCATCCATTGCGCCAGATATTTGCCCGCCCCTCCGCCCTGGCAAATGCCGATGGAAGCCCCGCAATGCATCCAGTAATTTTTTGGACCGGGAGCAGGGCCTGAAAGATAGGTGCCATCTGGCGTGTGGGTGATAGCGCCGGAAATGATGGACTTGAGCCCCGCATTGCCAAAGATCGGCATGCGCTCCGTGGCCCGCTCCAGCCAAGGCGTGAGGCGGTCCAATTCCGGAGCAACCAACTCGCTTTCAAAGTCCCAGGCTGGCGGCTGGCCATCCCAGCAGAGATGGGCCGTTTCGGTTTCATAGGGGCCGACGAGAACACCATTGGTTTCCTCGCGCAGATATGCGTGGGAATAGGGGTCACGCACCACCGGCAACTCCGGAGCTAAGATCGATGAGCTCCTTCAATGGCTCCGTGATCATGTAGTGGTGCAGCATGTTGGCGATGGGCACATTGTGCCCCGTCCATGAGCCCACAACATCGCAATAAGAACCCGCGGAATTCACCACATGCTGGCAGATGATATTGCCCTTGTCAGTGATCACATTCCATTCGCCCGAGGGCAACAGCTTGATATCCATCACCCGTGTGCGGCGATAGATTTCAGCACCGAGCTGGCGGGCACCAGCCGCCATGGCATTGGTAATATCGGCAGGGGCCACATGGCCATCGGTAACCGTGCGGAAGGCCGCCTTCACGCCAAAGGTTTCAAGGAAGGGATGGTACTGTTTGATCTCATAGGGCCCGATGATTTCGCATTCATAACCCGCAAGCCGCGATACGCCGTAAACATATTTGAACCAGTTCAGTTCCTCATCCGTGGTGGCCAAGCGAAGCCCTCCGCAGCCATGCCAGGAAACAGCCTGTCCGGTGAGCTTTTCCAACTGCGGATAAAGCTGGGTGCCATAGAGATGCACCTTGGACATATTGAGCGAACCGTTGAACTGCGGGCATTGCCCCGCCGCATGCCAGGTGGAGCCGGAAGTGAGTTCACCCTTTTCGATAAGCACGACATCGCTCCAGCCTTCCAGCGCCAGGTGATAAAGCAGGCCAACGCCCATCACGCCGCCGCCAACCACTACCACCCGCGCATGGGACTTCATTCAATTCCTCCGAAAGACAAATCAGTGTAAACCGTGAGTGCTCATGTTCTCAAGCACCGCGCAAGCGAGTTTCTTTAAGCTGAGGTGAGGGGGATTCACCACTGCGGGGTTCATGGGAGGTTCAGGTGACGGGGTGCGATAGTGGGAAAATCAGGAGAATTCATCATGCGCAAATTTGCAGCCATTCTGCTTGTCACGGTTTCCTTCACCCCTGCCGCCCATGCCACCTCCGGCCCCGGCTGCCTGATCGTCACCAACGTTGCCGATGATGATGTGCTGAACATGCGCAGCAGGCCGAGCGCTTCTTCGCGCATTGTGGATGAACTGGTCCCAGGCGAGCATGGCATCATTCATCTGGATGGGCCCTGCGAACCAGAATACCGTCCCTGGGCCCAGCGCTGGTGCCCGGTCAGCCACTACAATGCCGAAGAAGTCACCCACGGATGGGTGAAGGCCCGCTATGTCAGGGATAGCGATTGTCCGTGATCAGGGGCAGATGGGCGAGGGCAAGCCGTTGCAAATGGCTTCCACGATTTCGGCGCGCATGCCCCAGAAACCAAAACCCAGCAACAGGGGTGTAACAAAACCGCTGGCCACATAGTAGACCAGATTGCGCACACTGTCCGGCGCCCAGAACCCGGCATCATCCCACTCCGCGCCCACAACATGTTTTTCAAACTGGTAGTCATCGCGGGTGAGAGTATTAAAGGGCTCACCGAGGCCCAGGTCTTCCGCGTACATTGTCGCATGGGCTCGCCAGAAGTGGCCAAGGCCACCCAGCAGTCCGCCAATCACGGCGGTCGCAAACACAAAACAGATGTAGGCAAAACCAATCATGGGGCAAGATTAGGTCCCGTCCCGTTACTCAGGGCTTAACAGCCTCATACAGCATCAGAGCGGTGGCAGTGGCCAGATTGAGAGATTCAACTCCTGGCTTCATCGGAATTCTCACTTGGATATTGCATGCCGCCGACAGGGCTTGCGATAGGCCCCGCGTTTCATTGCCCATGAGCAGCAGGGTTGGCGACGCGTAGGCGCGGCGAAAATCTACCTTTGCAGTCGATAACGTTCCCACACGATCGCCGGGCCAGGCCCTTGCAAGATCGATGAGGCCTTCAACTTTCATGTTCACGATGGGAAGCGCAAAAATCGATCCCGTAGAGGCGCGAACCGTTTCCGGCGAAAAGGGATCGCAGCAATTTCCCGCGAGTATGATGCCGCTGACATTTGTGGCATCGGCCGTGCGCAGGATGGTGCCTAGATTGCCGGGGTCGCGGATTTCCTCCAGCGCCAGCCAAAGGCCTTCCTTTGCCGGGTGCGGCTGAAAGCGCTGCCGGAACACCGCCAGAACATCCAGCGGATTATTCTGGCCGGAAAGCTCCGCCATGACCTTTTCCGTGACCAGCAGCGGCTTCACGTCTTCCCAGATAGTTTGCGGCTTGGTGGCCACGAAAATATCGGGTTGCCAGCCCAGCGCCAAAGCCCGCTCCAGCATCGCATGGCCTTCCGCCACAAATTGGCCCGTCTCGCGCCGCCCCTTCCTGTCGGAAAGGGAACGGATGCGCTTGATAACGGGGTTCTGCAGGGAAGAAACGGGAAGCATGACCTTCTCTATAATTTGGGATAGAAGACACGTCCATGAACATTCGCCCCAATCTCAAGACCGGAATTTCCGTTTGCCCCCATGATTGCCCCTCGGCCTGCGCGCTGGAGGTGGAACTGCTGGATGAGCGCACCATTGGCCGGGTGCGGGGCGCCAAGGACAATTCCTACACCCTCGGCGTGATCTGCGAAAAAGTGGGCCGCTATGCCGAGCGCATTCATCATCCTGATCGCCTGCTTTACCCCCTGAAGCGCGTTGGCCCCAAGGGCACAGGCCAGTTCAAGCGCATTAGCTGGGACGAGGCGATGGAGGAAACCGCTGCCGCATTCCTCAAGGCCGAAGCCGACTATGGCTCCGAATCCGTCTGGCCCTATTACTACGCGGGCACCATGGGCCTGGTCATGCGCGATGGCATTGAGCGCCTGCGCCACACCAAGAAATATTCCGGCATGTATGGCACCTTCTGCATTTCCCTGTCCTGGACCGGATACTTTGCCGGCGCTGGAAAAATTGCAGGTGTTGACCCCCGCGAGATGCAGAAGTCTGACCTCATCGTGATCTGGGGTGGAAACCCGGTGAACACGCAAGTGAACGTCATGACCCATGCCATGAAGGCCCGCAAGGATCGCGGCGCCAAAATCGCCTGCGTTGATATCTACGATACCGGCACCATGAAGCAGGCCGATGTGAAAATGTTGATCAGGCCCGGCACCGATGGCGCGCTTGCCTGCGCGGTCATGCATGTGTTGTTCCGGGATGGCTATGCCGATTGGCCTTACCTCGAAGCACTCACCGATTGCCCCCGTGAATTTGAAGCACACCTCAAAACCAAAACACCGGAATGGGCCGCGAAGATTTGCGATATTCCGGTTTCCGAAATTGAAGCCTTTGCCAAATTGATTGGCGAAACCAAACGCACCTACTTCAGGCTGGGCTATGGCTTCGCCCGTTCACGCAATGGCGCGGTGAACATGCATGCTGCCTCCTGCATCCCGGTTGTCACGGGTGCATGGAAATATGAAGGCGGAGGGGCGCTCCATTCCAACAGCGGCATCTACAAGTGGAACAAGAAAATGATCGAAGGCACCGATGCGGAAACGCCCGGTCTTCGTGTGATCGATCAAAGCCGCATCGGCCCCGCATTGCTTGGTGACCCCTTCGATCTCGCGGGCGGCCCGCCGGTGAAGGCCATGCTCATTCAGAATACCAATCCGGCATCCGTTGCCCCTGATCAAACCAAAGTGAAGCAGGGCTTGGCCCGCGAAGACCTGTTCGTCTGCGTGCATGAGCAATTCATGACCGAGACGGCGAAATTTGCCGACATCGTTTTGCCAGCCACCATGTTTCTGGAGCATGACGACGTGTATCAGGGCGGCGGCCACCAGCACATCATGTTTGGCCGCAAGCTGGTGGAGGCGCCGGGCGAATGCCGCAGCAATCATGATGTGCTGTGCGATCTCGCCAAACGTGTGGGCGCGGAACATGAGGGTTTCACGATGAGTCCCCGCGAATTGATTGACTGGACCCTGCAGCATTCGCGTCGGCCCGATTTGCAGAAGCTTGACGAAGAAAACTGGATTGACGTGCAGCCCGATTTTGAAACGGCCCATAATCTGAAACGCTTTGGCCACGCCGATGGCAAGTTTCATTTCAAGCCCGATTGGGTGAAGGCGGCCTATCTCTCGCCCACCGGCCCTCTCGGCCCCGTGAAGGACATGCCTGAGTTTCCCGACCATTGGGATGCGATTGAAGAGGCAACGGAGGAATATCCCTTCCGCCTGGCCACAAGCCCGGCGCGCACCTTCCTCAATTCCTCCTTCAATGAAACGCCATCGTCGCTCAAGCGCGAGGGCAGGCCCACGCTCTTTGTGCATCCACAAGACTTGGCAGCGGCAGGCATTGCCGATGGCGACAAGGTGAAGGTGGGCAGCGCGCGGGGCGTCGTGACGCTCCATGCCAAGGCCCATGAGGGCCAAAGGCGCGGTGTTCTGATTGCCGAGTCGATCTGGCCCAATGAGGCCTTTGAAGACGGGCAGGGCATCAATACCCTGACCGGCTGCGATCAGGCGGCCCCCGCCGCGGGCGGTCTTTACCATGATAATCGCGTGTGGCTGAGGCCCGCGCGATGAACCGGGGATGAACGGCGGGTTCAGCTCAGGCTCAGTCCCGGCAGCGTAGTGTGAGGTCTAGTTAAACGCCTGACCCGACGGAGCTGACATGAAAACCTTTACCGCACTGCACTTGCCGCCCTGATGCTCGCTACGGCCTCGGCCACTTCCCATGCAGGCAAAGTCAAGAAAAAGCCGGTTCACATCCAGGCCGCAACGACGAATAATCAGACTTCCATCAGGCATCTGCGGCTCAGGTTGAGGGTCCCGCCGCCGCCCACCATCCTGATGATTAACCAATGATTAACCCTTTGGAGTCCGTCCAAGTGCTTGAAAAGAATCATTTTCTTGAAGGGCAGAATCGTTCCACGGTGCAGGCCATGATAGAAACACGGCATCCCAATCCCCAAGTCTGGCTCCTGCTCATGGCCGCCTGTCTCGTGCTGGCAACGCTGGCCCCGGTTGCTGTTCTGGTAGGCTAAAGCCTCAGGCTAGCTTCGCAATACGCTCCGTGAGCAGATCAAAAAACCCTTGCGCATTTATCGAGCGGCACACCGTTGCGTTTGGCTTCCTGCCCGTGACGCGCCACCAGTCCACCACGGTCATGCCCATGGTGAGTTCCGACTCGCACTCAATGGCCACATTCACATCGCGCGATTGAAACAGTTCAGGCTTAAGTAGCCATGCCATCACGCAGGGGTCATGCAGCGGCCCGCCATCGGTGCCATATTTCTGTTCGTCAAAGCGTTCAAAGAAATCGAGCATCGCCGCCATGGCAGGTCCGGACTTGTTTTTTATCACGCGGAATTTTTCGATGCGCGCCGCGCTGGTCAGTGCCTGATGCGTGCAATCCAGCGGAATGAGCGTGATGGGAATATCAGCCTCAAACACCACGCGCGCCGCGTGCGGGTCCACATAGATATTGAATTCCGCCGCAGGCGTAGTATTGCCGCCTTCAAAGAAGCCGCCACCCATGGCCACGATGCGCTTGATGCGCGAGGCAATTCGGGGCTCGCGGATGAGTGGCAAGCGCAATATTGGTCATGGGGCCGAGAACGCAAAGAGTCACGGTTCCCGCTTCGCGGGCCATCAGGGTTTCAATGATGAAATCCACCGCATGTTGTTTTTGCAAAGGCATCTTGGGGTCAGGCCAGACCGGGCCATCAAGCCCCGTGTGCCCGTGCACATATTCGGCCGTCACCAGCGGACGCAACAAGGGCCGCACCGCACCCGCAAAAACTTTGGTTTCAGGTTTGCCCGCCAATTCGCAAATCTTGCGCGCGTTGATTTCAGTGAGTGCCAGCGGAACATTGCCCGCCACCGCCGTGATGCCCAGAACCTCAAACTCCGGCGAGGCCAGCGCCAGAAGAATGGCAACGGCATCGTCCTGGCCGGGGTCCGTATCGATGATAATGGGCAGGGGCTTGGTCATTTTTTCGGGGCTCTTTGTTTCTTGCGCAGGTGATAGGTGAGCGCCAGGGAAATACAATGGCGCAGGGCCGCCTCTGGTAGCCTATCCTCTACGTCAAACACAATGCTCCTGTTGCCCTCAAATTTCATCTCGTCCTTGTAGAGTTCCTTGAAATCCTCAATCAGGCCGGACGTGCAAATGAAATACATCGCGTATTTTCCGGTTCATTTTTGATGTGATCAATCCGGATCGTGCTGCCGCTGCCGGTTTCCGGCGTCAGATAGCTGGGTTGCCCCCAGCGCAAGGCTTCTTCCAGCTTGCCGACCCCCGGAGTTTTCTTCGCCACGTCGAAAATCATCTCGCGCAGGGCAAGCAATTTGGTTCGCACCGGCTTGGGATAAACGCTGAAATCAAGCTTTGGCATCTGCGCCCTCAGGGAAAAATCTGGTCCGCATCCGTTCCAGATAGGCCATGATTTTAGGCTGTGACCTGATATAGGCGCCAAGTTCCGTGTTGAAATAACTGGAACTGGCGGAGTAGAGGCTGCCGAACACAGAAGCATCAGCGCCACAGATCTTATCGCCGAGAAGATAAGTATTGTTGCCCAGCAGCGCCGCCACGCTGTTGACGTCGCCCTTTCCGAGTTCCAGCCGTTCGGGCGCCGTATGCCGCCCCAGGCCCTGGGCCTTGAGCATCTTTCTCACCTTCCCCCGGATCACCACGCGAAGAATTGGACGGATAGGGGCCGGCGCCATGTTGAAAAACTGGCGCGGGCCCTTTTCGAAATTTTCGTCAACCAGCCAGCGTTCATAGACACTGAGAAAATAGAGATGCTCTTCCAGCATTCTCTCGATTGCCCAGGCGAGCGCCAGCTTTTCAGCGTCATAACCGCCCGAATAATCGATCTTGTACTTGGTTTCCAGATGCCGCCGTATGAAATAGGAGTCGCCAAGAACCAGGCCGTCGTCACTGATATAAGGCACCTTGCCCTTGGGCGCGCCGCTGAAAGTCATGGGCGCCTCCCTGTATTCAAGCCCGGACATTTTCAGCAAGACATCAGCCTTGATGACAAACGGGCTGGGGTGCGGCAGGCCAAACATGGGTCCGGAACTGTAAAGCGTGATCATGGTTGTTTCTCCTTGCTCACCGCTCTACTACTGCCACACTGCTGACAGATACTGTCAGTAACATTGCAGTAGTATCAGAACATGCGCCGAGCCGACCGCCTTTTGCAGTTGATCCAGATCTTGCGCCGCCATCGCAGGCCGGTGACGGGCGATGTGATGGCGCGTGAGCTGGAAGTCTCGCTCCGCACGGTTTACCGTGACATTTCCACCCTGACCATTGAAGGCGTTCCCATCCGCGGCGAAGCGGGCGTGGGCTATGTGCTGGGCGAGGGCTATGACCTGCCGCCCCTGATGTTTACCACCGATGAACTGGAAGCGGTGATGCTGGGCCTGCGCTGGGTGGCAAGGCGCGGTGACAAGGATTTGGCCCGTGCCGCCCTGGATACGGTGGCAAAGATTGGCACCGTGCTGCCGGAAAAGCTGCGGCCCTTCCTGTTTGATGCGGGGCTGCTGGTGCCGCCCCGCATGCACCACACGCCAGACCGCATCGACGTGGCCCAGTTCCGCGCCGCCATCAGGGATGGCAGGAAGGCGACAATCGGTTATCGCAGTGAAGAGGGTAATGAAACCACGCGCACCATCTGGCCCATTGCCATTTCCTACTTTGATGCCCAGCGCCTGATCATCGGCTGGTGCGAACTGCGCACCGCGTTCCGTTCCTTCCGCACCGACCGCATGCTGACCATGGAAGTGTTGAAGGACAAGTATCCGGAACGGCGCAAGGTGTTGCTGAAGAAATGGCAGGAAGAAGTGCGCAAGGAAACCGGCCAGCCGCAGTTGGATGTGTTTATGTGAGCTTTGCGAGCAGCCATCGCCAGTGCCTTGGGATAGAGCTTGTGTTCCTCCACCAGCACCCGCGCTGACAATGTTTCAGGCGTATCACCCGGCAGCACCGGAACTTCCACCTGCGCAATGACGGGCCCGCCATCCAGATCGGCGGTAACATAATGCACCGAGCAGCCATGGACTTTCACGCCATCAGCCAGCGCCCGCTCGTGGGTATGAGTCCCCTTGTAGAGTGGCAAAAGGGAAGGGTGGATATTGATCATTTTCCCCGCCCAGGGCTCCAGCAGCACAGATGTCATGATGCGCATGAATCCGGCGCAGGCGATTAAATCCAGATTTTGTGATTGCAGATAATCACTGAGCGCTGCATCAAAACTTTCGCGGGTGGAATATCGCTTGTGATCAATGACATGGGTTGAAATGTTCCGGATTCGGGCGAATTCAAGTCCCGCCGCATCCGGCCTGTTGGAAACGACACATACGATCTCAGCGGGATACGCCGGATCGCGTGCGGCTTCCACAAGGGCCGCCATGTTGGAACCCCGGCCCGAGATCAGAACCCCAACACGCTTTCGCTTCATTGGACTTTCAGGCTTCCCGATGTCGAGACTTGCTCTTCCTTGCCCTTCCGTTTTCGCAAAGTGCCAAGCGTCACAACGTTCTCACCGGATTTTTTCAGCGCGGCAGCAATGGACTTTGCATCCTTCGCCTTCACCACGACAATCATCCCGATGCCGCAATTGAAAGTGCGCAGCATTTCGCGTTCCAAAGTTCCGCCAATATCTTGCAGCCAGCCAAACACCGGCAAGTAAGGCACCGCATCCAGATTGATTTCAGCAACGCAAGCCTTAGGTAAAACACGGGGGATATTTTCAAGGAATCCGCCACCCGTGATATGGGCCAGCGCTTTAATGGATTTGCTTTTCTGAAAGACCTTCAGCAACGACTTCACATAAATCCGCGTCGGCACCAGCAGCGCTTCGCCCAAAGTCTTGCCCTTGGCAAAAGGGGCAGGGGCATCATAGCCAAGTCCGCTCATCTCAACGATCTTGCGAATGAGGGAATAGCCATTGGAATGGGGCCCCGATGAAGCCAGCCCCAAAATCACATCGCCGGGACCAACGTCCTTCGCTGGCAAAATTCGCTTGCGCTCCACCGCACCCACGGCAAAGCCTGCGAGATCATAGTCCTTGCCATGATACATGCCGGGCATTTCAGCGGTTTCGCCACCGATGAGACCGCAACCCGCCTGCTTGCAACCCTCGGCGATCCCGGCGATCACCGCGCGCGCCTGCGCCACATCAAGCTTGCCCGTGGCGAAATAATCGAGAAAGAAAAGCGGCTCGGCCCCCTGAACGATGAGATCGTTCACCGACATGGCTACGAGATCAATGCCAACCCCGTGGTGCAGGCCAGTTTCAATGGCCACCCGCAATTTGGTGCCCACGCCATCATTGGCGGCCACCAGCACCGGGTCCTTGTAGCCGCAGGCCTTGAGGTCAAACAGCCCGCCAAACCCGCCCAGTGCCGAATCAGTGCCTTTGCGCCGGGTGGCCTTCGCCAAGGGCTTAATGGCCTCGACCAACGCGTTCCCGGCGGAAATATCCACGCCCGCGTCCGCATAGGTCACACTGTTTCGTCCCGCTTGTTTGCCGTCGCTCATGCCGCTAGTTTGCCCTATTATTCGTGCTATGGGGGCCTCATAGCCCAGAGTGGCGTGTGAATAAAGCGTGATGGTGGCTGGTCACCAGTGGAAATGGAGCGGTTGACGGCATGATCTATCGGAGTGTGTGGCTGGTTTTGGTGGCCACAATGATCATGCTTGGCCTTGCCGTGGGTGCGCAAGCGGCCGGCCCCGTCGAAACCAGCGTTTTTGCCGTCCAGGGCGTTGAAGCGGATGTGACCGACAAGGACGTCGCAACCGCCAAAAACAAGGCCCTGTTCGACGTGCAGATGAAGGCGATTGTCATGCTGGCGCAAAGGCTGGGCAACGAAACCTTTGCGGCCGAAATTGCCAAGCTGGAATCCAAGGACGTGTTGCCCCTGCTCAAGTCGCTTTCCATCGAACAGGAAAACACCGGCCCCGGCCACTACATCGGCAAATTCACCGTCAGGTTCATCCCGGAAAAAGTCCAACGGCTGTTTGAAAGCTATGGCGTGGTTGTCGTGTCGCAGCAGGCTACGCCCATGCTGGTGCTGCCCATCTGGAAGGCGCCGGAGGGCACGCAGCTTTGGGAAGAAAACCTGTGGCGCGCGGCCTGGCTCAACCTTCGCGCTGAACAATCCCTCGTGCCCCTCATCGTCCCCATCGGTGATTTCGAAGATACGGCCGCCATCACCGCTCAGGACGTGCTCAATCTCGATCCGATAAAACTTGAGGCGCTCCGCCGCCGCTATGGCACCAGAATCATCCTGGTGGCCATTGCCGAACCTGCCGAGGGTAACGGCGTTCGCGCCATGATGAATGCCGAGACCGAACTCGGCACAATTACCTTCGACAAGATTTACACCGCCAATCCGGCAACGCTGGAAACATCAGCAGCACTTGCCGCCACGCGCTTCCACGCCGTGATGATCGACAAGTACAAGTCCGACAAGGCCAAAGCCAACGCCGAACAGGTGAGCGCCGATGCCAATGTTTCGAGTTCCATCCCCGTGGCAGTGCCGTTTTCAAGCCCGTCCGAGTGGAACGCCATTCGCTCGCGCATTCTGTCGTCGCCCGGCATCATCGGCGTTGATGTCTCGACGCTCGGAGGCAACGGCGCGGTGATAAGGCTGATGTATGTCGGCGATCTGCAATTCGTACAGACGTCAATGCAGGCCACCGGACTGCAAATGTCGCAAATTGGGGGGAGCTGGGTTATTCAGTCCCTCCTGTAAAGCCCATGAACCTTCCAAATTTCATCACCATTGGCCGCATTCTTCTGGTTCCCATAACCGTGTGGCTGATCATCTCCGGCGAGTTTTCCTTAGCCTTTGTTGCCTTTGTTGTGGCCGGTGTAAGCGACGGCGTGGATGGTTTCATTGCCAGAAAACTCAACCAGCGCTCGGAACTGGGCGCCTATCTTGATCCCATCGCGGACAAGGCCTTGCTGGTTTCCATTTATGTATCGCTTGGATTCCTGCAATTTCTGCCGGCGTGGCTGGTCATTCTGGTGGTGACACGCGATGTGCTGATTGTTGGCGCCGTTGTTCTGGCATGGGTGGTAAACAAGCCGATGGTTGTAGCCCCTTCCATGGCCAGCAAAGTGAATACGGTGGGGCAGATTGTTCTGGCCGGGTTGGTTTTGGGCCTTCTGGGTTTGAAAATCAGCCTCGTGCCGCTGCTTTACGCAGGCTTCGCGTCCGTGGCGATTTTGACCTTTGGGTCCGGCGCATTATACATGCGCGATTGGCTGCTCCACATGGCCAATGGCAAGCAGGAGTAAGGCCTCGCATGACACTGCAAAAGCAAGTTACATTCTGGGTCGTTGCATTCCTGACATTAATTTTGGTGCTGTGGCTGCTCAGCCCAATCCTGCTGCCTTTTATAGCAGGCCTTGTGCTCGCCTATTTTCTCGATCCCGTGGCCGATGCACTGGAGCGCGTCGGCCTGCCGCGCCTGGTGGCAACTGCCACAATTCTTGTGCTCAGTATCCTGTTGCTGGTGTTCATTGGGCTGCTCATCGTTCCCATTCTGGGCGATCAGATCGTAAAATTTGCAGGCGACCTGCCATCCCTGCTGCAATCCCTGCTGGCGCGCTTCAATGAAGTGGCACCGCAATGGATCAAGGATGCCATCGCAAAATCCGGAACCGACATTCAGGGCTCCATTTCTGATATTGCCGGAAAGGCCGCAGGCTGGACGGCAACCCTTCTGGCCTCCGTTTGGTCCGGCGGCATGGCCATCGTGAACATTCTTTCTCTCATGGTCGTAACCCCCATCGTTGCATTCTATCTGCTGGCCGATTGGGATCGTCTCGTTGCCAAGGTGGATAGCTGGCTGCCACGCGACCATGCGGTTGAGATCAGAACCATTTTCGCCGACATTGATGCCGCGTTGGCAGGTTTCATTCGCGGCCAGGGCACCGTGTGCCTCTTGCTTGGCGTATTCTATGCGCTGGCCCTCACCATTGCCGGATTGAAGTTCGGCCTGGTTATCGGCCTTGCCGCCGGTCTCATGAGTTTCATACCCTTCGTTGGCGCCCTCGTTGGCGGCCTCATGGCGATTGGCGTGGGGCTGGTGCAGTTCTGGCCTGACTTCAGCAGCATCCTGATCATCATTGGCATTTTCGCGGCGGGCCAGTTCCTGGAGGGCAATTTCCTGTCGCCCAAACTGGTGGGCAGCAGCATTGGCCTGCACCCCGTGTGGCTGATGTTTGCACTATTCGCCTTTGGCTATGTCTTTGGCTTTGTCGGGCTGTTGCTGGCCGTTCCCCTGGCGGCAGCTGCGGGTGTTCTCGTACGCTTTGCCCTCAACCAATATCTGGCAAGCAAACTCTATCGCGGCATCCCCCGAGAAATGCCAACGCCAGTAAGTCCCCCGGTGCGTAAACGCGCGAAATGAAGGGCAGGGGCCGACAACTCGTTTTGGACTTGCCCCATCGCCAAGCCCTGGGCCGCGATGATTTTCTGGTGACGGGGTCCAATGCCGCAGCCGTGGCCCTGATCGACCACTGGCCCGATTGGCCTGCCCATGCAGCTCTGCTCGTAGGCCCGCCGGGCAGCGGCAAAACCCACCTCGTTGAAGTCTGGCGCCAGCGTTCCAACGCCGCGCGCATTCAGGCAGCAGATGTAAGGGCAGAGAATGCGCCCGAACTCTTGGCACCGGGTGCCTTGGCCATTGAAGACGCCGGGAGTTCTCTTGATGAGAAAGCATTTTTTCATTTGCTGAATTTGGCCAGGCAACAAGGAAACAGTGTTCTCATCACGGCCCAAAGGCGGCCTGAACTGTGGAAGATTGCCCTGCCTGATCTGCTATCGCGTTTGCGGGCAATTCCGGTGGTGGAAATTCTGCCTCCCGATGATGCCTTGCTGCGTGGGGTTCTGGTAAAACTGTTCTTCGACCGGCAGATAACGGCGGACGAATCCACCATAAGTTTCATGCTGACCCGGATGCCCCGCTCCCTTGGGGCCGCGCGCCTCCTTGTGGCGGAGATTGATCGCCGGGCACTTGAGGAACGGGCCGAAGTAACGCGCCCTTTCGTGGCAAAAGTCCTGTCGGATTTCTCAGCACCGGAACTGTTCGGGGACGAAGAGATGTCCGGAAAGGCACGACTTGCGATAAGAACATGCTCCAGCTATTGATCTGGCGCGATTCGCTAGGTGAAGCAGAGGGAAAGCCTAGTGTTTCATTTACCCCCTCCACAATCCCCGCTTTCACCAAACTGTCATATAGGCCTATTATCCGTTAAGTTTTAAGGATTGCCCGATGAACGAAATGCTGCCACTTGAAGCCGCCATGACGATTGGCCTGGATAATCCCCAGCGCTTTTTCAATCGCGAGCTGTCGTGGCTGGGCTTCAACATGCGGGTTCTGGAAGAGGCCCGCAACCACAGCCACCCCCTGCTGGAACGCCTGCGCTTTCTCTCCATTTCCGGAAACAACCTTGATGAGTTTTTCATGGTGCGTGTGGCAGGCCTCGTGGGGCAAGTGCGTGAGCAAATGGTGGAAATCAGTCCCGATGGCCTGAACCCGGAAGAGCAGCTTGAGAAGATACGGAAATTCGCCCAGGAACTGATGGCCGAACAGGACCGGCGCTGGTTGCAGCTGAAAAGCGAATTGACCGAAAATGGCATTACTATTGTCAGTGAGGAGCTTCTAACTGCTGACGAGCACAAGTGGCTCGACAACCGCTTCCTCGAACATATTCTTCCCATCGTTACACCCATCGCCATCGACCCCGCCCATCCATTTCCCTTCATTCTCAACCGCGGTTTCATCATCGCGCTGGAACTGAAACGCCGGCGAGACGGCGGCATCATGAATGCGCTTCTGCCCATTCCCCCGCAGCTTGAGCGCTTCATCCGGCTGCCTGGATCCAGCCCGCGCTTCATTTCGCTGGAACACATGTTGCGGGTCTTCCTGCCGAAACTATTTCCGGGCTACGATGTCCTGGGACAGGGCCTGTTCCGCATCATCAGGGACAGCGATATCGAAATTGAGGAAGAGGCAGAAGACCTCGTGCGCGTGTTCGAGAGCGCCTTGAAACGCCGCCGCCGCGGTTCGGTTATCCGCATGGAAGTGGATGCCGATTGCCCGACAGGCATTCGCAACTTCATCGCCGACCAGCTCGACGTGAGTGATGATGTAATCGTCACATGCGAGGGCCTTGTAGGTTATGCCGACACCAAGCAACTCATTCTCGACGAGCGGCCCGACCTTAAATTCACGCCCTATATGGCGCGCTTCCCTGAGCGCGTTCGCGACCACGGCGGCGATTGTTTTGCCGCCATCCGGCAAAAGGACTTCGTGGTCCACCACCCTTACGAGTCATTTGATGTCGTGGTGCAATTCATCCTCCAGGCCGCAAGCGACCCCAACGTGGTGGCAATCAAGCAGACACTCTACCGCACCTCGAACAATTCGCCCATCGTTGCGGCGCTCGCCAAGGCGGCCGAAGCGGGAAAGTCCGTTATGGCGCTGGTGGAACTCAAGGCCCGCTTCGACGAAGAGGCCAATATCCAGTGGGCCCGAGACTTGGAACGCGCCGGTGTGCAGGTCGTGTTCGGCTTTATCGAACTCAAAACCCACGCAAAAGTTTCCATGGTGGTGCGCCGTGAAGGCAGCAACATGCGGAGCTACGTTCACTACGGCACCGGCAACTACCATCCGATTACGGCCAAGGTCTATACCGACCTCTCTTTCTTCACCTGCGATCCGGCCCTTTGCCGTGACGCGGCGCGGCTGTTTAACTTCATCTCCGGTTATGCCCAGCCGGAAGATCTGGAAAAACTCTCGCTTTCGCCGATCAATTTGAAGCCTATGCTTCTGCACCACATTGAAAACGAAATCGCCCATGCCAAGGCCGGCAGGCCCGCCCACATCTGGGGCAAGTTCAATTCGCTGGTTGATCCCGGCATAATTGACGCGCTCTACAAGGCAAGCCAGGCCGGAGTGCAGATCGATTTTGTGGTACGTGGCATTTGCTGCCTGCGCCCCGGTGTGCCAGGTCTTTCAGACAACATCCGCGTTAAGAGCATCGTCGGACGTTTCCTCGAACATTCTCGCATTATTTGTTTCGGTGCAGGGCATGGTCTGCCCCATGCCAAGGCTCTCGTCTATATCGGTTCTGCCGATTTGATGCCGCGCAACCTGCATCGCCGGGTGGAAACACTCATCCCGATCGAAAACCCCACCGTGCATGAACAAATTCAGGATCAGATCATGGTGGTCAATTTCAAGGATAACCAGCAGAGCTGGAACCTGTTGGCCGATGGCTCGGCCAAGCGCGTCGTGCCTGGGCCAAATGAAGTGCCATTCAACGCCCACGAATATTTCATGAATAACCCCTCTCTCTCTGGACGTGGCCGCTCACTGAAAGGTAGTGTGGCAGGCGAAAACTTTGCCTCCAAGAGAAAGTCCAGGGTTCGGAAGTGAGTTGGCACAAAGGCTTTAGAACAGAACCACCGACCTATCGACCCGTAGCCGTTGTGGACATCGGCTCAAACTCCGTTCGTCTTGTGGTCTATGACGGCCTGCGCCGCTCGCCTACGCCCGTGTTCAATGAAAAGATTCTCTGCGGCCTTGGCAAGGGCGTGGCGATTACCGGAAAACTGGCTGATGGCGGAATAGCCCGCGCCCTTGCGGCGCTGCGCCGTTTTCGCGCGTTGGCCAAGCAGATCGGCGTGAAGCAGGTCTTTGCCGTGGCAACCGCAGCCGCGCGTGAGGCTTCAAATGGCCAGACTTTCATTGAGAGCGCGGAAGAGGCCATAGGCGTCGGCATCAACATTCTGACCGGCAAGGAAGAAGCGAGATACGCCGCCCTGGGCGTCATCGCAGGCATTCCCGAAGCTGACGGCATCGTGGGTGACTTGGGCGGCGGTTCGCTCGAACTCATTGATGTGCAGGACGGAAAACTGCGCGATGGCATCACACTGCCAATTGGCCCTTTGCGCCTGATCGATATGTCGGGCGGTTCAATCAAGCGCGCCAAGGAAATTGTCGATGAGTATCTTGAGAAAGCAACGCTCCTTGGCAATTTGAAGGGCCGTTCCTTCTATGCCGTCGGCGGCACGTGGCGAAATCTTGCCCGCCTCCACATGGCGCAAAACAAATACCCTCTCCATGTGCTTCACCACTATGCGATGACCCGGCAACAGGCCTCCGCCGTGGCCGATCTCGTGTCTGGGCTTTCTTCATCTTCCCTCAGGGATGTGCGCGAGGTCTCTCGCAGCCGGTCTGACACGCTGCCCTATGGTGCCCTGGTTCTTGACCGTTTGCTGGCTAAGGGAAAGGCGACTGACGTTATTGCTTCCGTCTACGGTGTGCGTGAAGGTCTTCTCTATTCCAAACTGCCGCGCCGCAAAATGCAGGCGGATGCACTTCTCTCATCCTGTTGGGACTTCGCCCGGCGTTACGCCCGCTCGCCTGAACATGAATTGGAACTCTGTGACTGGACCGACCAACTCTTCGGAGCTTCTGGCTTCAAAGAAAACGAGGATGAGACGCGGCTGCGCTATGCTGCCTGCCTGCTCGCCGACATCGGCTGGCGCGCTCACCCCGACTACCGTGCAGAGCGCTCCGTAGGCATGATTTCGCAGGCCGCATTCGTTGGCATAGATCACCCCGGCCGCGTGTTTCTGGCACTTACCATATTCTACCGCTACGAAGGCGAGGACATGGGCGACGGCCTGGTGAACCTGCTCGATGACAGCCAGATGATGCGCGCCCATCTGCTGAGTTCAATATTCCGCCTCGCCTATATCCTCTCAGCCGCCATGCCTGGCATGCTGCCGCGCATCGGGCTTAAGATGGCGGAAGGAAAAACCTTGCAACTCATCCTGCCAAAAAAATTGCAGGACCTGATGGGCGAACGTGTTGAAAAGCGCCTGGCGGGACTCGCGTCGGAAATGGGCCGCGTTGCGAAAGTTATAATTGCTTAGTTGAGGGATCCGGCAGATGCAATCACCACCCGCCCATCCCTGAACCCGATCATCGCCTTGCCGCGTTTCAATTCCAGCGCCACATTGCCAAACACTTCGCGGCGCCAGCCGTGCATCAGAGGCACGTCCGCCTCATCGCTTTCAGCAACCGCCTCAATATCGGATGTATTGGCCACAAGCTTTGGCGCCAATCCTTCACGCTCGCACACAACCTTCAAGGCGAGCTTCAAAATCTCAGCCGCGGCTTGCGTCGATTCAGACGCCTCATCGCGGCCCCAGTGGGCATGGGGCAGGGTGAGCGGATCGCGCTCCAAGCCCTCCTTGACAACGCGGATCAGGCTATCGCCAATGCGTGAAGTGCCCATCCCCCTTGGAAGCGCCCGCAACTGGCCGAGCGCCTCTTTGGTCTGCGGCATTTGCGTTGCGATTTCAGCGACCGCTTCATCTTTGACAATGCGCGAGCGCGGCACATTTTTTTCCTGTGCTTCCAGTTCGCGCCAGCCGGCCACGGATATGAGAACCGCAAGTTGCTTTTTTGACTTGAGCCTGACCTTGATGCGCTTCCAGGCGTCCTGCGGCTCGGTGCGATAGGTTTCAATCGCCGTCAGAATATCCATTTCCTGAGCGAGCCATGGCTCGCGGCCATTGGCATCGAGCACAAGTTTCAGTCTTTCAAAAACCGTGCGCAGGTGCGTGACGTCCGACAGCGCATAGACAAGCTGTTTCTCCGTCAGTGGCCTGCGCGACCAGTCAGTGAAGCGCGAAGACTTGTCGATCTGTGCCTTGGCCAGCTTGCGCACGATGGCCTCATAGCTCACCTGATCGCCGAAGCCGCAGACCATGGCGGCAATCTGCGTATCGAATATAGGATGCGGCACCGTGCCCGAGAGATGCACCATGATTTCCACATCTTGCCGCGCCGCATGGAATACTTTTAGAATCTTCTCGTTGTTCATCAGCGCAAAGAATGGCTTGAGGTCCAGGCCCTCGGCCATGGGATCAATCAGGCCGTTAATTTCCGCGCCGGCGATTTGAATGAGGCAGAGGTCCGGCCAAAAGGTGGTCTCCCGCATGAATTCAGTGTCAACAGTCACGAAAGTCTCGTGTGCCAACGCCTTGCAGAGCGCCGCCAGCGCCTTTGTGTCAGTAATGAGGTCCATGGAGGTTAACTCGCCAGAGTCGAGAGGCAAGGTCAACCTCAAGACGGGAATTTCGGAAGAAATATATTTTACTGTAGCAATATCAATAGTGTTATATCAAACTATTGAACCAAGTTATGAAAACACCCGTTTGAAGATCGTTTCCACATGTTTCGTGTGATAGCCGAGATCGAACAGCGCCTTGAGTTCGGCGGGCTTTAGGTGGGCGGAAACTTCCTTGTCCTTCATCAGCAGATCGAGAAAATTTCCCTCGCCCCGCCACACCGGCATGGCGTTGCGCTGCACGGCGGCATAGGAGGCTTCGCGGCTCATGCCTTTCTGGGTGAGCGCCAGCAGAATGCGCTGGGAGTGGATAAGGCCACCAAGCCGGTCCAGATTGCGCTTCATGTTTTCAGGATAGACCAGCAATTTGTCGATAACGCCGGTGAGGCGCTTCAGAGCGAAATCCAGATGCACCGTGGCGTCCGGCCCAATGCCACGCTCCACCGAGGAGTGTGAAATGTCGCGCTCATGCCAGAGCGCAACATTCTCGAAGGCAGGGACGGCAGCCGAGCGCACCAGTCGTGCCAGCCCCGTGAGATTTTCAGTGAGCACCGGATTGCGCTTGTGGGGCATGGCCGAGGAACCCTTTTGCCCCGGCGCAAAATACTCTTCGACCTCCAGCACTTCGGTCCGTTGCAGATGCCTGATTTCCGTGGCCAGCCGCTCAATGGAACTCGCAACCACCGCAAGGATTGAGAAATACATGGCATGGCGATCCCTGGGAATTACCTGCGTTGAAACTGGCTCCGGCGTAAGGCCAAGTTTTTTCGCCACATACTCTTCGACCTTTGGATCGATATTGGCAAAGGTCCCCACAGCACCGGAGATCGCGCAGGTGGAAACCTCTTGCTTGGCCGCAAGCAAGCGCGCACGACAGCGTGTAAACTCCGCAAAAGAAAATGCGAGCTTCACCCCAAACGTCGTAGGCTCCGCATGAATGCCATGGCTGCGCCCAATGCAAACGGAATTCTTGTGTTCCTTGGCGCGCCGCTTCAACGCCGCAAGCAGTCCGTCAATATCGGCAATCAGCAAATCGGCCGCGCGCACAAGTTGGATATTGAAGCAAGTATCGAGCACATCTGATGACGTCATGCCCTGATGCACGAAGCGCGCATCCGGCCCTACGATTTCCGAGAGGTGCGTGAGGAACGCAATCACATCATGCTTGGTTTCCGCCTCGATCGCATCAATGCGCGCCACATCGAAAATGGCATCCTTGCCCAAGGCCCAGATTTTCTTGGCTGCGGCCTTGGGCACAATACCCAGCTTCGCCATCGCGTCAGCCGCATGGGCCTCAATCTCAAACCAGATGCGGAAGCGCGTTTGCGGCTCCCAGATATGGGTCATTTCAGGGCGTGAATAGCGCGGGATCATAAGTTACCTCTTGGATTTCCGTAATTTTCCCGATCATATCCGGCGTATAAAGCCGGAATGGCATTTTTGGAAACGAATTGGCCAGATTGCGGCTTTCGCGGGAATGACTGGACATGGACGAAAGCAGGAGACCAACTTAAGAGGTAATGCCCCGCTATCCGTTGCCGTAGTAATCTCATAGAACTTCGCAAGTTTACATTTGATCTGGACAAAAAAAGCTTTCATGGCGTGCTCACTGTATCAGGGAAAGGCTGGGTTTCAGAATAGGTGCCTTCGGACCATTTGTACCAGGCGAAATTGGCATCCTTCACATCGCCCTTGGCATCAAGCGACAGGGCCCCAAGAACTGTGTTCAGGCTATTCCCAGCCCGCAGCCATTGGCTGAGCGCCCGGCCATCAACGCTGCGGGTTGCCGCAGCCGCCTGGGCAAAGGCCTGAACTGCCGCATAGGCATGCAGCGTGTAACCTTCCGGGTTGTAATCCACCGCCTTGAAGGCCTCAATCACAGTCGATGCGGAATTCGATTTTTGCGCATCCGGTGCAAAGGTCACAAGTGAGCCCTCGCCAGACGTTCCGGAAGTCGCCCAGAACTGTTCAACCAGAAGCGCGTCACCACCCGCCAGCACGGCCGAGGAAGCGAAATCGCGCATTTGCCGGATGATGGTGCCCGCTTCAAAGGCATAGCCGCCGATATAAATAAGCTCAACATTGGCGGACAGGAGTTTTTGAATGAGATCATTGTAGTCATTGGCGCCGGGCGTGTAGCTTTCGCGAACTCTTTCCGTAACTCCAGCGCCATTGAGCGCGGTCTTGAACATGGTGGCGAGCCCCAAACCATAAACCGAGCCGTCATCAAGAATGGCAACGCTCTTGCCCGCATAGGCCTTGGCAATCGCGCGGCCTGCAAAGGCGCCTTGTGCATCGTCGCGGCCACACACGCGGTGCACATTCCAGCCGCCTGCCTGGGTGAATATTGGACTGGTGGAGGAGGGGCTAATCATGATGATGCCCGCCGCCTCATAGATTTTTGCCGCCGCAATGGAAGACCCGGAACAATAATGGCCCGCGACCATCTTCACGCCCTTGGCCACCAGTTGATTGGCAACAGCCAGCGCCTGCTTGGGATCGCAGGCATCGTCAGCCACCTCAAGGACGAGCTGTTCGCCATTGACGCCGCCGCTTGCATTGATATCGGCCACGGCCTGGCCCGCACCCCGGCTGAGCTGCTCGCCAAGTGCTGCATACTGGCCTTTCATGGGGCCGACTGTTGCAATGAGGATTTCAGCCTCCGCAGCCGTGTTTTGCAGGCCAAGGAATGCAACTACAAAAAATATTTTGGCAATTCTGGTCACGCCGCCTCATAGCTTGGTAGCTCCGCCCCAGCAAGTGTGGGGCAAGCGCGGCAACTATCGCCAGAACTGGGACATTTCGCAATAAAAAACCCGCGTGAGTCGCCCCGCGCGGGTCTTCATCGGCCTGTTTTATGGACAGACGATTAGTTGGTGTAGGTAATCTTGCCTTCGGCGTTCTTCTTCCATGTGTAGAGAACGTAGTCCGGACGGGTAATATCGCCCTTCTTGTCGAAGCTGATATCGCCAATCACGGTCTTGAACGCGTCACCACCGTACATCACTTCCGCAGTCTTTACGGGATCCGCGGCGCCGGCCTTTTCGATGGCGGTTTTGAGGATCTCAAGAGCAGCATAGGTGTAAAGCGTGTAGGCTTCAGGGTTGAAACCGGCATCGGTGAACTTCTTCACGATTGCGGCCGCTTCCGGACGCTGGCGTGGGTCAGGCGGGAAGGTCATGAGTGTGCCTTCAACGCCAGGCCCGCCGATAGAAGCAAATTCATCGGAGGTGATACCATCGCCTGACATCATCACTGCGGTCATGCCCTGGTCACGCATCTGGCGGACAATGAGCCCGCCTTCCGTATGCAGGCCACCCCAGTATACGATTTCAACATTCGCAGCCTTCATCTTCGAGATGAGTGCCGAGAAGTCCTTGTCGCCGGTGTTGATGCCTTCATAGATGGCTTCGGTCACGCCCTTGCCGTTGATGAAGGCTTTAGTGGCATCGGCCAGGCCCTGGCCATAGGGGGTCTTGTCGTGCAATACGGCCACAACCTTGCCCTTGAGGTCATTGACAATGTAATTGCCAGCAACCGCACCCTGCTGGTCATCGCGACCGCAAGTACGGAACATCATGAGGTCAGGAGCAGCTTCCGTCCAGTTACCGCAGGGACCGTTCTTGCGATCGGTCACGCAGATGTTGGTGGCCGAAGGCGAGATGGCGAGCATGCCGTTCTCGCGATACACTTCCGAAGCCGGCATGGTAACGCCGGAATTGAAGTGGCCAATAACGAACTTCACGCCGTTGCCGACGAAGCCATTGGCAACAGACACACCCTGCTTCGGATCCGACACATCGTCGCCGAACGAGAGTTCAATTTGCATGCCGAGGATGCCACCAGCGGCATTGATATCGGCGGCCGCCTGTTCGGCGCCTTTTTGCAATTGAGCGCCGAAGGCCGCGTTCGGTCCCGTGAAGGGGCCCGCAACGCCGACCTTCAGCGTCTCGGCGTAGGCCGCAGTCGCCAGCACCATGCCGGCGGCAGCAACGATGCCTTTCAACCAGTTCTTTTTCATTCAGATCTCCCTTGATCATTTGATTACAGTTGGCCGCTACGCGGCCCTTCCGGCGGATAACCCCACCTTGGAGAGGCATCTTTACCCCATTTCAAGGCACTGTCATCCGTTTTCGTGCTAGGCCCCAAGGCTTTTGGCGGATATGGTTTTTTCCCGCCAGGAGAGGGGGCCCGTGCGTTCGTAAAGCCAGTAATATTGCGACGTCATCTGTTCCGTGCGCCGCCACCTGTGGCCAAGCAACCCAAACAAAATGACCGTCACGGCGTCGAGCAGGAAGCCAGGTAAAGTCAGCAATAGCTGCTCAAAAAGTGCAAAATGAAGGAAGCGCACCCCAATCGCCAGCCCGATACCAGCCAGAGCAACCTGGGCTGTTGACCGCCAGTTTGTCGCAAAGTTGCTGCCCATCATGATGGCTGCACCTCCGCCGAGAATAACGGTCAAAAAGAGGTAGATCAGAATGTCATGCATGTTCATGTGGTTTTCCTCAATGGGCTCCGCCTTCGAGGTAGGCCGCCCGCACTTCGGGCCGCTGCAACAGCTCTTCCCCGGTGCCGCTCATGGTCACCAGCCCGTTAACCATCACGTACCCCCGGTGTGCGAGGCGGAGGGCATGGAAAGCGTTTTGCTCGACCAGGAAAACGGTGAGTTTCTCGCTGCGGTTCAACTCCTTGATGGCTTCGAATATCTGCTTCACAATCAGCGGGGCCAGGCCCAGTGAAGGTTCATCAAGCAACAGCAGCCGTGGCCTGCTCATCAGGGCGCGGGCGATGGCCAGCATCTGCTGTTCACCGCCCGACAATGTGCCGCCGCGCTGATTCATCCGTTCCTTCAGTCGCGGAAACAGCGCAAAGGCTTTTTCGAGGTCTTCTGGAACATGTGCATAGTTGTCGACGGTAGCTCCCATCTGCAGGTTTTCCTGGACCGTCATGCGCGGAAAAATCCGGCGGCCCTCCGGCGACTGGGCAATGCGGAGCCGCGCAATTTGATGGGTCGGCATCTTGGTGATGTCATGGCCCTCGAAGGTTATTTTGCCTTCCCGCGCCTGCGGGCTGCCACAGATGGTCATCATCAGGGTTGACTTGCCGGCACCGTTTGAGCCGATCAGGGTGACGATCTCACCCTCATTAACGTCAATGTCGACGCCCTTGAGGGCTGCGATCTTGCCATAAAATGTCTTAACTCCCCTGCAGGAGAGCAGCGGCGAGGTGGCGCTCATGTCTTGGTGCCCTTGGACGCGGCCGGCTTGGCCCTGGTCGGTTTTTTCGCGGACGGCTTCTTGGTTTTGGGTTCCGTCGATCGAGAATGAATAATTGCACCAGACTCCTTGACCAGCGCCTTTATGTCTGGCCGTTGCTCAACTTCTGAATCATCAACGCCGAGATAGGCGGCGATTACCCTTGGGTCGGTCTTTATCTCCACCGGTGGGCCGTCCGCGATCTTGCAGCCATACTCGAGCACCACCACGTGATCGGAAATTTTCATGACGACCGACATGTCATGTTCGATAAGCAGTATGGAGATATTCATCTCGTTTTTGATGCTGAGCAGCAGATTGTTGAGTTCCGTGGACTCGCGCGGGTTAAGGCCTGCGGCGGGCTCGTCGAGGCACAATAGCAAAGGATCGGTGCACATGGCGCGGGCAATCTCAAGCCGCCGCTGGGCGCCGTAGGGCAAATCTCCCGCCGGGTCATCGGCACGGTCATAAAGACCGACCTTGTCGAGCCAGAATGCCGCCTTGTCCGCCGCCTTCTTCTCAGCCCGGTCGTAGGAAGGCAGTCGAAGAATGCCAAACACCGACATCCCGGAAGCGAGCATCAGCACATTGTGCTGGGCGACCAAAAGATTTTCCAGCACCGTCATGCCGGAGAACAGCCGGATGTTCTGGAAGGTGCGGGCGACGCGCGCCTTATTGGCCACGCGGAAATCCGCCATGCGGTCCAGATAGTAAATCTGGCCGCCGGGATGATTCATGGTCAACAGGCCTGTCGTTGGCTTGTAGAATCCGGTGATGCAGTTGAAAACGGTGGTCTTGCCGGCGCCATTGGGTCCAATGAGGCCAGTGATCTCGCCGACGTGGACGTTGAAATTGAGATCGCTTACGGCCGTTAGCCCACCAAACCTCACGGTCAGATGTTCAACCTTAAGCACGTCTTGAGACGATGACGACGACACCATCAGCCGTGGCCTTCCTTCACATTGTCAAGGCCAATGGCTTTCCTCTCATGGAGGAACGCAGTTGGTTGCCGCACCGATACAAAGCCGCGCGGTTTCCACAGCATGATAATGACCATCGCACTGCCGAAGATCAGCATGCGGAACAATTCCGGCTTGAATTCTTCACCAAAAATGTTCTTGAGGAAGCCAAGTTCGCGCAGGATTTCCGTGCCACCTTGCATGGCGACGGCCGCAAGTGCCACGCCAACCACTGATCCCATCCCGCCCAGCACGACAATCGCTAGAATAATGGCTGACTCGATGAAACGGAAACCCTCCGGGTCGACAAAACCTTGGCGGGCTCCGAAGAAGGCTCCGGCAAGACCGCCAAACAGGGCTCCTGTAGCAAAGGCCGTGAGCTTCGTATTCGTGGTATTGAGTCCCAGCGACCGGCAAGCAATTTCGTCTTCGCGCAACGCTTCCCATGCGCGACCGACGGGCAGGCGGCGCAGTCGAAGAGTCACGTACGCTGTGAGAAGCGCCAGCGTTAGAATTACGTAATAGAGAAACATTGTCCGGTACCAGGGCGCGGCCGGGATGATCACTTCCGGTCCCCCAAAAGTCTCCGAAATGCCGGTGATGGTCCATGAGGCCCACGCAGCAAAGCCGTCTGGCGTGCCATCGAACTTGATTCCGAAAAAGGTAATCCGCGGCGCTGAAATGCCAGCGCCACCGCCAGTGAAGTCCCGCCAGTTCTTGGCGATGAGATAAATGATTTCACCAAAAGCCAGGGTCACGATTGCCAGATAGTCGCCGCGCAGGCGCAACACCGGAAACCCGAGGATCACGCCCCAGAATGCCGCCAAAATGCCGGCAACGGGCAGGCAGAGCCAGAACGACCAGCCGAAATGCAGCGACAGCAGCGCATAGGAATAGGAACCAATGGCATAGAAGGCGACATAGCCAAGATCAAGAAGGCCGGCGAGCCCCACCACAATGTTCAGGCCCCAGCCCAGCATCACATAGATGAGTATGAGAATGCCGAAATTGTCCACCCATTTGGGAACACCGGTGACCCCAGCAAGGAGAATTACAATCAGCGGATAGGCAAACAAAAATGCGAAACCTGCTGACGGCACGTATCGCAGCAGTGGATTGCGTGGTGTGACAACCACTGGCGCCTTGGGCCGGTCAGCATGGGCTGCACGCGCAGACTGCACCCCACTTATGATCACGTAGACGGCAATGGCCGCTAATATTGCTAGCAGCGCATGCCAAGGGCGGAACAGGAGGATGAGTTCGTTAGACATGTTCTGTTCGGTCTTGAGACCGATCAGTGGGCCAAAAAGGCCGAGCGCCACAAGGCCGACGGCGAGGATGCCCTTGCCGAGAGTGCTGGCAGCCGTGGATTTCCGAGTTTTTGGGTCTGCCATGTTAGATTTTTTCCACTTCCGGGCTGCCAAGAATGCCTTGCGGCAAGAAAATCAAGATTACTGCAAGCACCGAGAAGGCGGCCACGTCTTTATAATCCAGCGAGAAGTAACCCGAAAAGAAGGCCTCGATCAGGCCGATGAGCAAGCCCGCCGATCATGGCGCCGGGGATCGAGCCGATGCCGCCGAGAACCGCCGCCGTAAAGGCCTTGATGCCGGCGAGGAAGCCCACGTAGAAGTCGAGTGACGCCATAATAGAGAAAGAACATCACGCCCGCGACTGCGGCAAGGGCTGCTCCCATGATGAAGGTGATGGAGATCGTCCGGTTAATGTCGATGCCGAGCAGCGAGGCCATCTTCATGTCCTGCTCGCAGGAGCGCTGGGCGCGGCCAAGGGGTGTACGGGTGATAATGGCAGTAAACACGGCCATCAGAATGAGGGTCGATGATGATGATAAAAATCTGCATGTTCGACAGGCGGACGATGAATTCGCCTTGAGCGACCGTCGCGGCTCATGATTTCGTAGCCGCCGGTGACAATGGGCTGGAGGGGTTTGCGGCCGACCATCCTGGGCGATACGGACGAATTCTTGAAGCACGGTCGACATGCCGATCGCTGAGATCAGGGGAGCAAGGCGGAAAGAGCCTCGCAACGGCCGGTAGGCGACGCGCTCGATGGTCCAGTTATAGGCAGAGGCAATGATCATGGCGATGAAGACGACCAAAACCAGAGCCAGAATGATGGGGAAAAAGCCGCTGCCACCGGTGATTCCCAAGGCCACGATGGCAATGAGCGACACAAAACCGACCCACCATGAACACGTCGCCATGGGCGAAGTTGATCATGCCGATAATGCCGTAAACCATCGTATAACCGATGGCGATGAGACCGTAAATTGAGCCCAGTGTAATGCCGTTAATGAGCTGCTGGAGAAAATACTCCATTGGCCCCCCCTATATGTTGCCTACCTATGTTCGCAGCGCATGCGGTGGCTGCGTTTTCAGAGTCGCTAATAGAGATTTCCAAATTGTATTACAAGCGTGAATTACAATTTGAAATTCTGTTTAATTTCATATGCTTCCAATGGTGCAGCAGTGCGTAACAATTCAACAGGTCAAAAAATTAGGCGAATAATTGCCCAAAAAATGTGCAAAATTAATGACTTGGAACCGTGCGCTGCAACACCATATCGTCTTAAGTTGAGGCTACTCCCCCTACGGCACAAATTCAACCTTGACGCTATATCAAATTGATATATATGCCGAGACCTATATCGATTTGCCATATATCGGATTGTCATAAATGAACGTGCGAACTCTTTGTCTGGGAATCCTGTCGTTGCAAGAAGCCTCGGGTTACGAGATCAAAAAGGACGTGGAAGACGGCCTTTTCAGCCATTTTATCGATGCCAGCTTCGGCTCCATCTACCCCGCTCTCACCCAGCTGGCGGCGGAAGGCTACGTCACAGTCCGCGAGGAAGAGCAGACCGGCAAGCCCGACAAGAAAGTCTACGCCATCACCGACTCAGGACGGAACGCTTTGGCGCGGGCCATCTCGGTTTCGCCTGCTAAGGACAAGTACAAATCCGAGTTCCTTTTTCAGATGCTGCTGCAGGATTATCTGTCACCTGAAATGATGCTGGTGGCCATCCAGAAGCAGTTGGATGATCTGAACCAAGATCTGGGGCGCATTGCCGAATGCAGCCATGAGGCCCCCATCGGCCATGGCTCGCATTTTGTGGCCGATTACGGAAACGCCGTGCTGACAGCTGGTGTCAAATGTCTGGAATATAAAAAGGCGGAACTCTTGCGGCAGATGGCTGCACGGGCCGCTGAGTAATTTGGAGAAGATGCACTATGCGTAAATCTTATATTTGGGCCACCGCAATTACAGTCGGACTGGGGCTGTGGATGGCTTCACCCTACATCTTGGGTGCATCTTCAACGGAAGAGGGCGCGGCCGTTGAAACCGCTGCCGCGGAAAAACTGTTCAAGGTGCGGGTGAAAACCTTCACCGCTATTCCGCGCGTGGCGGTTGTCACCGCTAATGGCGTTACTGCCGCTTCAAAGCGTGTCGATGCGCGTGCCCGCACAAATGGCACCATTATGGAAACCCTGTTTACGCAAGGCCAAAGCGTGAAGGCGGGCGACGTTCTCTGCAAGCTCGATATGGCAAGCCGCAAGACCGACTTGCTCCAGGCCAAGGCATCATTGGCCAGCGCCCAGCGCGATTTTGAGGCCACGGAAAAACTTGTCAAAAATTCTTATGCCACGCAAGCGAAGCTTTGGTCTGACAAGGCAAGGCTCGATGCGGCCCAGGCCGCATTGACGAGTATTGTAATCGATGTGGGTTACCTCGACATCAAGGCACCTGTTGATGGTGTGCTGATTGAAAAGCCGGCGGAAGCGGGAAGTCTTCTGGCAGTTGGCGGACTTTGCGCCACTATCAGCAAGCTTGATCCCTTGCTCGTCGCGGTCCAGATTAGCGAAGCCTATGTTCCCTATGTCGTTGAAGGCATGACCGCAAAAGCTAAGCTTGCAACCGGCGAAGTCGTGGACGGCAAGGTAAGTTTCATTTCAAAGACAGCCGATCTCGCCACCCGCACCTTCAAGGTTGAACTTGAGGTTGCCAATCCCGGTGAACGCATGCGCGAAGGTGTGACCACGGAACTGTCCGTTGGCCTGCCGCCACAGCTTGCCCAGAAATTGCCGGGCTCGATTCTGATACTCAACGACGCCGGAAAATTTGGCGTGCGCGTCTTAAACGCCGATAACACCACGCAGTTCCAGCCAGTGGATGTCATCGCCCAGGAAATTGACGGCATGTGGGTGACAGGCCTCGACAATTCGGTGAACATTGTTGTGCTCGGCCAGGACTATGTGCGTGACGGCGAAAAGATTGAACCCGTTGTTGAAACTGCTGAGGCCACCCCATGAACTGGCTCGACAAAATCCTGAGGCGACCAAGGGCGGTTCTGTCCGCCATGTTTGTGTTGGTCATCGCTGGCATTATTGCCTACATGACCATTCCCAAGGAAAGCAACCCAGATATCACCATTCCGGTGTTCTATATTTCCACCTCGCTGTCTGGAATTTCTCCGCAGGACGCTGAGCGTTTGCTGATCAAGCCTATCGAAGTGAAGTTGCGCGGTCTTGAAGGCCTGAAGCAGATCAACTCGATTGCCAGCGAAGGCCATGCCGGCATCATTGTCGAGTTTGAATCGGAAGTCGACACCGACAAGGCCGGACGCGACGTGCGCGAGAAGGTTGACCAGGCAGCGCCCGAATTGCCGGCCGATGCCAACACGCCCACGATTTCAGACATCAACTTCAGCCTGCAGCCCACCATTCTTGTGGCCGTCTCCGGTGATGTGCCCGAGCGTACATTGGATGCCAAGGCCAAGGAACTGCAGGATGCCATTGAGCGCATTCCAAGCGTCCTCTCGGCTGAACTCACAGGCCAGCGCGATGAGGTTCTGGAAATTATCGTCAACAAGCAGAAGCTTGAATCCTATGGCCTGGCGCCGGCCGATATCTACAACATTGTTTCGCGCAACAACCTGCTGGTTGCCGCCGGTTCCTCCGAAAGTGTCAATGGCCGTTTCAGTGTAAAGCTTCCGGGCCTGGTGCAATCGGCCACGGATCTCCTGAACCTGCCGATCAAGACTTTTGAAGGCACGGTTGTTGTCCTGCAGGATGTGGCCGAAGTCCGCCGCACCTTCCAGGATCGCACCCGCTTTGCGCTTTATAACGGCAGGCCGGCCATCACCATTGAAGTGGTGAAGCGCCAGGGCACCAACATCATTGAAAACAATGAGGAAGTGAAGAAGGTTGCCGAGACGCTGCTCAAGTCCTGGCCAAGCGCCATGCACATTGACTATGCGCTCGACCAGTCCAACACCATCAAGGACGTGCTCCAGTCGCTCGAAGACGGCGTAATCCTTGCCATTATTCTGGTGATGGTGCTGGTAGTGGCCTCGCTTGGCTTGCGGTCCGGTATTCTGGTGGGGATTTCCATTCCAACCTCATTCCTCATCGGCTTCCTGGTCATCGCCATGATGGGTTACACCGTCAACATCATGATCATGTTCGGCTTGATCCTGTCGGTGGGTATTCTCGTCGACGGGTCCATTGTTTTGGCCGAATATGCCGACCGCAAGATGGCCGAAGGCGTTGTGCCCAAGGAAGCCTATATCGCTGCCGCCAAGCGCATGTTCTGGCCCATCGTCTCATCCATGGCCACCACAATCGCGGCCTTCCTGCCGCTGCTCTTCTGGCCCGGCATTGCCGGTGAGTTCATGAGCTATTTGCCCGTCACCGTGATTACCGTTCTTGCGGCCTCGCTGGTGACAGCCATGGTGTTCGTGCCAGCCGTTGGTTTCTTCATCGGCAAGACCGACAAGGAAACCATGGAGCAGTTTGGCCATTTCGCCGACGACGAACATGCCGATTTCCGCAAGATGAAGGGGCTGACCGGGCTTTATCTCCGTTTCGTTGAGCGCATCATCCGCCATCCGCTCTTGGTGGGTGCAGCCGTATTTGGCTTGATGGGCGGCATCGTCACCACATTCGCAATGTTTCCAACTGGCGTTGAGTTCTTCGTCGATACCGAACCGGAGCAGGTGAACGTTTATGTCCGTGCCCGTGGCAACCTGGGCAACCCTGAGCAACTGGCGCTTACCCGCCAGGTTGAAAACCTCATCGTGAAAGTGGAAGGCATCAAGACCTATGCCACCTACGCCGGAACCAAATCCGGCGGCGGCGGCATTTTTGGCGACCAGGACGTTCCAGCTGACGTGGTTGGCCAGATACAGCTTGAATTGCATCCCGTTGGCCACAGGAAGCCGTGGAAAGAACTGCAGAAGGATCTGGAAGCAGCCGTTGTCGGTGTGCCGGGTTCCTTTGTTGAAATTCGTGCCCTTGAAGGCGGTCCGCCCTCCGGCAAGGACATTCGGCTGCAGATCACAGCCGTCGACCGGGATGCGGCCTTTGCCGCCGCCCACAAGATCGAAGACCACATGATCAACGGCATGGAAGGCATCCGCGACATTGATGATGACTTGCCTTTGCCGGGCTATGAATGGAGCCTGACAGTGGACCGCGAAGAAGCGGGTCGCTTTGGCGCTGATATTTTGTCAGCGGGTACGCTTGTTCAACTTGCCACGACCGGTGCCAAGGTTGGTTCCTATCGCCCCGATGACAGCAAGGATGAAATCGATATCCGCGTGCGCCTGCCGGAATCCGAACGCTCGATCACGGCCGTACAGGATATGAAGCTGACAACGCCGAACGGCCTGGTGCCCATGTCGAACTTCGTGAAGCAATCGGTGAAACCGCTGGTGAACGTGCTTTATCGCTTCGATGGCGTTCCTTCCATCTTCGTGAAGGCCAATGCCGCCCCGGGCTTCCTGGGCAACGACAAGGTTCAGGAGCTTGAACAGTGGATCGGCAAGCAGACCTGGCCGCAGGGCGTTGTGTTCAAATTCCGCGGCGCCGATGAAGACCAGCAGAAATCATCGGAGTTCCTGATGAAGGCGCTGGCCGCTTCGGTGTTCATGATGTTCATGATCCTGATCGTGCAGTACAACAGCTTCTATCATGTGATGATCACGCTCTCGACGGTGATCATGTCAACCGTTGGCGTGTTGCTGGGCATGTTGGTCACCGGGCAGTATTTCTCGGTGATCATGACAGGCACCGGCATCATGGCGCTGGGAGGCGTGGTGGTCAGTCACTCCATTGTGCTGATTGATACTTTCCACCGGCTTCGCGATGCGGGCCAGAACGGCGTTGAAGCGGCAATCCGCACCTGTTCGCAGCGCATGCGGCCCGTGTTGCTGACGTCCATCACCGCCATGCTCGGCCTGTTGCCGATGGTGTTTGAGTTGAACGTCAACTTCTTCACGCGCCACATTGCCATTGGCTCAATGACCAGCGCCTGGTGGGTGCATCTTTCAACCGCCATGGTGTTCGGCCTGTTGCTCGCAACAGTTCTGACACTCATCATGACGCCGGTTCTCCTGGCGGCCCCAACCGTATTCCGCGAAGCCCGCACCGCAAGGCGCGAGCGCAAGGTAATTGCCAAGTTGGTCAAAGCGCGAGCGACAGTAAGCCCGGCAACGACAACGAGCAAGTAGCGGCAGCCATGAAACAGGCGGCGGAGTAGGCAGTCGAAGAGGCCCTCATCCGGCCTTCGGCCACCTTCTGCCTTCTACGCACGGGAGAAGGAAATTTCTGTAGATTATCGCCTTCTCCGTGCGCCTTCGCATGGGAGAAGTGGCCGAACGAGGGCTCTTAAGCTGAGCCCATTCAGCGCCTTCGCAAGTCGTCCCAGTGCCTTTTCCAAATCTGCTTCACTCGCCGCAAATGAAAGCCTGATCGATGTTGCAGCCCCAAAGGCCGTGCCCGGCACCGTGGCAACACCATGGCTTTCCAGCAGCCAGTCGCAAAGCGCTTCCGGCGTATCCAGCACATGATTTCCTGACTTCTTGCCGAGCAGGGCGGAGACATCGGGCAGGGCGTAAAATGTAGCTGGAATGGGCCCGATTTTCACACCCCTGATTTGCTTCAACGCCGCCATCACCATGTCGCGCCGGTTCCTGTAGCGCAGTCGCATGGCTTCAACCGCATCGCGGGGACCTTCGAGCGCTTCGATTGCCGCACGCTGCACAAATTGATTTGCCCCCGTGGTGACCGTGCTTTGAATTCGCGTCATGGCCTTGGTGATGGGCTCAACAGCTGCCGTGTATCCCAGCCGCCAGCCCGTCATGGCAAAGCTCTTGGAGAAACCATTCACCGTTATCGTGCGTTCACGCATGCCGGGAAGAGCGCCAATTGATGTCATCGCCCCTTCAAAAATGATGTACTCATAGATCTCATCGGAAAGCACCATCATCTGCGGATGGGCGCGAACAATCGCGGCGATCTCTTCTAGTTCAGCTGCCGACCATACGGCACCACTCGGATTACACGGCGAGTTGAGAACGAGCAGCTTGGTGCGCGGTGTCACCGCCGCGGCAATGCGCGACGCCGGAACCTTGTAACCTTCACTGATGTCGGAATGCAGCACAATGGGCGTTCCGCCGGCAAAGCGCACGGCGGTTTCATAGGACACCCAGAATGGCGCCAGCATGATGACTTCATCGCCGACATCAATGACGGACAAAACCGCATTGGCGATGGCCTGCTTGGCGCCATTGGTGAGAACGATCTCGGCTGGCGAATAATCAAGATTGTTTTCAGACTTCAATTTTTTGGAGACGGCGGCTTTCAGTTCAGGAATGCCTGCAACCGGCGAGTAGTGCGTGAAACCCGCCTTCATGGCTGCAGTTGCCGCGTGCTGAATGTTGTCCGGCGTATCAAAATCCGGCTCGCCTACCGTGAGGCTTACCACGTCATGGCCCTGCGCTCTGAGATCACGCGACTTCTGCGCCATGCGGATGATGGCGCCTTCATCGGCAGCAGCAGTGCGGGCAACGAGGAGGGAGGCAGGGTCAAATTTTTTCATGCGCTGGGATATGCCACGCAAGTCTTGCCGCGTCGAGAGTTCGCGGGCATAAGGTGCCATGAAAAAAATCGCGCTAGTGATTTGCGCTCTCGCGCTGCTTGGGGCCTGCACGTCTTCCAAGGTGAACATCAACCGTGGCCCGGCGACAGTGCAGACAAAGTCACGCTCGGAACCCATTTTCTACAACGGCAAAACCTATCAGCTTGATTACACTTACTCTGAAGCGCAGGGCACCTTTGACATGAAGGTATCGGGCCTCAGCCCCAGGCAACAGCAGGACGCCACCAACATCGCCATATCCTCTCTCGGCTATTTCGCCTGCCCCGATGGCCAGCGCGGAAAAATCAGGGGCATGCCAATCTATGTCGACGGCAAATGGTCCCTGCTTGCCAAGTGCGGGTGAACTTTAAACCCTCACCCTGAGGTGCTCTGCGGAGCAGAGCCTCGAAGGGCCGGTGGACAGCGGATACAGCTGCTTCGAGGCTCGCGGGCTTTGCCCACTCGCACCTCAGCATGAGGGGAAAGGGTTACCCAAATCTCCGGTCAATCCAGTCGCGGGTTCTGAAATAACGTCCCACCAGGGGCAGAAACCACGTCGAGCCATTGTAAAGCGGATGATCGGGAAACTCCGGCCGGTCGAAGGCGCAGACCCGGTTTGATTTGCCGGCAACCTTGCGCGCTGTTTGCTGGCCCAGATAGGTCATCATGGCAATACCGGAGCCGTTGCAGCCCAGCGCGTAGTGCAGGTTATCGAATTTCCCCATGTGGGGCATTTCATCCATTGTGAACGCCACATTCCCCGTCCAGGCATGGGTGATCTTTACGCCTTTCAACTGCGGATAACGGTCAGTCATGAACTGATAAAGGATAGGCGCTGTATCAACCGGATCCGTGTGACCAAATTTGGCGCGCCCGCCGAAGATCAGGCGCTTCTTGTCCGGCGACATGCGGTAGTAAGTTAGAACCCGCCGCGTATCTGCAATTGATCGGTTCTTCGGGCTGAGTGAAGCGGCGAGATCAGGCGGCAATTCTTCCGTCGCAATGATGTAGGAACCCACCGGCACCACGCGACGCTTGAGCTGCGGAGTGATGTCGCCCGTATAGCCATTGGTGGCAATGATCACGTCACTGGCGGTGATGGTTCCGCGTGGCGTTTCAACACTCCAGCCAGTAGCAGTTTGCGTGAGCTTGGTGACCGGCGTCTTGGAAGCGATCTTCACGCCGCGCTTCTGGCATAATCCAAGCAGGCCCTTGAAGAACAGGGCAGGGTGAATATGGGCCGCCCGCCCCACCACCATGCCACCGCGATAGTAGTCGGAACCTATTTCCTCGCGCTGGCGCTCCTGTGGCACGAGAAAGCAGTCGGATTTCGCCGCCGCGTTGAGCGCTTCAACCTTCTTGGCCATGTCATCATAATGGCTCTTGCACCAGGCCCCGAGGAAATACCCGGCCTTGGTCCAGCCGCAATCAATTTTTTCCCTGGTGATCAGGTCTTCAATGAGCGTGAAGGCATCAGCCGCATCGGCCATAAAGGGTGCGGCCTCATCGGCAGGCATGGGTTTGGACATGTAGCGTTTGCCAACATTGACACCTCCCGAAACCATGCCGCCATTGCGGGTGGAAGCCCCAAAGCCCGGCTCATTGGTATCAAGTACGAGGCAATCCAGCCCAAGAGCTGTGAGTTCCAGCGCCGCTGACAATCCCGCATAACCCGCACCGACAATGACCACCCGCGTTTCACGGGGCAGCGAAATCTCTGGCAAAGCGCTGGGCATGTGGGCCTCCCACCAATAAGGCAGGGCTTTGAAGTCTTTATGGAAAATTTCTGCGTTCATGGCTCAAATCCTAGGTGGATTGCCACGCAAAAGACAAGTGATCCCGCAGCAACGCTGCCAGCCGGGGCCAAGGCTTGACAGAGGACCGGGCATTCTTATGCTTTGCTGCCGCGGGGATAATGATCTAGTTTGTCCGTGAGTCTGATTTGGGGAAATTTTCAGGTATGCGTATTCGGTTGATGCTAGCGGCGATTGTTTTGGGTTTCTTTGCGCTGTCCAATGCCGCATTTGCAACCAACGTGTTGATCACGATCAACAAGGTCTCCCAGAAAATGACCGTAAAGGTGGATGGCGAGACGGAATATGTCTGGCCTGTGTCAACGGGTGCCCGCGGCTATGACACGCCCAGCGGCAAGTATCGCCCCTTCCGCATGGAGGAGGACCATTTCTCCAAGGAATGGGATGATGCGCCCATGCCCAATTCAATCTTTTTCACACCGAAAGGCCATGCCATTCATGGCAGCTTCTATGTGAAGAGCCTGGGCCGCCGTGCCTCCCACGGCTGCGTGCGCCTGGCTCCGGATAATGCTGCCAAGCTTTACAGCCTTGTGCAGAAGGCTGGCATGCAGAACACCACCGTTGTCCTGCGCGGCGGTTTCTTTGATGGCTTTGACAATTTTGAGACTGACATCGAGGAAACCACGAAGAAACTGCAAAAAAAGGCCAAGCGCCGCCTTTTCATGCTGGGGCAGGTGCTGGACGGCTCTGACTGAAGGCGCTTACACCCCTTAAAACTTGACAAATCATTGTCCCCATGCGCTTTTCCGCGCCAAATTGAGGGACAACACCTGCCATGACGCACGCCTACCGCAGCCACACCTGTGGCCAGCTCAGAATTGACCACAAGGGCCAGGACGTCCGGCTTTCCGGTTGGGTCCACCGGGTGCGTGACCACGGCGGACTGCTGTTCATCGATTTGCGCGATCACTATGGCCTGACCCAGATTGTGATTGATCCTGCATCGCCTGCCTTCACGGCGGCTGAGAAAGTGCGTTCGGAATGGGTGATCAGGGTTGATGGCAAGGTGCAGTCCCGGCCTGCCGGCACCGAAAACCATGAACTGCCAACTGGACTTATTGAAATTGCGGCAAGTGAAATTGGCGTTCATTCCGAAGCCAAGGAGCTGCCGCTGCCTGTCTTTGGCGACACGGAATATCCCGAAGACATTCGCCTGAAATACCGCTTCCTTGATCTCCGCCGCGACCGTATCCACGGCAACATCATGAAGCGCGGCGCCATTATCGATTCACTTCGCCGCCGCATGAAGGAGCAGGGCTTCTTCGAATTCCAGACTCCAATCCTAACCGCGTCGTCTCCGGAAGGGGCCCGCGATTACCTCGTGCCAAGCCGCGTCCATCCCGGAAAATTTTATGCCCTGCCGCAGGCCCCCCAGCAGTTCAAGCAACTCCTGATGATGTCGGGCTTTGACCGCTATTTCCAGATCGCCCCCTGCTTCCGCGACGAAGATGCAAGAGCCGACCGTAGCCCCGGCGAATTCTATCAACTCGATATTGAGATGAGCTTTGTCACCCAACAGGACGTGTTCGATGCAGTGGAGCCCGTGCTGCGCGGCGTGTTCGAGGAATTCGGCGGCGGGCTTCCCGTGACGCCGAAGTTCCCCATGATCGCCTTCCGCGATTCCGTGCGCTGGTACGGCACCGACAAGCCGGACCTGCGTAACCCCATCAAGATGCAGAATGTGACGGAACATTTTAAAGGCTCCGGCTTCAAGGTTTTTGCGGGCATGATTGCCGCTGATCCCAAGGTCGAAGTCTGGGCCATTCCCGCTCCCAAGGGCGGCAGCCGCGCATTTTGCGACCGCATGAATTCCTGGGCGCAAGGCCAAGGCCAGCCCGGCCTTGGCTATGTCTTCTGGCGCGATGGCGAGGAGGGCGCTGCCGGCCCCATCGCGAAGAACATTGGACCTGAACGCACAGAAGCTATCAAGGCTCAACTGGGCCTTGCCACAGGCGATGCCGCCTTCTTCGTGGCCGGTGTTCCCACGAAGTTTTACAAATTCGCTGGCGAAGCCCGCACCAAGGCCGGCGATGAACTCGGCCTCATCGCCAAGGACCGTTTCGATTTCTGCTGGATTGTCGATTTTCCCATGTACGAATGGAATGAGGACGACAAGAAGGTGGATTTCTCCCACAACCCCTTCTCTATGCCGCAAGGCGGACTGGAAGCGCTCGAAGGCAAGGACCCGCTCGACATTCTGGCCTATCAATATGACATCGTTTGCAATGGCGTTGAGCTGTCCTCCGGCGCCATTCGTAACCATCGGCCCGATGTGATGAAGAAGGCCTTCGAAATCGCAGGCTATCCCGAAGAGGTTCTGCTGGAGAAATTCGGCGGCATGTACCGCGCCTTCCAGTACGGCGCACCGCCCCACGGCGGCATCGCTCCCGGCGTGGACCGTATCGTCATGCTTCTTTGCAACGAGCCCAACATCCGGGAGGTCGTGCTGTTCCCGATGAACCAGCAGGCCGAAGACTTGCTAATGGGGGCCCCTTCCGAGGCAACTCCCAAGCAACTGCGCGAACTTCACATCAGGCTGAACTTGCCGGAATAATTTTACCCCCTCATGCTGTGCACGGCAAAGCCGTGCCTCGAAGGGTGAGGGAATGTCAATCATTCGCCGTGACTGAAACGCCGAGCACGTCAACGGCTGAACCTGGATTGGCGGGATTGAGCATCATCAGCTGCTGTACCTTAACGGGCGCTGCGGGCTTCAATGACACAGTGAATGACTTGGGATCCTTCAGGAATGCATTGACCGCACCCAACACTTGGTCGGTGAACGCCTGGTTCTTCAAGTGCATGAGGCCTATCTGCATCATGGCCCCGGCATTGGCCACCATGGCGGCCTCATCCATGCCTTGCATCTTGGCAATGATCGGGAGCAGCTTTTTGGTGATTGAGGCATCTTCGAAGCGGATCTGCAGGCCATTAAACGATACATTCATCAGCTGCGGCATCAGCATGTTGAAATCTGGCGGCCTCCCATTTTGCCGCGACGCCTGCAGCTCAGTCATGACCGCGATCGGAATATCGCTGGCGCCATAGGAGACGGTGAACCCTGCCATATCCTTTCCGGACAAGCCAAAAGTGCCCGACATGCCGAAATTGGCATCGTTGACCGTCATCTCGCCTTCACCCGTCGCACTGAACGTAAGATCGCTGTAGCCCAGGGCTTTCAGCTGGCGCGAAGGATCCATGTTCGCCAGCGTCGACTCAGGGATGACGAGCTCATTGAGGCTCATGGTGGTCTTGCCCGCACCCGTGACCGGATCGCCGCTCCAGGCTGCTTCAATTCCCTTTGCGGAGATTGTTTGGCCCTGCGTCATAAATTTGACCTCGCCCAAACTCAATTTCTTCGCGATGGTCATGTTGGCGCGGAAAGATTGCTGGGGTGTCGGGTTGTCGCCGGGAATGGAAACATGCCAGCTCTCTGCCGTGGCCTTGGGCATTTCAATGACAAAGCTCATATTGTCGGGGGTCGTGCCCTCGAATTTTGCATCGGAAATTGTGGCCGCTCCGACTTCAATTATTCCGTTTACTTCGGCGGCAACGTTTTCCAGCGTGACGGTGCCGATGCTGAGCTTCACCTGTCCCGCCGGATCGCCGGTGCTGCCCGCGGCGGCTAGATTGCTGATGGTGATGTTGCCGGAGCCGTCCGTCTCGATTTTCTCATAGGTTGGCGCTGACTTCAGCTCTGCCTCCCAGTTTTTGAGTATTGCCGAAACAACTGGTGGAACGTCCTCCGAACGGGCTGGAACTGTGAAAGCCGATGTGGCCAGGAGCAGAAAAAGTGAGGAGCGGAGGACGGTTTTCATGGGGCTTTCCTTCTTAGGGGGTTATCAATGTGAATGCCGTATGCCTAAGCATAAGTGAACAGGTGATGAACTCAAGCCACTTGATGAATCGGCATTAAATGGCTAATTATCGCGCCATTCTTCATAGGGACGAAATCATGATCCGCAAACTATTTACGGCAGCACTTTTTGCAGTGCTGGTCTTCTCCGTTTCCCCTGGCCAGGCCAACGCTTCGGTAAATACGAGCCAGGATGAAGCTCTTTTGATTAAAAAGAAGAAATTAGCGGAATTGAAGGCAGCGGAAGAGAAAAAGAAGGCCGCCGAAGCCGCGAAATTGAAGGCGGCAAAGCAAAAGGCGGCAAAGCTCAAGGCTGAGAAATTGAAGTCAGCACGGGTTGCAGCCAGGCGCGACTGCGGCACCTTCATGCAATGCCTGTTTGGAAAATCGCGCCGCAACAATGGGATGGGCAACAGGTCGATGCGCAAGCAGGTGGCCTGGGAAGAAACGAAGTACGCCCCCGGAACCCTGATCGTGAAAACTCCCGAAAGGGCTCTCTACTACGTGTTGGGCGATGGCGAGGCCATGCGTTATTCCATTGGCGTCGGCCGCGAGGGCTTCCAGTGGGGCGGCTCGTCCAAGATTGTTTCCAAGCAGGAATGGCCATCGTGGACACCGCCCCAGACCATGATCGAACGCGAGGCCGCTAAGGGCCACATCATTCCGCCCTTCATGGAGGGAGGCCCCGGCAACCCGCTTGGCGCCCGCGCCATGTATATCGGCGGTACCATTTACCGCGTGCACGGCACCAATGCCGAGTCCTCCATCGGAGGCGCTGTTTCATCGGGCTGCATCCGCATGATGAACGCCGATGTCATTGACCTCTATAACCGCGTGAAGATCGGCTCGCCCATTTACGTCTATCAATAAGCGATGCTGCAGAATTCAAAAGGCCGCGAGTTTCGCGGCCTTTTTTGTTTGGGAACGTGCCCCAGAAAAGAATTGACCCCGGAGGCAATGCCGTCCGGGGTTCAATCCTAAAGTCTAATCACTGCAAATAATTAGATTTTCTTCTTCGCTGACTTCTTCTTTGCAGCTTTCTTGGCGGGCTTCTTTGCAGCTTTCTTAGCCATAGTCTTCTCTCCTAGGAGTTAGTTGTTAGTGCCCCACAACGCGGGCCAGTCATACCCCAACGATTGCGCATACCTGTCTTCCGTATTCGTAATCGTTGTTGACGTCTCTTTTGGACCCGATTGTGTGATTCGGCAATATGCCGTCAACATCTGGTGTATCGCCCGGACTTCCCTAACAACAGGTAAACGCGCGAGGCACGGCGCTGATCCTCCGTATACGGACAGATAGTTCGATTCAGCAGAATATTTCAGCAATTCCGGCAGAATCGCCGCTGCTCCGTGTGCGGATGGAATGAACATTTTTCCACTTTGCATCCAAAAATTTCTGTTCCATTCCGCTTTTGCGCGACCGGGAGCCAAAAAAATATTTGTTAATAAAATGCCGAATGTTGCCGATTTATCACGGTGAGCGGAGTGAATCGAGGTCATCAACGACAACTCTGCGCTCCAACAAAAGTCGATACCCGTGCCACAATGAAACACTTCAAATCACAGATCACGCTCGCGGACAGATGGGTCGCCTGAATTAATCCGACGATGACAGTGGAGAGGTAGATGTAAAAAAATGACCGGAGAATTTCCCCGGTCATCTCGCATTGTGATGATATTTACGAACACCCGCTCGTTGATCCGCAGCTGTCGCACTTCAGGCAGGTACCGTTGCGCACCATTGTGAAGTTGCCGCATTCGGAGCAGCTTTCGCCCTCGTAGCCTTTCATTCGGGCCTGGGCCCGCTGATCGATGGCTGGCATGGCTGCAGGTTCGAATTGATAATTCACAATCGGCATCTGAACATCTGCCAGCGCCAGTGCCCCCACTGATTCCGCCGCGCGCATCTGCAATGCGTGCGCCGGAGAGGCGGCGGAAGTGATCCCTTGCGGCATCACTACCACGTTCGACAGGTTTTGCTTGCGCACAAAGCCCGATGACATGAACTTCTGTGCCGGAACTGAAGCCGGAAGCTTTGGTTCATCAGTACCAACACCCTTGCCAAGGGCATCAAAACCGATTTCGGAAGCCTCCACATGGGCGAGATCATTGCGCCCGAGGTACGATACGGCCAGTTCGCGGAACACATAGTCCAGAATGGACGTGGCATTCTTGATCGACTCGTTGCCCTGCACCATGCCGGCGGGTTCAAACTTCGTGAAGGTGAAGGCATCCACATATTCTTCCAGCGGCACGCCATATTGCAGGCCCACCGACACGGAAATGGCGAAGTTGTTCATCATCGCCCGCAGCGCCGCCCCTTCCTTGTGCATGTCGATGAAGATTTCGCCGAGCTTGCCATCATCATATTCGCCGGTGCGGAGATAAACCTTGTGGCCACCCACAACGGCTTTCTGCGTGTAGCCCTTGCGGCGGCCCGGCAGCTTGTCACGACCGCGCACAATTTCGATAACCTTCTCAACGATGGTCTCAATGCGCTGGACCATGGGCTTGGCCATCAGGCCCTCGACCATATCTTCCGCCTCATCAGCTTCATCGGCGATGAGCTGGGTGGACAGCGGCTGCGAGAGCTTGGAACCATCGCGATAGAGCGCATTGGCCTTCACGCCGAGTTTCCACGACAGCATGTAGGCCGCGTTGCATTCCTCAACCGTTGCCTCATTCGGCATGTTGATGGTTTTGGAAATGGCCCCCGAAATGAAGGGCTGGCTTGCCGCCATCATGCGGATGTGGCTTTCAACACTCAGGAAACGCTTGCCCAAGACGGCCGCAGGCATTGGCGCAATCGAACACGGCAGATGCTCGTCCTTGAGGCCGGGAGCGCCTTCCAGCGTCATGGCCCCGCAGACATGGATATTGGCCCGGTCGATATCGGCTTTCGAGAAGCCGATGATGCGCGAGAAGGTCAAAACCATAGTCATTGAGCTGCTCATCGCTGATCTTCAGCACCGACTTGCAGAACTCTTCACCAAGCGTCCACTTGTTGAACACGAACTTGATGTCGAAAGCCGGATGCAAGGCCGGATTCGATCGTCGTAATTTGCTCATCGCCAAAACCCTTGGCGCGAAGTTGCGCATGGTTGAGGGCAGGGCTGTCCTGCAGGTGCCGAGGCCCACCGCGTAGTTGATGATCTTCTCAATCTGCGTGGCATCATAGCCAAGCGTGCGCAGCGCTTCGGGAACCGCCTGATTGATGATCTTGAAATAACCACCGCCAGCCAGCTTCTTGAACTTCACCAAGTGCGAAATCCGGCTCGATGCCCGTGGTATCGCAATCCATGACAAGGCCGATGGTGCCCGTCGGTGCCACAACGGTGGCCTGCGCATTGCGGTAGCCATGGGCTTCACCAAGTTCAACCGCCAGATCCCAGGCCCTGCGGGCGTGGGCAATGAGATCGCCATCATGGCAATCCGTTTCATCGAGCGGAACCGGCGCGATGCGAACATCTTCATAACCAACTGCAGCGCCATAGGCCGCACGGCGATGATTGCGCATCACCCGCAGCATGTGGTCTTTGTTCTTGGCATAGCCGGGGAAGGGGCCAAGCTCTTTCGCCATTTCAGCCGACGTCGCATAGGAAATGCCGGTCATGATCGCCGAGAGCGCACCGCAAATGGCGCGGCCCTCATGGCTGTCATAGGCAATGCCATTGGTCATCAGCAATCCGCCGATATTGGCAAAGCCCAGACCCAACGTGCGGTAGTCATAGGAGAGCTTGGCAATTTCCTTGGACGGGAACTGCGCCATCAGCACGCTGATTTCCAGAACCATGGTCCACAGGCGAACTGCATGCTCGTATGACTCTACGTCAAACTTCGCCGTTGCCGGATTGCGGAACTGCAACAGGTTCAGCGAGGCGAGATTGCACGCCGTATCATCCAGGAACATGTATTCCGAGCATGGATTGGAGGCGCGGATTTCACCCGAAGCCGGGCAGGTGTGCCAGTCATTGATAGTGGTGTGATACTGAATGCCGGGATCAGCCGAAGCCCAGGCCGCATGGCCAATCTTGTCCCAGAGATCGCGCGCCTGCAAGGTCTTGGTCACCTTGTTGGTCATGCGTGCGTTGAGGTTCCACGTGCCGTTGGTTTCAACGGCGCGCAGGAATTCATCGGTGACGCGCACCGAGTTGTTGGAATTCTGGCCCGATACGGTGCGATAGGCCTCGCCATCCCAATCCGTGTCATAGGCGTCGAATTCAAGCTCGGTGTAACCCTGCTTGGCAAACTGGATGACGCGCTTGATGTAGTTGTCAGGCACCATGTTGCGGCGTGCATCTTTCACCGCGCGCTTGAGGGCAGGGTTCTTGTCAATCTCATAGCAATCATCGCCGGGGCCTTGGCAATTGACACAGGCCTTCATGATCGAAGCCAGATGCTTCTTGACGATTTTTGAGCCCGTGACGAGAGCCGCAACCTTCTGCTCTTCCTTCACTTTCCAGTCGATGTATTCCTCAATATCCGGATGGTCCACATCAACCACCACCATCTTGGCAGCGCGCCGCGTGGTGCCGCCAGACTTGATGGCGCCTGCCGCACGGTCACCGATCTTCAGGAAGCTCATCAGGCCGGAGGACTTGCCACCGCCGGAAAGTTTTTCGCTTTCGCCGCGGAGATAAGAGAAGTTGGAACCCGTGCCCGAACCATATTTAAACAGCCGCGCTTCGCGCACCCACAGGTCCATGATGCCGCCTTCGTTGACGAGATCATCGGCCACCGACTGAATGAAGCAGGCATGGGGCTGCGGATGTTCATAAGACGATTTTGATTTCGTGAGTTTGCCGGTCTCATGGTCCACATAGAAGTGGCCCTGGCCCGGACCATCAATGCCGTAGGCCCAATGGAGCCCCGTGTTGAACCACTGCGGTGAGTTCGGCGCACACTTTTGTGTCGCCAGCATGAAGCACAATTCGTCAAAAAAAGCCCGTGCGTCTTCTTCCGTGTTGAAGTAGCCGCCCTTCCAGCCCCAATAGGTCCAGGTGCCGGCCAAGCGGTTGAACACCTGCTTGGAACTCATCTCGCCGACAACGCGCTGCTTCTCCGGCAGGCTTTCCAATGCCGCTTCATCGGCAACCGAGCGCCACAGCCACGAGGGAATGCTGGTCTCTTCCACGCGCTTCAGGCGGGCCGGAACGCCAGCCTTGCGGAAATACTTCTGTGCCAGAATATCGGCGGCAACCTGGCTCCACGACGCGGGGACCTCGATGTTTTCCAAACGGAAAACAATCGATCCGTCGGGGTTCTTGATTTCGCTGGTGGCCTGGCGGAATTCAATCTCCGCATAGGCATCCTGGCCGGATTTCGTATATTTGCGCGCGACGTGCATTGCTGTCCCTCGTTGTTTTTTCGTTTCGTTGCCGAGAGCGCACAACAATGCGCCCACGGAGCCTTTTTCACCCGTGTTTGACGTCACAAACCCCTGCCTGAGAAACGCAAATTCCTCAGATTGTTAGGCACTGATTTTGGTTTTTATACTCTTGGGAGAAGCGGCCTTACTGTCGCGTCTCCGTCCCCACGGCCTTGATTGTTAAATTATTACACCGCTTACCGGACGTCAATAGCTAGTGTGTTAACAAAGTACTAACGCTATATGTTGTGTCCACAGCTTCATGCTCGCTGTGGATAACCAGATCATCATCCGATTCTGGGGGCAAGCTCAAGTGCTACTTGGGTTATTTGAGGGGGCGCACTGTGGAAAACTCGGACGGGCCAAAACCGTCAAGTCGTTAACCATGTTTTCAATCAAAATAAATTTACGGGCGAGCTTCGGCGGGAGACGGCAAAGCAGGCACTCGAATCGGCCCCATGACCAGCAAAACGACCAGCGCCACCGCCGTAATGGCGCCCATGACGATCCACGCCTCGTTGATGGCGGAGGTAATGCTCGCCTGTTCAATAACGTCCATGATGCCCAAAAGGCCAGTGGGATCCTGCGGATCCGGCAGTTCGTCCACCGTGAGGCCGAGCATGGCCGCCGCCTTTGCTGGATCCAATTTGATGAGGTCCAGAATTCTGTCCGCATGTTCAGGCCCGCGCGAAAACACAATTGTATCAATGAGCGCAATGCCAATGGCCCCGCCAAGATTGCGCGAAAGATTAAACAGCCCGCTGGCGTCAGCAATATGTTCGCGTGGAATGAAGCCGAGGGCAAAGCGGATGGGCGGCAGAATGCAGAGCGCCACAAATGCACCGCGCACGACTTGCGGCCAGAACATTTCATCATAGCCCGTGTTTATTGTCTGAAAGCCGCTCATGAGCAGGCCAACCGCAAAGGCAAAGAAACCAACGGCTGAAAGCAATCGCGCATCAACGAAGCGGTCGATTTGAACCACAAAAGGCGCGGTGACGAGTTGGGCGATGCCCGTCACAAGAATAACAAGCCCGATTTCAAGCGGACCCATGCCGCGGACGAAGGCAAGGAAGAGCGGCATCAGGTAAACTGAACCAAACAGGCCGATACCCAGGATGAAACTCAGGATGCAGCCATAGGCAAGATTGCGGTCGCGCAGCAGCGAGAAGGAAATTGCGGGGCTTCGGCCGGCGCACAGCCATGTAGGAGCAAATTGCAAAGATGACAAAGTAAGAAAATACCTGTGGCGCGAGCCAGCCTTGATCAGGGGCCTCTTTCAGGCCAACCAGGAGCGCAGCAAGGCCAATGGCCACATAAACGAGGGAAAGCCAATCCAGCGTTTTGAACAAAGACAGATGCTGCTGATTCTGCGGGAGGCAGAGAATGCCTATCGATCAGCGTAACGATGCCTGGCACCACATTGATCAGGAACAGCCAATGCCACGTGTAGCTCTCCGTTATCCAGCCGCCGATAAGAGGCCCAAGCGTTGGGGCAAGCACGGCGAGCAACCCGCCGATTGTTGTTGCAATGGTTTGCTTCAGACCCCTTCCGAATAATAGGAAGATGGCGGCAAACACCAACGGAATCAGAACGCCACCGGCAAAGCCCTGCAGGACACGGAAGAAGATGAGCGAAACTGAAGTCGAAGCTAAACGCGCAGCCAATGGAAGCGAGTGTGAAGGTGAGAATGGCGCCAACAAAGAGCCAGCGGATTGTAAAAATTCGGATGAGCAATCCGGTGAGCGGGATGGAAATGATTTCGGCAATGAGATAGGTGGTTTGCACCCAGCTCATGCGGTCCGCGCCGATTTTCAAAGCATCTTCAATGACCGACAGGGAGGTGACCACAACCTGGATATCCAGGATGGCCATGAACATTCCAACGCACAGCGCGCCATAACCCAGCCAAAGGCCAACCGTTGCAGGCGGTGGCAGAGTTTTAGTCGACTCCAAATCTTCCATCACCGGCCATGTTAGGGTGAAGTAAGGCAAAATATCACCTTAATTTGCTTGGCCCCCCAAGGCTTTCCCACAGAATCTTGCGATTTAACTTGTTGTAATCAAATAGTTCTAGACAGAGGCCATATCCTGCCCCCATTTGACGTGAAATCGCAGGTTTGAGACGAGCGTTAGCCCCAAGATATGGACCATCTCCAGCCCTACCTCGACTATTTTGCCCAGAATCCGAGTTGGGCCATTATTGTCGTATTCCTTATCGCTTTTGGTGAAGCGCTTCTCATTATCGGGTTATTTGTTCCCTCAACCGCCGTACTGGTGGGTGCAGGCATTCTGGTAGGGTCGGGACACCTCCCGTTTTGGCCAGTATTTGCGGCCACCGCCATTGGCGCCATCGTCGGTGACCAGTTTTCCTATTGGGCAGGCCGCTTCTTTGGCGAGCGCCTGAAAAATCTCTGGCCCCTCAACCGCTATCCGCAGCTGGTAGCGCGCGGCGAGGAATTTGTCAGGAATCATGGGGGAAAGAGCATCGCTCTTGGCCGTTTTGTTCCCGGCGTGAAGGCCGTGGTGCCCGGCATTGTTGGCATGCTGGGCATGAGCCAGCTCTATTTTGTCACCGTCAATGTTTCATCAGGACTGGTTTGGACCGCCGCCCATGTCATACCCGGCATACTGATCGGGCAGGGCCTGGCACTCGCCGGTGAGCTCAGCGGCCACCTCGGCTTTGTGCTGCTTGAGCTGTTGCTTATTCTTGCGATAGCCGGGTGGTTCATAAGGCTTTTCGCAGCTAGCGTTTCGCCCTACCTCGATCATGTTCTGGGGCGAATATCGGCCTGGGCGAAAACCCGGAACAGCCGCTCCCTGCACCGTTTCGGCCGCGCTGTTTCTCCGGAGAACCCGCGCTCGCTCCTTATCATATTCTTTATGGCTGTTCTGGTCCTTGCGCTCATCGCCTTTGTTGTCCTGGTCAGCGGCATGGTGGCCCGCGACGCCATTCCCAACACCGACCTTTCGGTTTTCAACCTGATGCGGGAAATCAGAAATGCCCCCGCCGATGAATTGATGATTCCCATCACCATGCTTGGTGATGGCTTCGTGCTCACCGCCATGATGGCAACGATTGTGGGCTGGCTTGTATGGCGCAGGGCCTGGCGGGCGGCTATCGCCTCGACAACCATTTTTCTTGGCTGGAAAACTTTTCGCTGTGCTTCTCAAATATGGCATTCAACGGCCACGGCCACTTGAGGAATACTCGGGCTCCGAAATTTTCAGCTTTCCGTCCGGCCATGCCACGATGGCCGCCATTACCTTTGGCATTCTTGCGGTGCTTGCCAGTCACGCCATGAACCGCTGGAGCAGGTCTCTGGTCTATGCCTTTTGCGGACTGATTGTTATCACCATTGCCTACTCCAGGGTCTATCTCGGGGTCCATTGGTTGTCCGATGTCCTGGGCGGCGTGATGTTTGGCGGCGTCATGGTGGCAGCCTTTGGCGTTGCGATCGAAGCCATCCCGCCGCGCCGCATCCTGCCGTTGGGATTGCTTGGCGCAACCTTCATTGCCTTTGTGGCCGCCGGTGCCATGCATATCTCAAGCAATTATGATCAGGCGGAAAAATTCTATGCCGCCCCTGAGCAATCCTATTCCATCACGCCAGCGGAATGGGAAACCGGGGGATGGTTGCAGTTGCCCGTGCGCCGCATTGATCTCGCGGGCAAGCCGGAAGAGCAATTTATCATTCAATGGGCGGGTTCACTTGAGAGCCTGCAGAAAGTCTTGGAAAGCCGCAACTGGGTCTATTCGCCGAAATGGACCTGGCGTGACAGCATTCCCTACCTTGATCCCAATGCGGTTCTTGGCGGTGTTGCCCCAAGACCCGCACTCCACGCCGGCCTCAAGGCGAAATTGACGATGACGTTTGCCCTCAAAGATGAAACCAACCGCCGCCTTGTCCTGCGGGCCTACAAAACCAATGCCGCGCTCAAAACGGGAAATGGCGGCACCCCGATTTTTCTCATCAGCCTGACCCAGGAAAGCCTGCGCAGGAGCCTGCGGGCCTATGTCGTTCCAACCCTCGCGGCAGCAAGGGCCACACAAGTTGCGGAATTTGAGAAGGATATGACGTTGCCGCTGAATACAAGGGTGGTGACGGAGCAACGCCTTGGTGATGGCGGCGAAGTGCGTTTGATCACGGCTCCCTGACCCGATTTGACAGCTTTACGAACGCTTGCCATTGGGCCATATTCCGGCAAATTTTGAAGCCTTAGGCAGGACGAATAATGCATTTTCTGAAGCAGTTTTTTACCTGGTGGACCGGCCAGACCCTGGGAACCCGGTTCTTCACCTGGCGCAAAGGTGAACATGTGGGAAGCGATGAGGCTGGCAATCGCTATTACCGCGCCAAGTCCGCCATGCCAGATTCAATTGCTGAGCGCCGCTGGGTTATCTTCAACGGATATTCGGAAGCCTCGGCCATTCCGCCGGGCTGGCATGGCTGGATGCATCACCGGGTGGATACCGTTCCTTCCGCTTCTGATACGCCAGACCGCGAATGGCAACTGCCGCACCAGCAAAATCTTACGGGCTCTGACTGGCGCCTATCGCCCGCCCGGAAGCATTGTTGGTGCCGCGCGGCCCAAGGCAGCCGAACCCGGCTATCAGGCCTGGCGGCCGGAATAATCAGAGCTTCATGACGCCATATTTTGTTGGTTGTTTCTGCTATTCTCAGAACCTTGGCTCTCAAGAATCAGAGGCGGACGGACATGAACAATTCAACGGTTGAAACCCTTATCGGCGCTGTCGTCATCGTAATAGCAGGCGCCTTTCTGGCTTTTGCCTACAACACGTCGGGCGTTGGGCAGAAAGGCTCCGGCTACCTCATCACCGCCGAATTCGACAATGTGGAAGGCGTCAATGTCGGCAGCGACATTCGCATGGCGGGAATAAAAATTGGCACTGTTACCGCCCAATCGCTCAACCCGGAAAACTTTCAGGCTCTCATTTCCATGAACATTGATCCTGCCGTGCACCTCACCGATGACACCTCCGCCAAGGTCACCTCGGAAGGCCTGTTGGGCTCCAAATTCATTTCGCTTGAACCCGGCGGCTCCGAAACAAAATTGGCTGATGGCGGGGTGATTACTTATACCCAGGGTGCGGTAGATATCTGGTCACTCATTAGCCAGGCCATGTTTGACAAGTCTGGAGCGAAGGCGCCCGAAGCACCGGAAGCACCGAAGCAGGTTCAGTAGGTATGTTTCGACCCCTTGCCTTGGCTGCGGTTGCGGCCTTCTTGCTGCCCAGCGCCGCCCATTCCGAACGAATTTCAAATCCAATAGCGGTGTTTACCGGCCTCGACAAAATTACCGGCATTACGACAACCTTTGAAACCAAAGTTGGCGAAGCCAAACGGTTTGGCGGGCTCATTGTGAAGGCGGATGTGTGCTATTCCCGTTCCGCCACCGAAGAACCCAAAACCACCTCTTTCGTTGAAGTCGACGAAGTGCAGCTCGATGATTCCCTCAAACGTGTATTTTCCGGTTGGATGTTTGCCCAAAGCCCCGGGCTCAATGCGGTTGAGCATCCCATCTATGACGTGTGGCTGGTCAATTGCCGCGATCCATCCGCACCGCCGCCCGCCGTCGAAGAGATTCCCGATCTCTCAACCCTGCAAGAGCAGATTGAAGAAGGCGAGCCCCAGGATTAATGCAGGTGTGCGTAGTGGAGCACGCGCGAAGGGTCGTTGTCTTCGCCGAATTTCCGGAAGTCCGCGGAAGCTTCAATCGCCGATGGCAGGAGCACGCCGTAGTCCGCCTTCGAAATGACGATGGCGCCCAAGGTCTTGAGATGGGGGTTCATGAACTGGGCATCAAGCAGTTGAAAGCCTCCCGCATTGAGCCTTGCGACCAAATGAACAAGGGCAACTTTGCTGGCATCCGTCGCCCTCGAAAACATGCTCTCACCGAAAAATGCAGCACCTATTTTCACGCCATAAAGCCCGCCCACGAGCTTGCCATCCCTCCAGCATTCAACTGAATGGCAATGGCCCATTTTGTGAAGCTGGCTATAGAGCTTGCAAATGCGTTCGTTGATCCAGGTTGACTTGCGGTTCTTCGTTTTGGCGGCACAGGCCTCGATAACCTCGGAGAAAGCCGTATCTACGCGGACTTCAAAGGTCTGCTTGCGCACTTGTTTTCTCAGCGAATGGGAAATGCGAAGGCCACGCAGGGGAATTATCCCGCGCTCCTCCGGCTCGACCCAGTAAAGCGCCGTGTCCTCGGCCGATTCCGCCATGGGAAAAATCCCGGCGGCATAGGCCTTCAACAAAATTTGTGGAGTGATCGTCGTCATCAGCGCGCGTCCCGTCGGGATGGAAGCATCCCGCCGAAAAGGACTCGCGCCAAATCAATATGTTGGAGCATGTCCTCCCCGTCAAACCGCTTCACACTTTGGCAGGACATGCTCTAAGCATCTCGCGCGAGATAGTGCTCCAACCAATGGATGTCATAATGTCCATCAATGATATCGGGTTCGGTCAAAAGGCGCTGGAACAGGGGAATTGTAGTCTCAACCCCCTCAATGACAAATTCGCCCATGGAGCGTTTCAATCGCATCATGCATTCGGTGCGGGTCTTGCCGAAAACAATCAGCTTGCCGATGAGACTGTCGTAATAGGGCGGAATGCGATAGCCCGCGTAGAGTGCTGAATCAACCCGAACCCCCAGGCCGCCCGGAAAATGGACGGCATCAACGCGCCCCGGTGATGGCACGAAGGTCTTGGCATTTTCAGCGTTAATGCGGCATTCAATGGCGTGACCGGCAAAAATGATATCACTCTGCGTGTAGAGCAGCTTGGTGCCATTGGCCACGCGGATCTGTTCCTGCACAAGATCGAGGCCGGTGATCATTTCAGTCACCGGATGTTCAACCTGAAGCCGCGTATTCATTTCAATGAAATAGAATTCGCCGTTCTCATAAAGAAATTCGATGGTGCCAACGCCTTCGTAAGAGATGTCGGCCATGGCTTTCGCCACGCGCGCCCCAATCTGGTCGCGCTGGGTCGAATTCAGGGCAGGGGAATGGGCCTCTTCCCAAATCTTCTGGTGCCTTCGCTGCAGCGAACAGTCGCGCTCGCCCAAATGCACTGCATTGCCTTGCCCGTCGCCAAGGACCTGAATTTCTATGTGGCGCGGCAGTTCCAGGTACTTTTCGATATAGACTTCTTCATTGCCGAAGGCCGCCTTGGCTTCGGTCTGCGCCGTGCTCAGCGCAACTTCAATTTCATCGTCGTTGCGGGCCACTTTCATGCCGCGCCCGCCGCCGCCGGCGGTAGCCTTGATGATGACGGGATAGCCAATCTCGCGGGCAATACGCTTTGCCTCGCCAAAATCCGATACGCCGCCATCTGAACCCGGAACAACCGGAATGCCGAGCGCCTTTGCGGTGCGCTTGGCCTCAATCTTGTCGCCCATGGTACGGATATTTTCCGCCGAAGGACCGATAAACTTTATGCCGTGTTCGGTAAGGATTTCAGCGAACTTGGCATTCTCCGAAAGAAACCCGTAGCCCGGATGCACGGCCTCAGCGCCCGTAATTTCACAGGCCGAAACAATGGCAGGAATATTGAGATAACTGTCACGCGCCGGGGGCGGGCCGATGCATACGCTTTCATCTGCCAGGCGCACGTGCATGGCATCCGCATCGGCGGTTGAATGAACTGCCACCGTCTGGATGCCAAGCTCCCGGCAGGCTCGAAGAACCCGAAGGGCAATCTCACCCCGATTCGCAATGAGTATCTTGTCAAACATCGCTATTCGATCGTCACAAGGGCGGCGCCATATTCGACCGGATCACCATTTTCCACATGAATGCGGATAACCTTGCCCGCCACTGGCGAAGGAATTTGGTTCATGGTCTTCATGGCTTCAATAATCAGCAGGGTTTGGCCCTGCTTAACTTCCGCGCCCACTTCGATAAAATTTGGGGAGCCAGGTGCAGCAGCCATATAGATGGTGCCCACCATGGGAGACTTCACCGTTCCCGCATGTTCGGCGTCGGGCGCCTTGGCTGCTATGGGTGCAGGAGTTGCAACATGATGGGCTGGAGCTTGATGGGCAACCGTTGCAACGGCAGTCATGGCCCTGGACACGCGCACCCGCGATCCCTTTTGCTCTAATTCAATTTCAGAAAGCCCTGTTTCATTCAAGATGCCCGCCAGCGTCCGGATGAGATCCAGTTCTGGACTTGAGGATTTTGTCTGACCACGCGCTGTTGGCGTTTTTTTTGAGGGCATTCTGTTACCCCTTTCCCGTTGATTTTAGAATCTGTGCAAGTCCGTCGAGGGCCAACTCATAACTTTGTCCACCAAAGCCGCAAATGACCCCGTGGGCAACAGGAGAAATATAGCTGTGATGGCGAAATGGTTCGCGGGCATAAACATTGGACAGGTGCACTTCAACTGTCGGTATGTTCACAGCCTTCAATGCGTCGTGAAGGGCAACCGACGTGTGCGTATAGCCAGCACCATTGATAATAATTCCGCAGGCCTTGCTCTGCGCCTCATGCACCCAGCCAATCAACTCACCCTCGGTATTGGTTTGCCTGAAAACAATCTGCTGGCCGAGTGACTTAGCCTTGGCCGCGCAGCGCGCTTCCAGGTCCGCGATGGTTTCCTGGCCATAGATGTTGGGCTCGCGCAACCCCAGAAGATTTAAGTTCGGGCCATTCAGAACGTAAATTGGTTTCATCTCGCTGCCATCAGAATCTGTGTGGTTTGTCGTGTTATAGGCGGTCACTGGCGGGCAGGGAAGCGGGAGGCATCAGCAGAGTGAACAGCCACCGTTTGTTCGAACTTCGTTAATCGCCGCTGTCAGCTCAGCTTGGGGCAGATAACCCGGAACCAGCCTGTCGTCGATAATGAAGGCCGGCGTGCCATTGATGGCAAGTGCCTGTGCCAGGTTGCGGTTGCGCACCAGAATTTCCTGGGTGGCGGGATCTTCCATGTCTTTTTTGAGCTGGTCCATGTTCAGGCCAATGCCAGAGGCGATTTCATCGACGGAGTCCTTTGCGATTTTTCCTTCATGCTGAAAAAGGGCCACGTGCAGGTCCCAGTATTTGCCTTGCTTGATGGAGGCAATGGCGGCCCTTGCGGCATACTCGGAATCTTCCCCGAAGATCGGGAATTCCTTCATGACAAATCTCAAATCCTTGTCTGACTCGATTAAAGACACAACTTCTGGAAAACCCTTCTTGCACCAGCCGCAGTTGTAATCGAAAAACTCAACCATTGTGACTTTGCCATTGGGGTTTCCGGCGACAAAATCCGACTTGTCGCGGAAAATCTGCTCGGCGTTTTGAACAAGCCCGCTCTTTCTCTGCGCGTCTTCTGCCAGCTTTTGCTTTTGCTCAAGAGTTTGGCTCATTTCCTGCAATATTTCAGGATTGGCCAATAGATAGTCCTTGATGATGGTTTCCATTTCCTTGCGCTGGCTGTCGCTGAATTCGGCGGCATTCGCAGTGAACCCAAGGCCCCACAACAACAGAATCGAAAGCACTAGGGTTCTTATGGCAGGGCGCATGGTAATCCTCACTTTTCCGGCCTATTTGCCTGAAAGGGTAGCTTGGGGTCAACCTTACTCTTTGTTGGCAAAGTTAAGGATGTCATTGGCCCGGATCCATTCAGGCGTGCCGCGTTTGAACTGCCCAATCACACGCTTTGCCTTCTCGGCTGCCAGTGCCGTATCGCCTTGCATCATGGCAGCCTCGGCAGTTGCCAGCTCGGCCCGGGGCACATCGTTCAGGTAGCCATAGGCGAGAGCCGAATACTTATAGATGTCAACTAAATCGCGCTCGGTTTTCTTTGCCAGGGTCAGCAAATTCAACGCTTGCTTGATATTTGCGCGGTTTTCCGTCGCAATGAGGGCCTGCGCATAGAGAATTTGGATGAGCCCGCTATTGGGTAAGAGTTTGTTGGCCTGTCTGAGGGGAGCTATGGCTTTGGCAGGAGAGCCGCCTTCAAGCAGGGCCTGGCCCTTGAGTTCCCAAAAATAGGGATCCTCGGGAACATCTCGAATGAGGCTGTCGATGAGCGGGATGGCATTCTTGGTGTCACCCTTACGGAACATGGATATCGAGCGCGCATAGCGCGAAGGCAGGCTCTTGTCGTTTGAGGGATAGCGCTGAAAAACAAACTGGGGCGATTGCATGAAACCAGCCAGCTTGGCCTGCATCAACTGGTGGCGTAACATCAATTGGGGCGCATCTTCCTGGTCGAAGAACTTGGATTTTTTTGCTTCCAGTTCAAGGTTGCGAATTCTCTCAAGAGGCATGGGGTGCGAAAGCAGGTAGGGATCGGCGTATTCCAGCGACGCCAGTGATTCATTGGCAAGCGTCTGGAAAAGCGTCAGCATTCCCTTTGGCGATTGGTTTGTCGATTTCAGGTATTTCAGGGCCGCCTGATCGGCGGATGCTTCCATGTCGCGCTGGTAGGAAAGCAGGTTTCTCTGCGCCAGCCCCTGCGACCCCAGCACGATTCCCTGTCCTGCTTGGGATGCGCCGCTTTGGCCTGCGGCGGCGCCGCCCACAACGGCAGCAACCCCAACCAGCGTTCCGATAATCGATTGAACACTGGCCCGGTCAAGCTCAATGCCCATGCGGGCCAAATGACCACCGGCAATGTGGCCGGTCTCATGGGCTAGGACGCCGATGACTTCATTTGGCGTTTCGGTTCGCGTCAACAGGCCCGTATGAATAAACATGCGCTGGCCGCCGGCAACGAAGGCGTTAATCTTGTCATTATTGATGATATAAACTCGCACTGCCGATGGATTCAGCCCTGCCGCCCTGAATATGGGCTTGGAGTAAAGCCGCAGCAGGCCCTCGATTTCCGCATCGCGGATGAGCGGCAGCGATGGCCCTCGCGGCTTTTTTTTGGTGGCAGCAATGCTTTCGCCAGCGAGACCCCCGATGGACATCAGAATGGCAAGGCAAATGGCTGTTAAATTACGAATCATGACTCACTCAACAGGTGGAATCCAAGCCGCCAACGCGCTGCAACAGACAAGGGGTGTTTCCCGGTCAAATGCGGCGAGTTTGAGGCCCATACTTGTTAGCTGCGTTTGCTCCACCAACCGGCCTTGGTCTTTGGCGCCGCTTCCGCAGCAGTCACAGTTGCTGCCGGCGGTTGCCATTTGCGCGGCTCTACCGGTTGAGCGACAATTTCCTGGATGGCGATGACCGGTGCTGGTTGACGCTCCGGTTGTGGCTCGCGAGGTTCATCCGCATGCGCCACATGGCCATTGCCTTCGGCTTCGCCACCACCGCGGCCATTCCTGTTGCGCCCATTTCTGTTGCGCCCCCAGCGGTCCCGCCGGCGCGAAGGGCCGCGCTCACCACCCGCTTTTTCGGCGGTTTCATCGGGTCCCGCATCCGAATTCACCTCTGCAAGTGAAGCGGCATCTTCGCGATGGATATCATCACGTTCAGTTGATTGCTGCGGCGAATCGGATTCCCCATCAGAATCTTCAGCGGTTTTTGCCCGGGGCTGATCATCACGATCGCGTCCTCCGCGCCTGCCACCCCGACGCCCACGTCTGCGCTTTCTGCCCCGTTGCGAGTCAGAACCATCTTCACTGCCTTCCGTTTCGGGCGATGATTCAGACTGAACTTCCTCGGTCTCCGCCTCGGTTTCAACATCTGAAGCGCCATCGTCCTCTTCTGCATCGTCTTCGTAAGCCGAATCGATTTTGACCGGTGCCGCTACAACCTTGCGGACTGTTATGGCCCGTTCCCCGGCACGCTCGATAACGGCTTGCGAACCCTTGACCTCGTCGCTCGGCACGATGAAGACGGAAATTCCGTAGGCCTGTTCGATGGCCAAAAGATTGTCGCGCTTCTCATTGAGAACATAGGAGGCAACTTCACGCGTGCACTTCACGGTGAGATGCTCAGCCTTGCGGTTGATCAGATGTTCTTCAATCGCGCGCAGTACGGAAAGTCCGCAGGAAGAGATTGATCGGACAATGCCGCGCCCCTCGCAATGCGGACAGGGTCGCGATGAACCCTCGAGCAGGCCCGGCCGCAACCTTTGCCGCGACATTTCCATGAGGCCAAAATGGCTGATCCGCCCCACCTGAATACGGGCGCGGTCATTTTTGAGGGCTTCCTTCAGCCGCCGTTCCACCGCGCGGTTGTTGCGGTTCTCTTCCATGTCAATGAAGTCGATCACAACTAGGCCCGCAAGGTCGCGCAGGCGCAGCTGCCTGGCAATTTCATCGCAGGCTTCAAGATTGGTCTTGAGCGCCGTGTCTTCAATGTTGTGCTCGCGCGTGGCCTTGCCGGAGTTGATGTCAACGGAAACCAGCGCTTCCGTCTGGTTCATGACGATGTAACCGCCGGAAGGCAGCGTAACCGTAGGCGAATAAAGCGCGTCCAGCTGCGATTCTGTTTGGTGCTTTGAAAAGAGCGGACGCGTGTCCTTGTAAAGCTTCACGTTCTTTGCATGCGATGGCATCAGCATTTTCATGAAGTCTTTTGCTTCACGGTAAGCCGCTTCGCCTTCGACAAACACCTCGTCAACATCCTTGGTATAGAGATCGCGGATGGAACGCTTGATCAGGCTGCCCTCTTCATAGACAAGGGCAGGGGCTGTTGAATGCAGCGTGAGATCGCGCACATTTTCCCAAAGGCGCATGAGGTAGTCAAAATCGCGCTTGATTTCAGGGCGTGTGCGCTGGGCCCCGGCGGTGCGGACAATCAGTCCCATGCCTTGTGGCACTTCAACATCGCGCGCCACTTCCTTAAGGCGACGGCGATCACCGGCATCGGTGATCTTGCGGGAAATGCCACCGCCGCGCGCCGTATTCGGCATGAGAACGCAATAGCGTCCGGCCAGTGAAAGATAGGTCGTGAGCGCTGCACCCTTGTTGCCGCGCTCTTCCTTGACCACCTGCACCAGAATGATCTGGCGGCGCTTGATAACTTCCTGAATCTTGTACTGCCGGCGCGGCGCGCGGCGCGGACGCCGGGGAACTTCTTCCAGCGCGTCTTCAGCGCCGACCGATTCGATTTTTTGGCTTTCCGCATCTTCTTCTACGGTTTCAACGCCGTTGCCGGTATCGCCCAAAGCGGGAGCTTCCTGGACTTGGGTATCGGCTTCCGCCGAAGCTTCTTCGGCTAACTGTTCTTCACCGGCATCTTCCGGTCCTACAACTTCCGATGCGAGTTGCGGCTCCTCTGAAGCCTGCAAGGACTGCGCCTCACCTGAGGCCTCAGCCTCATCGGGGTCATCTTCCCGTTCATTGGCGTCATCTTCCTCCTGCTCGCGCAGCAGCGCCTGGCGGTCGGCAACCGGAATCTGGTAGTAGTCTGGATGAATTTCCGAGAAGGCCAGGAAACCATGGCGGTTGCCGCCGTATTCCACGAAGGCCGCCTGCAGTGACGGCTCAACCCGCGTCACCTTGGCCAGATAGATGTTGCCTTTTAGCTGCTTGCGGGCAGCGCTTTCAAAGTCGAATTCCTCGATGCGGTTTCCGCGAACCACGACAACCCGCGTTTCCTCGGCATGCGTAGCATCAACGAGCATTTTGCTGCCCATATTATTATATCCTCTGCGGCAGCTGGCGGTGAGGCTTCGAAGGTCCCATGTCCGGACTTGAGAAACCAGACGGCCCGACGGGCCAGCCTGCGCGAAAGGGGCCTGATCCATGTCACGACCTTATGCGATGCGAACGGCTCCGTGCTGGCTGTGTTTCCAGCAACTGGAGGCGCAATCGTAAAGTCCTGGACCATGGCCCTCATTGATCTTTGTTCAGGCCACCACGGCCTGAACGGTTAAACTCATTAGCGTGCCCGGGCGGATGTCCTTTGCCCGCGAAGCTCACAAGGCTCCCGACTTGGGAACCTCACCTAGACGTGACATGAAGGGGTGAACCAGCCGGTTCTCCGGACCTCTCAGTCACGAAATTATTGCTCTTGCAACCCAAACGATTGAATCGAGTCTGCCGAAGAGACCCTTTATCTTTAGGGAGGCGAGGCCGGAATTGCAAGCTCGTGTATGTCAGTTTGATGAAATCGGCCCTCGGAAACCTTGGGTTAACCATGGCCCCGCTAACCTTTCGGTAATTGGGTCAGGACACGATGAGTGCATTGCACAGAGGCTTGGATAGGCTGGAAATGGGGCGCGGATTGCGCCCCGTGCTGCTGTCTGTCTTCTGCATTATCTGTATGTTTTTCATGGGTTTGTCGGAATCTTTGGCGGCCGGTGATGCAGTTGCAACCGGAACAAGAGTAGGCGGCGACGCATCCCGCACCCGCTTCGTGGCTGACGTTTCCAAAACCGTGAGCTACAGCGTTTATGTCCTCCCCGATCCCTACCGTGTCATTATTGATATGCCCGATGTGACATTTGACCTGCCGCCGGGCATTGGCCGCAAGGTCCGGGGCCTAGTATCCGAGTACCGCTATGGCCTGGTGGATGAGGGAAAATCGAGAATTGTGATCGATACCTTAGGCCCCGTATTGATTGAAAGGTCTTTCCTCGTTGAGCCGCAGTTAGGCCAGCCCGCGAGGATTGTTGTGGATATTATTAAGACGACCGAACAGGCCTTCGTCCGGTCCTACAATTCCGAACAGTCCAAATACCAGCGGGGCATCGCCGAACTTTCCGCCGTTCCTGTTACCCTCGCTGAACCGAAGAAGAAAATTGTGTTGCCAAGCAAGGTTGGCAAAAAAATCATTGTGCTCGATCCCGGCCATGGTGGCATCGATCCCGGCGCGGTCAGCCCGAATGGCACAAAGGAAAAGGACGTCGTCTTGTCCTTTGCCTCGGCCTTGCGCCGGGCCCTGGTTGCCACAGGCAAATATGAAGTGGTGCTGACGCGAAATGATGATCGCTTTATCAGCCTGAAGAATCGCGTGAGTGTTGCCCGGGAAAAAGAGGCTGACCTGTTTCTCGCAATTCACGCCGATACCGTGAGGGGCAAGGATGCCCGCGGTGCCACCATCTATACGCTTTCCGACAAGGCATCGGACGCCGAAGCGGAAGCCCTGGCGAAGCGGGAAAATCGCGCAGATATAATCGGCGGATTGGACCTTGAAGCGGAGACCGAAGAAATTACCGACATTCTGATTGATCTCGCCCAGCGCGAGTCAAAGAACCACGCGATGTTTTTTTCCAAGAAGGCAGTGGCCCAACTGAAACCCCTGACCCTCATGACCGGCAAGCCCCTGCGCTCTGCTGGCTTCATGGTGCTGAAAGCCCCCGATGTTCCTTCCGTTTTGCTTGAACTCGGTTTTCTCTCCAGCAAATCCGACGAAAAACTTCTGACCTCCGCCGCCTGGCAAACAAAAATAGCCAAAGCCTTTGCCACAGCGGTCGACAACTACTTTGCCACCGAAGTGGCCTCTAAAGCCAATTGAACTAATCCTCAACCGGACGAAGAAATGTGCGCTCCTCGGACAGGATGAACTTTTCGGTTTGGGCAAATGCGAAATTGGCGAGGCTTTCCTTGTCCGCCCGGAGCTGTGCCCGGTAAGCTTCATAGGCCGCCAGACTGCTGCATGAAATGAGCGCCCAGGCAATGTTGTTGGTGCCTTCATGGGGCATGAAGTAGCCCAACAGATCACCGCCGCAGCGCGGAATGATTGTGCTCCAGGCGCGCGCATAGCGTTCAAATGCGTCCCGTTGGAACGGATCAATCACATAGCGGATTTGAACGGTAACAGTCATCGGGTTTCCTCTTTCATGAGCTTGTTGATTTCAGCGTAGGGAAATGCTTCATGCGCGAATCCAAATGTGCCCGCTTCTTTCATTTCGGTGGCCGCGCGCATGAATTCGCCAAGAGCGGCGCGGCTCAAAGCGGAACCAACGCTCACACGCTTCACTCCCGCGTTAGTTAATTGCTCAAGCGAGAATGCTGGCCCGCTGAGACCGGCCACAACATTCACCGGGCGATTGACGGCTGAACACACTTCGCGAATGGCTTCCAGGCTTGGCAGTCCCGGCGCGTAGAGCACATCCGCTCCGGCTTTCTCGAATGCTTGCAGGCGGGCAATTGTATCATCCAGATCAGGCCGCCCGTGGAGAAAATTTTCCGCCCGCGCCGTCAGCGTGAAATGGATGTTTTGCGCACATGCCGCTTCCACTGCCGCAGAAATCCGCTCAACCGCCAAATTCAAATCATAGATTGGATTGTCTTTGTCCCCGGTCGCGTCCTCGATTGAACCGCCGACAAGGCCGACAGAAACTGCAAGCTGGATTGTTTCAGCAACTTTCTGAGGTGAATGCCCAAAACCGTTTTCAAGGTCCGCTGACACGGGAAGGTGGCTTGCTTGAACGATGGCACGGGCGTTTTCCAGAGTTTCTTCGCGGCTGACGGCACCATCGCTTCGCCCAAGCGCAAAGGCCAGCCCAGCGCTGGTCGTTGCCAAGGCTTCGAATCCCAATTGCGTAAGGATTTTCGCCGTGCCCGCATCCCAGGGATTTGGAATGATAAAGGCGCCGGAACGCGCGTGAAGGGCGCGAAATGCAAAGGCTTTGCTGGCTTGGTCGGGCATGGGGCAGGGCTCCTTACAGGGTTGGAATGTTCTAAGCCGCGCATGCCAATTAATGCTACGGTGGTCACCGTAGCATGCCCGATAAATGGCATGTTATTGGGTTGGCAAAGTTCGGAGATTGCCCATGGTTCATATCGTCAGCTTCGCGGAGATAGGAGCGCTCGTTGGTGATCCGGCGCGGGCCAACATGCTTGAGGCCCTGATGGATCGCCGCGCCCTGACAGCAAAGGAACTGGCGTCGTTAGCTGGTGTTACACCCCAGACAGCCAGCGGCCACCTTGCAAAAATGCTCACGGTCGGCCTCATTTCGATGGAGCAGCACGGCCGTCACCATTATCATTCGCTTGCTTCGGCTGAGGTTGCGCGCATGCTTGAAGGCATGCAGCAGGTAGCCTCAACCCAGAACATCAAACATGCCGGGCGCACCATTCGCACCGGCCCCCGTGATGCGGCAATGCGCATTGCCCGTGGTTGCTACGATCACATGGCGGGCACCTTGGCCGTCAGTATGACCGATGCGATGCTGGGCAGGGGACAAATTGAATTCGATGGCGATGGCGGCAGCGTGACTGACACTGGCAAATCATTTCTCGAAAAATTCGGCGTTGATATCGCCGCTGCCGCACAATCAAAGCGCAGTCTTCTGCCGTCCCTGCCTCGACTGGAGTGAACGCCGGTTTCATCTCGCTGGCGCAGTAGGTGCCGCTCTGATGCAGCGGACCCTGGAACTGAAATGGGTGAAGCGGCAAGACAGCACGAGGGCGCTGGCAATTACCCGGGCCGGGCACGATGGGTTTCGAAAGACCTTCGGGATAGAGCCAATCATTTGATCTGCCCATCCTTGGCCATATTCCGAGCCTAGCAAATCAGCTGTGGCGTGTGCTATCGCCAACAGGAACTAGAGACGGAATCAGGTCAGCAAACCAAAGATGTTAAGATTTTTAGGATGGCTTTTCGGAGCCGGATTTATGATTTTCTTGGGCCTTGCGGGGGCCCTGGTTTACGTGATTTGGGACGTATCCAAGGGCCTGCCGGATTACAAGCAGTTGGCCTCCTACGAACCCCCCGTAATGACGCGCATTCACGCCGCAGATGGTTCGCTCCTGGCCGAATATGCCGACGAGAGGCGCCTTTTCGTTCCCATTAACTCCGTGCCCAAGCGGCTGATCCAGGCCTATATCTCCGCCGAGGACAAAACCTATTACACCCACGGCGGTCTCGACTGGCGCGGCATTGCGGCAGCTGGCTTGCGCTACTTTAAGGTCAAACTGACAGGCGAAGGGCAGATCGTGGGCGCCTCCACCATTACGCAGCAGGTGGCCAAGAATTTTCTTTTGAACAATGAGCAAACCATTGAGCGCAAATTGCGCGAAGCCATCATTGTCCAGCGCATTGAAGCGGCCTTTTCTAAAGATCAAATTCTTGAACTCTATCTGAACGAAATATTCCTCGGCCTGAATTCCTATGGCATTGCGGCAGCTTCGCTGAATTACTTCGGCAAATCGCTGAACGAACTCTCGCTTGATGAAATGGCCTATCTCGCGGCCTTGCCCAAGGGCCCCAACAACTACCATCCCTTCAAGCACAAGGAGCGCGCCATTGAGCGCCGCAACTGGGTTCTCCTGCAGATGCTGGAAAACGACTACATTACCCAGGCCGAATTTGATGAAGCCACCAACAAGCCGCTTGTCGTAAGCCCGCGCCCATTTGGGGCCCAGCTCTTTGCGGCTGAATCCTTTGCCGAGGAAGTGCGCCGCGAACTGGCCCAGATGTATGGCAAGGATACGCTTGGCAAAGGTGGCCTTTCGGTCCGCACAACGCTCGATCCAAAATTGCAGATCTATGCAAGGCAGGCCCTGGCAAGAGGCCTGATATCCTTTGATCGCAAGCGGGGTTACCGCGGCCCGGTCAACAAGGTGGAAATTCAGGGTGACTGGGGCCTGCTGCTAACCAAGCCCAGGCCGCCGGCCGATGTTGCTCCATGGCGCCTGGCTGTCGTTATCGAGGTGAGCGAACAGCAGGCGGTTGTGGGCCTGCAGCCCAAACTCTTGCCCGATGGAAAACCGGAAGCAGCCCGCGAAACGGGGACAGTTCCAGTGGCGCTGATGGGCTGGGCGCGGGCTTACAAGGACGGCACGGAACTCGGTCCTAAAATCGAAAAAGCAACAGATGTTCTGGCCAAGGGTGACGTAGTTTACGTGGCTCCGAGCAGCGAAGAGGGGCAATGGCACCTCGTGCAGATGCCTGACGTGGAAGGCGCCCTCATTGCCATGGATCCCCACACCGGCCGCGTGCTATCGCTGGTTGGCGGATTTTCTTACGGCAAGAGCCAGTTCAACCGTGCGATCCAGGCCATGCGCCAGCCCGGCTCGTCTTTCAAGCCAATAGCCTATGCGGCAGCGCTGGATAATGGTTATACGCCGTCGTCAGTGGTGCTTGATGCGGCCGTTGAATATCAAATGCCCAACGGTGAAGTCTGGAAACCGAAGAACTACCAGAACAAGTTCTTTGGTCCTTCAACGCTGCGCCGTGGCATTGAGCAATCCAGAAACGTAATGACGGTGCGCCTCGCCGACGATCTCGGCATGACCAAGATTGTGGACCTCGCCCAGCGCCTCGGTCTTTACGATAAAATGCCCCTGCAGCTTTCCATGGCGCTTGGCGCTGGCGAAACAACGCTGTTGAAAATGACCACGGCCTACAGCATGTTTGCAAACGGCGGTAAAAAGATCCATGCAACCCTGATTGACCGCGTGCAGGACCGCTACGGCCGCACAATATTCCGTTATGACAAGAGAGACTGCAGTTTTTGCCAGCAGGAAACTTTCTCCACAGGTATGGCCGAACCAGAACTCATCGATGTGCGTGAACAGGTGATGAGCCCCTATACCGCCTACCAGATAACCTCGATGCTGGAAGGCGTCGTCCAGCGTGGAACCGGCAAGAAGCTTCAAATCGTGGGCAAGCCCGTGGCGGGCAAGACGGGCACCTCAAATGAGGAAAAGGATGCCTGGTTCATAGGCTATACGCCCGATCTCGCCGTTGGTGTCTATGTTGGCTACGACAATCCCAAGCCAATGGGAAAGAAGCGCACTGGCGGCGAGCTGGCAGCACCAATAGTTGCAGACTTCATGCGCTTGGCCCTGCGTGAACAGCCGGCAACGCCTTTCCGCGTGCCCCGCGCCATCGAACTCATTCCAATTGACGCCAATACGGGGCAGCGGGCAATTTTTGGCGAGGAAGGCGTTATTCTTGAAGCTTTCAAACCCGGTGAAGAGCCATCGGATTCGATCAAGATTATCGGTGAGGACTTGGCCTCGGTCGAAGCCGACCCCAACTATGGGGCTGGCCAGCAACTTGTGGCGCCTTTCGAAGATGAGCAGCCCGTCGAAGAAGGCGGGTTGACGACCGGCACCGGCGGCCTCTATTGAGCCCCATATATTCAATCTGAAAGCTATCCACAAATGCGTGCAGAAATTGTCAAGCTTGTTGAAGAGATGAAGCAGTCCATTGGACTGCTAAGGAGGCATCTTTGACTGGGATTCAGCCACACGCCAGCTCGCGGAGCTGAACGCCAAGTCGGAGGATCCCAATCTTTGGAACGATCCGCAAAAAGCCCAGGAAGTGATGCGCAAGCGCCAGGATTTGGACGGGCGCATATCATCGGTCCTTCGCCTCGAACAAACCATCGAAGATAATGTGGGCCTTATTGAGCTTGGCGAGTTGGAGGGCGATCACGCCATTGTCGCCGAAGCTGAAAAGGCTCTGACAAAACTGCAAACCGAAGTGGCGGAGCAGGAACTTGAAACGCTGCTCTCCGGCGAAGCCGATGGCAATGACAGCTACGTGCAAATCAATGCTGGTGCCGGTGGTACCGAAAGCCAGGACTGGGCCTCAATGCTGATGCGCATGTACACGCGCTGGGCCAACCAGAATAAGTTCAAGGTGTCCGTGCTCGATGAGCATGTGGGCGAAGAAGCGGGCATCAAATCCTGCACCCTCGAAATCAAGGGCCACAACGCCTATGGCAAATTGAAAACCGAATCGGGCGTCCATCGCCTGGTGCGAATCTCGCCCTATGATTCAAATGCGCGGCGTCACACGTCCTTTGCCTCCGTATGGGCCTATCCCGTGATCGACGACAACATCGACATTCAGATCAATGAAAGCGATTGCAAGATTGATACCTACCGCGCCTCCGGCGCTGGCGGCCAGCACATCAACACAACTGATTCCGCCGTTCGCATCACCCATCAGCCAACGGGCATAGTGGTGGCCTGCCAGGCCGAGCGCTCCCAGCACAAGAACCGCGCAACCGCCTGGAAAATGTTGAAGGCCCGTCTTTACGAGCGCGAATTGCAATTGCAGCAGGAGAAGATCGACGCCGTCAACGCCAAGAAAACCGATATTGGCTGGGGCCACCAGATCAGGTCCTATGTGCTGCAGCCCTACCAGCTGATCAAGGATTTGCGCACCGGCTTCACCAGCACCAATCCCTCAGCCGTGCTCGACGGCAGCCTTGATGACTTCATCCAGGCCTCACTGGCAAAACGCGTGAAGGGGCTTGATTCCGAAGTGATCGAGGATATCGACTAGCTTGGGGGTCAAACCGGCCTGACGACCTTTATCGGCCGGAAGCTCTCTTCGGTCTTATCGCTGAAATAATTGTCTTGGGTAATCGCCATGCTGCTGCTCACAGGCAGCACCTTCTCTTCAGCGGGAGGGCCTTGCGGGATTGGAGCATCGCCGAGCGGGTTCTCCGACCGGCCAATCATCCCATAAATATTGGCGCCATTTTCGATGGAGATAGTCTCGTTGAGGATATCACCCTCAACTTGCGCACCCGAATAGAGGTTGACGTGGACGCCGCGGATAGGCCCGATCACCCGGCCGCGGATGAATATCTCTTCGGCAACAAGCTCGCCCTGAACAAACCCGTTCATGTCGATGACGCAGGATTTGGCCCGAATTGAGCCATAGACCGTGCCATCAATATGCAATTCTCCGGACGCCGAAATATTGCCCTCAATGGTCACATCCTGGGCAATAATGGACGGTCCCGAACTGCTCGGGCTTTCGGTTCCGTTAGTTGAGTTTTTCGAGCGTTTGAAGATCATTCTGTATTCGCCAAAACTTGTAAGGGTCGATCACCCGGCCATCTACACGTATTTCATAGTGTAGATGTGGCCCTGTGCTTCGCCCTGTACTTCCCATCCAGCCGATCACGTCGCCGCGGCTGATTTTCTGACCGAGAGACACGTTGACCGATTTCATGTGACCATACCGCGTTGAAACGCCGTTGTCATGAAGGATTTCAACAAGGTTTCCGTATGGCCCATGAGCGCCCGCCCAGGCGACCGTGCCATTTGACGTGGTTAACACAGGTTCGCCATAGACGCCCTTGAAGTCAATTCCGCCATGGAAAGCCATGGAAAGCCGCAGAGGATCCTTGCGATAGCCGAAGAAACTTGAAATCCCCGTGATATTCGCCATGGGTTTCTCCAGCGGCAAATTCGCCACAGCCCCGCGTACCTTGCTTTCTTGATACAATGTGTTGTGCACTTCCTTTATGCCGCCAGCAATTTCCGCGTCGCGCTGCGCTGCTTCCGGCAAACTGATAAAGGGTCCCCCCATGGCCCCCATGTCCGCCGATGCCAGGATAGTGGAGCCCGGCTGACGTATTCCCAGTTTAGTAAGCAGGACACTGGTTGTTTCAAGCTTGCGTTGGGAAAACGCATGCGCCTGCTTGAGCAGGGAAAGCTGCCGGCTGTGCATGGCAAGGAACTTCTCATTCATCTCGGCAAGCGGTGCCACCACCTCAGAAGGTGACTTGAAGTCTGTCGCGTAGCGCCGCAGAAAAGTTGATTCTGCCTTGCCTTCAATCTGGAATTCCTCAGGCGGCGCAGGTGCCGCAACCGGCTTCAACGGAAACCAGCCCTCCCGGAAAAAGTACTCCATCTTTTTCTGCTGGCCCGCCAAATTGTCGAATTCGGCTTTCACCTCGTCCACTTTTTTCAAATAGCTTTTCTGGTCCAGCAACAGTCGGTCATTGACCCTTTCCACGGAGGCCCGAAGCTCGGACAGGCGGTTTTCATAATCCAGCCGTGCCTCAAATAGTTTCTGCTGCTTGAGGTCAAGCAGCTGCTCCTTGAAAACAATGTTAACGCTGGCATAGGCCATCCAGGAAAGGCCGATCAGGCCGATGATGAGCAGGCAAGCCTGTGAAATTGGCGAAACTGTAATGAACTGCACATCACCATTGCTGCGCACATAGATTTGGCGGGTCTGCAACAGCCTGCGAAGCGGTGACTGCCGCTTCTTCGCCCATGCCCCTTTTGCCTGATGACCTCTCGCCATCAATCTGATCCCAGCCATTGATGCGTTACATTGCTAAGGATTTTGCCTCGACCCGTTAAGGATGCCAGTTTTGGCAGTGAACGCAAGTCAATTGTGGCGACACCTGGGCAGGCGCCCACAAGAATGACTTCCAATTTTTGCCTTTGTTTGGCCTATCTTTGCTGGCCAATGACGTTAGGATTGGGCCACAATTGTTTCGGGGGTAGGCTCTAATTGACTGATTCTATTTGGAATTGACGAACGCATCGGACTGGCAAAGGCAAAGAAGAATTGCGCCATCGGCTGGCTAAAATATTGGTGCTTGCACTGCTCTCGATCACTGCTGTCGCAGTTATCGTGGGGGCGGCCTTTTTTTGGCGCCTGTCGCAAGGCCCCGTCTCCCTTGATTTCATGACGGAGCGCATCGAAAGGGAAATCAACAAATCTCTCGCGGGAATGACGGTTGACATCGCCGGTGCGGTTTTCGAACTGGACAGCAAGACCAACGTTCCGCACTTCCGCTTGCGCGACATGGCGCTGCTTGATCAGTCAGGAAATCTGGTCGCAAAATCGAAAAGGGCCGCCATCAGTTTCGAGGGCGCTTCGCTGCTTACTGGGTCGCTTGTGCCGCGTAGCCTGGAGCTCATCGGCACGCGCATCCTGGTCAAACGCCAGATTGACGGCGGCCTGGTATTGGGATTTGGAACGCCAGCTGCGCCCGAAAACGAAACTGTTGCAATAGATGGTTCATCCGACGATGGCAGTGGCACGAAGGCAAGCCGTGAAGAGCAGACGGCGATCGTGCCTGAAACGACAGCGAAGGCGCTGATTGATATATTGTCTGGCACAGGCGAAGGCTCAAATGGAACGTCGCTTGATGACATTCGCGTCACCGGAGCCTCCATTCAACTCTTTGATGAAGCCAATCAGGCCAATTGGTTTGCGCCTCAGGCGGATTTGACTTTCAAGAAAATGCCCTATGGTTTTGTGATATTTGCAAAGGCCTCGGTGGCAAGCGGCGGAACACCGTGGCGCACGGAAATATCCACCACCTATCGAACGCAGTCCCGTACCTTCGCCGTGAGCGCGCGCATAGAAGATCTCGTTCCGGCAAATGTCTCCGACGAGATTTTTGCCCTGGCGCAGTTTGCCAAGGTCGATGTGCCCCTTTCGGGCCATGCGGAAATGGAAATCAATGATGCAGGCGCCGTCATTAAAGCGTCTGCGGAATTCGCGGCTTCCGCCGGAGTTCTGGGCCTGCCTGGGTATATTGCCCAGCCTATCGTGATCGACGAGGGGGCCCTTCGCGTTGACTATGATCCGGTCACCGGCAGCTTCAAGATCATCGATTCAATCATCCTTGTCGGCGGATCACGCGCCGAATTGACCGGCCGGGTTGATCCGGTAAGGGCCGCCGACGGCAGGTTGACCGACATCAAGGTTGATTTGAAGGCTTCCAATGTGAGCGTTGACACGCAGGGGACAGTCACCAACCCCGTTCTCGTTGACCGAATTGAATTCCAGGGCAAGGCCTCAATCGAAGGAGCCGTGCTGGACATAGATGATCTTGTCGTGATGTCCGGCAACACTGGTGTCCGCTTGCGCGGCACCATTACCGGCGGTGACGAATCTGCCGGCATCGAGGTGACGGGCCGTGTGCGCGATCTTTCGGCCGATTTTCTCAAGAAGATGTGGCCACCCATCATTGTGCCCAAATCGCGCAAATGGGTCACGGATAATGTGCAGGAAGGGCGCATATCGGAAGGCGCCTTCAAAGTCAGTATTCCGGTCAATGGAATGGCCGAGGCGATTCGCCAAAGGATACTGCCAAACGAAAACATCGATTTTCAGTTCTCGATTGCCGATGTCACCTCCACTTACTTCAAGTCATTGCCACCGCTGCTCGGCGCTTCTGGCCATGCCCAGTTGCGCGGCGACAGCTTTGACCTGGTTATTGACGGCGGCAAAGTGATTCTACCGTCAGGCAGAACTATCCAAGTCAGGCAAACTACATTCAGGGCCGAGAAGTTTTTGACGCCTGGCCTGCCCGGCGCGTTTGAACTGAACCTCTTTGCTGGTGCTCCCGAACTGATGGAACTCGCGGCACTGCCCGATCTCAATCTCATGCGGAACGCAGGCTTCATTCCACCCAACATTGGCGGGCAGGCCGAGGCAAAGGTTGAAATTAATATGCCGCTGATCAAGGGCGTAACCCGCGAACAGGTTGCGACCCGCGCCACCATCAAGGTGGCCAACGCCAGTGTCAAACAAGTGATGCCCAATGTTGATTTGTCTGAAGGCGCGATGCTTGCTGAATTTGACCGGACTGGAATTAAGGTTGCGGGGCCCGTGAAAATCAATGGCTTCCCGTCGAGAATTTCCTGGGAGCGGGCGGCGGGGCCGGATTCAAGGGCAGTTGCCTCAATCGAAACGGAACTTGATGACAAGGGCCGCGAGAAACTTGGCATCAAGCTTGGCGATTATTTGCAGGGGCCTGTTGCGGTCGTGGCCGACATTACGGGTGTTGGCGAGAAGAAGTCGAGCATCAAGGTTCGGGCTGATCTTGCGAAAGCTGAGATGTTCATTGAGCCGATCAGTTGGCGCCGGGCGCCAACAGCCAACACCACCGCGAGCTTTACTTATCTGGCTGGCGACGAGTCCGGCCGAAAAGTCGAAGACCTTGTCATTAAGGGCCAAAACCTGAGCATCAAGGGGGATGTTTTCCTGAATGCCACCGGTGGGATGAAGTCCGCAAAGCTTTCGCAAGTCTGGCTCAGTGATGAAAACAATTTCACCATGACAATGGAGCCCGATGGCGACAGTCAAACAATTGCGATCAACGGAAAGGCATTTGACGCGCGCCCGGTCGTAAAATCCATGTTTTCGAGTGGCGCAGGGTCTGCCCGCAAATCAGGTTCCAGCCCGACCTTGAATATTAGTGCGCAGATTGACCGTGTTTTTGCCAACCGGGGTGAAATTCTGACCGGGGTCTCGGCAACACTGGCGGTGAAAAACCGGGCCATTGCAAACGCGGACATTGAAGGACAGTTTTTGTCAGGAAAGGCGCTGGCAATTCGCGTCAAGCCGAATGAAACCGGCCGCCAACTGCAGATTGTCAGCGGTGACGGCGGCGCTGCCTTGCGCGCCTCGAACCTCTATTCAAAGGTGGCAGGCGGCAGCCTGGAATTTTCTGCCTTGCTGTCAAGCGACGGCAGTTCCGCAATCCAGAACGGGCAGCTCGTTCTCCGCAACTTCGATGTTCGCAATGAAGCAGCGCTTGCTGATATTGACAGCCGCAGCAAGTCAAAAAAATCCGGTCCCCGGCGCGAAGGGCTTTCTTTTACAAAACTCACGCTGCCCTTCACGACGGACGCAAAGTTCATCCGGATTGGCGATTCTCTTTTGAAGGGTATTGAACTTGGGGCAACTGCTGAAGGCCTGATCCGCAAGTCTGATGGCGCCATTGACATGAACGGAACGATCATCCCCGCCTATGGCATCAACGCGGCACTCGGAAACATTCCGCTGTTTGGTGTTATTATCACCGGCGGAAAGGGGCAGGGGATTTTTGGCCTGGTCTTTGAGCTCACTGGTTCTATGGCAAATCCAAAAATCACGATCAACCCGCTGTCGGCAATCGCACCCGGAATCTTCCGCAAGATTTTCGAGTTCGACGGTTCCGGGCCGCCTGTCAAACAGAAGGCCGAGGAATCAAATTGAATAATTTTACAGTGGCTTGATCAGAACGTGTTTCTTCTTACCCATCGAAAATTTTATAGAGTCCCGCTTGCCTTTGATTATGTTGTTGAAAACAAATTTATCGCTATCGATCAAGATGTCATTGCATTTCAATGCACCGTTTGAGATCGCGCGCCGCGCTTCGCCATTTGAAGTTGCAAATCCTGCAAGCACTGCTGCCTGAAGCACTCCCACGCCTTTTACTAAATCAAGTTCTATGGTGGGCAGGCCTTCCGCACTCTCACCTTCTTCAAAGGTCTTGCGGGCAATTTCGGCAGCTTCCTCGGCAGCTTTCCGGCCATGCAGTAGTGCGGTGGCTTCAACTGCCAGGATTTTCTTTGCATCGTTTATTTCCGAACCGCCGAGCTTTTCGAGTTTCGCAATCTCGGCCAGGGGAAGCGTGGTGAAAAGCTTCAGGAAGCGCCCCACATCCGCATCTTCCGTGTTGCGCCAGAACTGCCAATAGCCATAAGGAGACAGCATGTCCGCGTTAAGCCATACAGCTCCGCTGGCGGTCTTGCCCATCTTTGCGCCCGACGCGAGCGTGATCAGCGGCGTGGTGAGCGCAAAAAGCTGGTGCGTGCCCATGCGGCGGCCGAGGTCAATGCCGTTGACGATATTGCCCCATTGGTCCGAGCCGCCCATCTGCAGATTGCAGCCATTGCGCCGCGCCAGTTCCACATAATCATAGGCCTGCAGAACCATGTAATTGAACTCAATGAAAGTGAGTTCGTGTTCGCGCTCCAGCCGCAGCTTCACCGAATCCATGGCCAGCATGCGATTGACCGAGAAGTGGCGCCCAATCTCGCGCAGCATGTCGAGATAGTTCAGCTTCGTCAGCCACTCCGCATTGTCAATCATCAGGGCATCTTTTGCGCCGGAACCAAAGCGCAGGAATTTGCTGAAAACCTGCTGGATGCCACGCTTGTTGTCCTCAATGTCTTCAAGGGTCAGCAATTTGCGGCTTTCATCGCGCCCCGATGGATCACCGACCCGGGTCGTGCCGCCGCCCATAAGTGCAATGGTTTTTTGCCCCGTTTGCTGCGCCCAGTAGAGCAGCATGATTTGCACCAGCGAGCCCACGTGGAGCGACTTGGCCGTGCAGTCAAAACCGATATAAGCCGTAACCTCGCCCTTCGCGGCGAGGTCATCCAGCCCTGCCGCATCCGAGCATTGATGGATATAGCCCCGGGTTGAAAGGGTGTTAAGAAAGTCTGATTTATATGTGATCATGGTGGGCTGCTCATAGCATGGGATAATCCGGTGTCAAAACTAACAACCGCAATCGGCCTGATGTCAGGCACCTCGCTCGATGGCATTGATGTTGCTATCATTCGCACCGACGGGGAGAATATCGTCCAGCGCGGGCCATCGCAAACCTATGCCTATTCGGACGAGCAGCGCAATATTTTGCGAGCTGCCCTTGAGGAAGCCAAACACCTCACAAGGCGGAACGAAAGACCATCTGCTCTCGCCAAGGCAGAGGCCGCACTTACCGACTGGCACGCGCAGGCGGTTGAGAGTTTTCTAAAAGCCAACCCGGCAACTATTGATGTCATCGGCTTCCACGGCCAGACAGTCATTCACCGCCCTGAAATCAAACTCACAGTGCAACTCGGCAACGGGATGGCACTGGCCAAAAGATTAGGCGTGCCCGTTGTGTATGACATGCGCGCCGCAGATGTGGCTGCAGGCGGGCAGGGCGCACCGTTTGTTCCCGTTTATCATCGCGCACTGGCCGCGAACTTGCCGGAACGCCCCATCGCTTTTGTGAACATCGGCGGCGTGGCCAACATCACCTGGATTGGTCCCGATGGTGAGATGATTGCATTTGATACAGGCCCTGGAAATGCCTTGCTCAATGATTGGGCCATGAAGCATTTAGGGATTCCGCAAGATACCGGCGGAGCCATGGCTCTAAAGGGCAAAGTCAGTGATGAAGTATTGGATGCCGCGTTGGCTCTGCCGTATTTTAATCAGCCCCCGCCAAAATCATTGGATCGCAATGCTTTTGCAACCTTGTCGCTCGCTGGGTTGTCACCGGAAGATGGCGCTGCAACTTTGGTGGCCTTCACCAAATCCGCAATAATGCTGGCCAATGTTTGGTTTCCGTCCTCACCAAAGCGCTACATCGTTTGTGGCGGCGGCCGACACAATCCTGCGATCATGTCTTCATTGCATGATGGCAAGCTCTTATTTCAAACGGCCGAGGATGTGAGCTTAAATGGTGACTCAATCGAAGCGGAAGCTTGGGCCTATCTTGCCGTGCGCAGCCAAAAGAAATTACCGCTCAGTTTCCCCATGACAACGAAAGTGGCTAAGCCAATGTCGGGCGGCGTATTAGCTCTCCCGTGACAGGCGCTTGTCCAAGTAAGTCGAGCAAATCTTGGTGAGCTCGTCGGTCTTGTCCTGGAAGAAGTGATTGGCGCCAGCGACAACCTTGTGTTCTATGATGATTCCCTTCTGCGTCTTCAGCTTTGAAACCAGGCTGTGAACTGATTCCGGTGAAGCAACTACGTCCTTTTCACCGTTAACGAACAGGCCCGAAGCCGGGCAAGGCGCAAGGAAGGAAAAGTCGTAATGCTTGGCCAGCGGCGCAATGGAAATAAACCCGCCGATCTCAGGCCGCCGCATCAAAAGCTGCATGGAAATCCAGGCGCCAAAGGAAACCCCGGCAATCCAGCAGATCTTGGCCTCCCGGTTAAAGGACTGCAGCCAATCAAGCGCCGAGGCCGCATCCGAAAGCTCGCCCGCGCCATTCTCAAAAAGCCCCTGACTTCGGCCTACACCTCTGAAATTAAAGCGTAAAACCGAGAATCCACGGCTCACAAAAGTTTGGTAAAGCGAATGCACGATGGGGTTGTTCATCGTGCCGCCAAAGGCCGGATGGGGATGGAGCAAAATTGCTATTGGCGAACCCGAAGGCTTGGCGTGGTGATAACGGGCTTCAATGCGGCCGGCTGGGCCGTTAAATATGACTTCAGGCATCCCGTGGGGTCCGTTTCACTGTTTTCACCCGTCTTAATTCTTCCACTGAACCACCATGCAATAGTTGACTCGTGAAGTCGGGTTTTCTATATCTGTTCTTTAGAATGGTTCAAGAAAGCAATTGCTTCCCAGCCCCGGCAAGTTGCAAGGGCTTTAGCACGGCACGGGGGGCAAAAAGCAAGCTTTTCGTGCATCGGACGAAGGAAAAAGCAGATGAAAATGAGCACCAAGGGCCGCTATGCCGTCATGGCGATGATCGATATCGGTCAGCACTCGGCAGGCAACCCCGTTTCCCTCTCGGAAATCGCCGAGCGCCAGGACATTAGCCAGGAGTATTTGGAACAGCTCTTCAGCAAGCTTCGCCGCGAAAATCTGGTTGAAAGCGCCAGGGGCCCCGGCGGCGGTTATAAGCTGGCACGCGATGCCGCTGATATCGCTGTTGCCGATATTATTCTGGCCGTTGACGAAGAACTGCGCTTCACCCGCTGTTCAGGCGATGCCGTGGATGGCTGCGTAAAGGGTGAGCAATGTTCCGCCCACGATCTCTGGTCGTCGCTCGGGCGCCAGATGATGTATTTCCTGGGTTCCATCACGCTTGAGGATGTCGTTGAGAAACGCAACCTCGCTCTCTCCGCCACCATCAAGCAGGCCAAGGACCGCTATGTGAGGCCGGCTGAATGAGAACCTACCTCGACCATAACGCTACCAGCCCTTTACGCCCCGTCGTAAAGGAAGCCATGCGGGCGGCTATGGACGTGGAGGGCAATGCTTCTTCCGTTCACCGGGAAGGCCGCGCAGCGCGGAAGCTCTTGGACGACTCGCGTGAGGCCATTGCCCGCGAACTCGGCGTCATTGCGCCGATGATCATATTCACCTCCGGCGGATCGGAAGCCAATAACGTTGCAATCAAGAATGCTCCCGTTGAGCGCATTCTCATTTCTGCAATTGAGCATCCCGCAGTCATTGAATCCGCAAGGGCTTGCGGAAAGCCCATAAGCTATATCCCTGTCACGGCGGAAGGTATTGTTGACCTCAAGTGCCCTTGCCGAATTGCTGGTGGGACCAAGAGCGCTGGTGAGTGTCATGCTCGCCAACAATGAAACGGGCGTCATTCAGCCCATTCGTGAAATTGTGGCCCTTGCGCAAGCCCACGGCGCGCTGGTGCACTACGGATGCGGTGCAGGCCTTTGGCAAAATGCCGGTCAACTTCGGTCTTCTCGGCGTTGATATGATGACCATCGCCGCCCATAAAGTTGGTGGCCCAACTGCCATAGGTGCCTTGATCGTGCGTGATGGCTTGCCGCTAGAGCCTCTGGTTCATGGCGGTGGCCAGGAACTTCGCCGCAGGGCAGGCACGGAAAATCTTGTCGCCATCGCCGGATTTGCCGCCGTCGCAAAAGAAAGTCACTTGAGTATCAAAGCCTTGCGCGATCAACTTGAGGAAGCACTTGAAAGCGCCGTGATTTTTGGTGGCGAAGCCCCAAGGCTTCCCAACACGACGTATTTTTCCCAACCGGGCATGTCAGCCGAAACCCTGTTGATGAACTTCGACCTTGAAGGCATTGCTGTATCTTCAGGCTCGGCTTGCTCCTCCGGCAAAGTGGCAAAATCCCACGTGCTGACCGCCATGAATGTTGCCCCCGAACTGGCAAAGGGCGCCATTCGCGTCAGCCTCGGCTGGAACACTACATCAGAACACATCGAACATTTCATCACAGTCTGGCGCAGCCTTCTGGCGCGCCACAAAGAAAAAGCAGCGGCATAACATGGCAGACCTCGACACCATTGAACTCGTTAAAGATATCGAAGTCGATAAATACAAATACGGTTTCACCTCCGATATTGAAACCGATTATGCGCCCAAGGGTTTGAACGAAGGCATCGTCAAATTCATTTCTGACAAGAAGGGCGAACCCGCCTGGATGCTGGAGTGGCGCCTCGAGGCCTATCGCCGCTGGCAGCAGATGGAGGAGCCCGCCTGGGCCCGCGTTTCATTTCCAAAAATTGATTTCCAGGACCTCTATTACTATGCCGCGCCGAAAAGCATGGCGATGCCAAAAAGCCTTGATGAAATTGATCCAAAGCTCCTGGAAACTTACGCCAAGCTCGGCATTCCATTGAAGGAACAGGAAATTCTGGCAGGCGTGCGCAAGCAAGGCGAGAAAAGCACGCTCGATGATGAAGGCAATGAAGTCGTTGCAGGCCGCGTGGCCATTGATGCAGTGTTCGATAGCGTTTCCGTGGTCACCACCTTCAAGGCCGAACTTGCAAAAGCTGGCGTGATTTTTTGTTCCATCTCAGAAGCGTTGCGCGAGCATCCTGATTTGGTGAAGCAGTATCTGGGCTCCGTTGTCCCGCAAGGCGACAACTTCTATGCGGCCTTGAACTCCGCCGTGTTTTCCGATGGTTCATTCGTCTATGTGCCGCCCAACACCCGCTGCCCCATGGAGCTCTCCACCTATTTCCGCATGAATGCCAAGAACACTGGGCAGTTTGAACGTACCCTGATCATAGCCGACAAGGGTTCCTATGTGTCCTATCTCGAAGGCTGCACCGCTCCGATGCGCGAGGAAAACCAGCTTCATGCCGCCGTAGTTGAATTGATCGCCCTCGATGATGCCGAAATCAAATATTCCACCGTGCAGAACTGGTATCCCGGTGACGCGGAAGGCAAAGGCGGCGTTTATAACTTTGTCACCAAGCGCGGCGATTGCCGGGGCAGGGGCGCAAAGATTTCCTGGACCCAGGTTGAAACCGGCTCCGCCATCACCTGGAAATATCCGAGCTGCATTTTGCGCGGCGATAATTCACGCGGTGAATTCTATTCGATCGCCATTTCCAATGGCAGGCAGCAGGTCGATTCCGGCACCAAGATGATTCACCTGGGCAAGAACACCTCAAGCCGCATTATCTCAAAAGGCATCGCCGCAGGCCGCAGCGACAACACCTATCGCGGCCTCGTCTCGGCCCACCGCAAGGCCCTGAACGCCCGCAACTTCACCCAATGTGACTCGCTTCTCATTGGCGACAAGTGCGGTGCCCACACCGTGCCCTACATCGAATCCAAAACCTCAACCGCGCAATTTGAGCACGAAGCCACAACCTCGAAAATTTCCGATGACCAGATGTTCTACTGCATGTCGCGCGGCCTCAATCAGGAAGAGGCCGTGGCCCTGATCGTCAACGGCTTTGTCCGCGACGTGCTGCAACAGCTGCCCATGGAATTCATGGCGGAAACCCAGAAATTGATCGGCATCTCCCTTGAGGGAAGTGTCGGCTAGTGCATCGTCGACCGGCAAATGAAATGAACCAGAACAAGGATAAAATTAGTGTCAGACATTGACGTCTATTCCCGGCAGATGACCGACAATGCGGCGCTTGCAAAGGCCCTGGTGGAGAAAAACCTCGGCGCAAAGCAGCTGTTTCTTGATCGCTATTATGATGAGAACGTCGTGAATTCCACCGTTTTGCGCGACCTGACGGTGACAGCAAGCCGTGTTGGCGGAACCGTTGTGCTCAAGCGGGAGGACCGCTCCATCATCATGACGGCGACACCTGATGAGATAAAGTTCAAGATCTCGCCGATGCCAAAGGCCGAACTCCTGCCTTTGTCTTTCCAGTCGGACAGCCAGAGCGAGGAAGCAACCATCAAGCGCGAGATGACAATGCGCATATTCGAATGGCTTAAGCCGCAGGACAAAGGCAATTGATGCCATTTCAACAATACCGTCACGCCAGTGAAATTAGAAAGTAAGTGAATTAAATGCTCGAAATTAAAAACCTGCACGTCAAACTCGCCGATGAGGATCGCGTAATCATCAATGGTCTCAATCTCACGGTGAAGGCTGGCGAAGTGCATGCCATCATGGGGCCGAATGGCTCCGGCAAGTCCACGCTGTCCTATGTGCTGTCAGGCCGCGAAGGCTATGAAGTAACCGAAGGTTCCGTCACCTACAAGGGCGAAGACCTCCTGGCCATGGCACCCGATGTGCGGGCCTCCAAGGGCGTGTTCCTCGCCTTCCAGTACCCCATCGAGATTCCAGGCGTTGCCACCATGCAGTTCCTCAAAGTGGCGCTGAACTCGCAGCGCAAGGCCCGTGGCGAAAAGGAAATGACCACGCCGGATTTCATGCGTTACGTGAAAGAACGAGCCGCTCGACTGAATATCAGTCCGGACATGCTTAAGCGCCCGGTAAATGTGGGCTTCTCCGGCGGCGAAAAGAAACGGGCTGAAATTCTCCAGATGGCCGTGCTGGAGCCCGCCCTGTGCGTGCTCGATGAAACCGACTCCGGCCTCGACATCGATGCAATGCGCGTAGTGGCCGATGGCGTAAATAGCTTGCGTTCGCCCGATCGCGCCATGATCGTGATCACCCACTATCAGCGCCTGCTCGATTACATCGTGCCAGATCAGGTTCATGTGCTGTCCAAGGGTCGCATAGTGAAATCTGGCGACAAGTCATTGGCGTTCGAACTCGAATCCAGGGGTTACGCGGAATTTGAAAGCGAGGCGGCGTGAACGTCATCGTCCCAAAAACTGCCGCCGAATTGAACTACGGCCTGTCGCTGCCCCATCGCAAGATGGAGGACTGGCGCTGGACCGATCTGCGTCAACTCATCGACAAGCCCTATCCGCCGCGCCAGAAAGTTGCAGCTTCTGCGAGAGATGTGGAACGGCTTCTGAAGTTTTCGCCATTTGCCAAAGTTGCAGGTGCCCGCATGGTGTTTGTCAACGGGCACTATTCAGCCGAACACTCACAACTGAAAAATGAACAGCTTGCGCCGCGTGTGAAAATCGATGAACCTGTCATCAGCATGAATGCCGCCTTCGCCACCGATGGTGCGCGCCTGAAAATTTCAGGCACGGCTGACACACCGATTGAACTCATCTTCATCTCAACGAATGCGGATGCACGCACCATTGCCACGCGCAATGTGATCGAGATTGAAAAAGCCGCTTCGGCGACGCTTATCGAAACTCATTTGGGGGAAGGGGCCTATCTCAGTAACTCCGTCACTGAAATCAGTGTTGGAGTGGGCGCGAGACTCGACCGCATTAAGGTGGAGCTTGAAGCCACCGAAGCAATTCACCTCAGCCACACCCATTTTACCCTTTCAAAAAACACTGTGCTCAATGATTTCACCTTGACCTCAGGCGCGAAAACCAATCGCCAGAACGGCACCGTTGAATTCAAGGGGAGGGGCACGGACGCCAAGATTTCCGGCGCCTTCATGCTGGGCGGCAAGCAACACGCCGACACGCGCCTCGTGATCGACCACCAGGTGCCCCAATGCACCAGCCGCGAACTCTTCAAGTGCGTGATGGACGATCACGCGCGCGGAATTTTCCAGGGCAAGGTCATCGTCCAAAGGGATGCACAGAAGACCGATGGCAAACAATCAAGCCACGCGCTCCTGTTGTCAGAAACCGCGGAGTTCGACGCAAAGCCAGAACTTGAAATCTTCGCCGATGACGTGGTCTGCGGTCATGGTGCCACGTCCGGTGACCTGAACCACGATCATCTCTTCTACCTGATGTCGCGCGGCATTTCAGCAAGCGATGCCAAGTCATTGCTCATCGCCGCCTTTGTCGGCGAAGCCTTCGACGTCATCGCCCACGAGGGCATCAAGGAAGCGCTGGTAAAATTTTCCCGCAAATGGCTCGCCGAGCACCGGAGTGGTCGTGCTTGACGTAGATAAAATCCGCAAAGACTTCCCCATCCTCTCCCGTGAGGTCTATGGCAAGCCTTTGGTTTATCTGGACAATGCCGCTTCGGCCCAGAAGCCCAGACCCGTGCTTGATGCCATCATGAAGAGCTACACCGAAGAATACGCCAATGTGCATCGCGGCCTCCACTTTCTCTCCAATGCGGCGACGCAGAGTTTTGAAGATGCCCGTGAAGGCGTGCGCCGCTTTCTCAATGCGCCGTCAAAAGATCAACTGGTCTTCACCCGCAACGCCACCGAAGCCATCAATCTCGTGGCGCAAAGCTACGGCAATCTGGTAATCAACGAGGGTGATGAGATCGTTCTCTCCATCATGGAGCATCACTCAAACATCGTGCCCTGGCATTTCCACCGCGAGCGCCGTGGCGCTGTGATCAAATGGGCGCCCATTGATGATGATGGAAATTTCCTCATTGAAGAATTTGAAAAGCTGTTGTCACCGCGCACGAAGATGGTTGCGATCACCCACATGTCCAACGCGCTGGGCACCATCGTTCCCGTCAAGGAAGTGATCAGGATTGCCCATGCCCGAGGCATTCCCGTGCTGGTCGATGGCAGCCAGGCGGCGGTTCACATGGCCGTTGACGTCCAGGCGCTCGATGCGGATTTCTATGTCTTCACCGGCCACAAGACCTATGGCCCCACCGGCATCGGCGTTCTCTATGGCAAGGCCGAACACCTGAACCGCATGCCGCCCTACCAGGGCGGTGGCGAAATGATCAATGAAGTCACCACCGAAGGCATCACCTACAACAACCCGCCCCATCGCTTCGAGGCAGGCACTCCGGCAATCGTCCAGGCCATAGGCCTCGGTGCCGCGCTGGATTACATGACGAGCATCGGCCTCGATAACATTGCCGCCCACGAAGCAACACTGAGAGACTACGCCACCCAGCGCCTGTCCGAAATCAATTCACTCCGCATTTTTGGCCGCGCCAAAAACAAGGGCGCTATTGTCTCCTTCAATATGAATGGGGCCCATGCCCATGACGTGGCAACGGTCATTGACCGGTCGGGCGTTGCCGTGCGCGCTGGCACCCACTGCACCCAGCCGCTCCTCCAGAGATTTGGCGTAACCGCCACTTGCCGCGCCTCCTTTGCCATGTACAACACCCGCGAGGAAGTTGATAAATTGGCCGATGCCCTTATCTCTGCACAAAGGATATTCCTGTGACAGAAGCCGCTTTAAACAACGCGCCCAACCCCTCCGCCATCCCGGCCGATGAACTGGCCCGGATGACGGACGACATCGTGTCGGCCCTCAAGACCGTCTACGACCCTGAAATTCCCGTTGATATCTATGAGCTGGGCCTCATCTACAAGGTTGATATCGACGATGACCGGAACGTGGCCATCGACATGACCCTGACCGCCCCGGGCTGCCCCGTGGCGGGCGACATGCCGGGCTGGGTCGAAAACGCGGTTTCCGCTGTGCCGGGCGTGGCCAGCGCCAAGGCAACTCTGGTGTTTGATCCGCCCTGGGACCATAGCCGTATGTCCGATGAAGCGCGCGTTGCGATGAATATGTGGTAAGGTGGCAAACATGGCCCAGGCAACCCCACGTCCCCGCCCGAAAGTGATGACCCTCACCGATGCAGCTGCTGCGCGCGTGCATGCAATCATTGCCAGATCCGATACGCCCGTTTTGGGCCTCCGCGTCGGCGTGAAAAACGGCGGCTGTGCCGGCATGGAATACACCATGGATTGGGCTACCGAAGCCAAACCCTTTGATGAGGTGATCGAAGAGAAGGGCGTGAAGGTTCTGATCGACCCCAAGGCAATTCTCTTCTTGCTCGGCACCGAAATGGACTACCAGACCTCGGCACTGAAATCCGGCTTCACCTTCAACAACCCCAATCAAACCTCGGCCTGTGGCTGTGGCGAAAGCGTTCAGTTGAAGCAGGCTGAGGCAACGGCTTGAGCGTCAGCGCCAGCTTCAAGGAATTTCTCATCGAACAAATGGCGGGCTTCGGCCCCGTCACCATCCGCGCCATGTTCGGCGGCGCAGGCGTTATGCGCGATGGCCTGATGTTCGCGCTTATTGATGATGAAGTGCTTTATCTCAAGGCTGACGATACAACCAAGGCTGCCTTTGTTGCCGAAAACCTTTCCCAGTTCACCTACATGTCCAAAGGCGGCAAGCTGATGGAAATGGCTTATTGGCGAATTCCCGAACGCTGCCTGGACGACGCCGATGAAATGGCCCACTGGTGCCGTTTGGCCTTCGGCGTGGCGCTGAAAGCCGCAGCAAAAAAGAAGACCAAGAAATAGGCTGGAAAATTTCCTCAGTTGTGGCATTTCGAAGGCATCGGAATCAGGTTTTTTAGCATGGCTTTATCTCCTACAGATCAACGTCTTTTCGACCTTCGGTGGCAGCGCAGTCACGCTGATCTCTTCCAGCCGTTGCAATTGCTCTATGGCGCGAACCCAGAATTCGAGAAAAGATTAAAGGAACTTCTGCTGGCCCGCTGGGCTGAGCGTCGGACCGAATTAAAAGATCTCGACCTGCAAAGAGATTTGCAGCCCGACTGGTTCCTCTCGGAAAACATGGTCGGCTATGTCTTCTACGTCGACCGCTTCGCCGGGAACTTCAAAGGCGTGCTTGACCACATCGGCTATCTGAAAAATTTGGGTATCACCTACGTGCACTTCATGCCCTGCCTGAAACCAAGACCCGGTAACAATGACGGCGGCTATTCCGTGATGGACTATCGCGCCATCAATCCGCTGCTTGGTACAATGGCGGATTTTGAAAAGGTGGCCAGGACTCTACGCCACCATGGCATGAGTGTTTGCGTTGATCTCGTGCTCAATCACACCGCCAAGGAACATGAGTGGGCGAAGAAGGCCCGTGCCGGCGACGCAAAGTATCAGACCTACTATCACATGTTCGATGACGAGCAGGAGACGCTCGCCTTCGAGGAAACTCTCGTCGAAGTCTTCCCCAACGATGCGCCAGGAAATTTCACGTTCTATAAGGACTTCGGCAAATTCGTCTGGACTACCTTCAATGAACATCAGTGGGACCTGAATTGGGCAAACCCCGACGTATTCCTCGAAATCGTCGATATCATGCTGAACCTCGCCAACAAGGGTGTAGATTGCCTGCGCCTCGATGCCGTGGCCTTCATGTGGAAGGAGCTCGGCACTAATTGCCAGAACCTTCCGCAGGTCCATGACCTCCTCCAGGCCCTTCGCGCCGCCACGCGCATCGCCGCTCCCGCCCTCATACACAAAGCTGAAGCCATCGTGGCGCCGCGTGATCTGGTGCCCTATCTCGGCATGGGAAAACACCGGGGCAGGGAGGCCAATCTCGCCTATCACAACAATCTCATGGTGCATTACTGGTCTTCCCTGGCCAGCCGCAGGACCGCGCTGATGACATACACACTCAAGACCCACTTCCCGGAGAATTTCCGCAACGCCTGCTGGGCAACCTATATCCGCTGCCATGATGATATCGGTTGGGCGATCACGGAGGAAGATGGTTCAGCCATTCCCCATGTATCGGGTCCCGGCCATCGCAAATTCCTGGCCGATTTCTATTCCGGCGAACATCCGGGGTCATTTGCCCGCGGCGGCATATTCCAGGAAAACGCCGAAACTGGCGACCGACGCAATAGCGGCACTTTCGCCAGCCTTGCCGGATTGGAATCAGCAGGCGATGAACCGGCCATTGCCACGGCAATTGACCGCATGCTCATGGGCGTCGCGTTGATCGCCTCCTTTGGCGGCCTTCCCTTACTTTACATGGGCGATGAAGTCGGCCTCACCAATGACTACGCCTTTGCCGAAGAACCCGCCCACGCCCATGACAATCGCTGGATGCACCGGCCAAAGATGAATTGGGCGCAGCCAGGCCAGCCGCAGGCAAGAATCTTTGAAGGCACGAAACATATCATAAGCCGCCGAAAATCCCTGAGCCATCTCGCCGCCAACAATCCAACAAAAATATTGGAATCGGAGAACCCCTCGATCTTCGCATTCCTACGCACCGGTGATGAGGGACCGTTGCTTGGCATCTTCAATTTCAGTGAGCTCTGGCAAAACCTGCCAGCGGCCTTCGCGCGCGGTCTCGGAATAGAGAAATTTCATGATGCCTTGAGCGATGCCAAAGTACTCACCCCGAGGGACCAGCTACAGATTCCGCCCTATGGAAGAATTTGGCTTATTTAGGAGGCGTTGGAATTTATTTGGAGGGCCCTTCGGCGCATGATCAATTAGGTGAAGGTTGTACCAAAAAAGAGGAGTGGAACTTACTTCCGCAGTAGGAACGCCGGCATATTGCCCTTGTGGAAGCCGCCCGATTCCGGCGCGTCTTCAAGTTCCCGCTCGGGCCTTGCCCTGCGCTGTTCCGGCGGCGTGTGGCGCGGCGGTCTCACGGCTTCGGGTTTTGCCACGAACACCGGTTTTTCAGCTACAGGCTTTTCCCTGTGTTCCCTGTGATGGCTGGGCTTCTTCGCGCCGCGAGGCGAACGGTGTTCTCTTGCAGGGGCTTCAGCGCTCTCTTCCACCGACCCAATATCAAAATACTCAATATCCTTTTTGACCAGGGTCTCGATAGCGCGAAGATGCTTCGCTTCCTCGCGCGTGACCATGGTGAAGGCATGGCCCTCGCGGCCCGCGCGGCCCGTGCGTCCAACCCGGTGCACGTAATCTTCTGCGTGAATGGGCACATCAAAATTGAAAACATGACTCACTTCCGGAATATCCAGTCCGCGCGCTGCCACGTCAGAAGCAATAAGATAGGTCACTTCATTGTTGCGGAAAGCCGCAAGCATTTTGAGCCGCGCCGATTGATCCATATCACCGTGCAGCGCTCCCGCGCTGAAACCGTGGCGCTTCAATGATTTTTCAAGCAGCGCCACCGTGGTCTTGCGGTTGGCAAACACAATGCCGTTCTTCACATTGGTTTGTGTGCGCAAAAGAATGCGCAGCGCATCGCGCTTCTGCGCCGGATCATGGGGAACTTTCACCAGGCGCTGTTCAATGCTCGCCGGCGAGGAACTTGGCGCACTGGCTTCAATGCGAATGGGGTTGTGCAGGAACTGCGTTGTAAGCCGCTGAATTTCAGGCGGCATGGTGGCCGAGAAAAACAAAGTCTGCCGTGTGAAAGGCAGGAGCTTGCAGATTTTTTCGATATCCGGAATGAAGCCCATGTCCAGCATGCGGTCGGCCTCGTCGATCACCAGCATTTCAATGCCGGTGAGCAACAGCCCGCCACGTTCCATGTGATCGAGCAGTCGTCCCGGCGTGGCAATCACCACATCGGCGCCGCGATTGATCTTGGCCGCCTGCGGCTCGAAGGCGACGCCGCCAATGAGCAGGGCAACCGTAAGCTTGTGCTGCTTGCCCAGGGTTTCAAACGCCTCATGGACCTGCGCCGCCAGTTCGCGCGTTGGTTCCAAAATCAACGTGCGTGGCATGCGGGCTTTGGCGCGGCCCTTTTCCAGCAGGGTCAACATGGGCAGCACAAAGGCCGCCGTCTTGCCCGACCCCGTCTGCGCCAATCCCAAAACATCCTTGCGCTGCAAGGCATGGGGAATGGCTTCCGCTTGAATTGTCGTAGGGGTGATATATCCGGCAGCTGTAATAGCTTCGAGTACTTTGGGACTTAGTCCGAGTTCAGTAAAATTCATCGAGGATTGAAAGACCGTTCTGGCGATTAAGAATGGGTGAGCGCCCGGGGCCGTTTCGCCACATCCGGGGGCGCGCTGATTGAGCCGGAAAATAGGGCTTTTCCAACTAAAGTCAAATGACTTGCGTGAAAGGGGTGAATCCCAAAAAAAGGACGGGTCCAAGACCCGTCCTTTGAGTTTGTTACGCTTGGGAGGTTACCGTCATTCTCCGAATCATTCAGGTTAATCCTACTCCACCGCGGCCTTGAATGCCACCTTTGATTGAAGCGCCGCGCGAACGCCCTTGGCAGATACCTTTTCGCGGAAATCAGGCCATGTCGAAGCGGTCCAGGTTCATCACCTTGGTCCACGCCGCCGCGAAGTCTTTCACAAACTTCCCTTTCGAGTCCGCGCACGCATAGACTTCCGCGAGGGCCCGGAGCTGGGAATGCGAACCGAAGATCAGGTCGACACGGGTGCCGGTCCACTTGACCTGGTTCGTCTTCCGGTCGCGCCCTTCGAACACGCCCTCGGATCCAGCGGACGGCTGCCATTGCGTGCTCATGTCGAGCAGGTTGACGAAGAAGTCGTTCGTCAGTGCCTCGGGCCGCTTGGTGAAGACGCCGTGCGTTGGCTGTGCGGCTTTCAACACGCGCAGGCCGCCGACGAGCACCGTCATTTCCGGAGCGGTCAGTGTCAGCAATTGCGCCCGGTCCACCAACTGCTCTTCGGGGGACAAGCGCTGCTTGCCGCGAAGATAGTTGCGGAATCCGTCAGCGGTCAGTTCCAGCGGCGCAAAGGACTCGACGTCAGTTTGTTCCTGCGTAGCGTCCATGCGGCCCGGCGTAAAGGGCACTTTCACATCCTGCCCGCCGTCCTTTGCGGCCTTTTCGATCGCCGCACTGCCGCCGAGAACGATAAGGTCAGCGAGCGAGACTTTCTTGCCGCCTGATTGGAATTCCTTTTGGATCGCTTCGAGGCTCGAGAGCACCTTCGCCAGTTGGGCTGGCTGGTTGACGTCCCAATCCTTCTGCGGGCTCAGGCGAATGCGCCCGCCGTTTGCGCCACCGCGCTTATCGGAGCCGCGGAACGTCGAAGCGGAAGCCCAGGCCGTTGAAACCAATTGCGACACGGTGAGCCCGGACGCGAGGATCTTGGCCTTCAGGGCGGCAATGTCCGGCTCCCCGACCAGCGGGTGATCCACTGCGGGGATCGGATCCTGCCACGGCAGTTCCTCCTTCGGAACCAGCGGGCCGAGATAGCGCGCGATTGGGCCCATGTCGCGGTGCGTGAGCTTATACCAGGCCTTGGCGAACGCGGCCGCGAACTGATCCGGATTCTCGTGGAAGCGCCTTGAAATCTTTTCGTAAACAGGGTCGAACCGCAAGGCGAGGTCAGTGGTCAGCATGGTTGGCGCGTGACGCTTTGACCGGTCGTGCGCATCCGGCACCGAACCGGCGCCTGCATCATGCTTCGGTTTCCACTGATGCGCCCCGGCCGGGCTCTTCATCAATTCCCAGTCGTAGCCGAACAGGTTCCAGAAGAAGTTGTTGCTCCACTTGGTTGGTGTCGTGGTCCAGATGACTTCCAGGCCGCTGCCGATCGTGTCACCACCTTTGCCGCTGCCAAAACTGCTCTTCCAGCCCAGGCCTTGCTCCTCGATGCCGGCGGCTTCCGGCTCAGGCCCTACCAGCGCCGCATCGCCAGCCCCGTGCGTCTTGCCGAAAGTGTGGCCGCCGGCAATCAGGGCCACCGTTTCTTCGTCGTTCATCGCCATGCGCGCGAAGGTCTCGCGGATATCCCTGGCCGAGGCGAGGGGGTCCGGATTGCCGTTTGGCCCTTCCGGATTTACGTAAATCAGGCCCATCTGCACGGCAGCGAGTGGATTGGAGAGGTCACGGTCACCACTGTAGCGCTCGTCGGCCAGCCACTTGCCTTCGGGGCCCCAGTAAATGTCTTGCTCGGGCTCCCACACATCAACGCGCCCGCCGCCGAAACCGAATGTCTTGAACCCCATGGACTCGAGGGCGACGTTGCCCGTGAGAATCATCAGGTCGGCCCACGAGATCTTGTTGCCGTACTTCTGCTTGATCGGCCAAAGCAGCCGGCGCGCCTTGTCGAGGTTCACGTTGTCCGGCCAGCTATTGAGCGGCGCGAAACGCTGCTGGCCCGCTCCGGCGCCGCCGCGGCCATCGCCGACGCGGTAGGTGCCTGCGCTGTGCCACGCCATGCGGATGAACAAGGGCCCGTAGTGGCCAAAGTCGGCCGGCCACCACTCTTGGCTGTCCGTCATCAGCGCGTGGAGGTCCTTCTTCAGCGCCTCAATGTCGAGCTTCTTGAACTCCTCCGCATAGTTGAATGCGTCGCCCATCGGATTGGACAGGGTCGAGTGCTGATGGAGAACTTGAACGTTCAGCTGGTTCGGCCACCAGTCCCGGTTGGCCCTGGTAGCAGGCTTGTGCACAACCGGGCACTTGCCGGCGCTCTCGTCAGTTTTTGCGTCCATGATTTTCTCCGATCGTATTCTGTAATTTTCTTCGAGTTGTTCCGTTTGGAACTATTATGACTTCTGGGAGGCCATGCTGGCATCTCCCCGCCCGTGCTGGATTTTCGCAATTCTAGTCTGGAAACTGCCTGCAATTCAATTGCCGAGAGCAAACTGCGACACCACGGGCCCCTGCTTGGCTCGCCGTGCAACGGGAGCAACTTCAAGAAAATTGAAGGCTTCACACGCCGGAAAATTGCTTATAGTGTTTGCCCATGAAATCACTCACCATCCTGCCTCTCGCCGACACGCCAAATCTTATTGTGCGCGAGATCGAGTCCTATGACGCCAAGGCCTTTTCCGGTTTCATGACACAGCCGCGCTATCAACGTTACACCGCGATGCGCCTGCGCAGCGATGCCGAAGTAGCAGCCTTTGTGCTGCGCTCGGTTGCCCGCCAGGGCGATGACCGCCGAAATGTTTTCCATCTCGCCGCCGAAGAGCGCTCATCTGGTGAAGCGATAGGAGACGGCTTCATGATCATGCAGCGTGACCGCACCATCGAGCTGGGGTGGGGCGTCCATCCCGCCATGTGGGCTTGCGGCTTTGGAACTGAAATTGGCACGGCGCTGCTAGGCCTCAGCTTCGAACGCCTGAAAGCGAAAAGCGTCTGGTGCAAGGTCATGCGGGCAAATTCCGCTTCGGCAAAGCTGGCGCGCCGCATCGGCATGGTCCACGAAAAACGCGTGGCGGGCTACGCCGTGGGCGACGGGCGCATTGAAGATGTCGATATCTATGCCATGACATCAGCCGAATATTTTGATCTCCCGTACTGAGGAAAACGCGTGGCCGCACTTCCACCACTCTGCGATTTCGGCTGGAAGGCCCCGGACTTCAGCCTGCCTGGAGTCGACGGCAAAATTCATGGGCTGGAAAACCTCCGCGGGTCTAAAGGCACGCTCATCGCCTTCATCTGCAACCATTGCCCCTATGTGAAAACCATTACCGGACGGCTGGTACGCGATGCCGCTGAGCTTCAGGGTCTTGGCGTTGCCACCATTTCAATCTGCGCCAATGATGCAATGACCCATCCCGAAGACAGTTTTGACAAGATGAAAGACTTCGCCCGGCAGCACGGCTTCACATTTCCCTATCTGCACGATGCGACTCAAGCGGTGGCCCGCGCCTATGACGCGGTCTGTACGCCGGACTTTTTCGGTTTCAACGGCAAGCTAGAGTTGCAGTATCGGGGGCGGCTTGATGAATCGAAAACCACACTCGTGCCCAATGCCAAGCGTGAGCTCTTCGACGCCATGAAGCTGGTTGCCGAAACGGGTCAGGGCCCCCGCGAGCAAACCGCCTCCATGGGATGCTCCATCAAGTGGAAAGCGGCATAATTGTTTCGCTGGTTTCCTGCCTTGCCTGAGATATAACCCCTTCCAAACACACCAACAGGGAGCCGCCGATGGCCGCCGACAAGCAAACTCCTCTCCGCGCCCGCCTCGAAGGCGGCAAAACACCTGTAATGACCAAGTGGTATCTGAAATCGGAAACCGGCCCGCTGAAGGATGTTCTGCTCGGCCCCGCCGAAAGTTTCCGCTGGATGGGCCTGGAAAATGCCCATTGGTCCTCCCTCGTGCGCGATACAATCCGTAAAGGCTACAAGTTCGACAAGCAGGTGGCCATGCGCCAGCACCGCGAAATGGTCGATGCCTACCATGATGCCGGTGTCACCACCCATTTCCTGCCGCTCGACATGAGCAATCCCTACCAGGTCTACGCCCGCGACAGTTCCTTCATGTCGCCCTATGGCGCGGTGATCTGCCAGTTGGCCAACCCGCGCCGCCGCGGCGAATACGCGGCAGCGCTCCGCTTCTATCTCGAAAATGACATTCCGATTTACGACATGATCTCCGCCGGCAATTTCGAAGGCGGCGACTTCAACACCATCAGGGCAGGGGTGGCGCTGGTGGGCTACACCGACCACCGCTCGGAAGAAGTGGCCGCCCGCCAGGCCGCCGAATGGTTCATCAAGGAAGGCTGGGAAATCAAGTTCGCCCCCATCGACCAGTTCTATGTCCACATCGATCTCATGGTCTGCATGCTGAACGAAAACTGCGCCGCCGTGTGCCTCGAAACGACGGAGGATGATGTCATCCAGTGGCTGAAATCCAAGAAGATCGAAATCATCCCGGCCTCCTTCAAGGAAACCATGGCCTTGGGCTGCAATGTCGTGCCGCTTGGCAATGACCGCGTGCTCTCAACCCTGACGGCCACCGACCTCAATGCCAAAATGCGCGCCCACGGCTTCAAGGTCTATGATCCCGACATGACAATGTTCACCCAGGCCGGTGGCGGCGTTCACTGCATGTGTCAGCCGCTGCGCCGTGAAGCGGCTTGATTGATGCCAGTGGCAGGGGAATTTCCGCTGGAAGGCCACTGCACCTGCGGTGCGGTTCGTTACCGGATGATGAGCAGGCCACTGTTTGTTCATTGCTGTCATTGCCGCTGGTGCCAGCGTGAAAGCGGCGCTTCGTTTGCATTGAACGCAATGATTGAAGCAGACCGGGTTGAGTTGCTGGCAGGCACGCCTGAGATCGTGAACACGCCTTCCAACAGCGGCAAGGGTCAGAGGACTTCCCGTTGCCCTGCCTGCAAGGTGGCGCTGTGGAGCAATTACGCAGGCTCTGGCGATGCGGTGCGCTTTGTGCGCGTGGGAACACTGGATCAACCCGATCAACTGCCCCCCGACATCCACATATTCACCGCATCAAAGCAGCCATGGGTGATCCTCCCAGCCGGCGTACCGGCGGTGGAGGAATATTACGACCGTGAAAAATACTGGCCGGCCGAAAGCCTTGAGCGCCGCCGCGTGTTATTCGCAAGCCTAACCGGGCCAAAATGAAGAAAGTCAGAGTTAGCATTATTGGCGCAGGGCCCGCCGGGCTCATGGCGGCGGAGGTCTTGGCCAAAGGCGGCGTTGAGGTCACCATCCATGACCATATGCCGTCGCCCGCCCGCAAGTTTCTGTTGGCCGGAAGAGGGGGCCTCAATCTCACCCATTCGGAGCCGTTGGAAACCTTCCTCACCCGCTATGGCGAAGCGAAGGATTTTCTCGAACCCGCCATCCGTGCCTTCCCGCCGCAATCGGTGATCGACTGGTGCCATGATCTCGGCATCGAAACCTTTGTGGGCTCCTCGGGCCGGGTGTTTCCAAAACAGATGAAAGCCTCGCCGCTCCTCCGCGCCTGGCTCCGACGATTGGAAAGTCTTGGCGTAACCCTGAAAACCCGTGAGCGCTGGCAGGGGTTTGATGGCACGCCAACCATCCTTGCCATGGGTGGCGCAAGCTGGCCCCATTTGGGTTCCGATGCCGCCTGGGTGCCGGTGCTTCGTGCCGCAGGCATCCGTGTGAACGGCTTCAAGCCGTCCAACAGCCGCTTCCTGGTGAACTGGACCCCCTTGTTTCGCAATCGTTTCGCCGGAACCCCGGTCAAAAATGTTGCCCTCACCTATGCCAACAACAAGGTGCGCGGCGAGTTGATGATTTCGCAGGAAGGCATTGAGGGCGGCGCCATATACGCCCTCTCGCGTTTCATGCGCGAAGCCCCGGGCCAGCCCCTGCAAATTGATCTCCGCCCCGATGTGACTGCGGCAAGTCTCACTGAAAAATTGTCAAAACCGCGCGGCAAGGAGAGCCTCTCAACTTACCTTCGCAAAACCGTGGGCCTCTCGCCCGTTGCCATTTCACTGCTGCATGAAACCAAAACCCCGATCACGGCGGAAGGCATCAAGGACGTGGCCGTAAATATCCTGCGGCCCGCCGGCATCGCCAGGGCCATTTCTTCAGCGGGAGGCGTTGCCCGGTCAGAACTGGACCAGAACTTGCAGTTTCTCAAATTCCCGAATTGCTATGCCGTCGGTGAAATGCTGGATTGGGAGGCCCCAACAGGCGGCTATTTGCTCCAGGCCTGCTTCTCCACCGCCGTGGCGGCTGGACTCAACATTCTGAAAAATTTGGACCAATCACGATAGGTGCTTGCCCCGGACCCGCCACAATTGAGCCCGAAAATTGGGCAGGTTTGGATCCCAGAAGGAACGTCAGTATGCGTATGATTGGTATGTCCGTGTTAGCCGTGCTTGCCTCATTTGCTTTTGCCGTACAGTCCTCAGCCAACAGCCAGGCCTATTGTGAATTATTCGCCAAGGATTTGGCCGATGGCCGCACCACCGATGTTGAACTCTGGCAAATATCCTATCGCAATGCCTTCAATGACTGCATGAACCAGTACACCGCCGCAGCGCCGGCGGCGGCTCCCAAAAAGCAGCTGCAGAAACAAGCCGCAGCTCCCTTGGCTACGCCGGAAACTTCCGAGGAAGCAGCTGCAGTTGTTAAGCCGAAGCTAAAGCTGGAGCCGGGCACTGAGGCGTGGAACGAATATTGCGCCTCGAAATACATATCCTTCAACCCGGACACCGGCACCTACATTTCCCTCACCGGCAAGGAACGCCGCTGCATTGTGACTCAATAACTGAGGACAACATCGCGGCGCTCACCGTTGGACTATAACGCCGACAGGTATTCCGTGAGATTGTCCAGCGTTCCGGTCCAGCCCTGCTGCATCGAGCTTGCACCATCTTCAAAGGTCTTGCGTTCAATTTCGGTTGCGGAATAGGGAAGCCAATTGATGGTAACTTTGGTCTTCTTGCCTTCGGCGGCAAGCGTGACAGTGCTGAGGATCTCGAGCGGCCATTTCCCGTCAAAGAATGGCGCCCGCGTCGTGCCGCCTGCGGGATCAGAAAATGAATTGATGTAAACCAGCTTCTCCGGCGGCGAAATTTCGCGGTAAACGAATTTGCCCCAAATTTCCAATCCTTGTGGCGACCTCAAGTGATAGAGGAAAATTCCGCCGACACGGAGATCGACTTTGGTGGAGAGAATGTCAAAGTCCCTCGGCCCCCACCATTTGAGAAGGCGGTCCGGCTCGGTCCAGGCTTTCCACACTAAGTCACGTGGTGCGTCGAACACCCGCGAGATGACAAATTCAAATTCCCCAACCTGTTTGGCTTCACTTTTTGCCATTGCCATTGTTCCTCTCCATTTTTCCCTTTGATTGGATGTCGTGCAAATAATCTTCGAGGCGATCCAGAGGCTCGTCCCAGAAATGACGATAAGCCTCGAGCCAGCCATCAACGGCCTTGAGCGTATCCGGTTTCAATTTGCAGGGCCGCCATTGCGCTTCGCGCGCGCGCGTGATGAGCCCCGCATGCTCCAGAACTTTCAAATGCTTGGAGACAGCGGGCAGGCTCATCTCGAAAGGCTTGGCCAGTTCAAGAACCGAAGTTTCCCCCTGTGCAAGACGGCTCAGAATGGCCCGCCGCGTGGGATCGGCAAGCGCCGAAAAAGTCGCGCTTAGGTGGTCGGCTGTCATGTTTTCATGGCCAATTCTGTATTTAACTAATAGGTTAAATAGAGCTCAAGCGATCACTTTGTCAAGTTGCAATTTTGCCTAGGCGTTATCGTTCAGGATAATTTCCGCCCCGCGCCAGCCCACCATCATGGCAGGCGCGTTAGTATTGCCCGCTATCAGGCTGGGAAAAACCGAAGCATCACACACCCGCAGATTTTCAATGCCATGCACACGCAAGTGAGGATCAACCACCGATGCTTTCGCATCCGACCCCATGCGGCAGGTGCAGGAAGGATGATAGACCGTGCCACTCCGCTGGCGGATATCGCCAATCAAGTCATCGTCGGTCACAAAGGCGGGCCCGGGACGCAGTTCTTCCGCAATCACCTCCGCCAAAGGTTTCTGCGCTGCAATCCTGCGCAGAAATTTCACCGCATCCAGCATCTCTGAAATATCTTCATCCGTCGAATAGGCATTGGCCACAATGCGCGGATGCTGCAGGGGATCAGCCGACTGGATTTCAATGAAGCCCCGGCTGCTCGGCCTGCAATTGGAAAGGCCTAACGAAAATCCAGAGAACGGATCGGGCGTGAGCAGTGGACGCTCGCCCGCTTTCGGAATAAGTGTTGAGAAGGCCTGCATGTAAAGCTGCATGTTGGGCCGCTTGTGCCTGGGCGATGAGCGAAAAAATCCGCCACCCTGATTAACGCTCAAACTCAGCGGCCCGCTGCGTGACATCAGATAACGCATGCCAGCGCGAAGTTTACCCCACCAGGGCCGCAACTCGTCATTCAGTGTCGGCACCTTCATCCGGTAGGTGTAGTTGATCCCTACGTGGTCCTGCAGATGCGCCCCCACATTTGGATTATCCAGCCGCACATCAATGCCATGCCTTAGTAAAACCTTCGCAGGTCCGATGCCCGAAAGCTGCAGGAGCTGCACGGAATTGATAGCCCCACCGGCCAATATCACTTCGCACCCCGCCATCGCGACTTTCGTCACTCCCTGATGCACATACTCAACCCCCGTCGCGCGAGTTCCCTCAAACAGAATCTTCGTCACCTGCGCATGGGTAACAACGCAGACATTTTTTCGTTTCATCGCGGGCCGCAGGAAAGCCCGCGCCGCCGACATGCGTTGGCCGTTCCGCGTGGTATATTGATAGGCGCCAACCCCTTCCTGTGTGGCCCCGTTGAAATCCTCATTCAGCGAAAGCCCCGCGAAGCAGCTGGCCAGCACGAACTTGATGTAAAGTGGATGAAAGTCCACCGGTCCGCACCGCACATGCAGCGGCCCTCCAGCTCCGCGAAATTGATTGGCGCCCGCCTCGGTGTCTTCCATTGCGCGATAACAGCGCAGCACATCAGCCCAACCCCAGCCCGTACTCCCATCCGCTTCCCAACTCTCATAGTCCTCGCGCGCCCCGCGGATATAGACCATTGCATTGATCGAGCTCGACCCGCCCAGCACCTTGCCGCGCGGCCAGTAGTCCCGTTGGCCATTGAGGCCCGGATCCGGTTCCGCTGCATACATCCAGTTCACAGTGGGATCATAAAACGTTTTCCCATAGCCCAGCGGCATTTGGATAAAGAAGCGCCGGTCCGATCCGCCCGCTTCGACAACAAGCACGCTGAACCGGCCATTGGCCGAAAGCCGTTCTGCCAGAACGCAGCCCGCCGAACCCGCACCCACAATGATAAAATCAAAAACCCTGTCCAAGCCCTTCACCGCCAGTTAGAAAATTTCATCCCTGCTTGCCCGTTCAAGCTGTTATCGTTTAGCCTAATGCCATTGTCCTGAAAGAAACACCCCCATGAAAATCATCGATCTGAAAGTCTTTATTGTCGGCAATCCGCCACCCGGCTGGGGCGGCCGCTATTTCACCTTCGTGAAATTGACCACCGACAATGGCATCTCCGGCATTGGCGAGTGTTACTGTGCCACCTTCGGCCCCAAGGCCATGACTGCCATGATCGAGGATACTTTCGGGCGCTACGTTGAAGGCATGGACCCGTTTCACATCGAAAGCCTCTGGCGCAAGGTCTACGGCTCGGGCTATACGCTCCGCCCTGACGTGAGCCTGATGGGTGTGCTCTCCGGCATTGAAATCGCCCTCTGGGACATCATCGGCAAATCAGTCGGCAAGCCTGTCTACGAACTTCTCGGCGGGCGCGTGCATGAGAAGCTCCGCTCCTACACCTATATCTATCCCGATCTCGCCAAGGGCCAGACCGACGCAATTTACTGGAACGCCGAGGCCTCAGCCGAGCGCGCCGCCCATTATGCCAAGCTCGGCTTCACCGGAATTAAGTTTGATCCCGCCGCACCATATTCCGCTTTCGATCCGCGCCAGCCCTCGCTGGAGTCGATGGAACTCTGCGCCAAGTTCTGCAAACTCATCCGCGAAGCCGTTGGCAACAAGGCCGATCTTCTCTTCGGCACCCATGGCCAGTTCACGGCCGCTGGGGCCATTCGCTTTGCCAAGCACATCGAACCCTATGATCCCCTCTGGTTTGAAGAACCAACCCCGCCGGAAAAACCGGAAGAAATGGCCCTGGTCGCGCGAGGCACGTCAATCCCCATAGCAACCGGTGAGCGCCTTACTACCAAGTATGAATTTGGCCGCGTTCTGGAATGCCGCGCCGCCTCCATTCTGCAAATGGCCCTGGGCCGTGTTGGCGGCATTTGGGAAGCCAAGAAAATCGCTGGCATGGCGGAAACCTATTATGCGCAGATTGCACCGCATCTCTATGCCGGCCCCGTCGAAGCCGCAGCCAACATCCACTTCGCCGCATCTCTCCCCAATTTCCTCATTCTCGAAAGCATCGAAACTTTCGGCGGTTTTTACGCAACGCTCCTGAAAAAACCGATCCGCTGGGAGCAGGGCTATGTGATCCCGCCTACGGAACCCGGCCTTGGTATTGAACTTAATGAGGAAGTGGTCCTCGCTCACCCTTATACCGGTGACAGGCTGCATCTTGAAATGACCAATCATCCGTTAAACGTATGAGGTACGGCTACATCGGACTTGGAAACCTCGGCGGCCATCTCGCCGCCAGCCTCCTGCGTAACGACTTCGATGTTACCGTCAACGACATCGACAAAAACCTCGGCGCTCGCCATTTGAAAGCGGGCGGCAAATGGGCGGACTCGCCAAAAGCACTTGCCGAGAAAGTTGATTGCATCATCACCTGCCTGCCGTCACCCGCCACATCTGAAAAAGTTCTTGAACAATTTCTGGAGGGCATGAAGCCAGGGTCAACCTGGATAGAAATGTCCACCCTGGGCCGTGATGAAATCCATCGCCTTGCAAAACTCTCAGCTGCGAAGGGCGTTCGCACGCTCGAAGCTCCAGTCACTGGCGGCGTCCACCTCGCAGCCCAAGGCAAGATCACTGTTCTCGCTGGTGGTGACACCGATTTGTTCGATCTCCACAAGCCCGCCCTGCAAGCCATGGGCGGCCAGCTCTTTCACATGGGGCCACTGGGCGCTGCCGCCATCATCAAGGTCATCACCAACATGCTGGCCTTCATTCATCTGGTGGCCGATGGCGAGGCGCTGATGCTGGCCAAGCGCGGCGGGCTCGATCTGGCCCAGAGCTGGGCAGCCATTAAGGCCAGCAGCGGCAACAGTTTCGTCCATGAAACCGAAGGTCAGCTCATCCTCAACGGCAGCTATGACATCGCCTTCAGCATGGACCTGGCGCTGAAGGACTTAGGCTTTGCCATGAATTTCGGCCGCGAATTCGGCGTGCCGCTTGATCTGGCGAAATTAACCAATGAGACCTTCATCAAAGGCAAGGAAGCCTACGGCGGCGCGGCCCAATCCACCCAGATCGTCAAGCTCCTGGAAGATGCTTTAGCTACGGATTTGCGCGCCCCCGGCTTTCCCGCCCGGCTCGAATAATTAAGATTTGAACTAAAACGGGCACGGTAATCCCACACTTCCGCCACACCGTAAGTGTGTCTATAGTCCACCCAATGCAGGAGGGGGCTCCTGAGTCCATGAGAGGAAGAATGATTATGATCCGAAGCAAGATTTTTGCCGCCGCCCTTGTAGCTGTTATGGTTTCTGGCACTCTGGCAACCGAGGCCAATGCCCGGAGCGTGCGCTATTGCAAGGCCTATGCCCGCGATGTGGCAAACCACAAGGCTGGCGCCCCACAGGTCGTTGGTGGCTTGGTGGGCGGCGCCATCGCCGGCGGGCTTATTGGGGCAGCAATTGGCGGGAAGCACGCGGTGCGCACCGGAATCATCGCTGGCGGTGTAACCGGTGGAGTATTGGGCAGCGCCCATGCCAGCAGCAAATGGGATCGGGCCTATTGGAAGGCTTTCGACAAGTGCCGCGCCTGGTAGGATTTGAATTCACTTACAAAGAAAGCCGGAGATCACTCTCCGGCTTTTTTATTGAGTCCGGGAATTCCTATTTCTTTGACACCAGCACATGGCCCCGTTTCTTGTTCTCGTTGTCAGAGTCCTGCGTGAATGTACGGTAAGGGTTGAAGGCCGGCACCGCAGGCGCCGGCAGTTCCAGTGCATTCAGCACCATCACCATGCTGGCAACACCGCAGAATGACTAGTTCTGCTGGGTCAGGAAATTGCTGACAAGAGGAAAATAGGACTCCCACGCATCCGCATCGAGAAACAGGGCTTCATCCTGATCCGTTGCCGCGCCGATAAGCGATTGCGGTAAGGGAAGCGTTTCAGCGCTTGCCAAAGTTGTTGGCAACACGAGGCAAGTGATGAGCGCGGCAAACCGCAACAAGGCAAGCGACATGAGCCAGTCCTCCTTTTCGCCAATGGAGCAAAAACTCAGCCACGAAGACCGCTGCCGCGCAATGACATCACCACAACAAAAAAGGCCGGAAGTTTCCTTCCGGCCTTTAAGTTTGGCGGGGAGACGCCCGCCTTAGCCGCCTAACCCTAGCAGCTGTAATACATGTCGTACTCAACGGGATGCGGGGTCATTTCGGTCCGCATGTTTTCTTCCATCTTGAGGTCGATGTAGCTGTCGATCTGGTCGTCGGTGAACACTTGGCCCTTCTTCAGGAACTCGCGGTCCTTGTCCAATCGCCGCGAGCGCTTCACGCAAGCTGCCGCACACCGTCGGCACCAGCTTCAGTTCCGCTGGTGGCAGGTCATAGAGGTTCTTGTCCATGGCCTCGCCTGGGTGGATCTTGTTGGCGATGCCATCAAGCCCTGCCATGAGCAGTGCCGAGAAGCAGAGGTAAGGATTCGCCGCCGGATCCGGGAAGCGAACCTCAACGCGCTTGGCCTTGGGGTTGCTCGTGTGTGGGATTCGGCAAGAAGCCGAACGGTTCCGCGACGAGTAGGCGAGCAGCACCGGCGCTTCATAGCCCGGCACCAGGCGCTTGTAGGAGTTGGTGGAAGGGTTCGTAAACGCGTTGCAGGCCTTGGCATGCTTGATCACGCCGCCAATGAAGAACAGGCAGAGCTCCGAAAGATCAGCATACTGATTGCCAGCCATCATGGGCTTGCCTTCTTTCCAGATGGAGAAGTGGCAATGCATGCCCGAGCCGTTGTCGCCGAACACAGGCTTTGGCATGAAGGTGGCCGTCTTGCCATAGGCATGGGCCACATTGTGGATCACGTATTTGTAGATCTGCATCTGGTCGGCCATGGTGGTGAGCGTGTCATACTTCATGCCAAGCTCGTGCTGGGCGGCCGCCACTTCGTGGTGGTGCTTTTCAACGGTGACACCCATTTCGCCCATGACCGAGAGCATTTCCGAGCGCATGTCCTGGGCTGAATCCATCGGGTTCATCGGGAAATAGCCACCCTTGGTGCGCATGCGGTGGCCCATGTTGCCGGTTTCGTAAACCGTGTCTGTGTTGGTTGGCAATTCGATGGAGTCCAACTTGTAGCCCGTGTTGTAGGGCGACGAGGCAAAGCGCACGTCATCGAAAATAAAGAATTCAGCTTCGGGGCCAACATAGATCGTGTCGCCTACTTTCGTCTGCTTCATGTAGGCTTCGGCCCGCTTGGCAATCATGCGCGGGTCGCGGCTGTAGCCTTCGCCGGTTGAAGGCTCGAGAATATCGCAAAACACCGCCATGGTGGTCTGCGCATAGAAGGGGTCCATGTGAACTGTGGCGGGATCGGGCATGAGAACCATGTCTGACTCGTTGATGGCCTTCCAGCCGGCAATCGACGAGCCGTCAAACATCAGGCCCTCGGCCCAGGCGTCCTCGCCCATCTGGGAGACATCCATGGTGAGATGCTGCATCTTGCCGCGCGGATCGGTGAAGCGCAGGTCGACGTATTTCACGTCCTTCTCCTTGATCATCTTCAAGGCTGCTGCAACGTCTTTCGTGTCTTTGGCCATTATGTTTTCCTCTTTAATTTATGGCGTGAATTACAGCGCTTCCGTGCCGGACTCACCGGTACGGATGCGTATTGCTTGTTCGATGGTGGAAATGAATATCTTGCCGTCGCCGATGCGCCCCGTGCGCGCCGCAGTCTGGATGGCCTCTACGGCGCGGTCAACGAATTCATCGGCGATGACGATTTCAATTTTGACCTTGGGCAGAAAATCCACCACATATTCGGCACCCCGGTAAAGCTCCGTGTGGCCCTTCTGGCGGCCAAAACCCTTGGCCTCTGTGACCGTAATGCCCAAAAGGCCAACCTCCTGCAGCGCCTCTTTCACCTCATCAAGCTTGAAAGGCTTGATGATCGCTTCGATTTTTTTCATGGATGCTTGAGCCTTTTCTTAATGTCCCTTAACGATTGCAGGTCCCATGCCAGACCGTCATTTGAGTTATTTCAATGACTTAGGCGAATTCCAGAAGCGCAAAAAACAGCGATTGCCTAAAAATTAAGCTCACTGGCGTTTTTTTAGGCTTTGGTCACGTGCTTCAATAATTCGGTCAAATCCTTGGCGCGGATTTCGTCGAGCTTTTCATGCAGCGCCATGATCTCGATTTCGGCCTTGAGGTTCACCTCATAATCATGGGCCGCCGACAACCTGTCTTTGGCGGCCAGCCGGTTTTGCGACATCATAATGATGGGAGCTTGAATGGACGCCAGCATCGATAGGAACAGATTGAGCAGGATGTAGGGGTAGGGATCGAAACCACCTGCCAGCATCACCGAGTTCAGCACGACCCAACCGATAAGAATTGCGGCGAACATGATCAGGAAGGTCCATGAACCGCCAAAGCTTGCAACTTTGTCGGCAAGCCGCTCGCCAAAGGTGTAGCTCTTCTCGTGCTCGATATTGATATTGCGTGAAACTGCCAGCCGCTTCGCTACCCGCTCGATAACCTGACGCTCGGGGGCGGGAATTTCCTCGTGGCCCAAATCAAGGATGCGCCGGGCAAGGAGTTGAACCGCTTCATGGGTTTGGTTGTTCATGGCATTCCCTTTCGATCGAGTGTCCTATTATAACCGAAACACTCTGTCTGGAATTGCCGCTCTTTGTCTTGTAGGAAAGGCACGGAATTTGGAGTCGCTGATGCCTAAACAGAAAATTGCCATGCTCACTGCGGGTGGCCTTGCCCCCTGTCTTTCCGCCGCCGTCGGCGGGTTGATCGGTGAATATACCAGGCTGGCGCCCAAGGCCGAGATCATCGGGTATCGTTCCGGCTATGCGGGTCTGCTCAAGGGCGAGTCAATCAAGGTCACGCCAAAGGCCCGCGCCAAAGCCAGGGTGCTGCTTTCCCACGGCGGCTCGCCCCTTGGCAACAGTCGGGTGAAACTCACCAACGTGAAGGATTGCGTCAAGCGCGGCCTGGTGAAGGAAGGCGAAGACCCGCTTCAGGTCGCCGCCGAACAACTGGTTAAAGATGGCATCACCATTCTTCATACAATCGGCGGTGACGACACCAACACAACCGCCGCCGATCTCGCGGCCTATCTCTCGAAGCACGATTACAAGCTCACCGTGGTTGGCCTGCCAAAGACCATCGACAATGACGTGGTGCCGATCAAGCAGACGCTTGGCGCGTGGACTGCGGCGGAGCAGGGCGCTAGGTTCTTTGAAAATGTTGTGAACGAACAAAGCACCAGCCCACGCATGCTGCTCATCCATGAAGTCATGGGCCGCAACTGCGGCTGGCTTACGGCGGCAACAGCCGATGTCTATCGCAAGCGCCTCGGTGCCCTCCATTTCATCCCCGAATTCAATCTCGGAAAGGTGCATAAGGATTTGGACGCCATTTACGTGCCCGAACTCGCCATTGATATTGAAGCGGAGGCGCAGCGCCTCAAGAAGGCCATGGATGAAAATGATTGCGTCAGCATTTTCCTTTCAGAGGGAGCGGGCGTGAACGACATTGTGGCCGAGATGCGCGCCCGTGGCGAAGAGCCCGAGCGTGATGCCTTCGGCCATGTGAAAATTGACAAGATTAATCCCGGCGAATGGTTCGCCAAACGCTTTGCCAAAATGCTCGGCGCCGAAAAAGTGCTGGTGCAGAAGTCGGGCTACTTCGCCCGCTCGGCCGCGGCCAACAAGGACGATCTCGACCTCATCAAGCTGATGGTGAAGCACGCCGTCAAAAGCGGCCTGCGCGGCGAAAGCGGTGTGGTGGGCCACGATGAAGGCAAGAAAGGCGAACTGCGCACCATCGAATTTCCTCGCATCAAGGGCGGCAAGGCTTTTGACACCAACGCAAAGTGGTTCACCAAACTGCTGAAGGACATCGGCCAGTCGAGATGATTGAGCGGGAGCACACACTTATTCGTCATCCCGGCGAAAGCCGGGACCCAGGCTTTCAACTTTTGAGCCTGCCCAAAGTCTGGGTCCCGACGTCCGTCGGGATGACGGATAGGGAAAGTGTGAAATGAACAAATCTCCCATCCTCACCCCCGCCCAGATGTACCAAGCTGACGCGCTGGCCATTGCCTCTGGCATTACCGAACATGCACTCATCGAAAATGCCGGACGCGCGGTCGCGGAGGAAATCGTCAGGCGTTACGGCGCAAGAAAAACCGTCGTACTCTGCGGTCCCGGCAACAATGGCAAGGATGGAAAAGTGGCCGCCCGCTACCTCAAGGACTGGGGCTGGCCCGTCAACGTCACGGATGACATCAGCGATGCCGAACTCATCATCGATGCACTCTATGGCGCCGGACTCAACCGCGACTTTCCATCTGACCTCGCCAGCAAAATAAACAGCGCCGGCGTTCCCATCATCTCGATTGACGTGCCTTCGGGCCTTGATGGCCTGACGGGGCAACCGCGCGGCGCCTCCGTGAAAGCTGATCTCACCATCACATTTTTCCGCAAAAAGCCTGCTCATCTCCTGTTGCCCGGCCGCGCTCTATGCGGCGAAATCGTTGTCGCTGATATCGGCATTCCTGAATCGGTGCTCGCGGAAATCCGGCCGCAGCTCTGGGAAAACACCAAACCCGTTCTTCCGGAGTTCGGCGCAAGCACCCATAAATACAGCCGCGGCCACGCGGTCATTGTTTCAGGCGGAAAATTGAATACGGGCGCTTCCCGGCTTGCCGCAAACGCAGCGCTGAAGGTGGGCGCAGGCCTTGTTACCATCGCAGGGTCCGAAGACGAACTCCTCATTCACGCCGCCCACATCACCGCCATCATGCTGGCGAAAACCGAAAATGCCCTGGCGCTCGGAATGCTCCTCAGTGACAAGCGAAAAAACGCGGTTTGCATTGGTCCCGCAGCGGGCGTGGGTTCAGAAACCTGTGCCAAGGTAAGGGCGGTTCTCGCAAGTGGGGCCGCCACCATTCTTGACGCCGATGCCTTAACCTCCTTCGCCCAAGCCCCCGATGAACTCTTCGAAGCAATTGCCGAGTTCCCCCAACGCCCCGTTGTCATCACCCCCCATGAGGGCGAATTTGCACGTCTCTTCCGTGACTTATCAAATGTTTCGCAAGCGAAACATGAACGCGCCATTACGGCTGCGAATCGATCAGGCGCCGTCGTTATCCTCAAAGGCGGTGACACGGTGATCGCCAGCCCCGATGGCCGCGCCGTGATCAACAGCAACGCCCCGCCATCCCTTGCCACTGCGGGTTCTGGCGATGTGCTGGCCGGGTTGACAACAGGCCTGCTGGCCCAAGGCATGCCCGCCTTCGAAGCCGCCTGCGCAGCTGCGTGGCTTCATGGCGATGCGGCCAATAGGCATGGCGCTCGGCTTCTCACAGCAGAGTCTCTTCTTGGGTGTATTGGCGAAGCTTAATGAACCGTCCGCTTCTCCTTCTCATCGCCACGGGCGCTGCCCTTGGCCTTAATTTTCCCATCGGAAAACTGGCCATGGCCGCAGGCATCAATCCGGCACTTTGGGCAGCAGTGATTTCACTGGGAGCAGGGCTCGCCATGCTCCTTGCCGCAAGCTTTACCGAGGTCAAAAGGCCCAACGCGAAATCCACGTTTCAGTTCGCCATCATCTCCGGCCTCGTCTCCTATGTCGTGCCAAACTTCCTCACCTTCTCGGTGATCCCGAAAATCGGCAGCGGCCTTGCGGCAATCATGTTCGCGCTTTCGCCCGTGGTGACGGCGCTGTTGTCCGTGATGTTCCGTGTACGTCCACCAAACCTGTTAGGGTTAGCCGGAATTGCCGTTGGCCTCGCCGGCGCGGTGATCATCATTTTCTCGCGCAATGCAGATTTCAACGGCGGCGGCACATTCTGGATTCTGGCGGCGCTGCTCATTCCAATCTTTCTCGGCCTCGGAAATATCTACCGCACCATGGCCTGGCCCGAAGGGGCGTCCCCGCGAAAACTTGCGTCCCACACCAATCTCGCAGCCGTGCCGTTCCTCGCCATTGCCGCATTCATCCAAACCGGAACGATTGACCTCGCACCACTCGCAAACATCCTCGGTCTTGTCGTGGCGCAACTCGCCGTCTCCACCATCATGTTCCTGATGTTCTTCCGCCTGCAACAAATCGGCGGCCCGACGTATCTCAGCCAAATCGGCTACGTCGCCGCCGCGGTCGGCGTTGTTATCGGCGTGATCCACTTCGGCGAAACCTACCCCCCAAGCGTCTGGGCCGGAGCAGGTGTCATTGCGCTTGGAATTGCGCTATCGACACTGGGGCAAAGCCGGTAGCTTCCAGGTCTGCGCTGACTTGCCCAGTGCTATCCGCGTTCCGGAAACAGGTCTTTCAATCCTTGGGCTGAGGCTTTGGCAATGCCGCGCTCGGTGATCAGCCCGGTGACGAGGCGCGCCGGCGTTACGTCGAAGGCGGGATTTGCTGCAGGGCTGCCTTCGGGAGAAATGCACACCCGCGCAATTTTGCCATCCGCCCCGCTGCCCTGCACAAAAGTCACTTCCGCCGCGTCGCGTTCCTCAATTGGAATTTCCTTCACACCATCACGGACAGTCCAATCTATGGTGGGTGAGGGCAAGGCCACATAAAACGGAACATTATTGTCCCATGCAGCAAGGGCTTTGAGGTAGGTTCCGATCTTGTTGCACACGTCGCCATTGGCGGCGGTGCGGTCGGTTCCCACGATCACCATGTCCACCTGGCCATGCTGCATGAGATGGCCACCGGCATTGTCGACGATCAGCGTGTGGGGAACGCCGTGGTTGTTGAGTTCCCAGGCGGTGAGCTGGGCCCCCTGGTTGCGCGGCCGCGTTTCGTCCACATAAACATGAACCGGAATGCCTTCTTCGCCGGCCAGGTAAATGGGCGCCGTAGCCGTGCCATAATCCACCGTGGCCAGCCAGCCGGCGTTGCAATGGGTGAGCACATTAACTGGCTCGCCCGGCTTCTTGCGGGCTGCAATCTGCCTGATGACCGGAAGGCCATGCTGCCCAATGGCGCGGTTGAGCTGAACATCTTCCTCGGCGATTGCCGTGGCCCGGGCGTAGGCTGCATCAATCCTCTTAGGTTCAGGCAGGCCAAGCAGCAACCCCCGCATGTCGTCCAGGGCCCATTTCAGGTTGATCGCCGTCGGGCGGGTTTTGTGCAGCGTTTCCCATGCCCTATCGAGGGCCCCATTGCTGGCATCGCGGCCCATCGCAATCGCCATTCCGTATGCGGCGGTCACGCCAATCAGGGGCGCGCCCCGCACCCACATGTCGCGGATGGCTGTTGCCACATCTTCAACGGTCTTCAACGTGACAACGCGAAACTCATGGGGTAGCCAGCGCTGGTCGATGATGTCAACCGATCTTCCATCCGGGTTGAGCCAGATGGTGTGATAATGGCGAGGTCCGACTTTCACGTGATGGTTTCCTTCTCAAGCCGTTCAGCATGGCGTCGGGGTCTTGCATGAAAATGTGAACTGGGGAAGTCTACTCTAGATCGAAGATGAAGCCGAGCGCCCCAGGAAGCGATTGACGAGATACATTGCAAACATCAGCAGAAGCATAGTGTCGGTGATCATTGTTCCAGCTGATTTTAGAAAACTCAGCTGGCTGGCGCCCGCAACTTGACTTGCATCAAGCTGCTGCCACGTTGCCAGCATCGTTGAAATGGCGCCATTCTCCGACCAGTCCAAAATCATGACCACGCAGGGCAGGGCAACCAGATACATTTTTATTGGTACAGAGAAACCATCACGGGTCGCCCGCAGGGGGAGCGCCAGCCAATAGAGGCACAGCGCCCGCGAAAGTCCGTAGCTTGCAGGGTAAAACGTATCAACCCACAGCTGAACATTCGCGTAATAGTCCCGTCCCGAAGCACCGAGTGCTACGAGAAGCGCCTGTGCTTCGGAAAGCGAGTAACCCCAGAACCGCGAATCAAATGGATCGATCCCCCCGGAAAACTGCTTGAGCCTGGGGAAGGTGACCGACAGGATGAACCCAAACAGCGCGGCACTGGCCACTAAGCAAACCAGCGCCAGCCATCCCAGGGAAATCCTGCGTTTCAAATCAGCAATCACGCGCATGATTTGAGGCTAAGGCAATTCCAAAGGCGCGGCAATGTCGGTCGGTTTTTCCTTGCCCCAAGTCCTCGCCCGCTTCACCATCCCAGTAAACATTTCATTTTTTCGTCATCCCGATGAAAATCGGGACCCAGGCTTTCAACCGGCACACAAGCGGAAAGTCTGGGTCCCGACGTACGTCGGGATGACGGAAGAGAGAATGTATTTTGCTCACAGATAACTGCAGAGGTTAAATCGAGACGTGTGCATTCGATAGCGGCTTTCGCCCGCATGGCGGATAATGTCTGAAGCCTAATCCACCCGGTACACAAACCGGCAGGCGCCGTCGCTGAAGCCGCCTTCGCTGGTGGCAATGCCGCGCACCATGAACCGCGTCTCCCGCCCGCCTTCAATCAGTCCACGGACGATATCGTGGCTGGGGCTGTTGCCGATGCTCATGTCATAGACGAAGGCCCGCGCGGCCCCGTTCGCAGGCTTCACGGCAAAGCCCATGTTATTAATATCCTGTGCTTCGTGCACAAGCTGGCCCCGCAGTTCGATTGTCTCCGTGCCCGTGGGCGCTGCCGCATCGGTCTCCGGCGGAATGGCGGTGAGCAGCGCGGGCGAAGCCGGCAGGTCCACATTCTTCAGCGCCGAGGCGCCGGGCTGCAAGCCATCCAGCGTGGCAAGCCTTGCGAGGTAAGCGGCCGAAAGGCAGGCCGTCTCGCCGCCGCAGGGGTTGCGCACGGTTTTCAGCCACATGCGCTGGTCCGCCTTCAGGCAGGAAGCGCCATCGCCCAATTCCTCCAGCGCCACGCTGTAATAGCGGCCGAGGTATTCATCGAGGTCCGAAAGGGCAGGGTCCGCGCAAACCGCCTTCTCGACAGCGCTTTCAGCTTTCGCGCAATCAAAACCCGCAGCTCCCGCAGCCGTAGAAAAAGCCAAAGACAGAACGGCAGCCGAAATTGCGCAGCGCATAAATTAGTCCCTCCGCGAGTCAATCAGTTTCATAACCGGTACAATGCTGAATGTCTCGAAATTCGTCGTTCTGTCCCCCGTCGGAGTGACGGCCAGAAAAAGCGCCGCCACCCTAGCGGCCACAGGCAATCAACGTGTAAGGTCGGCGCGGGGCGAGGGGAGAAACCAGCAGGGGGTTTTACATGCCGCTCGGGAGATTTCTGAAGATACTTCTTGGTGGGCTGGTGGCCCTCGCGGTTTTGTTTGTGCTCTCGGTGGAATTTTCACGCACCCAGGCGCCCACCAGTTTGAGCGACTATATCGGCGATTATTCGGCCTACGAACAAACCGCAAAGGAACTCTTCAGCGCGGCCTACGCCTTCGCAACGCGCATTTGCGAATGGCTGAAAAGTCTCGAACATGATGATTGGCTCGCCGCGCTGACCGGCGCCATAGCGCTTTTCACCGCCGTCTTGGCGTGGTCAACCCGCAAGCTCTGGAAGGCCGGCGAAAAGCAGATTGCCCTTGCCCGCGAGGCGATGGGCGCCACGCACCGCCCCCGCATTGCGGTCAGGCGCATGGCGGCGGTTCTCGCTCCCGAAGAGCCAATCAAGATCGAATTTGCGATCGTGAATGTGGGCGAGACGGCAGCCAGTGGTTACACCTGGAACACAGCTATTTTGTATTTGAAGGCAGCAGGCGCAATCCAGGAAGCGCCCAGTTTTGACCCCGGCACGGCAGGTTCCAGCGATGTGGCGTTGCAACCCGGCGAAGGCAAAAACATTCAGTTCACGGATGGCGGCGACCTCGGCCCGAAACAACTGAGGGACATCACCTACGGCACTGAAATTCTCCATGTGATCGGCTACATCACCTACAGGGACAAGCGCGGAACAACCCGCCGCACCGGCTTCCTCCGCTACTACGACCGCGAAAGCCGCCGCTTCCGCGTGGTTGATGACCCTGAGTTCGAATATCAGGACTGATCTGCGGCCCACCATACTTCCA
>CAVYAB010000024.1:0-206615 GCA_963766425.1 uncultured Alphaproteobacteria bacterium
TCCATGATAGTGACGGCTACTACATGGGCGGCGTTATCGCCGAACGGTTGCGCGCGGCGGGGCTGGAGGTGACGCTGGTGACCCCGAATGACCGGGTCTCGCAATGGGCCGCGAACACCGGCGAAGGGTGGCGCGTGCCGGGGCATCTGTTGGGACTCGGCATAAGGCTGATTACCACGCACGGGGTGTCGCATTTCGACCGGTGCGAGGTGACGATCACGTGTGAACACTCGGGAGTCGAGACCGCGCTGCCTGCCACGGGGTTGGTGGTTGTGGGGCAGCGCGCGCCGGTCGATGACCTGTACCACGCGTTGCGCAGCCTTTATGAGTCACAGGGCGGCACATTGCCCTTCACGCTGTCGCGCATTGGCGATTGCGAGGCTCCGGCAATCATCGCGGCGGCGACCTATGCCGGGCACCGCTATGCGCAGGAACTGGATATCGCCGTGGATATCGACCTGCCGATGCGACACGAAAAGATCGATGTCGGGATGGTTTCGCCCGGAGAATGGGTGGCTGCGGCGGACTGAGAGTTCTTTCGACATCTGCAGGCGCGGCGAGGGCGGTCGAGGCTTCGGCACCACAAGGAAACCGGAAGGTCGGCATCATCTGGCATACGCAGGGGCCCAATAAGATCAGGGGCGTTTGAGGATGGCCTGACGATCAGCGGCATCCCTCTTAAAACATCTTTTTCAATACGCGCTATGTGACCCGCCAGAGTTAGCCCAATCACTGAAAAGCTATTCTGTTAAGTGTTATGTTTAAAGAGGTGGGTCGCCGACCACTCAAAGGTTGGCGACCCTGGTGTTTTTCTCGCGTAAGATACTAGGCAGCCTTTGGCAAGATCACAGTATCAATGACATGAATGACGCCATTGGTGCATGCGATGTCGGCGCTGGTAACCTTTGCGCCATTCACGGTGACGCCGTTGGTGCCGTCAACATGCAATGCCTCGCCATTTACTGATGCTGGCGATACCTTCTTGCCCTTCACGTCGGCAGCCATAACCTTACCCGGCATAACATGGAGGGTCAGGATTGCCGTAAGCTTGGCCTTATTTTCTGGTTTCACCAGATCAGCTACCGTTCCTGCTGGCAATTTTGCAAAAGCAGCATCACTCGGTGCAAACACGGTGAAGGGTCCGGCACTCTTGAGTGTCTCGATGAGGCCCGCTGCGGTCACTGCAGCTGCCAGCGTTTTGAACGAGCCGGCTGCTACGGCGGTATCTACGATGTCTTTCATGATTTAGATCCTTTTTCGTTTGTTGGTGGGCATTAACAGCGAAGTTCAATATCGCCAAATTCAGTTACTTCCTGGATGTGGTCCTAGAGAACCGCAATGGTAATCGGGGGGTGAGAGGCAGGCGTCCAGGAAGCAAAGCGCCCACCCCTCAAACGAGAGCCGAGGGGCTTCTCGTTACATTTTTGGCATGATTACTGCGTCGATTACATGGATCACGCCATTGTCGGCAGCGATGTCAGCGGTCACGACTTTGGCACCGTCAACCATTACGCCGTTCATACCGTTCACCTTTATCTCAGAACCCTGGACTGACTTGGCCATGGTCTCTTTGCCCGCCACGTCAGCTGCCATAACCTTGCCAGCCACTACATGATAGGTGAGGATGGAAACAAGCTTTGCCTTGTTTTCAGGCTTCAGAAGGTCATCGACCGTACCGGCGGGAAGCTTTGCAAAAGCCTCATCGGTTGGTGCAAACACGGTAAAGGGTCCTGCGCCCTTAAGCGTATCCACAAGGCCCGCTGCCTGCACAGCAGCGACAAGGGTCTTAAAGCTTCCGGCGGCGACAGCCGTGTCAACGATGTCTGCGGCATAGGCCTGAGACGTTGCGAGGAACCCAGACACAGCAATAGCGGTGGCTGCCAGTAGATTTTGTACGGGGCGCATAAACTTTCTCCTTGGTGATTGATTTAACAGGCCACAAACGGGTGTGCGGGCTTCATGGATCACGTATTCGTCTAAAAGGGTTATTTATTTTTGGTGATCCAATTCGGGGATCAATTTTGCGGGACGAATGATTGTGAGCGCGCTTGATCACGAGAAAGTGAAGCTGATCCCATACCGACGACCAATCCGATGTGCAGCCCCAGACGTTTCGTCTGGCGCTGGACCACATCGGATCTAGCGTCCAGGTGGCAGGAGAGGAAACTCCACATCGGAGAAACCAATTGAGCAGGAGCATAAGATGAACAAGTATATATTTGGCGCAGCGATAGCGCTTGGACTGTCGGCAGGAGCCGCGTCTGCCGCTAACATCGTTGAGACAGCAAAGGGTGCCGGCACTTTCAACACGCTTTTGGCGGCTGCCCAGGCCGCAGGCCTTGCGGATGCGCTGGCGAACGGCAAGAATCTCACAGTTTTCGCACCAACCGATGAGGCCTTTGCGAAACTTCCCGCCGGTACGGTCGAGAGCCTGCTCAAGCCAGAGAACAAGGACAAACTCGTAGCGATCCTCACCTATCATGTGTTGCCCCGGGTACTTATGTCAAACCAGCTGCCCAAGGGTCCGATCCATGTTCGCACCCTGAAGGCGAAGGGCGACCGCACGCTCGCTATTCAAGAAATGGGCGGCGTCAGGTGGATAATGCCAACGTGATGTATGCTGATATCAAGGCTGACAATGGCGTGATCCACGTGATCGACACCGTGATGTTGCCTTCCAACTAACCAATACCGCCTGGAAGCAGCAGTTTTGAAGGAGTGCAAATGGATTTGCGCTCCTTCAATGTTTTCCAGGATGGTAGTGTTAAGGGGAGGAGCTGCTGGCGTCACTGTGTTGAACTGGGCCAGCGATTGAACCCGTAACGTCCGCGTGTGTAGCCTCAACGGTGCCGGTCAACGCCGTTGCTTGAGATTAAATTTTTTTAATATCATACCTCCCTTGAAACTGCTCTGCCGAAGCACCATTCCTCTATAAACAGCCGGGCCCCTCTGGTACCCAGCGCTTTGTTGCGCGGTACGATGTCGGTTTACGACCAACGTAGACACAGACGACAACGGGGAGCCGCGTCATGGATTTCGCCACAAGTCTTCTTTTTGCTGAATGGCTGACAAAGCCCGTTTGGATGTGGCTTGCCTTCTTTTGCATTGTTATCACGCTGTTGGTGGTGGACCTCGGCGTACTCCACAAAGAAAATCAGGAGATCGAGGTCAAAGGGAGCCTCGTGCTCTCATCGATTTACATCGGCCTTGGCCTCGCCTTTGGTGCGTGGGTCTGGTGGTATCTCGGCAGCGTGTCCGGCATGGAATATCTGACGGGCTTTGCCATCGAAAAGGCCTTGGCCATGGACAATGTCTTTGTGATCGCCATGGTCTTCTCTTTCTTTTCTGTGCCCCGCAAATACCAGCATCGCGTATTGTTCTGGGGCATTCTGGGCGTCATCGTTCTGCGCGCTATCATGATCGGTCTCGGAGCCACAATCGTGAGCCAGTTCTCATGGGTGCTCTATTTCTTTGCCCTCTTCTTGATCGGCACTGGCATCAAAATGATCTGGTTCTCCGGCAAGGAATATGATGTTGCCGGCAACCCCGTACTCGCCTTCATGCGCAAGCATTTCAACGTCACCGATGAGCATCATGGCCAGAACTTTTTCGTGAAGAAGTCCGATCCCACCACCGGCAAAACAGTGAGGTTCATGACGCCGCTGCTCCTCGCACTCATCCTCATTGAAATTGCCGATGTGATCTTCGCCGTGGACTCGGTGCCGGCCATCTTAGCCATTACAACCGACCCGTTTATTGTCTACACCTCTAATATTTTTGCGATCCTGGGCTTGCGTGCGCTTTACTTTGCCCTGGCCGCCATGGTGCACCGCTTCCACTATCTGAAGCTGGCGCTTGCGATTGTGCTCATCTTCATCGGTTCCAAGATCTTCTTGGCACCTTTGTTGGGTCTGGAAAAGTTCCCGCCAGCAGTGTCACTTGGCATCACTTTCGCCATCCTGACTGGGGGTGTGATCTATAGCCTCTGGAAGACAAGGGACGTGGCCAAGGCTTGAACAAGATGACCACACCCGTCCCCGCAGAATCACGCGCCATCGAGATTACGCATTTCGAAGAGCTGTTCAGTTCGCTCCGTCACTATTCCAGCCTGCGGGTGCGGCAGCTCACCATTTACGTCGCTGTCAATGGTGGGTTTTTGTTTGCGCTCTTCCGGCAGGATGCCGCCGTCGCCGGCGAGTACGTAGCAGCGCTTACTTCTCTTGGTGTATTGGCGGCCCTGGCCTTTGCCTTGCTGGAGGTGCGCACGCACCGGCTGCAAGACCATTGCCGCAGCATGATCGGGCGCTACGAGCAGGATTTTCAGCTGCCACACCGCTTCTGCGACAATGCACAACGGGGCTGGGTCGTGCGTGGACGGCTGGCCGTTCTGCTCTTCATCGCCGGGGCTGCGAGCCTGTGGATGATGCTGGCGGCCTTGCGGCTCGGTTTTTTCAATATGGTTGGAGCAGACGTGCTTCAATAGCCTGGCATGATCATTTGCGTCGCAGTTTGTCTTACTCCAGAGCGCGGAGTGTTTTCCCGATTGCAGAAAGATAGATCTGTCTGAGCGCCTGCTGTGGGGCAAGAGCAGTTAGTTAATATTTTTAGTGTCCACAGCAACGAACAGTCTTGTACGTCAGCTAGCGCCTAGTCCAAGACCTCGATTTGCATTGAGTGATTTCTTGCAATCTGCAACATTATGAATAGAGGATCAACGAGGGCAGAAACGTGTCAATTCCGCAGATTATGGCGGCAGTTCAGCTTGTTGGCCATGGCGGCTACGATAAGCTTGTCTACACCGAGAGCGCACCCATGCCAAAGGTGGGTCCGGGCGAGGTGCTCATAAAGGTGCTGGCGGCCGGCATTAATAATACGGACATCAACACACGTATTGGCTGGTATTCATCTAAGACGACTGCAAGCACAGCGGAAACGACAGATTCGGGCCTATTACCTGCGGATGGTGATTGGACGGGAACCGGGCTCACTTTCCCCCGCATTCAAGGTGCTGATGTTTGTGGTGAGATTGTAGGTTTAGGCGCTGGAGTTGCTCAAAGCCGCCTCGGTCAGAGGGTCATTGTTCAAAGTTGCCTGCTGTCATTGCGGCGGGGAGAGTTTACGCCCTGGCTCGGCTCTGAGCGAGATGGGGGCTTCGCGCAGTTTGTTTCGGCTCCATCTGCTGACACCCATCACATCCAATCTGATCTTACACACGCGGAGCTTGCGGCAGTGCCTTGCGCATTTGCGACAGCTGAAAATCTCATTGGTCGTGTGGGGTTGATTGCCGGAGAGAGCGTACTTATCACAGGTGCATCAGGTAATGTTGGGATTGCCGCCATTCAATTGGCGAGGCGGCGCGGGTCTCATGTTACTGCCATTGCAGCATCCGGAAAGTTCGCGGAGTTACAGTCAGCGGGCGCAACCAGGTGCATAGACAGAGGCTCTGCGATTGCGTCCACGCTGGGAAACAACAGTATCGATGTTGTTATTGATGTAGTTGGTGGGCCACAATGGCCGGAATTATTGGATGTCCTCAAGCCACGAGGCCGTTATGCCGTATCGGGCGCAATTGCCGGGCCGATTGTCCAAATGGATTTGCGCAAGCTCTATCTCAAGGACTTAACGTTGTTTGGGTGCACTTCCCAGGACGCCCAAGTTTTTCCCAATCTCGTTGGTTATATCGAACGAGGTGAAATCAAACCAATCGTTGCCAGGCAATTTCCACTGCGTGATATTGCGTTGGCGCAGGAAGAATTTCTGTCAAAGAAACTTGTTGGGAAGATCGTGCTCATTCCGCCTGAAGCCCTAACTTAACCAGCTTAACCGCTGATCGCAGCCAAATTCTTAGAGTTTTCGACCAGACGTTTTGGGCAAGGTACAGAAATAAGAGGCCGACGTGGCCTCACCGCTTAGTTCAAAGAAAAGATCGAAGCGTTCAACAGAGTGGCAAAAGCCACCCAGACTGCATAAGGCGCGAACAGCCACGCCACCATGCGATCCTGCCGCCAGGACGTGACGATAAATCCGAGAATGATGAAGAGGAGCAGGAGGATTACGCCTAGTGCCAGATCGATCCGATGGGCTGAAAAGAACACGGGCGACCATAGGAAGTTTAAAAGGAGTTGTGCCCACCAGAGCTTCATCGGCCATCCAGCGCGATTGCGTTGCCACGTCCGCCAGCCGGCGATGGCGATGAGAATGTAGAGAGCAGTCCAAACTGGCGCAAATAGCCAACTCGGCGGGTTAAACGGTGGTTTGACCAGTTGTGCGTACCATTCGCCGGGGGCCGTAACGAAACCTATCATCAGGCCGCCGCCAAGGACCAACGTGAGAAAGTAAAATAGTGATAAACGGTATGGCATTGTCAACTACCTGTTCAACATGGTCCGGATTAGCCGGAAGAAAAGCGCGTAAGGAATAAGTCGTGCCAGCTTCATGATAATGACAAAACGCAAGGGGTAGGCGATTTCAAAGCGGCGTTTCAACAATCCTTCAATCGATAGCCTTGCTGCTTCAGGAGCTTGCATCAGAAACGGCATGCTGAAGTCATTCTGGGCGGTAAGTGGCGTCTCGACAAAGCCCGGATTGATGACGCTCACGGCGATGCCGCGCATGTCAAGATCGGGTTTCAGGCTTTCAGCAAGATTGATGAGGGCGGCTTTGGACGGGCCGTAGGCAGCTGCTTTCGGCAAGCCCACATAGCCCGCAACCGAGGCAATCCACGCCACGTGGCCAGTGCGGCGTGACATCATGGCGGCAGCAGGCCAGCAAGGGCATTCACCACGCCCAAGTAGTTTGTCGCCATTGCCATTTCAAAAATTGCCGGAGAAAAGTTTTCAACATCGACCGGCGTATAGGTGCCGGCCGCTAGAACCGCCAAATCTATGGGCCCCAGATCCCGCTCAATGCTACTGATTGTTGCAAGCACCGCGGTCCGGTCGGTCACATCAAGCGGATAGGGCTTGATATTTGGCCCCAGAGAGGCCAGCTTTTCGCCGCTGCGTGCCGAAGCTGCAACGGCCACACCACGGGCCGCAAGCTGCAGCGCAATCTCTCGGCCGATCCCGGTCGACGCCCCTGTGATCCAAACGACTTTCCACGGCATGGCTTGCGTCATATGCCGATCAAGGGCTGCAACAACCGCGCTGGCCAGGATTTGAAGCGGGTTGGTGCTTCCGTGGCGACAAGGCAGATGCAGGCCGCGCCGGTTTCCACCACAGGCTGGTGTTCGATGCTTTCGTCAAGGTCAGCCACGTCGCCTTGGGCATAGCGTCCGAACTTGTCGTTATAGGCACCCGACAGAATGAGGGTGATTTCCTCACCGCCGTGGCCGTGCTCAGGCATTGCCGTTCCGGGCGCGATTCGCATGAGAAACAGTTTGCCTGAGGCGGCCTGGGAAACGGGAAGGTCAAATAGGGCCAGTCCCGGCGCCTTGCGTTTCCAGGCGAGATCGCCAAGCGCCTTGCCACCTAGCAAGTGGGCAAGCGGATCGGGAACCTCGCCACGTGAAGGCAGGCTCTTGGGAAAGCGATGCAGCGTGGCGGTATCGAGCATGCTCAGGGTCTTGCTGCGGCACTGGTCTGACACGGATGTTGCTTCAAGCTGGCCCAACATCTCCCCGCCGAGCTGCGATGCCTGGCGTGCAGCTTCACGGCAGGCTGGGCACCAGTCCATATGACTTGCCACGACAACATGGAACGCCTCGTCGAGGGTTCCCGCCGCATGGGCCAGGATGGTGGCCGGATCCAAATGGTGATCAATGTTCAATTGGGTTGCTCCAGGGTTTTCCGCAAATGATTGTAGGCTAGGCGCATGCGCGACTTGACCGTGCCAAGCGGCAAGTTCAGGCGCCGGGCAATTTCACTTTGCGGCACATCGTCAACAAAGGAGAGCATAAGAATCTCCTTTTGCTCCGATGGAATCCCGGCCAGGGCGCGGGCAACACAACGGGCCTCATCCTTTCGTGCAAGAATTTCTTCACTTCCGGGAGCGTCCGATGGCGCATCGAAATCTCCCAGTTCAGATACGGGGCGCGATGATTCCCGCCGGATCCGGTCAATCCGCAAATTCCGGGCAATGGTGAACACCCAGGTGAGCACGGTGCCCTTGGCTGGATCGTACATTCCCGCTTTGGTCCATACATTGATCATGGTTTCCTGAACCAGGTCCTCGGCCAGGTCCGGCGAGGCACCTTTGCGGATCATAAAGCTCTTGACGCGCGGGGCGAAGGCATCGAACAGGTTTGCAAAGGCCTCCCGGTCCAGATTTTTTGCTATCCTCTGGACAAGACGCCGGGACGCCAGATCTTCGCCTGTCGGGCCGGTCCGGTTGTCTTTCTTCAGCATGTCCCAACTCACAGCGAGCACGGCGGTATTCCCTGATTATCACGGAACCCTACGGCGCGGTCATGTCAACAGATCATAAGACGCAGAGTGATCAAGAATAAATTTGAAAATGACTGATCTTTTTCCGGTCCGGCGTCCGTATGGTCCATGTTGACCCCTGTAAAAGGCCTTAATCGCTTGAATCCTCTCAAAATTGCCGTCATTGGCTCCGGAATTTCGGGGCTTTCCGCCGCCTGGCTCCTCTCGCAGCGCCACGATGTCACCCTGTTCGAGGCGGAGCAGCGGATCGGCGGACATTCAAATACCGTAGATTGCCTGACCGCCGATGGTCCGATTGCAGTGGATACGGGTTTCATTGTCTACAATACCGCGACTTACCCAAACCTCATGGCGTTGTTTGACTATCTCAATGTACCCACAGCGCCCTCGCGGATGGGTTTTGGGGTCTCCCTGCACGGAGGGGCCTATGAATACGCGGGCGACACCCTGATGCAGGTGGTGGGCAGCTTCGGTAATATCGTAACTCCCGGCCATTGGCTCATGCTTTGGGATATTGCCCGTTTCTTCCGGACTGCCGAAGCGCAATCACACCACCTTGATGAGAGTGTAACCCTTGGCGAGTTCCTTAAGGCCCAGGGTTACTCGAAGGCTTTCAAGGAACGGCACCTTCTGCCCATGGCCGGAGCCATCTGGTCGTCATCACCCAATCAGATGCTGGACTATCCGGCGCTCTCATTTCTCAGGTTTCTTGGCAATCACGGCTTGCTCAAATACAGCAATCGGCCCCAATGGCGCACGGTGACGGGCGGCTCGCGCGAGTATGTCCAGCGCCTGGCGGATGATAGCCGTTTCCGGGCCCTAAGGAGTCATCCGGTACATGCGGTTGAAAGGTCTGCCTCCGGGGTGACCGTCCACGCCGCCTTCGGCTTCAGGGAGCGGTTTGATCAGGTAGTCATAGGCACCCACGCGGATCAGGCACTTGCCATGATTAGCGAACCCACATGGGAGGAGCGCCACTGTCTTTCAGCCTTCCGCTATGGACGCAACCGCGCCGTGCTGCATCGGGACACGAGATTGATGCCGCGCCGGAGGAGGCTGTGGTCAAGCTGGAACTACATGGCTGAAGAAAGCGCGCATGGACAATCTTCAGCCGTCACCTATTGGATGAATGCGCTGCAGCCGCTGCCCACCACGACCGACTTTTTTGTCAGCCTCAATCCCCAACGGGAACCCGCAGCCGGACTGGTTGAGCGGGAGTTCTCCTACGAACATCCCATTTTTACCGCCGAGGCCGCGCGCATGCAAAAGCGGCTGTGGGCACTCCAGGGGCAGCAACGCACCTGGTTCTGCGGTGCGCATTTCGGTGCAGGTTTCCACGAGGATGGGCTGCAATCGGGCCTTGCAGTGGCTGAACAATTGGGCGGCATGTTGCGCCCCTGGGATGTACCGAACCAATCCGGCCGCATATACGTGATGCCCTCCAGACCCGCAGCGGAACTCAGCCATTTGGAGGCCGCCGAGTGAGCCAGCTGAGTTCATGCCTTTATCATGGTGAGGTCGTGCACCGGCGGTTGTTCCCGCTACGCCATGAATTGCGCTACCGCGTGTTCAACTTTTTCGCAGATATTGATGAGTTGCCGCAACTGGCCAAACGCCTGAAGCTGTTCAGCTACAATCGTTTCAATCTTTTCGGCGTTGACGACCGCAAGCACGGGCCGGGCGATGGAACGCCCATTAATGAATTCGTCTGGTCGCTAGTGAAGGCGGCCGATACGGACCAAGCGGTCAAGCGCGTGTTCATGTTTTGCTACCCCCGCGTACTGGGTTATGTTTTCAACCCGCTGACGGTCTATTACGGATTTGATGCTAGCGACACACTTCGCCTCATGATCTACGAGGTGAACAACACGTTCGGCGAGCGCCACTCCTATATCATTCCGGTTGATGGCAGCGGTCAGCAGTCCTGTGACAAGAGGTTCTATGTCTCGCCCTTCAACAAGGTTGAAGGGCACTATGATTTCAAAATCCAGACGCCGGATGATGGACTGAAGCTTGCCATTACGCTCACAACGACGCAGGGCCCCTGCCTCAAGGCCTGGTTTTCAGGTTCAAAGCTGCCCTTGACTGACGCCAATCTACTGAAGTCCTTCTTGAGCCTGCCACTCCTTCCTTTGAAAATTATTGCCGGCATTCATTGGGAAGCCCTCAAGCTTTGGCTCAAGGGCATGCAGCTTGCAAAGCGGCCACTTCCCCTTGATCCCGCCGTCTCCATCTCCAAAACAGCCAATGACTTGCCCAAGAGATCACAATGACAAAATACATCTTCGCCTACATCGCTACCTTGACCTCCTTTGTCGCCATCGACCTCGTCTGGCTGATGTGGCTCGCACGGTCAACCTACGTGGCCGAGATGGGAAACCTCCTGCGCAAGGAGCCACAACTTGTCGCTGCCGTCGCTTTCTATCTTCTGTATGCGGCGGGCCTCATGTTTTTTGCTGTCTCACCGGGCCTCAAGGCCGGTTCGGTCATGCACGCGATGTTCCTGGGGGCGGCACTTGGGCTGGTCGCCTATGGAACCTATGATCTTACAAGTCTTTCGGTAGTTGAAGGGTTTAACCTCCGGATTGCGCTGATCGACCTGGTGTGGGGCACTATTCTGTCTGGAGCGACCGCGGCACTTGTAGTGGCGGTGACCAGCAAAATCTTTGCTGAATAGCAGTTTCTCGCAAAGGCATACGGCCAACAAAAAACTTTATCTTGCTTTTTCTCTCATGAAAGACATTTGAAACCTGCGGCGATCTGGAGTTTAGGATTTAGAGAGCCTGACCGATGATCCCTTTTGAAGGCTTTTGATGAACGAAGAATCCCAGAAATCAGGAGAATTAAGAAAAAAGTATGTCGTTGTGAATGACAGTATGCAACGTGGATATCGCTACGAACTATCAGCGCCAATTGGCAGAAACTTCGATCCGGATTTTAATCCGGAACTGACGCCACAGCAATTGCTGGAACTCGGCGTGTTTTGTGGCAAGTACATGACGGACTCGCAGAAGGAGTTTCCCAAGAGCTGGTTCAAGCATGCCAAACTTTCACCATCTGACCGGGATTGCTCGCTCAACTATTATGGGGTCGATGCCAGCCAACCGCTATCGGAGTGGCAAAACAAGGGCTGGATACACCAAGATGATCCGCGCGGCTGGTTCCAATGGTATTGCCGTTATTACCTCGGCCGCCGAATGCTGGAAGAAGACAAACGCCAAATCAAACGATGGAAGGCCTTCCGGCGGCATATCGCGCAAGTTCGAATGAATTGTGAGCCCGGCAATCCTTTTTGCCGCCCCCGGCAAAGGCAGGCCCTGTTGCATTGGGCCTACGATAGCCGGAAGATTTGAGGGGTCAAAATCGGCAAGAATTGCATTGTCGCGGCAGGTTCGCCGCTTTGCATCACATCTGGATAGAGGCGGGACATAGTTGTCCGATAGTCCCTAGCGGGCTCAATCGGGCGGTGGACCGAGGATTTAGCCCTCTGATGCCTTGAGCCTAGCAAGATTGTTGCAAAATCCCGTGAACCTTTTTCTCCCTCTCTGCAACCAACCCTGTAGAGGCGGCCGTATGGTCACCTGCACAACCAGAGGGAGATTAAAATGTTCAGGAAAATCGTGATTTTACGCAACAACAGCGTAGCTTTATCGCACCGTGGCGACGCCCCACATACCGCCAGTTTGGCCCAGGACGCCCCGGGCGGCGCCGGCAAGGCGGCCTGGGAGAACAGGCCAAGGTCACCGTGGAAGATCGCAAGTATGACCGCCAGACGAAGGAATTACCGCCATGGCTGCAGGTCGACCGATTGACCAAGCACGCCGACAAATACCGCGATCAGGCCGCTGCAGTATCGCGAATGGCTCGCCAACGCCCGCCGCAATGCCAAAGACACCGATGTTCCAAGGCCGATCAAGGACATGATGGAACAAGACGCCGACAGCCATCAGGCCAATGCCGCAAGCTGGAGGCGAAGGCCAAGGCGACATGGAGCGCGGAAAAGCAGGAAATTGCAAAGCCGCGAAAGGTGCGCTGGCCGTCAAGGTTGTCGCCGCAATGAAGGAATTTGCCAGCTGCATGATCCAGGATGCGAGTTGCGCGCTACCCGGGAGTTCTGGGATCAACCGCTGGTCGTGATTGACGGCGAGGTACTGATCCTGCGAAATCAGCGGGAAGCCGAGAAGCGCCGAACCTAAAGTTGATCCGGCGCCGGCCAGAAAAAGAAAAAGGTGGCCGTTACGAAGCCGCCGAAGATCGAAAAGACCGAAGAAGCAGGCCCGTTTGCAAAAGTCCGGAAATGCGACCCAGGACTTTGCCCGTGATGTTGCCCGTGATGTTGCCGTGAACGTTGCAAGCCAACTCATTCTTGGCGAGATCAACGGAATGGGTCATAAGCACAAAAAGCACCACAAGGCGGAGCGCCGCGAGATGATGGACGGCATGGCAATGGAAGAATTCCAGCCGCGCCGCAAGATGAAGATCAAGAAGCTGATGGGTGTTGGCTTTGGCATGTTTTGATACGGAATGGCAAAACGGCGGCACAAGAAATTGTGCCGCCGAAGGCGTTTTCAGAATAAATTGGCGATTGACACAGGATTTGATTATGTTTGGCGCCGCAATTCATAACGATGCCATTGGACGGGGACTTGAGGGGATGGCCCGCTTCATCGAACTGGCCGCCAGCGAATCCGCCGCTCCCCGCGACGACCGTCAGCTTATTGAGCGAATTTCGGCCGGTGACGAACTTGCATTCCGCGCGCTCTATGCCCGCCATAATTTGAGAATCCACCGCTTTCTCAGGCGCCTGCTCCGCAACCCGGCAGCAGCGGAAGATGTCCTCTCGGAAGTCTTTCTTGACGCATGGCGACAGGCGAGCCGCTACGAGGGCCGGTCAACTGTCAATACCTGGCTGTGCGGGATCGCGCGCAACAAGGCACTGGAATACCTGCGGAAATATCCGCAGGCCGCGGAACACGCAGATCTTCCCGAAATTGCGGATTCCTCTGACACGCCCGAAGTTGCGGCACAGAAATCCGACAAGAAGGCACTGCTCAGGCAATGCGTCGAAAGACTTGGGCTCGAACACCGCGATGTCGTCGATCTTGTCTATTACCATGAGAAATCCATCGAGGAAGTTGGAGAAATCTTGCAGATACCGCTCAACACTGTGAAAACCCGGATGTTCTACGCGCGGAAGAAACTCTCTGAAATGCTGCTTTCCGCCGGTATTGACAGGGGCTGGCCATGACGCCGAATGAAACGCCCCAGGGCTATGACGAACTTGAGGCCTGCCTGCCGTGGTACATCAACGGCACCTTGGATGCAGACACGCGCAACCGCATTGCGACAGCCCTGTTGACCGACGCCCGCCTGCGCATGGCTCTGGAACTGGCACAGGACGAGGCCGAGGCAGTTGGTGACATAAATGAATCCATCGCAGCCCCCTCGCCCCGGGTTCTCGATAATATCGTGTCAAAACTTCCGCCCGTTTCGCGCGCAAACAGCGCATTCCTGCGCTGGTTTCTGGCTGAACGGTTCACGGAATTCATGACCGCCTTACGGCCACGCACCCTTGTGTACGCCGCAGTGACTGCGGCACTGGTGTTGACAATACAAACCGGGGTGATTGGAATGCTGGCGCTCCAAAATCAGGGCTCTGGCCCCGAACTTGCGTCCGTTCCCGAGATCAGCGCATCAATTCAAAAGCTGCAGCTGATCGTCAAATTCGCGCCCGACGTTGCGTTCTCGAAAGTCGCTGAACTTCTCGAAGATCTCGATGCGGAAATTGTCAGCGGGCCATCGGGCGGTCTCTTTACAATCGGCCTGGAAGCGCCGCAGGATGGCGAAGCCGGGGTTGACAGGCTAATTCGGGAAATCCGGTCTAAAACAGGTATTGTCGTGTTTGTGTCGCGGACCACGCCATAGGAGGATCGCATGTCGAAATCTTTCCCTGTTGCACGGAAATTTCTGGCCCTGATGGCGGTGATCCTCCTTGGCGCAGTCATGCTGACCGCCAACCACGCCAGAGCTGAAGAAAACGAAGATAATAATGGCGGTATTGGCATAGGAATTTCCATCGACGTCACGAAGATTCTCAAGAAAAAAAAGAAACAGACTACGGCTCCGGCCCCTGCCCCAGCAAAGAAAAAAATTGTGGCCAAGCCGAAGGACGCATCCGCTGGCTCCCTGAAGCCAGTCGGTGGCGTGCCGCCCAAAGGCGAAAACCGCTATCATAAAGACGAAGTTCTTTTCGTCTTGAAACCCGCCAGTCCGGCGGATGCACTTGCCGCAGTGGTTCAGGCCCAAAATTTAAGAAGGATCGACGAAGCGCCTCTGCAACTGCTGCAGCGCACGGTGCATCGCTATGCCATCACTGACGGAAGAACCGTTTCTCAGGTAATTACTGCCCTCGAAGCAAATCCCAACATTGAATCCGCCCAGCCCGAATACCAATATGAACTTACCGAAAGTTCGAGTTCGGCCGTAGGCGAGCAATTGCAGTATGCCAATGTCAAACTGCGTCTTGATGAAGCGCACAAATGGGTGACCGGAAGAAATGTTGTCGTGGCAGTCATCGACTCGCGCATCGATACCACACATGAAGCCCTGCAGAATTCGATCAGGGACTCCTACTCGGCCGTTGATTATCCGTCCACTGAAGCTGATACGCACGGCACCGCGATGGCCGGTGCCATTGCCGGGCACGGCCTAATCCTGGGCACTGCGCCGGAATCGCGCCTACTCGCCGTCGAGTGCTTCTCGAAAGACAAGGAAGGCCGCATGGAGGGTATCACCTTCAACATACTTAAAGGTGTTGACTGGGCCCACGCCCAAGCAGCATTCATCATCAACATGAGCTTTGCTGGACCACGCGATCCCCTGCTCAGCCGGCTGATGAACGCGGCGGCAAAAAGTGGCGTGATCCTTGTCGCTGCCGCCGGCAATGCCGGCGCGAAGTCCCCGCCACTTTATCCCGCGGCCGACGAGAGTGCGGTCGCGGTGAGTGCCACTGATTCACGTGACCGACTATTCAAACTGGCAAATCGTGGCAAATACATTGCAGTTGCAGCGCCTGGTGTGGAAATTATTGCGCTTGCTCCAGGAAACTCCACTGCCATTACCACCGGAACGTCTGTAGCGGCCGCTCATATTTCGGGCCTTGCTGCCCTTGCCATGGAACGGGCAATCAAAATCAATGCGGTGGATTTCCGGAAAATTCTGAAGGAGAGTGCCAGCAAACTCCAAGCGCCAGCAAATTCTGTCGGAGCCGGTCGGGCCGATGCCATGACTCTCGTAGACGAAGCTGCCAAACTGGATCCCAACCTAACCGCCCAACAGTAAGTCGCCTACCAAAAGCGCGTTGTGCAGCGCCACAAAAGTCTCGCATCCACATTATTGAAAAAAATTTGTCCGCGTGTGAACCTTTGCAGACCCTCACGACACTCATGTCAGCAGCATTCGTGTTCTGCTCGTGCCCGGCAGGGGGAGGTAAATACCGATGGTCAGGAATACGCTACTCATTTTATTTTCCTGCGTTCAGCTGTCGGGGGTGCTTGCCTCACAGCCAGCCGGTGCCGAAGACCTTTGCGGGAAAGTACGTGGCGGGCAATATGCCGATGAGCAGTTCTGCGCCAATGCACTGAGTTTTCCCGATGGCAAGCCGGCCCCCGCTGCAATGCTGGATTCAATTCCCGAGAGTTATCCCTGGCTTTTCCCGTTTTCCGAAGGGGGGTTAACACCGCAACAGAAGATAACCATCACGGGAACCGACGAGGGCTTTTCAACCCTTCAATTCATCAATGGCTGGGCACCCTATGACACCTCCGGGGCGGAAGCGACCCAGTTCCAAAAATTCAGCCGGGTAAAGGATGTTCTGATCGAAACCGCGAGCGGGCACAGCTTGCGACACACACTTCAGGACACCGGCGAAAGTCAATTCATCACCCTGCCTAAGCCCCTCGCGGCAGAATGGGTCACCATAAAAGTTCTCTCTGTTTATGCAGGCGAGAGCGACATTGTTGCCTTGCGCTGGTTTTCGATAGCCTGGGAGGCAGACCTATGATGAAAACTTCATCCCTGACCGCTTTGCTCTTGCTGGCTCAGATGTTTATGTCGCCAGCTTTCGCGCAAGCGACGGGCAACGATATCGAAGTGCAGGGCAGCGACATCCTCCGGGTGTGCCGCCAAATCCACCGGGCACCGCAAGCGCAGGATCCGGCGGCAATAGCAACGGCGCAGGGCATAACATTCAATTGCCGTTTGGTGAACGCCAACGGATCGACACTGGCGCAAGTCTCGCCCGAGGAAGTTTGTGAACGCCTCACTGGCGGCCCAGAATGGTATCGCGGCGCCGGAACGCAGGTATTCTGTCGCGCCGACGGCAAGAAAACCAGGGCCGTGCCTGTGCCGTGCCCACAGCCCACTGACGAACAGATCGATTCTGTGGATGTTTCGCGTGCCTGCCAGAAATTTCAAAACAACGGCAATGCTTCCGCCGAGCCGCTGCGCATGACGGCAAATGGGCCCGAGTTTAACTGCAGGCTGGTCAACAGCGCCGGATTTACAATCTCAGGAATTTCACCTGAGCAAGTCTGCGAAGTGAAGACTGGCCGCCGGCATTGGTGCTACACGGAAACGACCAGCTATTGCCGCGGGGCTGATTATGTCGAACCCGCCAAGCCTGCGCCTGGCCCGCTGCCAGCACCTGGACCGGAAGCTCCCAAACCAGAATCGCCTGGGCCGGAAGCACCCGGACCGCTGGCACCTGAACCACAAGCGCCTGATCCAGAAAAGCCCAAGGCTGAAGAAATTCCGGCTGAACCTAAGGCAGAGGACATTCAGTTCTGCAAACCTCAGGTGCCCGGTGGCGATATCGTTGTGCGCATTACGGGATTCCAGAAGGAGAGGCCCGGATATACGGTAGTCTTCAACCCCTTGGTCACATGCAATTCTGATGGAGGCATGCCGCCGGAAAAGCTCTGTCCTTCGGTTACCGGCAGCACAGACTGGTATCTCTCTGCCAATGGATTTGAGAACAAGAACGGTTTGCTGTGGCCGACTTTCATTGCCGTTTGCCGTGGCAGTGGCCCACGCGAACGAATTGCCTACGCCAATATCGCGCGTGTCTGCCAGACGCGCGGTTTTCCCTTGGCCAATACCGGCGTTTTGGCCGGCAGGGAACCGGTCTGTTCTGACAGCAACCTCAACCTTACGCCCATTGCCATCTCAGACGTCTGCAACACGCTCTATGGCACGCGTGCTTCAAAGGCGGTCGGCCCCCTGTATTGGTGCCTGCCATGAGAATTCCGGCTTTTTTACACAAACCGCAGAGGAGAAAATCATGAATAACAGACTTGCCCTCATAACTGGCGCTTTGATGCTCTCTGCGTCAACGCTGCCATCCCATTCGCAGGACAGTGGAGCAAATGTGATGTTCATTTTCGATTCATCAGGCTCCATGAAAAAGCAGATCGAAAGCGGTGAAAGCCGTTCGGACGCCGCGAAACGCGCAATGGTTTCCGCCGTGAGCGAGATGCCGGCGGGCACCAGGCTTGGGCTTATGATGTATGGCCACCGCCGGGCCAAGGACTGCACTGATATCGAGATCGTGTCCCCCATCGGCACTACTGATGGCGTGGGAATTGCCGGTTCAATTCTGGCAAGCAAACCCAAGGGCGAAACTCCCATTGCGGCAGCGCTTGAACAAGCCGCTAGCAGCTTTGCGCCCATGGCGGGCCAATCCAACAGCATCGTTCTGGTGACGGATGGTATCGAGGAATGTGGCGGTGATCCTTGTGCAGCTGCTCGCGCGGTGCGCGAGGCTGGCCTCGGCATCAAGGCCCATGTGGTTGGCTTTACACTGAACGAAAAGCAGCGCCAGACCGTGCAATGCGTGGCCGACGAAACAGGCGGCAAGTATTTTGACGCGCAGGATGCTGACGGTCTTTCGGGCGCACTGGCGGAAGTGCAGAAAGTCGTGGCGCAAGAGGAACCGCCCGCCCCAAAAGATGTATCGATTTTTGTCGATGACTTCAACGGAACCAGCCTGCAACCCCATTGGACCGTGACCAACGGCAGCGACACGAGCCATGCCGTCGAAGACGGACGCCTGCTGATGCCTATTCACCTCAGCACGAACGACACCCCGGAGGCTCAACCGCGTTTCACCCTGCAGGGCGTGGACATGCCTGAGGGAAACTGGATTGCCACGACAACCGTTGAGTTTGGCGTCCAGACGGCCCAGGAAACCTTTGCCCTCTCCTTCGGCGAGGCGGAGCCTGCCATATCGGCCCAACTTGCCGCAGGCGGCGACCAGTATTATGGCTGGGGACTTGTCGTCCGCATCGAAAAGAAATCCGGATCAGAAATCACCGGCTTTGATGCCGAAGTGGCAAAGCTTGGCTGCAATGTCTGTAAACCTGACGCGATGCTGCACAATTTCATGGCAAGCCTTGCCCAGCCCATTGAGCTGCAACTCGTCAAAGAAGGCAGAAGTTACTTTGCCCGTGCAAGGCAAGCCGGAAGGACCGAGTGGATCACCACCGACAAGGTGACGCTGCTGAAATCAGCCGGCAAGCTTCAGCTCTCAGGCCGGCAGCGCCAAGCCAACAGCGGCGAAAGCTATGCCTTCGTCGACCGCCTTGAAATCCTAAGCCCACAACAATAGCCACAGCGGATGCAACAAGAGGAGACCCGACATGCGCAACTTTTTCATTACCATGCTTGCATCTGCGGCGATCTTTTCCGGCACCGCGAGCGCAGGAGAAGTTTTCACCGATGAATTCGACAGCCCGTCGCTTGATGGCAAGTGGACCATTCTTCGGCCCACCAGCGACAATTTTGCCGTTGAGAACGGCCAATTGCTTCTGATTTCATCAAAGCCAGGCAGCCTGTCCGACAATACTGTCGAAAATGTCCTAATGCCAAAAGTCGAGCTGCCTGGCGGCGATTGGACAATGACTGTCAATTTTTCTGGCGAGTTTCAAACGGCGCGCGAAGAGCTGGGCATTGGCGTGATGGACACGGAAACCAGCTACCTGACGGCGGGCATAGTCACACTAGGCGACCAGTACTATGGCTGGAGCTTGTCAGCCCAAATTGGGAGGGTGTTGGACAAGGATTTTCACTGGTTCCAGCGTTCGCTCGCAGGCATGGGCTGCAATGTCTGCGCCAAGGACAAAATGTTTCCCGACTTTGCCGCCACAATTCCACAACCCATCGCGGCGAGGCTTGAGAAACGCGGCCAGCAATACATTGTCAGCGTCAGGCTTGGCGCGGATGCCAAGGATTGGACAACGGTGGAGCGCATCACTGCCGTCAATGCCAAAGGAAAACCGATCCTTTACTTGCGCCAATACGAAAAAGTCACCGGCGAAACGCTGGTGAAGATTGACTCGTTCAAAATTGAAAGCGACGAGTAAGATAAGTGGTTCAATAAGTTGGGGCCCGGAGCATCGTGCCATAGACCTGAATTAATTTCATTTGCGGATTGCTGCTCTCAGCTGTCGTTTCTGGTTTGTGTGGTGCAATTTATTTCAAGGCCGAGCAGAGTAGGACATGGATGAAGTCTGCTTTGAATCAAAGTGGGAAGTATGTCTGCAACCATGATATGACTGCTTTGAATGCGGCTCGGCGGTGTTGCGGCAAATGGGTTCGGAATCGAGCTCCACCAGAACAACCTAACCCAGTGATCGCGATATCGACAACGCTGCGGGAACTTTTCCGGTTCCCAGGCGTTAACTGCCCACGAACCCGGTTTTCCGGCCTGCAAGCTTGCGCCTCAAGGCATTTCTGACTGGTATATCTGACATTGGAGCAAAGTTGACGATGCTGCGTGTGATTGGACAACGTATCAAGCATAATCCCTCTGCGTGGGATGATACGCTTCCAATCAGCGCGGAAATCTTCGGCCTCGAGCGCTCAAAGCAGCATGCACGCAGCCTGGCCGAATCGCAGATCGTCACGGATCACCCGCCCCGGGTTTATTCCATCATCGACCGGCTCAACGACAATGCCGCAGCCCTGTTGGTGGCCTACCGCGAACTCTGCGCAGCTGTCGCCGAAGGCAAGACCGTTACGCCTGCCGCCGAATGGCTGATCGACAATTACCATCTCGTTGAAGAACAGATCAGGCAAACCCGGGCAGACCTTCCGCCGGGATTTTACCGGCAACTGCCAAAGCTCGCGGAAGGGCCGCTGGCCGGGCATCCGCGGATTTTCGGGCTCGTCTGGGCCCACGTGGCCCACACCGACAGCCATTTTGACCCCGCATTGCTTACCGATTTCGTCAATGAATACCAGCAGGTGCAGCCCCTCACGATTGGCGAACTGTGGGCGGTTGCGATCAGTTTGCGATTGATCCTCATCGAAAATCTGCGCCGCATATCACAGCGCATCATGGCCGCAAGGCGTGGCCGGGAGGCTGCCGACAAGCTTGCCGACCAAGTGCTCGGTCTTGGCGGCAAGGAAACAAATGCGGTGCGCCTGTTAGACCAATTTGAAGAGTCGGTGATTTCCAAGTCGTTCGCGGTTCAATTGATCCAGCGCTTGCGCGACCAGGATGATTTGGCAGCACCAACGCTCAATTCGTTGAAACTCAAGACCGATGCGCTTGGGTTTTCCTTCGAGGCTGTGGTCAACGATGAACACCATCGCCAGGCAGCAGCTAATGTCACAATACGCAATATCGTTACCAGCATACGCTTCATTTCCGACGTGAATTGGGAGGTCTGGTTTGACACTGTCAGCCTTGTGGACCAACTGCTGCGTACCCACCCGAACTACGGTGAAATGGACTTTCCAAGCCGCACCATCTACCGCACGGCAATCGAGGAACTTTCGCGGGGCTCGAACCACGGAGAGTTGAGTGTCGCGCAACGCGCCATAGATCATATCATGCAAGTGGAAGATCGTGGCGAGGCCGCAACTGAAGATCCGGGCTATCACCTCATTGGTCCAGGCCGCGCCGCGTTTGAATCCGGTCTTGATTTCAAACCTCCGCTTTTGCGCCGTGTGAGGATGGCAGTCCGGTCTTTCGGGTTACTGGGCTATCTCGGGGGCATCGCAGCGCTGACGGCCGCCGCACTGTTTGCTGGCATCTTCCCGCTGCTTCAGTCGGATGCGTCCCCGATTCTGCTAATTTTTTTGGCTTTGCTTGCGTTTCTGCCAGCATCTGAAGCTGGCATGGCAATTATCAATTTCATGGTGACACGCCTGATGGATGCGGCCGTCATTCCGGGCCTGGCGTTGCGCGAAGGCGTGCCGGAGCAGTTTCGCACGCTGGTTGTCGTTCCGTCACTTCTTACCTCGCGTGACGACATCGAGGAGTTGATAGACCGGCTTGAGGTACACTTTTTGTCGAACGCAGATGGCGAGCTGTATTTCGCCCTTCTGACCGACTGGACTGACGCCGACGCGGAGCATGCCCCTGCCGATTCTGAATTCTTGAACACTGCGTTGGACGGGATCACGCGCTTAAATTTGCGCCACAGCACGGATCAATTCCTGCTGCTGCACCGCTCGCGGCAATGGAATCCGCAGCAAAACAAATGGATGGGCTGGGAACGCAAGCGTGGCAAGCTCCATGAATTGAACCGCCTGCTCCGCGGTGCAATTGATACGACCTTCATCGTCATTGGCGGAAAGCTTCCGCAAGCTGTTCGCTTTGTCCTGACCCTTGATGCCGACACCAAACTCCCCCGCGACGCGGCACGCAGGCTCGTGGGAAAGCTGGCCCATTCGCTCAATCGACCGAAGTTCGACGAACAAACTGGAAGAGTTGTCGAAGGCTATGGCGTTTTGCAACCGCGCGTCACGCCATCACTGCCTATCGGCCACTACGGTTCGTTTTTTCAGCGCATTTTCTCGTCTTCACGCGGCATCGACCCCTATGTTTTCGCTGTGTCAGACGTGTATCAGGACTTGTTTGGCGAAGGTTCGTTTGCGGGCAAGGGCATCTATGACATCGATACGTTTGAAGCCGCTTTAGCAGGCAAAATTCCGGAAAATGCCATGCTGAGCCATGACCTTTTCGAAGGTGTCTTCGCTCGCGCCGCCCTGGTCACCGACATTGAAGTTGTCGAAGAATATCCCGAACGTTACGGCGTTGCCGCAGCACGGCAACATCGCTGGGTGCGCGGCGACTGGCAATTGCTGCCATGGATGCTCGGCTGGCGATCAACGGCAGCGCGCGGTTCAATGGGCGGCGTTCCCGCCCTTGGCCTCTGGAAAATGTTCGACAACCTCAGGCGTTCGCTGGCACCCATCGCGGTGTTGTCCGCGCTTTTTTTGGGTTGGATGTTTTTGCCTGTCGGGCTTGCGGTGGCATGGACAGTATTCATCGTTCTCATTGGTTTTATTCCGCCCCTGCTCCCGGCCCTTTCAGGAGCCATCCCAAGGCGCCTGCCGCTTACGGTCGCGAGCCGGATCAAATCATCCCTCGGAGATTTTGCCCACGCCTTTGTCCTCACCGGCGCCAACATAATATTTCTTGCCCATCAGGCGGGCCTCATGGTTGATGCCATCGGGCGGACGTTTTACAGGCTTGCCGTAAGCCGCAAAAATCTTCTTGAATGGACCACTGCAGCACAAGCCGAAGCAAGCCACACGCCTAGTGTCATCGGAAATTATCGCCTCATGTCCGTCAGTCTGGCTGCTGGAATAGTGGCAATTATCATTGCAATTTACCGCGCCGATAGCGTGTGGATTGCGGTGTTTCCTTTCGCCCTGTCATGGCTGGCGGCACCCGCGATGGCCTTCTGGGCGAGCCGCTCGCCGAAACTGGAAGACGAGTTGGAATCATCACCCGTGGACCGGAGAACCTTGCGGCTTGTCGCCAGGAGGACTTGGCGGTTTTTCGAAACCTTCGTCACACCGGAAGATAGCATGCTTCCCCCGGATAATTTCCAGGAAGATCCCAAACCTCTGGTGGCGCACCGCACCTCGCCAACCAACATCGGGCTTTATCTGCTGTCCGTGGCCAGCGCGCGTGAATTCGGCTGGCTGGGCCTGAGCGATGCGGTTGGGAAAATCGAGACCACGCTTGCCACCATCAAGCGCATGGAAAAATACCGGGGTCACCTCTACAACTGGTACGACACAACAAGCCTCCAAACGTTGGAACCGAAGTATGTTTCGACTGTCGATAGCGGCAATCTCGCCGGGCATCTGATTGCCCTCTCGAATTGCTGCTCTTCCTGGATGGTGCAGCCGGGAGATGTCAATGCAAGTCTCGATGGGATTGAAGACATTCTCGATATACTCGGCGAGGATCTTGCGGCGATCCCCAATGACCGCCATGTTCTGAGGCCAATCCGCAAACATTTCGAAGATCAGGTGTCAGCTCTCCGGCGCGCCATCGGCAAGGCACGCGAGACGCCTGAGTATTTTTCCGTTCGGTTGATCGAGTTTGCGGTCCAAACCGCCGATATCCATGTGACCGCAACGAACATTGCCACGGAACTCGATACTGCGGCAGGCAGGCAATTGCTTTCCTGGACAACTGCGCTGCGTGAGACAGTGGAAAGCCATTTCAAGGACGCGTCATTTGGGCTGGAAGCGTCGAATGCGCTGAAGAAACGATTGGAATTCGTGATCGATGACATGCGGGAACTGGCCCTTGGAATGGAGTTCGGATTTCTTCTCGAGCCGCAGCGCCTGCTTTTGTCGATCGGATACCGAGTGGCCGAAGCCATGCGCGATGAAAGTTGCTACGACATGCTGGCATCGGAAGCGCGGTTGGCGAGCTTCTTCGCAATCGCAAAGGGCGATTTGCGGACGCGCCATTGGTTCAGGCTCGGTCGCACCGTAACTGCGGTGAAAGGTGGCGCTGCCCTCGTCTCCTGGTCGGGATCAATGTTTGAATACCTTATGCCGTCACTGGTCATGCGCGCCCCGAGCTCCGGATTGCTCGATCAAACCACACGGCTCGTTGTTCTCCGCCAGATTGCCTACGCCAATGCCCTTGGCATTCCATGGGGCATTTCCGAATCCGCATTCAGCGCGCGCGATATTGAGTTCACCTATCAGTATTCCAACTTTGGCGTGCCGGGGCTTGGCCTGAAACGCGGCCTTGCAGACAACACGGTCATTGCCCCCTATGCCACGGGACTGGCAGCAATGGTCGCTCCCCGTTCCGCCGCAAAGAACTATGAAAGACTGGCACGCGAAGGTGGCCGCGGAGACTATGGATTCTACGAGGCGCTTGATTTCACGCCGGCGCGGATACGCAAGGGCGAAACCGTGGCCATCGTGCGGGCCTATTTTGCCCACCATCAGGGCATGACGATTGTGGCCATTCTGAATGCCGTGAAGAACGGCGAAATGCGCGACAGGTTTCACGCCGAGCCAATGGTCCGGGCTGCTGAATTGCTGCTGCAGGAACGGGCACCACGGAACGTGCCCGTAACCCATGCAAGGGCAGCGTCGTCGGGTCCGGGTCTGGCGGCCCTTGGTGTTGTGCTCCCCACGGCGCGAACCTTTAATGTGCGCACGCTTGGCTCGCCCGCCACCCATTTGCTTTCGAACGGCCAGTATACCGTCATGCTAACGGCGGCAGGTGCCGGTTACAGTACATGGAACGGACAGGCCCTCACGCGTTGGCGCGAAGATGGCGTCTGCGACGACTGGGGGTTCTTCATGTTTCTGCGTGAACCGAAGAGCGGAAAAATTTGGTCGGCCGGTCATATGCCGGTTGCTGCGACGGCAGACAGCTATGTAGCTTCATTCACCGAGGACAAGGCCGAGATCATCCGCACGGATGGAAATTTCACCACGACGCTCGAATGCGTTGTTTCGTCGGAAGACAATGCCGAGGCACGGCGCTTGACCATCGCCAACACAGGTTTGACCGCAAGGGAAGTTGAACTTACGTCCTATGCGGAGCTGGTGTTAGCGCAAGCCTCGTCCGATACGGCACACCCGGCTTTTTCAAAGATGTTTGTCGAAACTGAATTTGTGGGCGAGATCGAAACGCTTCTTGCAACACGCCGCCGGAGATCACCAAGCGATCCTGAAATCTGGCTTGCCCAGTTCATGCTGGTACAGGGTGCCACCGCCGGCGCTCTTGAATTCGAAACTGATCGCGCCCGATTTGTCGGCGTGGGTAACAGCACGCGCATGCCTGCTGCCATAAAGAGCAGCGAACGGCTGTCGAATACTGTGGGTGCGGTTCTCGATCCCGTATTCGCCATGCGCCGGCGTATGAGGATACCGGCAGGCCGGCAGGTCCGCTGCACGCTCTGGACCGTGGTGGCGGACTCGCGCGAAGCTGTTCTCGATCTCGTTGACCGGCATCGCCAAGTCGCTGCCTACGACCGCGCGCTCATGCTGGCATGGACCCAGGCGCAGATTCAGTTGCGGCATCTGTCGATAGGCACGGATGAGGCCCATCTCTACCAGACCCTGGCGAGCCATCTCATCTATGCCAATGCGGCACTGCGCGCGCCCACAAAAATCCTGTTGCAGGACATGGGCTCGCAAGCAGCGCTCTGGCCCCAGGGAATTTCGGGAGACCGTCCAATTCTGCTGGTGCGGATCGACGAGACTGAGGACATCGAGATCGTGCGCCAGCTCTTGCATGCTTTCGAATACTGGAAAACCAAGCGGCTTGTTGTGGACCTTGTGATCCTGAACGACCGCGGATCATCCTATGCACAGGACTTGCAAGGCACGATCGAAGCACTGGTTCGCAAAATCAACGCTCCGCGAGCGCCGGGGTTGCGCGGTGAAATGGGCCAGGTATTTGCCTTGAGGGCCGATCTCCTCTCACAGGAAACCTTGCGGGTCCTTCCCGCCATTGCGCGTGTCGTGTTGGTAGGCCGCCGGGGCGATCTCGCCAGCCAGTTATCCCGAGTGCGCGAGACTGCCATTGTGCCGTCCAGCCAGCCGAACGAGCCTGTTTATTTATCGCCACGGCCAAGACCCATTGCCGCCAGCACGAAGCACCTCGAGTTTTTCAACGGCTTCGGTGGGTTTACCGCGGATGGGTGCGAATATGTCACGGTCCCCGATGCAGATCGGCCAACGCCCGCCCCGTGGATTAACGTTATTGCAAATACTTCCTTTGGCTTTCAGTGCGCCGCTGATGGTGGAGGCTACACCTGGTTTGGAAACAGCCGCGAAAATCAAATCACTGGCTGGGGCAATGACCCCGTCAGCAACCGGCTGAGCGAAGCAATCTATGTACAGGACAAAAAAGATGGGCTTCTGATCTCGCCGACCTTGGCGCCGTCGAGATCAAGCGACGGAACACACCTCGCGCGGCACGGCTTTGGCTACAGCGTGTTCGAACGCGACGCGCAGAAGCTACGAATGGAGCTGTTGCAATTCGTGCCGTTAGCGGACTCTGTCAAACTGTCCAGACTGAAACTCACCAATGAGTCGTCGTTTTCCCGGACTCTGACTGTAACCTATTATGCCGAATGGGTTTTGGGAGCGGCGCGTGCGGTCACCGCACCATTTGTGACAACAACCATTGATGAGCAGACCCGCGCCATGTTTGCACGCAATCCATGGGGCACCCAGTCCGGCGAGCAGGTTGCGTTTGCAGATATGCGTGGCCAGCAAACCAGTTGGACCGGCGACCGGCGCGAGTTTTTGGGACCCTATGGCCGACTTGCCGCTCCACGCGCCCTGACTTCCTTGGCCAACCTGTCAAACCGCACCGGCGCTGGCTTGGACCCCTGCTGTGCACTGCAGACGACAGTTACGATCGAACCGGGCGGTTCCGCCGAACTTGTAATCATGTTGGGTGCCGCGCCAAATGCCGCTGATGCCCAATCCTTGATAACGCGTCATAGAACAAGCAGCGTCGATGAGGCTCTGGGCGAAGTAAAACGCTACTGGACCGAAACCCTGGGCGCAGTACAGGTGAAAACGCCCGACCGTTCGCTTGATATCATGCTCAATGGCTGGCTGCTCTATCAGACGCTCGCCTGCCGCATGTGGGCAAGGTCAGGCTTCTATCAGACAAGTGGCGCCTATGGCTTCCGTGATCAATTGCAGGATTCGATGGCCCTGCTGACCACGCGCCCGGCCATTGCGCGTGAACATATCCTGCGCGCCGCTGCCCGGCAATTTGTCCAAGGCGATTTCCAGCATTGGTGGCTTCCCTCAACCGGCATGGGGGTGAGAACACGCATTTCTGATGACACCGTGTGGCTTGCAAATTGTGTGAGCCAATACATGAAGGTGACGGAAGATGGTGATATACTTGATGAGATTGTGCCGTTTCTCGAAGGCCAATCGCTCGTACAAGGCGAACATGACGCCTTCTTTCAGCCCGCACTGTCCGAGGAATCCGCCGCATTGTATGAGCATTGCGCCCGCGCCCTTGACCGCAGCCTGCCCCATGGCCCCCACGGCCTGCCGCTGATCGGTACCGGTGACTGGAACGATGGCATGAACCGCGTTGGTGAAGCAGGAAAGGGCGAAAGCGTTTGGCTAGGGTGGTTCCTGCTCACGACCTTGAAAGCGTTTGCCCCGATTGCAGATGAACGCGGCGACATTGACCGCGCCGCGGCCTGGCGTGACCGGACAAAGAAACTTCAAGCCGCACTTGAAAAGCACGGCTGGGACGGACGCTGGTATCGCCGTGGATTTTTTGACGATGGCACACCGCTTGGCTCGGCCGAGAGTGAGGAATGCCGCATCGATTCCATTGCCCAGTCCTGGGCTGTCTTGTCTGGCGGTGCAGTCCCCGAGCGGGCTGCAATCGCCATGGACGAATCCTACCGGCAATTGGTTCGCCCTGCGGACAATCTTGCCCTACTGTTCACTCCGCCATTTGATAAAACGACCAAAGATCCGGGCTACATCAAAGCCTATCCGCCGGGCATCCGTGAAAACGGCGGGCAATACACCCATGGCGCCATTTGGTCAGTTTTCGCCCATGCCGGACTTGGACAGGCAGAGCGGGCACTGGAACTGTTCTGGATACTAAATCCCATCAATCATTCGAGCACCGAAGAAGATGCAAGAACCTACCGCGTCGAACCCTATGTCATCGCTGCTGATGTTTATTCAATGCCGCCGCATGTCGGCCGTGGCGGCTGGACCTGGTACACAGGCTCTGCCGGCTGGATGTACCGTGCCGGGCTGGAAGCAATCCTTGGTGTTACGCGCGAAGGGTCCATGCTGCGGATCAAGCCATGCGTCCCGGACGATTGGGACGGGTTCGAGGTAGCGACACAGTTCGGTTCCACCCGGTATGAAGTCAAACTGACACGAAGCGCAGGCGAGGCTGATCAGACGCCGCCAGATGTCCAGGTCCTGTCTCCCCGCGAGTTCTTGATTTCACTCAAAGACGAAGGAGGAACGTGCAGAATAGAATTATCCTTGGCGGCGCGCCGCTCATAAAAAAGAAGGGCGGATCATTTCGATCCGTCCTTCTTTCGTCGGCTCCTGTCAGGGTTATTGCAAGTCGGTGCAATTCTCGTCGATACTTTCCCGTTCGCAAAGTTCATGGATGGCTCTTCGAACTTCGCCCAGGCGTGACCGTTCGCCACCGCTCATGCTCTCGTCGGTCGCCACTTCCAGGTCATGGGCATCGGCTTCCCACCTCTTCAATACTTTCAACTTTTGTTTGACCGTCATGGATTCCGTCTCGACCACTTCCATCGGCAGATCAAAGATCTTTTGAGGTGTGAGCAAAGCCTGATCATAATCTTTTGCTGTGAACATGTGCGACTCCTCGTGAATGGCGGCCAGCAACATGTGCTGGCCCACCTGTGTTCAAATGCGTCCAAGCCAGGAATCGACTTCGGCCTTTACCTTGTCCTTGGCGTAGCCATAGTGTTTTTGCAGCCGGCCTTCGAGTTCTTCGCGGCGGCCTTCGATGACATCGAGATCGTCATCGGTCAGCTTGCCCCACTGTTGCTTCGCCCTGCCCTGGATTTCTTTCCAGTTTCCTTCAACACGGTCCCAGTTCATGATGCTCTCCTTTACTTGTTTCATGTCAAGCAGAGATGCTCGACCTGAACAGTAAACGCCGAACTCGCACTCTGGTTCCGCTAGGCAGCCACTCGGGATTTCGTGTCGAAGAAGAGTGCCTGGCTGACAACGGCCTTCACCATGTCTGGCATGAAGGGTTTTGTGATCAGGAATGCCGGTTCGGGTTTTTCTCCCGTCAGCAGCCGTTCCGGGAACGCCGTGATGAAGATTACTGGCACCTGGAATTCGAGCAGCATCTTGTTGACAGCATCTATACCGGAGCTGCCATCGGCCAGCTGGATATCTGCAAGTACCAATCCAGGGCGTTTGGCCGACGCAAGCTTTATTGCTTCCTTTTCAGTACGGGCTACACCAGTTACCCTATGGCCAAGACTTTCTAGAAGCGCTTCCAAATCCATGGCAATGATCGGTTCATCCTCAATAATCATTACATCGGTGGCGACCTGGTCAACGATCGTTTTAGAAGCTTCGTCCAGCAGGGCCAAAACTTCCGGCGGTTTCTTTGCCAAAATAATCCCGATTTCTTCCTTGGTGAAGCCTTCAACCGCCATCAGCAGGAAGGCTTCCCGGGCCTGCGGTGCAATGGTGGCCAACTGGCGTTGAGCTGAAGCTTCCCAGTCCTGGGCAATATTGGGCTTTTTGAGATTCAGCGATATGGACTCCCACAACCTACAATAGCTACGATAGAGGGAAGCCCGCATATTGGGGCCACCTTCGAACTGGGCGGGATCGGCAATAAGAGCTTCCAGAAGCGCCGCCACATAGGCATCACCGCTGTGCTGGCTGCCGGTCAGGGCACGCGAAAACCTTCGTAAATAGGGCAAATGTGGTGCGATATTGGCTGCAAGGTTCATGATTTACCCCTCAATTTGCGATTTTCACGACGGATTTAGGCCTTTTCAGCCGCGTCACGTCCAGCTCGTTAACGTCTGGTTCGCACTTATGTTCCCGTCCCCAAAACAAATTTTTTAAGTAGTAGGAACTATTCTGTCCGTTTGGCATTAACATACTGGTTCCGCAAAGCCAAAATGGCCTGTTGGCATTGGCAAAGTGAGCCACACGCATAGTTTCAGGTGACCCATGGTTGAAGACGGCAACAAAACACCCAAAACGGCTAAATCGAACAATAAGACTGAAAAAAAGATTGAAAAAATGAACCATGCACCTGCCCAGCCCGAGATCTATGACTTGATCGGCCAGCGCCTGCGCAACTTCTATGATGAAGTGGCACAGCAACCGGTTCCTGACCGGTTTACGGATTTGCTGAACCAGTTGGAAGCGAAAAGCTCGCAAAAGAAGCCGCAATAGGCTGATTTTTTCATGACCCAATCAGAGACAAACGCAGCATGACAAGGTCCACTGAGTTTCGCGAACAACTGGTCGCTGCCATTCCGGGCTTGCGCGCCTTTGGGCTGTCGCTCACGGCGCGCGGCGACCGTGCCGATGACCTCGTCCAGGAAACGCTGATGAAGGCGTGGAAGCATTACGAGAGCTTCGAGCCTGGTACCAACATGAAGGCATGGCTCTACACCATCCTTCGCAATGAATTTTATACCCAGTTGCGCAAGCGCAAGCGCGAGGTTGAAGATGCGGACGGCGTCCATTCGAATCGGGTCGCGGTGCATGCCGAACAGGAAGGTCATCTCGAGATGGCCGATTTGCGCAATGCGCTGGCAAAACTCCCGGAGGACCAGCGTGAAGCGATCATTCTGGTTGGTGCATCGGGCTTTTCCTATGAAGAGGCCGCAGAGATTTGTAATGTGGCCGTGGGCACCATAAAGAGCCGTGTCAACCGCGCGCGCGCCAGGCTGGCAGTTCTCATGCATATCGGCCCTGACGAAAAATTCGGTCCCGACGCTCACGCGGAGGCCGTTCTCAGTCACGCTCATCGCAGCTAGCAGAGCCCGCTATTTCTTCCTGTTAATTTCACTTTGGAACAAAATGCGCAGCCGCGAGTTATGGAACCGCGTCGGGATTGTCTGTCGATGCTTGTCACGGAGACTGCCATGCTCAGCACAATTCTCGTTATCATCCTCATTTTGATCCTAGTCGGCGCTTTGCCGAACTGGGGGCACAGCCGCAGTTGGGGTTATGGCCCATCCGGTGGGCTGGGGCTTGTTCTTCTTATTCTTGTTGTTCTGATCTTGATGGGTAAAATCTGAAAGAACTGCCGATGGTGGATCCTGCCCATGTGGACGTCGACTATGGGAAACAGTCCCGCACGGCACTCCGCGGCCTTTTGATCATTGCCATTGTCGCAGTGATGTATTTCGCCCGCGATTTTCTGTTGCCCGTGGTCTTGGCCACCTTTATCGCCCTCACCCTCAGGCCTGCTGTCAGGTTTCTCGCAAAGCATCTTGTTCCACCATGGTTGTCGGCAACGCTTCTGCTCGTCGTTTTGGTCACTGGAGGCCTGTCGGCCGGCTACATGCTCAGCTGGCAGGTTTCAACCTGGATCGATCAGGCACCGCAACTGACGCAAGCCTTCGTGGAAAAATTTCGCGGTCTTCGCCCTTGGTTGGACGCCCTCGCTAACCTGACCGACAAACTTCAAGACGTGTCTGCCGTCACCAGCGATAAGGCAATTCAGGAAGTTGTTGTTCGCCAGCCAGTACTGCCCGCATGGCTGGTTTTGATCACCTGGTATCCATTGCAACTTGCAATCACTTTAGTGGCCACACTGGTCATCGCCGTATTCCTCATGGCTTCGGGTGACCTGTTCTACGAAAAACTGGTTCGGGTCTTGCCCACTCTGACCGACAGAAAACGCGCGTTACACATAGTTTACGATATGGAAACCGAGGTTTCCACCTATGTGTTGACCCTGGCAGCGATCAACGCGGGGCTCGGCATAGCCATCGCTGTGACGTTTCATGCCCTCGGCATGCCAGCGCCCTACCTCTGGGGTTTGCTGACTTTCTTCCTCAATTTCATTCCCTATGTTGGTGCCGTCACCGGTGGCGCATTGTCAGCATTCATGGCGATCGTCACCTTCGATTCCCTGGGCTATGCGCTTCTTATTCCCCTGGCCTTCGCAATATGGTCGCTCATCGAATCTGAAATTGTAAATCCCCTAATTCTTAGCCGCAGACTGCAGATGAATGCGGTCGCCATCCTGCTGTCGCTGGCCTTCTGGGCCTGGCTTTGGGGAATAGCCGGTGCCGCAATTGCGGTTCCAGTGCTCGTTACCATCAAGGTATTTTGCGACCATGTGGACGGACTATCCGGACTTGGTGAATTTCTCTCTGGGCGCCAACCCGTCAAGAACGGTGAGACTGAAGTTGAGTTAGCCTCAAATGATGTCAAACAGCCAAAGTAAATTGGCAGCAGCTCGAAATACTGTTCGAGTGGAACCAAACAGCTCTTGACGACGTTTGATAGTTAATGAGGGGACATTGATTGTCCGGCCTCACAAAATGCAGCGCGGCCCAACTGAAGTTTGCGCCGATTATGACAGGAGACTTGGCAATGAATTCGATAATTTATTTGGTTGGCTTGGTCGTTGTGGTCATGTTCGTTCTTTCGTTTTTTGGCCTGCGATAAAGCAAGCGCTGTCACAGAACAACAAGGAGATTTCCATGACCGTAAAGACTCTCAACGACCTGTTTCTCGAAACCCTGAAAGATCTCTACTATTCCGAGAAGAAGCTGGTGCAGACGCTGCCAAAAATGGCAAAGAAGGCCACCTCTCCAACTCTCAAGGAGGCCATTGAACGCCATCTCGGCGAAACCGAAACCCATGTCACACGACTGGAAGAAGTTTTCGCAACAATGGACAAGAAGCCAGTCTCCAAGAAGTGTGAAGCTGTGGAAGGGCTTATAAAAGAGGCTGAAGAGCTCTTGGGCGAGATCGAAGATGCGTCCACTCTCGACGCAGCAATCATATCGTCCGCACAAACGGTCGAGCATTATGAAATTGCCCGTTATGGCACGCTTGTGTGCTGGGCCCGCCAGCTCGGACTGAAAGACGCGGAGTTCATACTCCAGAAAACCCTTGATGAAGAGCAGTCGGCTGACAAGAAACTTTCCCGCCTCGCCGAGGAATATATCAACCAGAAGGCTGCAGCCTGAACTCTGCCGCAGCCCAAATGAGAAGGGAGAAGCCAATTGGCTTCTCCCTTTTTGCATGCGGGTGGCAGGTTTTTCATGGGTCAGCGCTTTTTTCGTCGCCGGGTGGCGCCGGGCAATTTTTTTCGACCAAGCTTGAAGACATTGCCATTGGCGCGCACGGCCTGCTTGAACAGCCAACCCGCTCCGGCAAATACGCCTGCGGCGAGAATTGGATTACGTTTGACCACTGAATAGGCGATTCTCAGGCGCGTATATTGGGGAGAGACGAGTTGAAGCACTTCACCGGCGAGCCCCGGAAGCGTCAGGCGGCCCTGAACCTCAGCCAAGGTTTTGGAAAAGTGCGCGTGCCTGTCTTGCGCCTCCTGCTCCAGTTTGCGCAACGTGTTCATTTTGATGCTCCGTTCCGCGCATCGGTGCCGGCCAGCCAGCGGAAGATCAGGCTCACGGGACGTATTTTTCGCGTCAGCAAATAATTCGCTGCGAAAACCAGGAGCAAGACAAGGCCAAGCAGCAATCCGCCTACGATCAGGTTCGCCGAAGCTTGGCCGCTGACATAAGGCAGCAGTGCTGCGACGCCAGCTTGCGCCAGGATCACCAGCGCCGCGATCATGGCCGCAAACGCCACAGACCCTACTGCAAGGCCCGCTACATAGCGGCGCAGCAAAACGCCCGCCTCTGCCCGGGCCAATGCGAGCTCCGCATCAGCCCAGAGCGCGCCATCGCTGGCGAGCTCCCTGACAAGCCCGGGAAAGGTCGAATTCGAAGCGGGATACGCCAAATGTTCTTCGGAATCCCTAGGCATGGACCCCCGCTTTGCCATTCGCCGTTCGGCGTGGCTGGGCAATCTGCCTGCGGCTGCGAGAAGCCGTCTTGCGCCGCGAGCTGCCAGCGCGCTTTGAAACGGGCATTGCCGTTGCTACGGCTCGTGGCCTTAAGAAGCGGCTGACAGCCATTCCGGCAACGACCGTCATGGTCAAAGCCGCAATCGGATGCCGGCGGGCAAAAGTTTCAGCGTCCTTAAGCATATGCTGAATGTCCGTGTGCAAGACATATTCGGCAAGATCCTCAAGGCTCTCCCCTGCCGAAACCATCTGGACCTTCAAATTTGGCACATCCGTCATTGAGGTTGCAAAATCGCGCGTCGACCCGGCGAATGACTGCAATTTATCAATACCCTGCTCCTTTTGGCTCCTGGCAAAAGTTCCTGCCAGCGCCAAAATGTCATCGAAAACGTGATGGGAGCCGTTCTGTTTGCCAGTCGCTTTTTTGTGGCGCCCGTTGCTGCGTGATTTTGCTGATGTGGTCATGGCAAATTCCTTTCAAAAAAGTTGAGTGGTCGATGTAACAACGGTTTGAAACGCCATTGGTTCCGTCGAAGTGAATGTTGGGGACGGGCTTGGTGAAGCGGCAAAATCCTTGGCGTTCCGGGTTAATGTTTTGCCATCCCGCCCAAAGGCGGGTACAAAATCCCCTGTGGCGAACGTTGCTTGAAAAGGACTGAATGGACGGTATCACGGATGGCCGCACCCTGGCCCAGGCCATGGTCGACACGGTTAGGGAAGCCCTTCTCGTGCTTGACGGGGATTTGCGCGTTGTCGCCGCCAGCCGGTCATTCTATGCAACTTTCCGGACGACGCCCGCCGAGACGCAAGGGCGTTTGGTCTATGACCTGGGCTCCGGTGAATGGAACAATCCGGCCCTTCGCGAACTCCTCGAGCGGATTATCCCGGAGCATGGCGTCATGGACCATTTCGAGGTTGAACAGGAGTTCCCAACTATCGGGCGGCGCAACATGCTGCTTAACGCACGCAAGGTTTTCTATCAGGGCGACCTGAACACAACTCTCTTGCTGGCTATAGAGGACATCACTGACCGTCGCGTCGCCGAGCGACTGCTTCAGATCCTCAGTGAGCAAAAGGACATGCTGCTTTCTGAGATGAGCCACCGGGTGGCCAATAGCCTGCAGATTATCGCCAGCATTCTTCTTCTGAAGGCCCGCTCCGTTCAGTCTGAGGAGACGAGAGGGCATCTTGAAGATGCCCATCGCCGCGTCATGTCGGTTGCCTCGCTGCAGCAGCACCTCAAGGCAACGGGCATGGGTGATGAGATTGAAGTCGGCGCATACCTGTCCAAGCTTTGCGAGGCCCTGTCAGGCTCGATGGTGCGGGAGAGACGCCCAATTACCTTGAGTGTATCGGCTGGCCCCGGGACCGTCCAATCCGAACAGGCCGTAAGCATCGGTCTCATCGTCACCGAGTTGGTGATAAATGCCCTGAAGTACGCCTTTCCGGTCGACATTACCGCTGGTCACGTCGTCGTCGGCTATGAGGTTAATGGAACGGGATGGACGCTGTCGGTGTCCGATAATGGCGCCGGGATGCAGAAAGGCCTCAGTGAAAAGCTGCCAGGCCTTGGCACAACACTGGTTAAAGCCCTGGCCATGCAGCTTGAAGCTGAAGTCGAGATCACGAGCACCAGCAAGGGTACAATCGTATCGATTACACGGGCTCCCTTGCGCTCTCGTCCCCAAGCATAGTTACAAAAAAATGAACTTCTAAACTGCTTATGATTAAGTAATAAAATTGATGCGTGTGGAACCATTTTGCCAATCTGGCGTTTATTTGGGCATCATGCCCGAAACAGGGGAGCGGTATTGGACGACAAGCTGATAACTCCCGATCTGTTGGAGCGTGAAAGGCTTTCGCGTCTCGCCGCCGAGGCATCATTGCGCCTCGTTTCAGAGCGCCTGGAAAAGGCCGAAGAAGCCGCCGGAGCATTTATCTATGACTGGGACATTGCTGCGCAGAAGATATGGCGGAGCGCCGGTTTAACGCAGATTCTGGGATGGCAGATTGATGACGTTGCGCCCACTGTGGAAGGTTGGGCAGAACTTCTGCACCCGGCGGACAAGGACCGCCTCAAAACCTTGCAGAATCCCGAGTTTCTCAAAGCTGACGACAACTATGTCATGGAATACCGGTTGCGCCACAAGAATGGCTATTATGTTTGGGTGCTGGATTCAGGCCGCGTGTTTCGAGATCAGTCAGGCACGGTTCTTCGGCAAACTGGAGTCATTGTTGACATTTCCGCACGCAAGAAAATTGCCGAGTCCCTGAGCCGTCAAACGGATTTGATTGAGCTGTCATTCGAGCCGATTTTCGTCTGGCATCCGGAGAAAGGCATCGTCGACTGGAACAGGGGCGCCGAGCAGCTTTATGGCTTCACAAGGGCTGAAGCGCTGGGCCAGGTAAGCCACAAACTGCTGCGCACTAAGCATCCCATAGATCCAGCCGACCTTATGACACTCCTCCATACCGTAAGAAGCTGGACCGGCGAGCTCCAGCAACGGGCCAAGGATGGCCGCAGGATTTTTGTCGAGAGCCGCCATCAAGCTATCGAAGCCGATGGAGAAATTCTGATCCTTGAAACCAACCATGACATTACTCGAACGCAAGCGCGCCGAGGCGGACACCGCGCGCATGGCAGCCGTTGCCGCTGCCTCCCAGGATGCCTTGTTCGGCGCAACGGTCGAAGGTTACATCGAGGCTTGGAATCCGGCCGCCGAAAGGTTGTTTGGCTACACCGCTTCCGAAGCAATTGGACAACACATCAGCATCCTCGCAGGACCGGCGGAGCGCGGGACCCAGGGGGAATACTTGGCCCGGGCCCGTGCCGGCGAGAAAATTCCGCCCTATAATGCCCGCCGGCTGCGAAAGGACGGATCCTACGTCGACGTATCAATTGCGCTTGGACCAGTTATGGCCCCGGATGGATCTGTTATGGCGATTTCGGTTGCCATGCACGATATCAGCGACCGGAAGGAATGGGAGGCCAGGCAGCGGCTCATGACGCGCGAGCTTGCGCACCGGGTCAAGAATTCCTTTGCCATATTGCAGGCCATCTTGCGTTCAACGTTGAAAACAACTTCAAACCCGCAGGACTTCGCCGCGAAATTTTCCGGCAGATTGCACAGTCTTGCGGCCGCGCAAGATATCCTGACTGCCAATGACTGGAGGGGTGCGGAACTTGGTGCGCTGGCGCGGCATCTGCTTTCCCTTTACATTGCCGACGAGGGTGTGCGCTTTGCTGTTTCGGGGCCTGAAGTCAATCTCCCGGCTGAGTATGCGGTTCCCTTTGGACTGATCTTCAATGAGCTTGCCACAAATGCGCTGAAGTACGGCGCACTCTCGACACCAAACGGAAAAATCGAACTGAGCTGGCACGTTGAAAACAAAATCAATGAGGGCACCTTGCTCAAACTCACCTGGCGTGAACGGGGCGGACCGAAAATCACTTCTCTCGACGCACGGGGGTTTGGTTCTACCCTGATTGAAAAAAGCCTCGCTGGAGCGAAAGTGGAAAGGCATTTCGATGCGGAAGGTTTCATCTGCACGATAGAGCTGACGCTCAAACTTCTGGCCAGAATCAGGCACAAGCGGCGGGTAGCCAAACCATACAACTAAAAATAGCCAGTGATCGATCTTTGTGTCGCAGCCGATGAGTTGGGAACCAAATCCCTGCCAAATGGTTGTTATCTGTATGATGACCAACATTCAGACCATTGCAAAGAAAATCATCCGGCCCGTTGCTTTGGCTATTGCCATGCTTTTTCTGACACCTGTGGCTGGGGTGCTCCAGGCAGCCTTAAAGGCGCCTTATCCTGTTCAAGTAACCACCAATGAAACAGTAGTCTACAAGACCGTGCAATCCTCGATTGCATTTAAGGGCTAGCTTTATGGAACCAATTCACCGTTAGCGCGTTAAATCAACACGACTATTTGAGGAGTATTACAATGAAGAAGACAATTATCGGTTTGCTGGCAGCTACCGCGCTGTTTGGTGGACTTGCTTCCGTCGCTGAAGCGAAAATCGTTATCCAACTTGGCGGCATTCCCTACTATGATTATCAGATGGGGCCGGACTATCGGTACTATCAGGGCCGCGGTTGGTACCGGCATCAGCCTGATTACCAGTTCCAGTATGGCAATCGCGGCAGAATATCCTGCGGCGAGGCGAAACGGATCGTTCGCGACAAGGGCTTCCGGAACGTTGTCACACGCGAATGTGAAGGCCGAACCTATACATTCACCGCCAAGCGCAACGGCAATCGGATTCTGCTTTTCGTAAATTCCAAGACCGGGAATGTCTGGCGCGGCTAAATCGACCTCGCGTGTAAGTGATCCTGCTGAGGTTCCGCAAAGGCGCGGCCAAGTTGAACAAACTTGGCCGCGAAGCTTTGCCATTGGACGCTTCGGGTTCTGCAAGTTCCGACGCCACTGCATGGAACCCTAATAGGCTTAGTGCGTTATGGATAAAGGAGGACGATCATCATGCGAACTATTCTGGGAATGATTCTTGGCAGCTTGCTGACCATAGCTGTTGTTTACGTTCATGATTCAATGGCGACATCGACGGTCGCCAGCGGCACGACCGCAGGCACGTCGCGCGCCATCGTTAACTGGGATGTTGCCGCAAGCGAGTGGGGACAGGTCAAGGAAGGCGTGCGCACGACCTGGCTGAAGTTGAAAGCCAGCACCGGCTGAGCGGATAACGCAAAACAGTCAACTCAAGTAATCGCGAGCGGACGTTTTTTCCGTGGGGCGGGGAAGATTTGATTTAGTTTGGCGAGGTCTTCTTCATCGAGAGTAAGATCGGCAGCAACTGCATTCTCTATTACCCGTTTCTCATGGCTGCTTTTGGGAATTGAAATTACACCAGGCAGTCTCAGGGTAAAGGCGAGGGCGATGGCCGCATTTGTAACGTTATGTTTCTTGGCAATGGACGCTATACCGGGACTGTCGGTCAAACGGCCCTGTCCCAATGGACAGTAAGCCATGACAGCTATTTTGGCCTTCTGGCACTTCGGATAGAGATCCCATTCGATGCCGCGGTCGGATAAATTGTACATCACCTGATTGGCGGCATTGCTGTTATTAGGAACAGCTTTGTCCAATTCTTCCAGGTCGTCGACGTCGAAATTACTGACGCCATAATGCCTGATCTTGCCTGCAGCGCGTAATTCTTCAAACGCTGCAAACGTCTCCCGCAACGGATATGAACCGCGCCAGTGCAGCAGATAGAGGTCTAGAACATCAGTTTTGAGCCGCTTGAGGCTGGCCTCACAGGCCTTGATCGTGCCCAGCTTGCTGGCATTTTGTGGCAGCACTTTTGAGACAACGAACACCTTGTCCCTCTGGCCGGCTATTGCCCTTGCAACCAGTTGTTCCGAACGGCCGTCGCCATACATCTCCGCCGTATCAATCAATGTCATACCGTGCGCGATACCGGCCTGGAGGGCGCGCAGTTGAGCTGCCTCGTCACTATCCCCAATACCCATTTTCCATGTCCCAAGACCAAGGGCCGGGACTTTTTCACCGCCAACAAGTTCAACATATCTCATTGCTCAACACGCCCCAATACCAGGACAGGCCGCCGCATTGCTACCAAAGCAGCGTTCCTTGACCAAACTGAACGCCAAGTATTACAAAAGACCACAGGATAAAGCACTGCCTATTAGCAGATTATCTTTCGGCACCGAAAAATGGTGGTTCTTCGCATGAGCTTCTCACACTACTTCACGCAATGAACTGTCGCTTACCTCGCACGTAGCGCGCATGGCGGTTTCTAACGCATTGAATTCATTGCGGTGTCATGCCTATCCATCATGCGTGCGCGGCAAAATCTGCGCGTGAAAAACTGTGTTTTCGCGGTCATCCAGCCTATTGATGGCGTCGACATTGGCAGCTGATGAGCCCTTTGGGTCAAATTCCGAGGCAAGCCAGGAATCGACAATGGCTTTGGCCAATTCGGGACCAATAACGCGTGCGCCCATGGTAATAATTTGTGCGTTGTTGGATTTTGCGGCGCGTTCAGCGGAATAGGTATCGTGAGTGAGCGCGGCACGGATGCCAGATACTTTGTTGGCTGATATGCAGACACCAATTCCCGTTCCACAGCATAGGATGGCTCTCTCATACTTGCCTTCCTTTACCGCGTTGGCGACGTTAGCTGAAAGGTCCGCGTAGAAACCGGGTTGGCTGAGATTGGTAACCTGATGGTTTGCCTTCGATTTGAGATGGGCCTCGATCACATCGATGAGTGGCTTTCCAGCGCTGTCGCCACCAAGGGCTATTTTCATGATCGTTCTCCCAGAGCCGAGGTTACGGCTTCGATGATACCAATAAAGTCCTTAGCATTCCACGCGGAGCGCCCGATGAAAAGCCCGTCAATGTGAGGCTGGCTTGCAAGGTCTCAGCAGTTCTGCAGGTTCATGCTGCCGCCATAGAAAACGGGCAATTCCGTACCTGCTGCAACGGCGGTGACTGCCTTGATACGCTTGTGCTGCTCATTGGCGAAATCAGGACTTGTGGGAGTACCACCCTCCCCTATGGACCAGACTGGTTCATAGGGGCCTTTTTCGCCGATCGCCTTCACATTCCTCAAGGACCGCATCTATCTGTTTGATGGCGGTGTGATGACCGGCTGCCGTATTGAGCACATCGCGAACATCGAGATTTCAAATCCGGACATTTAGGCGATGATGAGCGCGCAGTTCTCTGAGGAACGGCCAATTAGAGTGCAGCCTGACCAATTCCCAAGAGCATTTCACACCACTTCACTGAACTCACCATCTCTTACTGCACACGTAGAGCACACGATACCTCGTAACACCCACTGCCGCCTGATCATGCTCCGGCGAAAACGGCGGGGACCCGTGGCAGGGTTGAGACGTCGGGTGTAGCTGCCGCTGCTTCAATACTTTGCGTTCCAGTCCGGCCGCCCCGACCAAAGCCGCGCTTCCGAGTGTCATGGCAGCTGTCGTTTTCAGAAAACCCCGGCGGGTTGAATTCCACTATTTCGGTTAAGCAAACGTGTCATGTGTTTCTCCTCTGGCCTATATGGAGAACATGGCGTGCCATTTGCGGGCCGTAGTTGATATGGGTCAAAGGTTTCTGCGGCAAGATGCTCTAGATGTGATGTGTGCTTCTTAAGGAACATCACCATGCTGTTTCCGATTTTTTATGGCTTAATCGCCCCTAGCAACGTTTCTGCGCAGCCACTAAACGCGATAAATTCGGCAATTGCCATTGCCGCCAAAATCGATGCCCAGCTTTCCATCGCCATCGGAGCGTTGCAAATCACCGTACCCAATTTGCTGAGTTCAGCGACCGTCGAGGGACTTATCGGCAACGAGAACAAGCGCAGCAAGGATTCGGCCGCAGCGATGCGCGATAGAATAGCCGACCTTGCCCGCAGTTCCGGCTCAACCATCCACACAGAAATATTGAAAGGTGATCTCAGTCAAATCAAAAGCCGATTTGCGAACCGGGCTCGGGTTCATGGCCTGGTCGTATGCCGAAGCAGGTATTCCCGGCGAACTTCTTGGAGGTACCTTAATCGAGCCTCTTCTTTTCGAAAGTGGCAGGCCTGTCCTTGTCATGCCTAATGGCTATTCCTCACCGATTTCTTTCGAGCATGTTCTGATAGCTTGGGACGGCAGTACCAGTGCGGCCCGCGCGGTGTGGGATTCGATGCCGTTGCTTCGACTGGCGAGGACCATTGAGATTGTAACCGTAACTGGCGAGAAGAATTTACAAGAAGTTCCGGCGGCGAATACGCTTGCGCCGATGCTTTCCTACCTTGGCAAGCAAATTGGTGTAAGCATCCTAACGTTCGACGGAGGTTCGGCGGCCAGCCTGATCATGGAGCACGCCGCCAAGATCGACGCAGGGCTGATCGTCCAAGGAGCTTACGGTCGCTCCCGCTGGAGCGAACTTGTACTCGGTGGCGTCACCCGTGAGATGTTGCGGGAAAGCACGTTGCCGGTTCTAATGTCCCATTAGGCAGTGAATGCATGAGACCGGTAATCATCAGTGAGACATCAGCACTGGAACATTCGCGTGCGCCAATACATGCGCAGTAGCGCCTCCAAATATATACTCGCGCATGCGTGAATGGGCATAGGCTCCCATTACAAGAAGTTCCGCGCCAAGATCATTGACGTGTTGCAACAGCGCCTCGCCAGCATTGACACCGCCAGCGGCAAGTCCCTCCGCAGTTGCCTTCACGCCATGGCGGGCAAGCGCCTCTGCCGCCTCGGCCCCTGGCACTTCACCGGCTACGCTCCGTTCCTTGTACGGGTCGACCCATACGACACGCACATCCCTGGCGCTTCTCAACAATGGAAGTCCGTCGAACAACGCGCGTGTTGCCTCGCGCGTTTCATTAAATCCAACGACAACAGATTTTGTCTCGGCTAGAGAACCTTTCTGGGGGATTATCAATACGGGCCTGCCACTCTCGATAACGACATGTTCGACAAATTCCTGTTCGATTTCCGCACCTGAATTTTCGCCGATCTGGCTCACCATAATGAGATCAACCGCACGGCCATGTTCCATGAAACTTGGACTTATCTCAGTGTAGAGCGAGTTTACGGTTCGCCACTCACCTTTCAGCCCATCCTTTCGCAACTTCGCCTCGAAACGCTCCTTCACAGCTGCAATATTGGTCTTGAAATATTGTTGCCGCGTGTCATCAACCGCAGAGGGTGATGCAAATCCCACTTCCGGATAGATCGTGACGGCTGGAATGACATAACAGCCGATGAGGTGGGAATCGTAGGTCTTCGCGATCAACGCTGCCGCGTCAATCATGGCCTCGGCGCGCGGCACATCGTTAAGCGAGACCAGGATTGTCTTGTAAACCATTATCAGCGCTCCACTTAAAGCATATGCTGCCAGATGAGAGGCTTACCTGTTCTTGAGAGGCGTGCATTGATGCCGATCAATGAAAACCGATGGGTATTTCTGTTGGCAATTCGCCGTCGTGGCCCGTCAATCCGCTTGCTTCGCCTGGTGTGCAAACTTCCATTCGGGCCGTATGGTGTGGATCATCATCATCTCTGCCACATTTTCGAGCGTCAGCATGCCGGCAAGACGGCCGCTGGCATCCACGACGATCTGGGACCGGAGACCTTGCCGGTTCATATCCGTGACGGCATCGTTGAGTGGCACTGCAGCGCTGATCACGGATGGCTTTCGCATCACCGAGGATACTGCCGCATCAGGCCCCTTTTCCTTGAGGCCAAGCACCAGATCGTCGCGATCAAGCAGACCTACCGGCATCTGCTTCGCATTGATCACCGGGAAGGCCCGTTGGGAACTGGCTAGCAGGGCTTCTACCGCCTCGGACAGCAAGGCATTCTCGGACAAGCTGCGCACTGTTTGCTCCATGCCTTCCGCTACCGTGAGATCCCGCGCAAACCAGCGCAGGGCGTTGGCCTGAAGTTCTGACATGGCGGCGAGATATATGAACATGCCAATAAGGACCAGCATCGGATTCAGGAACAGCCCTGCGGCAACGAAAAGGAAAGCAAACATCTGCCCGAGTTTGGCGGCAATCTCTGTTGCCCGCTGCGGCCCTAGCCGCATGGCCAGCAGGGCCCGCAGCACCCTGCCCCCATCCATCGGAAAGGCGGGTATCAAATTGAAAATGACCAGTGAGATATTGATGAGGGCAAGGCGTTGCACGAGGGTGGCCTTCTCAAGATCGATGGACTGCAAATCTCCGGCAGCAAAACCACCCACCATAATGAGCAGGCCGGCGATCACTACATTGACCATAGGCCCGGCAATGGCGACCAGCAGCTCCTGCCGGGGGTCTTCCGGAATGCGTTCCATGTTGGCGACGCCGCCTATAGGAAGCAATGTGACTTCGGGCGTCTTTACACCGAATTTTCTTGCCGTCAGGATATGCCCGAATTCATGGGCCACGACACAGGCAAAGACCAGCAGGACAAAAACAACTGACGACTTTGCCGCGTCAAGACCACCACTTGTGTAGTCGCTTGCCGCTATCCACACCAAAAACAAAAGGAAAGTTATGTGAATGCGGATTGCCGTTCCGGCTATCCGTCCGATGGTAAGCGACCACTGCATCTATCCGGCCTCTCCTGTTGTCCCGCATCTACTTCTATCATTTTATGGCAAAACATTCGATGAATAGTTGATTGACATCAATGCTGTGGCCTTGCCAGTGCATGCATAAGTCTGCAAATTCCCCTTCAACAATCCAGGCGCCTGGTGGAATGGAGTTGAAGGCTGTGATGTGCTGAACCGTCTCAAACTGCTGCTGGTTATTGTCTCCGCCGCCGGGCTGGGGGCGGGATTCCTGGCGCCACTTCTTGGAATGAAAGTGTGGCAACACACCGCGTGGGGCGTTGCCGCTGCAATCGTCCTCCTGTTTCTCGCTCGGGAAATTTTCACCTCATTGCGGCGCGGCGAGTTCGGGCTCGACATTGTGGCGGCCCTATCAATGTCGGGGGCGCTTTATTTCGGCGAGACGCTTGCCGCGGCGGTTGTTTCCCTGATGTATTCCGGTGGCCAGCTGCTGGAAGATTTTGCCGAGGCGCGGGCCCGCTCGGAAATGAACATGTTGCTTGGCCGCGCACCCAAGAGGGCACTTCGATATCTCGACGGGCAACTTGCCGAGGTGGACATCGAGGAGCTTGTGCCGGGTGATCGCATCCTGGTGCGCCAGGGAGAGATTGTGCCTGTCGACGGCAAGGTGATAAGCGGCAAGGCTCTCCTCGACCAATCCATCCTCACGGGCGAATCTGTTCCGGTGTACCGCAATGTCGGTGACGAAGTGCTCAGCGGGTCATCCAGCCTCGACACGGCCTTTGACATAATCGCCATTCGATCCGCAGCGCAGAGCACTTATTCGGGCATCGTGCGCCTGGTGCAGGCGGCGCAGGAAGCGAAGGCGCCAATGGTCCGGCTTGCCGATCGTTTTGCCTTGTGGTTTCTGGCTCTGACAGTGCTTCTTGCGGGCGGTACGTGGATTATAAGCGGCGAGCATTTGCGGATGCTTGCGGTGCTGGTTTCGGCTACGCCATGCCCACTTATTCTGGCGGTTCCAGTTGCTATCATATCCGGAATTAGCAAGGCCGCGCGACGCGGCGTGCTGGTCAAGGGCGGCCCCGTGCTGGAAACTTTGGCACGCGCCTCAGTGCTGGTCATTGACAAGACGGGCACACTTACTGAAGGGCGCGCCAGACTTATCGATGTTCGTGTGTCTGGCCGACGCAAGGCCGATGAGATTCTCCGCCTTGCCGCCTCTCTCGACCAGGCGTCCGGGCATGTCATTGCGGCGTCCGTTGTCGAGGCGGCCACTGGGCGTGGCCTGACACTCAGCATGCCAGTTCATGCTAAAGAAACGGGCGGTTCGGGCATTGAAGGACAACGTCGACGGCAAGCGAGTTATCGTTGGTGGCAGCGACTTCGTGCGCCGGAAGCTCAAGCTTCGCGCCTTGCAAAAGCCCATCGCTTCGCCCGGGTCAGTCATCGTTGCGGTGGCGATCGACGGTCATATAGCTGGTCATCTTATTCTGGCAGACGCGCTTCGCCACGACGCCGGACGTGCCCTGGCACGACTGCGCGAAGCCGGTTTCGGCCGTATTGTACTGGCCTCCGGCGACCAGCGCGCCGTGGTCGAGACCATCGCTTCCCAGCTTGACCTTGATGACATTCGGTTCGAGCTTCTGCCACGCGAGAAGGTTGGTGTCGTTATCGCCGAGCGAGCGAATGGCGTAGTGCTGATGGCCGGTGACGGCGTCAACGACGCGCCAGCCCTTGCCGCGGCCGATGTCGGCATCTCCATGGGGGTACGCGGTTCGCCTGCATCGGCCGAGTCCGCAGATGCAGTGCTGCTCGTTGACAGTCTCGAACGGATCGCCGAGGCGGTGGAAATCGCCAAACGATCCCGGAGAATTGCCTTGCAAAGCGTCTATGTCGGGCTCGCGCTTTCGCTCGGGGCAATGGTAGCTGCAGCATTCGGCTACCTTGAGGTCGTCGAAGGCGCTTTGTTTCAAGAAGTGATTGATGTGGCAGTCATTCTGAACGCACTCCGGGCGCTTCGCTAGGCCTCAACAGCCGAGGTCTATCTGGTTGAACGTGAGACAATCACTAGCCAACAACTACTTCGTAATCTGAATCAACTCCAGATATTTGACCAATCGCTTGATACGTTCCTCTACATCGGAGGTTGCCTTTTTCGCCGCGTCAATCGTCACGCCGGAGCCGACTGCCTCGCTGATAAACACATCGCCCCAAATGGGCATATCCCGAGTCCCATGGTCGGCCAGCATATCCATCCCTGCAATTGTCTCAGTGATCAGCGCCTCGGGGAAAGTTCCGCCATGCCGAACGCTGATCATAGTGAGGTCCGCGGGCCGTTTCTTCAGGCCCTGTCCGGCAGGCCCATCTCCCTTTGCAGCTAAGCCGTGGCAGGGCGAACAAAGAACCTGAAAATCGTTAGCTGCTGCCTGCCCACTTGCCGTCTGGGCCTGGGCGAACGAGCCAAAAATGGCAAGAACTGCTGCGGCGTGGCATAAGCAAGATGGCCCACCGCTGATCATGCCTACTGTCACGTGGTTGACTTCAGCTTATCGATCCCCAGCATTTCCATCATCGCCTTTTCATAAAGGGTTTCGCTGGTTCCATGGCGCATTTTGCGGAGGAAATACTTTTCGAAGGCAACCTTGGCCGTATGAACCCATTTGCCAGATGACGACCAATTGACATTGCGTGGCGGGATTTGTGGTTGCGCCACGAAGGCCACGCCTGAATCGCCGAAATCAGCCAGGCAAACGGCATTCCATGTACCCTGGTGCTTTGGTTCTTCACCGCGCAGGACAAGGCCAATGTTAAGTGCCGTTGCCGTCACCATCGATTCAATCATGAAACCGGTTTTCGGCACGCCGCAGGGAACCGGCGTCGGTCCCATTGGAGGGATCGCCACGCAGACGCCAACGGCAAAGATGTTGTTGAACTTTGGATTGCGCTGATGCTTGTCGATCAGGATGAAGCCGCGGGGATTGGTCAGCCCTGCAATGTCGCGCACTGCGGCTATGCCGCGGAACGCCGGCAACATCATGGAAAACGAAAATGGCAGTTCTTTCGTGGCTTTCACCGCGCCGTCGTCGGCGATTTCTTCAACCGTCATCTTGCCGGTTTCAATATTTTTGACCCGCGTGCTGGTCATCCACTTGATGTGATGCTCGCGCATTTCACTCTCCAGAAGCCCCTTGGTATCACCTACACCATCAAGGCCGAGATGGCCGATATAGGGCTCCGAGGTCACAAAGGTCATGGGCACACGGTCGCGAATCTTGCGGCGGCGCAGCTCGGTTTCGAGAATGAAGGTGAATTCATAGGCCGGGCCGAAACATGATGCACCCTGCACCGCGCCCACAATGATGGGGCCAGGGTTCTTGCAGAACGCCTCGAAAGCCTCGTGTGCCTGCTCGGCATGATCAACATGGCAGATGGATTGGGTAAAGCCATTTGGACCCAGCCCTTCGATCTCGTCAAAGGCCAGCTCCGGGCCAGTGGCGATAATGAGGAAATCGTAGTTGATTGAGCTTCCGTCCTCAAGCTCGATAGTATTGCTCTCGGCCAGAAGTTTTTTCGCTGCCACCGGCTTGAAGTTGATTCCCTTCTTGGCAAAAACCGGCGCAAGGTCAACCTGAACCGCATCTCTGGTGCGCCAACCCACGGCGACCCAGGGGTTGGAGGGCACGAAATGATACATGGGGTCCTTGGTAATGACTGTCAGCGTGTCTTCCGATCGCAACTGAGCCTTCATCTCATAAGCCATAATGGCGCCGCCCAAACCAGCACCGAGGACAACTACGTGAGCCATGATTTTTTCCTTCTACGGTCTTCCTATTTCCAATTGAAGCATTCGGTTGGTTCGCACGAGGTGTCTCCCTTACCCGAATCTCAGGAATAATTTTGCATAGGCGGGTTTCAGCTTGCCGAGGGCAATCTTCAGTTTTTCTGTATTGCCGGTGCGCGCTGCAATGACCACCGCATCCACCGATGCGGACACAGCCTTAACCAGTCCTCCGAATTCGGTTGACCCTGCCGCGTCCATGGGCGGGTGAGTGATCGCGTCATTGGCGAGATACTTCAGGACGGCGGCCTGTTCCTGGATTTCATCCATTGCCACTGAGTCAAGCTTCGCGAGGTCTTTCTCCAATACCTTTTCCATCACTGCGTGATAGGCATTCATGCGGTCAGAAAATGAGATTATGCCATTTCGCTGGTGTAATCCTGAAATGGCCTCTCGGATATCCTCAAGGGTTGTATGCGCCGCAGGCAGCGCTCCGTCATCAATTTCAGCTGCCGCCTTGGCAAGTGTTGCAGAGACCTCGTCAAGCGTCTCATTCCACTTCGGATCATCAGCATATTGCGGCGGCGGGTTCGTACCCCATTTCTTTTCAAGTCCGGCCCACTTGTCCTTGAATGCCACAATGATTTTGACTGACTCGGGTAACTTGCCGGAGTTTGTCAGGAACAATGCAACTCGATAATCACCATAGGCATCGCGTAGGGACTTTTCAAAATCTGTAACAGGTCCGGCAAACCCAGTCCCTGCCCACAGCAACAATGCACATACTGCCACGTGTAATTTGCTCATCACCACCCCAAGCTTACAATCAAACTTTCCATATATTCGTGATTATGAATATATTTAATGGTCTGGAAGCGCATTGATCTGGGTCAATGCCTTGCCAGATTAGGTTGTGGCGACTGCTGCTACCGCCTGAGCGCCACATAGATAGCCGGGATGACTAGAACGGTGAGGGCCGTTGATGAGGCGAGTCCAAAGAGAAGCGAGATGGCCAGTCCTTGGAAAATCGGGTCGGCGAGGATGACGACGGCACCAATCATGGCGGCAATCGCCGTCAGCAGGATTGGCTTGAAGCGGATGGCGCCCGCCTCCAGCAGCACTTCAATCAGCGGCCGTTCCGGCGTCCTGGCGCCGCGGATGAAATCCACCAGCAAAATGGAGTTGCGCACGATGATTCCGGCCAGGGCGATGAAACCGATCATGGATGTGGCCGTAAATGGCGCATTGAACACCCAGTGGCCGAACATGATGCCGATCAGCGTCAACGGAATTGGGGTGAGGATGACCAGTGGCAGTTTGAAGGACCCGAACTGGGCCACCACCAGAATATAGATGCCGAGAAGGGCAATCATGAAGGCCGCACCCATGTCGCGGAAAGTCACCCAGGTGACTTCCCATTCGCCATCCCACAGCAGGACGGGCTTCGATTCATCCTCGGGCTGGCCGTGCAGGCTGATTTCCGGCTGCTGCAACCCGGTCCAGTCAACCTTGTCGAGGGCACGTCCAACCTCGATCATGCCATAGACTGGCGCTTCATAGCTCCCCGCCAGTTCGGCCGTTACCATTTCAGCGGGCTTGCCATTGTGGCGGAAAACCGGAAATGAAGAGGTCTCGTAGCTCACACTCACCACATCGCCCAGCTCCACCACACCCCGGTCCCCCGGCAGGGCATTGGCGGGCACTGGAGTCGTCAGCGCGCGTTCGCCAATGACCTTGTCGGACCGCGCAAGGCCAAGGGTAATCGGAATGGGCTGGCGTCCGCCGCCCCGATGCGAGTAGCCCACGGTGTTGCGGGCATAGAGCGATTGCAGCGTGTCGTAAACGTCGCGCTCTTCCACCTTCTGATATTCAAGATTATCCTGGTCGATGGCAATCCGCACCCTTGGTGCCGGAGTTCCGAAGCTGTCATCAATATCAACCACGAAAGGCACGAGCGCAAAGGCTTCGCGCACCTTCGCAGCCGTGGCGCGGCGGGCTTCGGGTGTCGGGCCATAGATTTCCGCCAGCAGGGTTGCCAGAACCGGCGGTCCGGGCGGCGGTTCGACAGTCTTCACAACTGTTCCCACAGGCATATCGAGGCCCTTCAACTTTTCGCGCAATTCAAGGGCAATCTCGTGGCTGCTGCGGTTTCGTTCGCCCTTTCCCGAAAGGTTGACCTGAATGTCGCCGAGTTCCGGCGACGTCCGCACATAGTAGTGCCTGACCAGTCCATTGAAATTGAAGGGCGTGGCAGTCCCCGCGTAGGTTTGCAGCGAATGGACTTCGGCAATCGTCGCGGCCCGGCTGGCAGCCTGCTGCAGCACCCGGTCGGTGGCTTCCACCGATGAGCCTTCCGGCAGGTCAACCACAATTTGCAAATCCGACTTGTTGTCAAATGGCAGCAGCTTGACGGTTACGTCCTTGCTGTAGAACAACACGAGCGAGGCCAGCGTCACCACGCCAACGGCGAGCAGGAAAGTCCAGGCGCGGGCCCGATTTTTGAGAATTGGCCGCGCCACGGCAAGATACATGCCTCCCAGACGGCCCCCGTGGCTTGCCCCATGGCCGTGCCCGCCATTGGCCTTTCCCAACTTGATCATCAGCCATGGCGTGACAATAACCGCCACGAAGAACGAGAAGATCATGGCGGCCGACGCGTTGGCCGGTATCGGGCTCATGTAGGGGCCCATGAGGCCCGACACGAACAACATGGGCAGCAGGGCGGCCACGACCGTGAGGGTGGCAACGATGGTGGGATTGCCAACCTCTGCCACCGCATCAATCGCAGCCTGTGTGCGCGAACGGCCGTCATTCATGGCCCAGTGGCGGGCAATGTTTTCGATCACCACGATGGCATCATCAACCAGAATGCCGATGGAAAAAATGAGCGCGAAGAGGCTGACGCGGTTCAGCGTGTAGCCCATCAGGCGAGCGGCAAACAAAGTCAACAGGATGGTAGTGGGAATCACCACGGCAACCACCAGCGCTTCCCGCAGGCCGATGGAAATTGCCACCAGGATCACGATTGAAATGGTGGCAAGGCCCAGATGGAACAGCAGTTCATTGGCCTTTTCGTTGGCGGTCTCGCCGTAGTTGCGGGTGACTTCGACGCTGATGTCCTGCGGAATGACTTCGCCCTTGAGCCTTTCGAGCCGCTCAATGATGTTTTCCGAAATGACGACGGCGTTGGTCCCGGCGCGCTTGGCAATGGCCAGTGAAACCGCGGGCACGCGGATCAGCCCGCCATCTTTCTTAATCACATTGGTTGCCCGCCATTCATTGCTGTCCGCCCCAAGCAGGACCGCTGCCACGTCGCGGACATAGACCGGGCGGCCATCGCGCGCGGTGATCAGGATATTGCCAATTTCCGTAGGGTTTTGCAGGGTCTGGCCCGCCATGACGGAAATCTGGCGGCCCTCATCGCGGATCTGGCCCGCCTCAAACGCCCGGTTGGCGCCTCCCACCTTGGCCGACAATTGCTGGAGCGTGACGCCATAGAGTGCAAGCTTCTCAGGATCGGGCTCGATCCTGATTTCCTCCGGCTGGTCGCCCGACAGATAGGTCAGCCCGATGTCATCAAGCTTGGTGAGTTCCACCCGCAATTCACGCGCCACGCGGCTTACGCTGTTGGCGGTCCAGCGTTCGGCGGCTTGCGGCTTGGGCGACAGCGTGAGTACTACAATGGCCACATCGTCAATGCCGCGGCCTACGATGAGCGGCTCGGGAATGCCCACCGGGATCCGGTTCATATTGGCGCGTATCTTTTCATGCACACGCAGGATTGCGGCATCGGCGCTGGTGCCAACAAAGAAGCGCGCCGTAACCATGGCGCCGTCATCCTTGGTCTGCGAATAGACATGCTCGACGCCATCGATGCTCTTGATGATCGTTTCCAGCGGCTCGGTCACCAGCTTTACCGCATCCTCGGCCTTCAGGCCGTCGGCGCGCACATGGATATCTACCATCGGCACGGAAATCTGCGGCTCCTCTTCGCGCGGCAGGGTCACCAGCGCCACCAGGCCCACCATGAAAGCCGCAAGCAGAAACAGCGGCGTCAGCGGCGAGACAATGAAATACCGGGTGAGTTGGCCGGCGATCCCCAGTTTCACGGTGTCGCTACCTTGTCTCCGTCGCGGAGGCCCGAAAGGATTTCGACGCGCGCACCGCTTTCAGTCTCAAATTGTTCTCCCGTGATCACCGCCACGTCGATGGGCTCGGCACCGTTGACAAGGCTCACATAGTCAATGCCGTAGCGCGTGGTGATCGATTCCGGCGGAACGCTGATGGCATTTCGCTGGTCAACGGGTATCCACACCAGCGTGCGTTCGCCGACGAAGAAGTCCCCCAATCCGTCAACTTCAACATCAGCCAGGACGCGACCCGCTTCAATTTCGGGATAGACTTTCACTAGCTTGCCCTTGCGCGCCTTTTCGAAGGTAACAGTCGCGCTGCCCACCCCCCGGCCACCGACGAATACGTCGTCACCTTCATTGATTTGCGCCGCGTGACGCTCCGGCAGCGAAAGCCTCAGGAAATAGCCCCCGCCCGCAATTCTTGCGATGGTTTCCCCGGGCATGACCACGGATCCCTTGGTGACCGGTACGGACAGCACACGGCCGGAGGCTGGCGCCAAAACATCACCTTCTGCTCCCTGCTGCACAATGACAGCCCGCTCCGATTGGGTTGCGGCAATCTGGTTCGATACCACGTCCACCCGCGTCTGCAGGGTATCGAGGCGGCTCTTGGCAATGGTGCCGGAAGCAAAAAGCGATTGTCCGCGCGCCAACTCCGCCGAGGCATTCTGCTTTTCGGCTTCAAGCTCCTTCAGCCGCGCATCGAGGGCCCCCATGTGGAGAGCAAGTTTGTCGTCAACCACCCTGGCAATGACAGCACCGGCCCGTGCTGAACTGCCCTCCTCCACATCGAGCGATACGATAGTGCCGCCAATCCGGGCACGCGCCTGCACCAGGTCGCGGCTCTCCACCCGACCGAAAACCGCCTTGAAATCGGTCTTGACTTCAACCTGAACGGGGAATTCGCCAGCAAGAACTGGTGTCATAAAACTGATCACGGCGACTACGCCAAATAATGTCAAAACCAAGTTGCGGGGCATGGGCAGATCCTTCGGGGTGGTTGACTGGCATTCATATATCAGACAATACTAACTTATGAATATAACTGATCTGGCCAATTCCTCGGACCGCGCCAGCGAATTTCTCAAGTCCCTGGCGAACGCGCAACGACTGCGCATTCTCTGCCTGATCATGGAGGGCGAACGGCCAGTTGGCGAAATTGCTGAGGCAATTGGGGCCAACCAGAGTTCAGTCTCGCAGAATCTGGCGCTTATGCGGCGCGAGGGGCTAGTAGTTCCGCGCCGCAGCGGACAGACCATTTATTACCGTCTCGCCGACAAAAAGCTGATCAAGATGTTCCGCCTGCTGAATGACATGTTCTGCCAACCTGACAAGGACTAGCGAAACGCCTCACCCTTGCGGAAGCCAAGGGCCTTGAAAACCATCGCCGCAGGACAAAACCCGGTGAAAGCAGACTGCAACATGTTGAGCCCAGCAAAGGCCGTCAGCAGCAGCCAATAAGGCGACATATAGTAGCCGAGCGTTACTGAAACCAAGACTAAGCAACCAGCAAAGGCCAAAACCGCTTTATCAATATTCATTTCCAAGACATCCTTTCAAAAAAAGCCACTCAGCCCATTGAGCCAAGTTCTTAACACTAAGTTCCTATTTCAATATATTAGCATCTGTTAATATATATGTTCGCTTGGTTCGATGCAACTTCTTTTCGTGAAAAGCAAAAACTATAGAAATGCAGCGGAAACTCATTGATTTGAATCAACCGGCATTGATTCGATTGGAATTATCCTCGTAAGCGCAATGAAGAGGGAAGGATTTCCCGGGGCATTCCCCGCAAGTTCGACAACCGGCATGCGAGCCGCGCCGAAATAATAAGTCGGGACCTCAATTGATGCATGTCATTGCAAGTCTGATCATCTTGCGGCCCAATAGAATCCGTTGTGGTCAACTCTTGTGAAAGGAAATCACCGCTATGAGCACCCTCACCAAATTGGCCCTCGGCATGATGGGGCAACTGCGCCCGAAGCCAGCGCAGGGCGATACGCTGCCAAAGATCGCCCTGCCTACACCTCAGAAGGAGGGCGGAATGGCGCTGATGGAGGCGCTCTCCAAGCGGCAGTCGGCACGCGAGTTTGCGCACAAAGAACTATCACTGCCTCTATTGTCCAACCTATTGTGGGCTGCCTATGGAGTAAATCGCCCGGACAAGGGGCGCACCGCCCCATCGGCTCTAAATTCGCAGGAAATTGACATCTATGTCGCGCTGCCATCGGGCGCCTACCTATACGACGCCATTGCGAACATGCTGCAATTGGTAGCGGCCAATGACATCAGACGCGTGACGGGCTATCAGGACTTTGTCTCTGAGGCCGCCTTGGACCTCGTATTTGTAGCAGATCACAGCCGCATGAAGTTAGTGCCAGTCGGAAAGCGCGAGAGCTACGCTTCGGTTACGGCCGGCGCCATCACGCAGAACGTATATCTGTTTGCGGCCAGTAACGGGTTGGCCACCGTGATCCGCGCCTGGATTGACCGTGAAGCAATCGCTGATGCGCTGTGGCTCAATCACGACCAGCAAGTGCTGCTGTCACAAACTGTGGGTTATCCAAAGGGCTGACTACAGCAATTTAGGTTTTCCAGGCTTGTGTTGATGACAATGGCTCAGCGGCAAGTATTTGATCGTTGCGAACTGGCTTTAATCGGCATCGGCCCAAGTTGATCCATATCAATGAAGGGCTAAGCTGTCAGAGTCACAAGTTAATTAGTATGTGAGGCTCCAAACTCAACAGACGAGGAGGGTTGTACAGATGCTCAAGAAGCTGCCTTTTTCCCTGGCTTTCTCAGTTATGGCGCTCGCAATGTCACAATCAGCCTACGCTGCCGATACCTCTGCGGGTCGTAAACTTGCCGAACAATGGTGCGCCAAGTGCCATAACATCGAGATCGGCGCCCCATTCAAGCTAAATCCGCCGAGCTTTGCCGCGATTGCCGCCTACCGGACCTCCGACGTTATTCTTGGCAAGATCATAACGCCCGCCATGCACAGTGGCATGCCGGACACGCTATGGACGCTGCAGAGGGAAGATTTCGAAAATCTCGTGGCCTATATCACTTCGCTCGAGGCAAATTAGAGATTCAACGTTGGCTCTTCAGGCCCTTGCTGTTTCTCAGCATAAGTCCAGGAAAGTGTGAGGTACAGGCCATGACATGGGTTATCGCCGACGTGTCATACTGGTCGCCCGAACGGTGGGTCTCGAAAAACTGGTTGAGTTCGCCCACCCTGCCCGGCATGGCGCCGACTGCCTGAAGGCCAAGTGATATCCCATAGTTGGTGAAGGCAAATTTGGTTTCGGGAGAACGTGGTTCACGGCAGAAATGGCCTTCAGGCCGCCACATGCGGTCCAGAACAAACAGGCTGCGCTGGCACTGGATAAGCGCCCAGTCTTCATCGGGAAAGAAATGGCTTAACCAGAGCATCATGCCGAGCCCCAGATCCTGGCTGATGACGAGATCGCGGACAGACCGTTTCATTAAATCCGCCATGTCGGCGATCTCGCCAGCGAGGGCCTTCTCATCAAGCATCCGATAGGAGATGTAACCATCAAATGCGTCGAGCGCTCCAAGTCCGTAGCCTGGATAGGGGCCACTCAAGTCTTCCTTCATCTTCCAGATGACGCCGTGTCCCGGCACCAGAAAAGCATGGTGAATTTGCTTGGCGAGCTCGATGCCTCTTTCCCGATAGGAGGGAATGTAAAGTCCAAGCACAGAAAGGGCATAGAGCCACATGGCAAGGTAGTGAAAATACTGGCCATCGCGATCAGGCTCCTCGCCGATGCGGATGCCGCGTTCCCGCCCCAGAACACGGTCAACTTCTGCCACCACCCATTCGGCATCAGTCAGATATCTATCCTGCCCCGACTCTTCATGGAGCGAAACCAGAAGAACCACACCAAAAGCGTCCGTCCACAAGTAGCGGAGACCGTTGGGCCAAATGTGACTCTCCCGCATCCATTCGAGCTTCGCCAGCACATAAGCTTTTTCGCGCAGCATGCCTTGGCATCCTACAATCCAAATGGATAGGTGTCGGGAAGTCCGGCCAGTTCCAGAGTCTCGAAGGGTGAAACCGCCGAGGTTTCATCAAACCAGATGTACTCGTCGAACTGTTGCGGAAGTACAGCCTGGAAATAGTGGCTGGCCAGTTCCGTGTCCGGCCGATAGATGACACCAATCGCCCGCTCAAGACGAGGTTTCATGAGCGCGTTCTTTAGATTCTGCGTGAGGCCTGTGCGCATTGGTAAAAGAAAACGTGCCACATCCGTGTCATGGAACAATCTCTCGTAGCTGTCGTTGCGGGACGGTTGCACTGGCTTGATTTCCATTGGCCCGTCCCAGTCGGAGGCAGCCGCGACGTGGCCCGAGTGGGTGCCGAAACCTATCGAATAGACCTGATCGCCAAATTCCTTCCGGCAAAGCTCACCAATGTTGGTTTCCCCTCGCGCCGCCATTTCAGTTGCCGCGGCATTTCCAACGTGGGAATTATGTGCCCAGACAATGGCTTTACTGTCACGTCCGTGATAGGCGAGCAAAGACTGCAAGGTCTCGAACATATGGCTGTCGCGCAAGTTCCATGACGCCCGGGATCCATAGTACATGACACGGTAATAACGTTCCGCGTTAGCAACGAGTCGGGCGTTTTGGACAACGTCATTGTATCGTTCACCATCGTGCGCCATGTACAGATTTTGCTTTGTGAGGATATCTCTTAACATGCTCACAACACTCATCTCGCAGGTCCTGTAAGCTCCAGTCAATGCCGCATGACCATAGGCTGCCGGGTCATTCTGCCAAGGCGTGAGGCAACCATAACGGTGGCGGGCAATGCCGGCTGTTTCGGGGTCAACGCGGTCAAGATAGCGCAGGATCTCTCCGATTGACGTGTAAAGGCTATAGAGATCGAGCCCGTAAAAGGCAGTTCGCCTTTGCGGTGGCTTGCTGGCGTTGTCCTTGCGCAACCAGTCGACGAAAGCGCGCACTTCATTGTTGCGCCACATCCATCGCGGAAAACGTGCAAACGCTGTCCATTCGCTGGGCGGATACTCGAAATGCCGTACATAATGGTCGATGCGCGCTGCGTCCGGCCAATCACCTTCGATTGCGACAAAAGTGAAACCTTTTTGGGCAATGAGCTCTTGTGAAATGCGCTCGCGCATTCGGTAGAACTCCGACGTCCCGTGGGTTGCCTCACCCAGGAGGACAACCTTGGCATCACCAATGCGGCGCAACAGGGGCGCGAGATCAACATCCTCAATGGATTGAAACGGCGTGCAAAGCGAGGCAACCATCTTCGCGAGACTGTCTTCCGGTTTGGGAGGCACCTCGTATGGGCGCCGGAGCGGAACAACTTCGCCCTCCTCCGGCAACCAGCCCTCCTTGCCAATCAATGGCACAAAACGCACATCAGCGATGTCTTCAGACTTGAAGTTTTCTTCCGAAACCCGTGTCACCCGGACAAGCTCTTGGGTACGTTGATCCTTGCCGATGGGAATTACCAGCCGGCCGCCTATTTTCAACTGCTGCTTTAGTGAATCAGGTACTGATGGCCCGCCCGCGGCAACAATAATCGCATCATACGGCGCATATTCAGGCCAACCTTGGGTACCATCGCCGTGACGTACCAGGACGTTGTCGTAATGAAGGTCGGCAAGAACAGTGGCAGCCTTTTCCGCGAGTTGGCCAATGCGTTCGACCGTAAAAACACGACCTGCGATCCGGGAAAGAACAGCGGCCGCATAGCCGGATCCCGCGCCGATCTCAAGAACTGTTTCGCCACCCTTCAGATTTAATGCTTCGACCATGAATGCTACGATATAGGGCTGCGATATTGTTTGACTGGCGTCAATCGGAAGCGGGGAGTCGTCATAGGCGAATTCATGGAGCGACTGGGGAAGGAAAGCTTCACGGGGAACCGTACGCATGGCCTCAAGCACGAGCGGGGCACGAACACCGCGCGAAACGATTTGCCGCTCAACCATGGCACTGCGTAACGCTGCGAAAGCAGTCATACCTCACCTAGCAGTTGCTATCCAAAGGCACACACTACGAAACTTACCTGGGAAAGAATATGATTTCGATCAATTTCCCACGGAACTAAAACTGAAGACTGCGGAGAAGGTATTTGAGAAATTTTACCCATCGGATTTCTAGCCAATTCCGAAGCTGCGGGTCGCAGGAGTTTCCACCCCGAACCCTCCAATGCTGGTTCATTTGACCACTTCGCAATTTGCCAAGTCCGGTGGCGTATCATGCAGAACAATTCGACCAAGAGTGGGTGAACGGGCTAGTCGCATTCGGGCTAAGAGGTCCGCAAACGGTCGGTGGCCGACTCTTCAAGAAGTTTTCACAAATCCTTCATCGCATCTTCCGCGTTGCGCATGATCAGCGACGGGATTGCGGCAGAGTTCACTTTCGCAGTATTGAGCTTGGGCTTCCGCGTGCTCTTGGAAATCGCTATAGGTTGCTCAGGGCTAGGCATCACTTGGAAATGCCCATAAGTCACGGGTTGGGTGCCATGATCATGCGACCCTTGTATCGGATTGAGGTGAAGAACAAATGGCCGAAACCACTAACAGAACGCCCGTTGCCGCTGTTATCGACGCGTTGCTGCCGCCTGAGATGGCTCTTGCCTGCGAGACTGCGGGTGCCGCCAAGGCGCGGCGCGACGCCCTCGCGCTCATCGTCCTGGGGATGCTTGCAGGCGCCTTCATTGCATTCGGTGCGATGTTCATGACCGTGGTACTGACCGGAACCGGCGAGCTCCCTTGGGGCGTTGCGCGCCTTCTCGCCGGCCTTGTCTTTTCGCTTGGACTTATCCTGGTGATTGTGGGGGGCGCCGAGCTGTTTACCGGTGACTCGCTGATGATTGTGGCCTGCGCCAGCCGGCGTATCACACTCGGTGCGCTGTTGCGCGCCTGGTCATTGGTTTATATTGGCAATATTGCGGGCGCGGTAGGCACAGCTGTACTGGTGTTCCTCGCAGGGCAACATGGATTTGGCGGCGGCGCTGTCGGCAAAACGGCGCTCGCCGTCGCTTCGGCCAAGGCGGCCTTGCCAACGGTCCAACTTTTCTTCCTGGCCGTGCTTTGCAACGTGCTCGTCTGTCTTGCAGTGTGGATGTCATTCGGAGCGCGAAGTACGACCGACAAAATCATGGTCATTGTTCCGCCGGTTGCGGCCTTCGTAGCCGCCGGATTTGAGCACTCGATCGCCAATCTCTATCTTCTGCCCTACGGCCTCGCGCTGAAGGCCTGGGCCGCACCAGAATTTTGGACTGCGATTGGACAGGGTGCGGCGGCCTATCCGGAACTGACCGTAGGCAGCGCGCTCCACAACATCGTCGTCGCGACCATGGGCAATCTTGTCGGTGGCAGCCTGATGGTGGGTGCGGTCTACTGGTTCGTGTATCTTCGCCAGCGCGCTTAGCCGTCGCCACAAGCTCATTGTTCCCGGATACAGGTTTCTTCGCAAGGAGAGTTGACATGCATCAAGTCAGCTGATGCCAGACACGGGTATGGAATCTTGTGAATGATAGCAGGAGATGTCCCCCATGAAGGTCAACTCGCTTCCGCATTATGACGACAGCGCTAATACCACCGGCTGCTGCCCGAAATTCAACCCTGAGGGCTGGGACGGCCAGGAGTTGCATTTCAAGGACAAAAAATTCGTGCGCGCGACCACCCTCAGCGCGATGCACATACCACTGAACATGGGGAAGATATTTGCCCGGGTCCACGGTGGCATTGAGGATTCCAACGCCTGCGATCCCAATGATTTTATCGTCCTCAGCCATGAGCTGTCACCATGGAAAGCGGAACATTTTTTCTCAGTCTCCCGCGATATCAAGGGAGAGGAGATGACAGCTCTAAATGGCGACTATATTACCAAAGTATTCGAGGGACCCTATAGCCATGCCAAGGATTGGTATTCGGATATGGAGGGTGTCGCGCGCGCGCGGGGATCGGAGCCCAAGAAAATCTATTTCTTCTACACCACCTGCCCGAAGTGTGCGAAGGTTTACGGCAAGAATTACGTGGTTGGCGTTGCCGAGGTCTAAAGCCGGGACAATAATTAATCTGTCCGCCGATGCACGATTGTCGAACTGCAATGTCAATAGACAGAGCACCTCACACGCTAACCACCAGCCATCGGTTATTTTGATCCTTCCAGAAAATTATCTAAGTTGGAGCGAACGCCGTTGGATCGCACGAAGTTCAGGCGCAGCTGTTTTTCGATCTCGACGATAATGAAGAATACGACGCCCACACCTGCAATCAGCAAACCGTCGACGAACGGGATCGCCTTTGTGCCGAATATGTGCTGCAGGGGCGGCAAGTAGGTGATAGCAAACTGAGCGGCAGTGATTGCGACCACCGTTGCCCAGACGACTTTGGTGCCACGCACCGCCTTCCAGGTCAACGACGTTCCGTAGATGTTGCGGATAAAGAAAAGATGGAAGATTTCGAGCACTACAAGTGTATTCAGTGCCATGCTGCGCGCGAGTTCTGCCGCGTAACCTTTGTCGATTGCAAAGGCATAAACGCCGAATACGCCAGCAAGGAACAGGAATGAAACCAGAATAACGTGCCAGGCCAAGCCCCCAGTCAAGAGCGGCTCGTCTCTCGGCCGCGGCGGACGGCGCATGGTGTTGTCTTCGGTTGGCTCGAAAGCCAGTGCAATTCCCAGGGTGATGCCCGTGATCAGGTTGACCCACAGGATCTGAACGGCCGTCACCGGCAGCGCCATTCCAAGCAGCAACGCGAAAACTATCGTCAGGGCCTCTCCCGCACTCGTCGGAATTTCAAAACTGATTACTTTCTTAATGTTGTCATAGACCGTGCGCCCCTCGCGAATGGCTGCGACGATTGAGGCGAAATTGTCGTCCGCAAGCACTATGTCTGACGCTTCCTTGGCCGCTTCGCTGCCCTTGCGGCCCATGGCGATGCCTGCATCGGCCCGTTTCAACGCTGGCGCGTCGTTCACCCCGTCGCCGGTCATGGCGACCGTGAGACCATGAGATTGCAGCGCCATCACAAGCCGCAGCTTATGTTCGGGGCTGGTTCGAGCGAAGATATCGGTTTCCATCACCGATGCGGCTAAGGCCGCATCGTCCATTCGGTCCATGTCGGTTCCGGTCAGAACTTTGTCGGGGTTCCGCAGCCCGATCTGCCGACCGATTGCGGCAGCCGTGCCTGCGTGGTCGCCGGTGATCATCTTGACACGGATTCCCGCGCCGTGGCACTCGGCGACTGCAGCGACGGCTTCGGGCCGCGGTGGATCAATCAGGCCGACAACGCCAATCAGCACAAGTTTGCCTTCGAGATCGGCGACGTCCAATACTGCGTGTCCCGGTGGTAAAGTTCGGGTCGCAAAAGCCAACACGCGTTGACCCTGTGCGGCCATATCATGGGCTATGCGATGCCAATACGCCTTGTCGACAGACTCAGTTCGTCCGGATTCACTGTACTGCTTCGAACACATCGCAATAACGCGCTCCGGTGCGCCTTTGAGATGGACAAATGCGTGGCCTTCATGGTCGTGATGCAGGGTCGCCATGTAGCGATGCCGGGCATCAAACGGAATGGCGTCCGTCCTGGTCCATCCGGAGAATGCTATCAACCCTTGCTGGGCGATCTTGCCGGAAAACGCCAGCAAGGCACCTTCCATAGGGTCACCCTCGACCGTCCAGTCGTTATTGTGCAAACGAAGCACTGCATCGTTACACAAGGCAGCGGCCCGTGCGGACTCTTCGAGAATGTTATGCTCTTGGCCATTCACGACCATATCGCCCAGTCGTATTGTTCCCTCTGGCGCATAGCCGTCACCATCCACCGAGAAGACATTGCGACCTGCGGCGACAGAGGCGACCATCATCTCGTTGCGGGTCAGCGTGCCGGTTTTGTCGGTGCAGATTACTGAGATCGATCCCAATGTCTCGATCGCCGGCAGGCGGCGGACGATGGCATTTCGCCGCGCCATGGCCTGCACACCGATTGCCAGAGTGATCGTCAGGACGGCCGGCAGGCCTTCGGGAATTGCCGCTACCGAGAGACCGACGACCGCCATGAACAGGTCAGAGAAGCTGTGGTGCTCCAGGAAATAGCCGAACACAAGCAATGTTGCCGCAACGAGCAGGATCAGGATGGTGAGCCAGCGGGCGAAACCGTCCATCTGACGGATCAGCGGCGTGGTCAGCGTCTCCACTTGTGAAAGCAAGCCGCTGATCCGCCCAATCTCCGACGACGCGCCGGTGGCCACCACGACTCCGCGCCCGGCTCCACCGGTTACAAGCGTGCCACTGAAGGCCATGCAAAGCCGGTCGCCGAGTGCTGCGTCCACCGCAACCGGCTCCGTCGTCTTTTCGACCGGCACGGATTCGCCAGTCAGGATCGCTTCTTGCATACGAAGCCCTTTTGCCGCCACAAGTCGAAGATCAGCGGGAACCTTCTCACCGGCTTCCAGAATCACAATGTCGCCGGGAACGATGAACGCACTGTCGAAGCTACGGCGCTTCCCGTCGCGCAGCACCGAGGTGCGCGGGGCGAGCATCTGACGAATTGCCTCCATCGCCTGCTCCGCCCGGCCTTCCTGGATATAACCGATGATGGCGTTGGCAATCACGACCGCGAGGATGACGCCCGTGTCGATGAGATGGCCGAGGCTCGCAGTGATTACTGCGGCGGCGAGAAGCACATAAATCAGGACGTTGTGGAAATGGGCCAAGAACCGGAAGACGGCGTTGCGTCTTGCCGGCTCTGGCAGGCGATTGGGACCGTGCTGCGCAAGGCGCTTTTCGGCCTCACCCTGGCTGAGGCCACTGGCCGTTGCTCCGAGGGCATCGAGGGCGGCCTCCGCTGGAATAGCATGATGGACTGTCGTTCCGTTTGCGTCGCTGTTCATCAGAGTAGCTCGATACGACTTTCCATAAGGCTGGGATGCAGGCCGGACTCTTTCAGCATTTCATTTCAGACTAACACAACCCTAGAAGCGAAGACCAACAGTCTGACTGAGGCGCATCAATGCCAGTGAAGCAAACACCATCGCCCTGTCTCTCAGCCAGAGGCTGCAAGAATGGCGGCAGCGCCTTTGAGGCCTGCATCCTCGATGACAATCACGTAGGTTGGAATGCGCTTCGCGTAGTCTGTCATGCGGCCTTTGGATTCGAACCCCTTGCGGAAACGCCCGGCAATCAGAATGTCCAGTATCCGGGGTGGAATCCCTCCCGCGATATAAACTCCTCCCTGTGCGCCAAACATGAGGGCGGCATCGCCGGCAAATCGCCCAAGCCACTCGGCGAACAACTCAGTAGTTTTCCTGGCCACCGGATCCGTGCCATTTTGGGTTCTTTCAACGATTGCCGCAGCTGAAAGGTTCGCCGGAGATTGGCCGCTCATTTCGCAAAGGACGCTATAAACATGCGAGAGACCCTGACCCGAAATCAGCCTTTCCGCCGATACGTGGCCGGAATCTCGCCGCAGGCGTGTGATTATCTCAAACTCCTCGACACTCTCCACTGCGAAAGTGACATGACCGCCCTCCCCCGAAATGGCCGCCCATCCGGATTGTGACCAAGCCAGTGCGGCGGCGCCAAGGCCGGTCCCGGGGCCAACCACCGCCTTTGTGGCTCGCTCCACTGAGCCCTTGCCGCCGATTTGCCGAAATTCTCTATCAGTGAGAAGGGGGAGCGCATGGGCCAGCGCCTCATAGTCATTGACGAAGGCAAGGAAGCTTACGCCCGTGGCCTCGCGCACTCCAGCGCGGGTGAAGGACCAGTTCGCGTTGGTGAGGTGGATCTCATCGCCGCCGACCGGGCCAGCTATTGCGAAACAGGCCCTGGCCGGCCGATGCGCAACCGATGCGAGATAGATTTTGGCAGCAGCCTCGAGCGATTCAAACTCGGAAACCTTGAACCTCTTATACTGTTGAATCTCTCCCGAATGGATATCGGCCAGAGCGAAGCGTGCGTGGGTGCCGCCAATGTCGGCAACAAGAGCTAGAGAGGCGGACCGTATCACGGCCAAATCCACCGGTCTTGAGCGTCTTTCCATATACTCACAGCCGCTTTCCGGTTCTGATGTCGAACAGCTTCGCTTTCCCCATGTCGACCTCGAATGCGAAGTTCGTGCCCGCCTGCTCTCGGTCTTCCGGATGGACCCGGGCAATAGCCTCAATATTGCCGAGCGTGAATACGAGCATCGTATCGGGTCCGGTCGGCTCCACGACATCGATGGCTCTTTGGAACGAGAACATGTTCGCTGACGGCCGCTGTGCACCTTTGCGGGTGATGGTTTCCGGGCGCATTCCCAGAAAAACTTCCTGATCTTCACGGGCTGCCGCTGGCTTAAGTAGCCGATCAGGCAAGGGGAATAGGATCGAACCTTCTTCATCAATAACTTCAACGACGTATTGACTTTTCTTTCTGATGCGGCCGCGCACAATGTTCATTGAAGGAGCTCCGATGAACTCCGCAACGAAAAGATCTTCCGGTTCCTCATAGATGGTTTCCGGCGAAGCAAACTGGCGGATATGGCCATTGTCCATAACCGCAATCCGCGAAGCGAGCGTCATCGCTTCAATTTGATCGTGCGTGACATAGATAATCGTCTTGCCAAGCTGCTGATGAAGTTTTTTGATCTCAGTGCGCATTTCAATGCGAAGTTTCGCGTCAAGATTGGAGAGCGGCTCGTCAAACAGGAACACATCAGGATGACGCACAAGGGCTCGCCCCATCGCCACACGCTGCCGCTGGCCACCGGAAAGTTGGCCGGGCTTGCGCTCAAGGAAAGAATCGATATGCAAGAGCTCGGTCACCTGCTTGAGGGCGCGCTCCTGTTCCGCTACCGGAACCCTTCGGGTCTCCATGCCGAAAGTAATGTTTTTATGCACGGTTTTTGTTGGATAGAGCGCATAGGACTGAAACACCATTGCAATGTTCCGGTCCTTCGGCGGAATATCATTGACCAGCCTGTCCCCGATGAAGATATTGCCGCTCGACAACGTCTCGAGGCCGGCGACGAGATTGAGCAAGGTTGATTTGCCGCAGCCGGATGGTCCAACCAGAACGACGAATTCGCCCTCGTTGAATTCGATGTCCACGCCCTTGATGACTTCGGTCGTTCCGAATTTCTTCCATACTTTCTCAAGTCGGACATTGCTCATCGCATTAACCTTTCAGAGCACCGGCGGCGAGACCCCGGACGAAATATTTTCCAGCGACGACGTAGACCAATAGCGTAGGCAGGGCGGCAAGGATCGCCGCCGCCATGTCGACGTTGTATTCTTTCACCCCCGTCGAGGTGTTGACAATGTTGTTGAGGGCCACGGTTACCGGATTGCTGTCGCCCACAGTGAAGGCAATGCCAAACAGAAAGTCGTTCCAGATCTGGGTGAACTGCCAGATTACGGTTACTACGATCGCGGGCGGCGCCATGGGCAGCATCACGTGGAAGAAGATGCGGAAGAAGCCCGCACCGTCGATCTTAGCCGCCTGGACAATTCCGTCCGAAACGCCGATGAAGAAATTGCGGAAATACAGTGTTGTGAATGCCAGGCCATAAACCGTGTGGACAAAGATCAGCCCGGTGACAGATCCCGCGAGACCCATAAGTCCAAGCGTGCGCGCCATCGGCAGCAGAACAACCTGAAACGGAATGAACGCCCCGAAAAGCATTAGCGCGAATATGGTATCGGCCCCACGAAACCGCCACTTGGTCAGAGCGTAGCCATTGAGCGCGCCGAGCGTCGTCGAGATCAGTACCGCCGGCACCACCATGGCCACCGAATTCCACATATAGGGACGCAAGCCATTGCAGCGGACACCGACACAGGCAGAGTCCCAAGCTTTACCCCAGGCATCGAAACTCGGGTTCCGGGGCAGGCTGAGAAGTGATCCGCCACGAATCTCCTCAAGGGACTTCAGCGAGGTCGCGACCATCACGAAAAGCGGCAGAAGGTAATAGAGGACAAAGAGTCCGAGTATGAAAAACAGCAGAACGCGCAGCACCCTGTTGCGCGTGCCCTTTGGTCTGACGATGCCATCGATTGCAGTTCTGCTCATCTGCCGGTTCTCCGCAATTCGGAATAGAGATAGGGCACGATGATTGCGATGACTGTAACCAGCATCATCACGGCGCTCGCCGCAGCTTCACCCAGTTCGCTGCGCTGGAAGGCGAAGGAATACATGAACGTGGCAGGCATGTCGGTGGCGTATCCGGGCCCACCGCCGGTCAGCGCCATGACCAGATCGAAACTCTTGATGGCGAGATGCGCAAGTATGATGAACGCCGAGAGGAAGACCGGCCGGACTATTGGCAGTATGATGCTGGAATAGGTCCGGATCGGCCCTGCTCCGTCGATAGCTGCAGCTTTGAGAATTTCGTCATCGACGGACCTCAATCCGGCCAGGAACAAGGCCATCACATAGCCCGACGATTGCCATACGCCGGCGATGACCACCGTGTAGATGGCCATATCCGGATTGACCAGCCAGTCAAAGCGGAAATTCTCAAAACCCCATCCCCGAATGACGTGCTCAAGTCCGAGGCCTGGATTTAAGATCCATTTCCACGCTGTCCCGGTCACAATGAAGGAAAGCGCCATGGGGTAGAGATAAATCGCTCGAATTGTGCCTTCGATCCTGATCCGCTGATCAAGCAGGATCGCAAGCAAAATGCCGATCGCCATGCAGCCCGCCATGAACAGGCCGCTGAAGATGAAGAGATTGGTGAGGGCAACATACCAACGGGGCGTATCCCATAGCCGCTCGTACTGGATAATCCCCACGAACTCATAGCTGGGAAGAACTGCCGACCTGGTGAAGGAAATATAGAGGGTCCAGGCAATGAACCCGTAGACAAAGAGCAAACTTGCGGCGAACAGTGGCGACACGACCAACTTTGGGAGGTGACGCTCAATCCATTGCGCGGGTATTCGTCTGGTTGGCATCGGGGGAACTCAATCAGCTGGGTGAAAAGACCGGGGCCTTCATTCAGACCCCGGTCATTCGCGCGTTCTGAACAGGTGTCTAGCGCTGGGCGCGCTTGACGCCTTCAACCAAGGCCTTCACCGCGTCGGCGGAACTCATGTCGCTGTTGAAGAAATTGGTAACAACATCGAGAAACTCGCCGCGGATGGTGCGGGGAATGGCCATTTCATGTGCCATGCTGGGAACAAGGGAATTGGCCTTAATCGCAGCCGCCAGATCATCATGCGATTTCACCGCGCAGGAATCGAACTTATCCATCGGCACATCGATGCGCGCCGGGAATTGATCCTTTCGCCAGATTGAATGTCTCCTGGAATGCGGGAGACATGATTTCGCTGGCGAGGACTTTCTGTCCTTCCAGGCGATCAGCGCCCGAGACCTTGAAGAAGGTGAAGCTGTCCGAGTTCAGGATGTAACCATTGCCCGGCGCCGGGGCACAGAGGAAGTCCGTTCCGGGCTTCTTGCCAGCCGCAACAAATTCACCCTTGGCCCAATCGCCCATGATCTGAAAGGCTGCTTCGCCATTCATGACCATGGCGGTGGCCAAGTTCCAGTCCCGTCCCGAGAACGACGGATCAACATAGCCACGCAACTTGCGGAGCTGGTCAAAGGACTTGACCATTGTATCGCTGGTCAGAGCTTTTTCGTCGAGCTCCACCAGGGCTTTCTGAAAGAAGTCCGGGCCGCCGACGCCGAGAACGACCACTTCAAAGACTGTGGCATCCTGCCAAGGTTGCCCGCCATGGGCCAGCGGAGTTATGCCTGCAGCCTTGAGTTTGTCGGCTGTAGCATTGAACTCTTCCCAAGTCGTCGGCATTGACGCACCGACCTTGGCGAGAACCTGAGGATTGGCCCAGAGCCAGTCTACGCGATGGATGTTGACAGGCGCTGCGACGTACTTTCCTTCGTACTTCATGATGCCAGCGAGCGCCGGGGGCAATACCGCGTCCCAGTTTTCCTTCTTTGCGACGTCATCAACATCGTTCAGCGCGCCCTCTTTTGCCCACTCCTGAATTCCGGGGCCTTTCAGCTGCACTGCAGTCGGTGGATCGCCGGCCACAACGCGCGCGCGCAGTGCGGTCATTGCCGCATCGCCGCCGCCGCCTGCAATTGGCGAGTCAATCCATTTACCGCCCTGGGCCTCAAATGCCTTCTTGAGCTCGCCAACGGCTTTGGCTTCACCGCCTGAAGTCCACCAGTGGAGGACCTCGACCGTCCCGCCTGCATGGGCCGCGGCTGAACCCAATAACAGGCTTGCTCCAAAAACAAATGCCGCACTGCGATTGAACATACTCATGAAATCCTCCAGTCACTCGCTTTGGCTTCTTTGCCAACATAAAGCCAAAATACCGCTGGACCGATGCCATCGCCTTTGATGCCGATCAATTGTGCCAAGTCTTTTATCAACCTGTGATCAGCTTGATGAGGATCAAAGACAGCAGTCATCCTCGGTATGAGACTGGTCCGATAAATTGCATACAGATCTCGAATGGCGGCAGTTTCCGGCGCGGGGCCTTCTATTGTCGCTCAACGGTTAAATGGTAAGAGGTAGTTTAATGGTCACCGAGCGTTCCCATGTGGTTTGGTTCGAAGATGTTGGCCGGGCCGATGTGGCGCTGGTGGGTGGCAAGAGCGCCTCGTTGGGAGAGATGATCCAAACCCTCGGGCCCAAAGGCATCCGCGTTCCGCCGGGCTTTGCAACGACATCGGATGCCTACTGGCGTTTTCTGGATGAAAATAATCTTCGCGTACAGATAGTCGCGCATTTGGCTGACCTCGCCGCCGGCAGACTGACGTTGCCGGAAGCTGGCAAAGCAATCCGAACGGCGATTCTGCAGGGTGCGTGGCCAAAGGCAATTGCGGAAGCCATCGTCACTGCCTACGCTGAGCTTTGCCGCAGAACTGGCTTGACTGACATCAGCGTCGCCGTTCGTTCAAGTGCCACGGCGGAGGACTTGCCGCAGGCGAGTTTTGCCGGTCAGCAGGAATCATACCTCAATATTCGGGGCGCGCAGGCCCTGCTCGATGCGTGCCGCAATTGCATAGCGTCACTTTTTACAGATCGGGCGATTGCCTATCGTCAGGCGCAGGGTTTCGATCATATGCGTGTGGCGCTAACGGTGGGCGTGCAACGCATGGTACGCTCAGACCTCGGCGGTGCCGGCGTGATGTTCTCGATCGACACCGAGACTGGCTTCAACAAGGTTGTTCTGATCAACGCCGCATGGGGTCTCGGCGAAAACGTCGTCAAGGGCACGGTCGATCCCGATGAATACCATATCTTCAAACCCAATCTCGCCGATCCGAAGTTGAACCCGATCATCGAGAAGAGGCTCGGCGCCAAGACGCAAAAGATGATCTATGCGACCGGAACTTCGCCCACACAAAATGTCCCAACCTCAAAGGCGGAGCGGACGGCATTTGTACTTGGCGACCAGGACATTCTTCTGCTGGCCCGCTGGGCAACCGTAATCGAGGAGCATTACGGTTTGCCGATGGATATGGAATGGGCCAAGGACGGCGAGACCGGTGAAATCTTCATGCTTCAGGCGCGGCCCGAAACCGTCCAGTCGCAGCGCGAGGCTGGCCAGTTCAATACCTACAGGATCAAGAGCAAAGGCAAGCTATTGCTGTCGGGCCTTGGGATCGGCGGCGCGGTCGTGACCGGTAAGGTCTGCCTCATTGAGAACCCCCGTGACATCGATCGCTTTGCCGATGGTGCAATCCTTGTCGCCAGCACGACCGATCCGGATTGGGTGCCGATTATGAAACGCGCCTCGGCAATTATAACCGATCATGGTGGTCGCACCTCTCACGCCGCAATCGTCAGCCGTGAACTCGGACTGCCGGCAATTGTCGGCACAGAAAATGCGACCGAGCTCCTGCACGATCTCCAGGAGATTACGGTTTCCTGTGCTGAAGGTGACCAGGGCTTTATCTACCAAGGCGCTGCCGAGTTCGAGATTCAAAATCTCGATGTGTCGAACCTGCCGAAAACGTCAACTGCAGTCATGCTCAACATGGCTAACCCGGCGGCGGCATACAAATGGTGGAGAGTTCCCGCTGATGGCATCGGTCTTGTCCGCATGGAATTCGTCGTCGGCAACCACATACGTATTCATCCCATGGCCCTTGTTCACTTTGAACACTTGAAAGATGCCGCCGCAAAGCAGCAGATTGCGGAGATAACCAGGGCCTACAGCGACAAGACCGAATACTTCGTGGACCGGCTGGCGCTCGGACTATCCCGGATTGCGGCCGTCATGCATCCCAAGCCGGTCATCGTCCGCATGAGTGACTTCAAGACGAATGAATACGCAAACCTTATCGGCGGTGCCACGTTTGAGCCGAGCGAGGAGAATCCGATGATCGGGTTTCGCGGGGCTTCGCGCTACTATTCGCCACGTTACAAGGAGGGATTCGCGCTTGAGTGCCGCGCCATCAAACGCCTGCGGGAGGAGATGGGTTTCAGGAACGTTATCGTCATGATCCCCTTCTGCCGTTCGACAGTTGAGGCTGACCGCGTCTTGAGCGTCATGGCGGAAAATGGCCTGGAGCGCGGCGTCAATGGCCTGGAAGTCTATGTGATGTGCGAGATCCCTTCAAACATCATCCGCGCCAGCGAATTTGCCAAGAGATTCGACGGTTTTTCCATCGGATCGAATGATCTCACGCAACTCACGCTCGGTGTTGACCGCGATTCCGCGGAACTTGCAGAGTTGTTCGACGAGCAGGACCCGGCGGTTAAATGGATGATCGAGAGCGTCATCACCGCCGCGCACAAGGCCGGAGCAAAAGTCGGTCTTTGCGGCCAGGCGCCGAGCGATCACCCAGAGTTTGCTGAATTTCTCGTCAAATGCGGAATTGACTCGATATCAGTCAGCCCGGACAGCTTCGTTGCGGTAAAGCAGAAGGTTGCTCAGGCAGAAGCCGCGTCGTAACGGAGTTACTGCCGGTCAACCGGCATGGGCCTTGGAAAAGAGGTCTAACACATCACTGCGCTTGCAAGGCTTGGTTCCCGGGGTCATGACTTTAGCGGCGCCGGCGGCAACGCCGAACCGGAAGGCCTCCTCAGTAGACTTGCCTTGGGACAACGCCCAAACCATAGCACCGAGGAAGCTGTCGCCTGCTCCAACGGCGGAACGCACCCTCACAGTTATGGCCGGAACGCGCAGAACGCCGCTAGACGTCGCAAGCAATGCTCCTTCTGCACCCATGGTGACCGCCACGATCTCTGCTGCGCCACGCGCGACGATGTCAGCAGCTGCCTGACGAGCCCCATTCTCATCGAGCTTCCGTCCGACGAGTTTCTCCAGTTCGCCGAGACTGGGCTTGACCAAAAAGACGCGGGACTTCTCCAAAGTGGTTTGCAGTCCTGCCCCGGAGCTATCGAGAACGAACCTGACTCCCTTTGCCGCTGTGCTGTCAGCCATCTGGGCATAGGTGTCGCCCGGCACTCCGGCGGGAAGACTACCACTGGCGACAACATAGCTCCCGCCATGGGACGCAGCGGCATCCAGGCACGGCTGCAACTCGTCGTGTTGCACCGCGGGCCCCTCGGCAACGAAACGGTATTCGAGCCCAGTGGTGTGTTCTTGAACCACAACGCCGATTCTGGTCTGACCAGCTATGGGGAAGATACGGCGGCGAATACCTTCCTCTCGCAGCAGACGGTCGAGGAGCAAACCAATTTCGCCGCCCGCAAGAAAGATTGCTTCCACGTCTCCCCCAAGCGTCGCAATGACCCGGGCGACGTTAATTCCACCTCCCCCCGGATCGTATCTGGTGTTCGACGTCCTTGTCTTGCGGGTTGGACGCACCACTTCTGCTTGGCTCGAAATATCGACTGTGGGATTTAGTGTAATAGTGAGGATTTGGGTCATGGGCTGGAGGGCATGACCGGCGTCATCGATTTGATAGCTTGCGGGCGGGCACGCCACCGGCACTATTCACAATTTGCATATGGTCGCACACTCCTGCGACGCCTCGGACGCTTTCCGCTGTCACGAGCGCCGCTTCACGTTCGGCATCGGAGCCCACCGTGCCACCAAGATGAACGACGCCACCAGAGACGGTAACGGTCAGATGGACTCCTTCCAAATCACCGTTTTCACCAAGCCGCGCCAGAATAGCGCGCCGCGTTGCCGCATCTCCTGGGGCGATAGCATCGTGTTTTGCGGTCGCGATAACGCGCAGAATATCCTTGCGGCTGATAATGCCGACAAGTCTTCCCTGTCGAACCACAGGTATGCGCCCGATTCCATGCTGATCCATCAACGTGGCGACACCGCTGATTGGTGTTTCCTCTTCAACTGCGATCACATTGGTTGTCATGACATCGTCGACTTTCCAACTGTGGGTCTTCACGTATGCCCCCAGCCGTCGTTCCGGTGCCACGGAAGCTGTTCCGGTTCCTAATTCAATCCTGCGAAGCAAGTCTCCCTGGGTCAGCATTCCTGCAAGATGCCCGTTGTCATCAACAACCGGCAATCCACTCACATCATGGTCCAGCATTTTTTGGGCAGCGTGCCATATGCTATTTCCAGGACTGACCGTTACCACTTTGCTGATCATCAAGTCTTTTGTTAGCATCCGCCGCACCAGGTTATGGGAAGAAAGAAAGTCAAATTGATGCCAAAAAAAGCCCCGCGTTGCCTTGATCTCGATCAACATGCAGTAATCTCCGGCAAACTAATATCCTTGTGTGGACTGAGGAAACCGTCAGTTACGGCCTTGTTGACGGCGGGAGTGAAATCGCCAGTTCGCCAGATCATTTGGGAGTAGGAAAATGAGAGCAAGAGATATTATGACGACTGACGTAGTGACCGTATCTCCCGAGACGGATATCGCGGAGGCAGTCAGGCTCATGCTTGAGCGGCAGATTAGCGGAGTCCCAGTGATCGGCGATTCGGGTCGGCTTGCTGGAATTCTCACCGAGGGTGATCTGATGCGCCGGGCGGAACTTGTCACCGGACGGCAGTCCTGGTGGATCAATCCGACATCATCTCCGGAGCAGGAGGCGAAAGCCTTCGTGAAGTCCCATGGCTTGAAGGTCAAAGACGTCATGACAAAAGAAGTGGTAACGATCAACGAGCAGGAACCTCTTGATCGGATTGCCATGGTGTTCGAGGAACGAGGAATCAAGCGGACACCAGTGATGCGCAGCGGAAAGGTTGTCGGGATAGTGAGCAGGGCAAACCTGCTCCGAAGCCTTGCCACCAAAAGGGTCAGCGATGCTGCCCCGAGCGACAGCCAAATCAGGTCCGCTATCTTGACAACCGCAATGGAAGACGCGGCAATACGGGTGGTACTGGTTGATGTCACAGTCGAAGACGGCGTCGTGCACCTTTGGGGCAATACTGCGTCCGAAGCCGAACGTGAAGCCATCCGCGTGGTCGCGGAGAACACGAAAGGCGTTAGAGAGGTTCAGAATCACATCAGGGTGCTTCCTCGGTCGAATGTCGACTATTTGCCCGAATAACGGCTGCAGCCAAATCCCCCCGGTTATGAATGTTCTTCCAACGAACCTGCTATTCCGGAGGAGTTCACTTCGCGAGAAAGACTCCCAGGAGCGTCTTGATAGAATCCAACATTTGGCTCGCCATCGGGGAACAGAGCCAGGATTGAGATGGATCAAGACGGCATGGCTGGATATGGCACATATTGAAACGGTTATCGCTTCTTGTCAGGAGGATGGCATGATGTTCATCCATAATTCAATATGAGTGATACCTCGAAGTTTTGGGATGATGCCAGGCGGAGTTTGGCGGAGCTGCCGGGCGGGCGCGGCCTCAATATCGCCCATGCGGCGGTTGATCAGCACGTGCTGCAAGGCAATGGCCAACGGATCGCCATCCGCTGGATCGGCAGTGGCGGCAGCCGCAGTGATATCAGTTATCAGGAACTGAGTTGGTCGGCATCACGTTTCGCCAATGCTCTCAAGGCTTTGGGTATCGGTGCCGGAGATCGTGTCTTCAGTCTGCTGGGCCGGGTGCCGGAGCTGCATATTGCGGCCCTTGGGACATGGAAACTCCGCGCTGTATTCTGCCCGCTGTTCTCGGCCTTCGGGCCGGAGCCCGTCAAGGCGCGGATGCTGATAGCAAAGCCTGTGGTGTTGGTCACAACGTCGCGTCTCTTTGCGCGCAAAATCCAACCCATTCTAAGCGAACTGCCCTTCCTGAAGCATGTGGTTCTCACTGATGGAGGTGGCGGGGGTCTTGATTTCAACGCACTCCTCGCTGCGGCATCACCGTCGTTTGAGATTGAGCCTACCAGCCCCGAAGAGCTTGCCATTCTCCATTTCACCAGCGGCACGACCGGGCGGCCGAAGGGAGCCATGCATGTTCATGCCGCCGTCATAGCCCACAGAGCAACTGCCATCCATGCGCTGGATCTGAAGCCTGACGACATCTATTGGTGCACGGCCGATCCGGGCTGGGTCACCGGCACTTCATACGGTATTATCGCGCCCTTGGCAGTCGGCTGCACACTCATTCTCGACGAGGAGGAGTTCGATGCGGAGCGCTGGTATTCCACGCTTGACAAGCACCGCGTCAATGTCTGGTACACGGCGCCGACGGCGATCCGTATGCTTATCCGGGCGGGTGATGAGCTACCGAAGCGGTTTGACCTTTCGGCGCTGCGCTTCATCGCCAGTGTCGGTGAGCCGCTGCATCCCGAGGCTGTGGTTTGGGGGCAGCAGGTATTGGGCCGGCCCATTCACGACAACTGGTGGCAGACCGAAACGGGCGGCATCATGATTGCCAATACCGCAAGCATGAAAATCAAACCCGGCTCCATGGGGCTGGCGCTCCCCGGCATAGAGGCGGCCATCGTACGCCGCAAAGAGGACGCGGTAGATCAAATTGCAGAGAATGATGTCGAGGGCGAACTGGCGCTCAGGCCTGGGTGGCCCTCCATGTTCCGCGGCTATCTCAACGAAGACGAAAGATACAAAAAATGCTTCGCCGGAGGCTGGTATCTTACGGGCGATATGGCCACGAAGGATGCTGACGGTTTTTTCTGGTTCGTTGGCCGCGCCGATGATGTCATCAAGTCTGCCGGTCATCTGATCGGACCGTTCGAGGTGGAAAGCGCACTCCTTGCCCACCCCGCCGTGGCCGAAGCTGCAGCCATCGGCGTTCCCGATCCGGTGGCGGGCGAAGTGGTCAAAGCCTATGTCAGCCTGCGCCCTGGTCACGCAGCGGACGAGGCCCTGATGAAGGAGCTCATGGCACATGCGCGGAAGAAACTCGGGCCCGCCGTGGCGCCGCGCCAAATTGCATTCAGTGAAGGCCTGCCGCGAACCCGGTCTGGTAAAATCATGCGGCGACTGCTCAAGGCGCGAGAACTTGGATTACCGGAAGGTGATACCTCGACGCTGGAGGGCTCGACATGAACCCATCCATTTCCGAAAAGATTCACCTCACAAAAGAGCACTGCACCAAGCTCCTCCGCATGATGATGCTGATCCGGCGCTTCGAAGAGCGTTGCGCCGAGCTTTACGGCGAACAGAAGATCCGAGGATTTCTTCATCTTTACATCGGTGAGGAAGCCAATGCCGTTGGCGTCATGCAAGCGCTCACGCCCGAAGATGCTGTCGTCGCAACCTATCGCGAGCATGGCCACGCGTTGGCGCGGGGCCTGCTCGCGACTGAAGTCATGGCGGAAATGTATGGCAAGGCCACTGGCTCAAGCCGCGGTCGTGGCGGGTCGATGCATATCTTCAATGCGGAGCGGAAATTCTATGGTGGCAATGCCATTGTCGGCGGTGGCCTGCCGCTGGCGGTAGGTCTTGCCCTGGCAGACAAGATGAACGGAAGGTCGCGAGTAACCTGTTGTTTTTTTGGTGAAGGGGCCGCTGCTGAAGGTGAATTCCACGAAAGCATGAACCTTGCTGCCTTGTGGAAACTGCCTGTACTTTTCATTTGCGAGAACAACCTCTACGCCATGGGCACAGCCCTCGAGCGATCCGAGTCCGAAACCGACATATGTCAACATGCCCGGAGCTACCGCATCACTGCCGGGAGTGTCGACGGCATGGATGTGGTGGCCGTAGAAGTGGCTGCGCGGCGCGCGGTGCAGGCGGTGCGCGACGGAAATGGCCCCCAATTCCTCGAGACCCGAACCTATCGTTTCCGGGCTCATTCTATGTTCGATCCCGACCTCTACCGCAACAAGGCGGAGGTGGAGAAATGGAAGGAGCGTTGCCCAATCAAACGCTTCCGCGAGTGGCTGCTGACTACCGGCACCCTCCACCAGTCCGAGATTGCCGCAATCGAGACAGCCATAGCCGAAGAAGTCGAAAACGCAGTGAAATTTGCGGAGGCCTCGCCATGGGAGCCAGAAGCAGACCTCACGCGTGATGTGCTCACACCGATTAAACGGAGCGCAGCGACATGAGCGTGCCGCGCAAGATCACCTATCGCGATGCCGTTCGGGAAGCAATTCAGGATGCAATGCGCCGGGACGCCCGGGTTTTTCTCATGGGCGAGGATGTCGGTCGCTACGGCGGTGCTTATGGCTGTTCCAAGGGCTTGCTGGCCGATTTCGGCGAAGATCGGATCAGGGATACGCCCTTGGCCGAGGCCGGCTTCACCGGGGCTGGAATTGGCGCAGCGCTCGGCGGCATGCGGCCCATCGTCGAAATCATGACGGTTAACTTCAGCCTTCTGGCCCTCGACCAGATCGTCAACACTGCTGCCGCCTTACGACACATGTCAGGTGGACAATTTTCGGTGCCACTGGTGATCAGGATGGCAACCGGCGCCGGGCGGCAACTGGCGGCCCAACATTCGCACAGTTTGGAAAACTGGTACGCGCATGTACCGGGCATCAAGGTTGTCGCCCCGGCAACAGTGGCGGACGCGCGCGGCATGCTGTGGACGGCGCTGCAGGACCCCGACCCCGTTGTGATTTTCGAGCATGCAATGCTCTATAACGACGAGGGCGAAATCGCTGCCGAAGGCGATCTGTCGAGGCCGATCGAGGGCGCTGCCATCAGCCGACCCGGCACAGATTGCAGCATCATCACCTATGGTGGCAGTCTGAAGAAGGCACTGGCAGCGGCGGCGGATCTTGCCCGCGAGAACATCAATTGCGAAGTGATTGATTTGCGCGCGCTTCGTCCCCTTGATGGCAAGACCATATTGGCATCGGTGGAAAAAACCCACCGGGCGGTGATCGTGGATGAGGGCTGGCGGACAGGAAGTCTCGCGGCGGAGATCAGCGCATTGATTATGGAAGGCGCATTCTTCGCGCTCGACGCGCCAGTGGCGCGCGTGTGCAGCGCCGAAGTCCCCATTCCCTATGCACGTCATCTGGAAATAGCTGCCACGCCGCAAGTGGCAGGCGTCGTCATGGCGGTGCGTGGAGTTCTGCGGCGATGATCGCCTTCCGCATGCCTTCGCTTGGCGCCGACATGGACGAGGGAACCCTCGTTGAGTGGCTCAAGAAGCCGGGCGATCAATTGAAGCGCGGCGATATAATAGCCGTGGTCGAGACCCAGAAGGGAGCCATCGAAATCGAAGTCTTCCATGATGGTGTGCTGGAGGCCACCCATGTGAAGACCGGCACACGCGTCCCGGTCGGAGAGGTGCTTGCGACCATCCGGACAGCGGAGCAGCCGGAATTAGTCCAGCCCGCTCCACCCGAAGTGGTTCCACAAAAGCCGGTCTACGCGCCTCCGGCCCAAGTCGTGGCCCCGTTAACATCCGGACTGAAGATTACGCCCGCTGCCAGCTCCCGCGCCAAAGAACTCGGCATTGATGTTCAGTCGGTATCTCCGGGGCAGGATGGCATCATCGGATTAAAGGAAATTGAAGCACCCTCGGTGCCCGTCAAACCCAAGGCCGGCCGTGGCATCAATCTCGACGAAATGCGCAAAGCCATCTCGGCGGCCATGGCACGCAGCAAGCGCGAAATTCCTCATTACTATGTAAGCTCAACCATTGACATGACGGTAATGATGCAATGGCTGGCCACAGAGAATGCGCGCCGCGCTGTTCCTGATCGTCTCCTTGCTGCGGTTCCCATCATCAAAGCCTGTGCCCTGGGCCTACAGCAGGTTTCCGAACTCAATGGTCACTTTCTCGATGATCGTCCGGTGCGGATCGCCGAGGTTAAAATGGGTATTGGCATAGCCTTGCGCGGCGGTGGGCTCATCGCCCCTGCCCTTGCCCTGCCCGACACGCTGTCGCTGACCGAAATCATGCAGCGGCTGAGCGACTTGGTCGCGCGCGTCCGCGGCGGCCGGCTGCGAAGTTCGGAACTGACCGAAGCTACAGTGACGCTCTCTAATCTCGGGGATAACTCGGCCGATATGGTGTTACCTGTGATCTATCCACCGCAAGTGGCAATCATCGGTGTTGGTCAAATCGAAGTGCGGCCATGGGTGGTGAATGATGCCCTTGCCATCCGCAAGCTCGCGACGTTTGCAGTGGCCGGAGATCATCGCGCCAACGACGGCCGTTCGGCGGCTCGTTTTCTAAGGCTCCTTGGCGAAATTCTTCAGAAACCGGAGATGCTATGACTCAGGATAAACTTATCGAACTGGTCAAACGGACACTCTACGAGGTAGCCCCCGATCTCGAGGCTGAACCCCTTGATCCGAAACGCAGCTTCAACGAGCAGTTCGAATTCAACTCCATGGATTTCCTGAAATTCGTCACCGGCCTGCATCAGGCTACTGGACTCGCTCTCCCCGAGAAGGACTACCCACGCCTCGTGAGCCTGGAACTTGCGGTTGCGTATCTGTCCGAGAAACTTCCATCTTGATGTGGGAGCAAGTATTTTTAGTGATCACTACGCGAGTCTAACGGAACTTGTGCTGACAGCCTTATATACCACCGTCCATTTGCGGCATGCGGCTCTTCTCTGGTTCATCTATCTCGGTCATGGTTGCCTCGGTAAGCAGCAGCACGCTGGCAACAGATACCGCGTTCTCAAGTGCGATACGCACCACCTTGGTCGGATCAATGATCCCGGCCTCAATCAGATCGGTATATTCATTGCGCGCCGCATCAAACCCGAAACTGCCGTTGCCTTCAAGCATCTTGGCGATGACTACTCCACTATCAACGGCAGAATTTTCGGCAATCTGGCGGGCCGGAGCTGCTAGCGCCCGCTTCAAGACCTGAACCCCCGTGCGTTCATCACCTTCAGTTATTTTCTCAAGAGCGCTTACGGCATCGACGCAGCGCAAGAGCGCAAGGCCACCGCCGGGAACCACCCCTTCACTCACTGCCGCCTTGGTGGCGCTGATAGCATCGTCAAGGGCGTCTTTTCTTGTCTTCATCTCGGATTCAACGGGAGCGCCAGCGCGGATCACGGCGACGCCACCTGACAATTTCGCCAGGCGCTCCTGCAACTTCTCCTTGTCGTAATCGCTGGTGGTCTTTGCGATTTCGGCCTTGATCTGGCCAATTCGGTCGTCGATGGCGCTTCGCTGGCCGCCACCGCCGACAATGGTTGTTGTATCCTTGTCACAAACTACACGCTTGGCTTTGCCAAGCTGGTCAAGTGTGGCGGTTTCGAGTTTCAGTCCGAGTTCCTCGGCGATAACTTGCGAGCCCGTAAGGATGGCGATGTCATGCAGCATGGCCTTGCGCCGGTCGCCGAAGCCCGGCGATTTCACGGCACAACTTTTCAGATTACCGCGCAATTGATTGACGATCAGGGTAGCGAGTGCCTCGCCTTCCACATCATCGGCGATCACCAGCATAGGCTTCGCCGACTTGGCGACTTGCTCAAGGAGCGGAATGAGATCGTTCAACGCGGCGATCTTCCGGTCGCAAACCAGAACGAGGGCGTCTTCCAGGATAGCCTCCATTTTCTCGCCGTTGGTGATGAAATAAGGCGAGATGAAGCCCCGGTCGAATTGCATGCCCTCCACTACCTCCAGAACGGTCTCGGTGGTCTTTGACTCCTCGACTGTGATAACGCCCTCATTGCCGACCCGCTCCATCGCATCCGCCACGAGATCGCCTATCAGTTGATCATTATGGGCCGAGATCGCCGCCACCTGGGCTTTCTCTTTACGCGTTGTGACCGGGCGTGACAGGGCCTTGAGAGCAACAACTGCGGCCTGGGTGGCGCGCTCAAGCCCGCGCTTCACATCAATGGCGCTGGCACCGGCAACGACATTGCGCAAGCCGTCGGCAAACATGGCGTGGGCCAGAACTGCAGATGTGCTGGTGCCGTCGCCTACAAGCTCGCCGGTCTTTTCGGCGGCTTGCCGTAACATCTGGGCGCCGAGATTTTCCTCCGGGTCCTTCAGGTTGAATTCCTTGGCGATAGTGACGCCGTCATTGCACACAAGTGGGGCCCCCCACTTCTTTTCGATTAGAACCGATTTCGACTTGGGTCCCAGCGTCACGCGAATTGCATCTGCCATCTGGCTGGCCCCGCGCAGGATTTTCTCGCGCGCCTCGGACCGAAACAACACTTGCTTGTGGGCCATAGGGGTAACTCCTTAGTGATCTGATTGCCTGGCTATTAGCAGGTTGGTAGTTTCGCGCCCTGATCCAGATCAAGAACGCCAGTGGCCGATGCTTTCTCCGTAACTCCAATGAGAATCAAAAGGTCGGCAGCAAGTAGTGGGCAATCGATCAAATCATTGTCTGATGGACTCCTGCGCGTTTTCCGCAGGTAATGCTCGGCCAGGAGATCTAATCATGCCCTATGCCTCGAATGCCGATTTACCCGCCTCCGTGAGATCTCACCTGCCGGATCATGCTCAAGATATCTTTCGGGCGGCGTTCAACCATGCTTTCGAAAGCCATCGCAATGATCCGCGACACGAGGAAATCGCCCATCGAATCGCCTGGTCGGCAGTGAAGCGGCTTTACAAAAAGGCGGGAAGTAGTTGGGTGCAGCGCAAAGAACCCGACGACTGAAAATCACAGTCGCCGGCGCTTCGGTTACATCATTCCCATGCCAAGTATAAGCTCGTCGGCTTTCTTCTTTTGCGTACTGTCCAGCGCATTATACAGGGTGAGAGTTGCGGCATTGGTGGACTTAGCTCAAGCCAATTCAGGCGCGCGCTTCAGTGAGCAGCTGAGTAAGGGTGGAGAATAGGACTGGTGGATCGATTGGCTTGTCGAAAAATGCCGCCACTCCCGCGCGTTCCGCCCGTGCGCGCGTATCCGGATCGCCAAGGCCGGTGATCAGTACGGCGGGCGCGTAGTGGCCGCGATTTCGCAATGTTTCGAGCAGCATAAAACCGTCAATTTCGGGCATATTGACATCAATTATGAGGAGATTTGGCAAAATGTCCTCGTGGACCAGCAGTTCTTGCGCCGAACCAAAAACAGCCACGTTCATACCTTTGAGCGTCAGATAGGCGTCAAGCAAATCCCGAACGGCATCGTCATCATCGACAATATAAATCAATGGCTTTGGAAGGAATGATGCCATGCGATAGTCCCAACGCGCCTTGTTTTCGAACAACAAATCTCCCTGGAATTGTCCGATGGCGGAGGATTATCCGGCAACCCGATTGCAATTTCCAGTCCGGAAAAACACCTATACTCGCTTCCGCGCAGCTAAGCGCCAGACTTGGCAGATATCCCGGCAGCCAAGGCCATTCGCACCAACTCCGCTACGCTGTCGGCCTGCATTTTAACCATCAGTCTCGCCCGATGGTTTTCTACGGTGCGGGGGCTGATACTTAGCTGGTGAGCGATGATCTTGTTGGGGTTGCCTTCGACGAGGTGGCGCAACACATCGCGCTCGCGTGGCGTAAGTGCGGCAATCTTCTCCTGGACCAAGCCGGCCACTTCCAGCTGCGCCTTGGCGGCACGCCGCGCCACGGCTGCCCTTTCAATGGCGGCAATAAATAGTTTTCCGTCAATCGGTTTCTCGATAAAATCCGCCGCACCTGATTTGAGCGCCCGCACCGCACTTGATACGTCGCCATGGCCGGTAATCACAATGAATGGCAAATTGACCGCTTTCGCAAGCAGATGAGCCTGAAGATCGAGGCCACCCATGCCGGGCATCCGCAAATCAGCAACAATGCAAAGCGCCGCATCGGCAGAAAAGCGGTTTAGGAATTCCTCACATGAGGCATGAGGTTGCGCCGTAAATCCTTTAGCTTCGAGGAGGGCACAAAGCCCTTCCCGCACGCCCTCATCATCATCAATTACATGGACAATCTCAGACGTCTGCATGCTGTTTCACATCGCTTCCGGGATTGGCTGGCAGCGTAAACTTGAATGCTGCCCCGCCCAAAGGACTTTTTTCGTACCATAACCTGCCGCCATGGGCTTCGACGATGGTGCGGCAAATTGCGAGGCCCAGTCCGGTGCCGTCCCGTTTTGTGGTCATGAAAGGCGTAAACAAGCGCTTTGCGACGGCTTCCGCAACACCGGGCCCGGAATCCAAGACACTGATTTCAATCAGGCCCGCTTCGTTGACCCGCGACTGCAGGACGAGTTCGCGCTTGTCGTAATCAGTCATCGCATCGATTGCGTTACGGACGAGATTCATGATCACCTGCTGTATCTGGATGCGGTCCACCTTCGTTTGCGGTCGCGAGGGAGAAAGATCGAATATGGTGCGAATATGCTTCGCCTTTGAGCCCACAGAGGCAATCGCGTTGGCTTCCTCAATGATGCGGTTAACGTCTTCAAGCGCCAGATCGGGTGTTTTTTTCCTGGCAAATTCCCTGATGCGCCGCACCGTTTCGCCTACCCGCCGGATCTGTGCGGCGGCCTGTTCGATCGATTTTAGGCCGCGGGCCCGGTCGTCTCCCTGCTCCGAGGCCAGAAGCTCACGCGCAACTTCCAGGTAGGTGCCTGACGCAGACAGCGGCTGATTGACCTCGTGAGCGACCATTGATGTTATCTCGCCAAGGCTTGCAAGCCTTGATGCATGGACCAGTTCCTCCTGGAGCTCATGCACGCGCTGCTCAATCTGCTGCCTTTCGGTAAGGTCACGGATAAAACCCGCAAAAAGCCTGTGCTCGCCAATTCTTGCTTCGCCAATTGCGAGTTCCACTGGAAATGTCGAACCATCCTTCTTCTGGCCGGTTACAACCCGGCCAATGCCGATAATGTGTTTTTCGCCGGTACGCAGATAGCGTTCGAGGTAACCATCGTGTTGTTCGGCGAAATAGGGAGGCATGAGCAGCTTGATGTTTTGGCCAAGAACTTCCCGGGCGGAATAGTTGAAAAGCTTTTCGGCTATTTTGTTGAAAGAGCGCATCACTCCCTTCTCATCAATGACAATTATCGCGTCGAGAGACGTGTCATAAACAGTCTGGAGAATTTGCTCTTCAATCTGCATATCCTGCTCTATCCATCTGATTTTGCGAGGCGGAAGCCTCTATTTCTTGATAGGGCCCAATCGCCAACTTGGCAAATGGCCGGTTTTCATCCACGTCCAAGCAGCCTGAAAACAGCGCGCCCAGAGGAACCTTTCCCAAATCTTCCAGTTCTCATTGATCAGAGTCAATGCGTGCGCGGCTGTGGTCAGCCAATGTACGGTTTGGCGTTAAATTGGCCAAGTAGAGGAGATGAAAATGAAAGTTAGATCCATGTTACCTAGCCTTTGGGGGGAAGCTGCAAGCGAACGTAAGCCATTTCGGGCGCTTCAACAGGAAGTTGACAAGCTTTTCAATGATTTCGGGGCAGACCTCCCATTGGTTGGGCGGTGGAATGGAATTGGGCGGCTGGCCATGCAAGTTGATGTTGCGGAGACTGAGAAGACGCTCGAAGTGACTGCGGAATTGCCAGGCGTCAACGAAAAGGAAATTGACGTTTCCCTGGCAGGCGACATCCTGACCATCAAGGCCGACAAGAAGTCGGACAAGGAAGAAAAGACCAAGGACTATCACCTTGTTGAAAGGTCCTATGGCACATTCGAGCGCAGCATGCAGCTTCCGTTCAAGGCCGATCCGGCGAAGATCGAAGCAAAATTCGACAAGGGCGTGCTCAAGCTCGTGGTCCAGAAGCCGGTTGAGGCGCAAACGAAAACCCAGAAAATCGAAGTCAAGGCTGCGGCCTGAACTTCAATCCAGCCATTTTGCGGAAGGAGGCGTCAGAGGCACGCCTCTTTCCAATATCCAAGGAAATCTGAGGACAATAGTGAAACAGAACCGTACATGGATAGTTGTCGCTGACGGGGCGCAGGCAAGGATACTGCTGTACACGTCACGGCAAAAGGGTGTGCAACAGGTTCCAGATGGACATTTCCATGAGCCGCATCCCCCAACACACGAGTTGATGACGGACCGGCAGCCCAGGGTTCAGGAATCGGTTGGTGCTGCACGGCACGCAGTTGAACCCAGGATTGATCCGCACGAACAGCGCGAGGCGCAGTTTCTAGCACGGATTGCGGCGCATCTGGAGCGCGCCGAACAAAAAGGCGAATTTGAGCATCTTGTCGTGGTTGCGCCCGCAACCGCCTTGGGCGATACTCCGCAAAGAGTTCAGCCCGTCACTGAAAAAGCGGGTATTTGCCGAAATCACGCACGACTATGCCCATCAATCCAATGATTATGTCTACCACCACATCAAGGAATACCTGCCTCTCTAGCCATAGAAAACCGCTAACCGCCTGCATTTACCAGAGGAACTTCAAATGCCCTTCAAGACGATACTGGTTCTGTTAAACGGCACAAACCGCACACAACAATTGCTTGACGCTGCCAGCGCAATGGCCCGGCAATTCGACGCCCATGTCATCGGGCTTTATGTCCTGCCGGCAGCACAGGTCTATTCAGACGTTGGCATGCTCGCCACCCCAATGCTGTTTGAAGCCTATCGCGACCTTTTCAAATCAAAGCTTGAAGAGGTGCGCAAGAAATTCGAGGCAAGGGTAAAACAGGATGGCCTCAAGGCGGAATGGCGCGTTGTCGATTCCAATTATCCGGACATCGCAGAGAGCGCAATTGCCCATTCGCATGGCGCTGAACTGGTCATTGCCAGTCAGATTGATCGCGGACCAGATGAAAATATCGAACGGGACCTCGTTGTGCGGCTCGTCATGGAATCAGGGCGGCCAGTTCTGATCATTCCCAAACAGGGCCATTTTGCACCACGCGGAGAGGGCATTGCCGAGAAGGCGATAGTCGGCATCAATGGAACAAAGGAATCCTCGCGTGCCATGTTCGATGCCCTGCCCTTGTTGCGGCTTGTCAAGGAAACCCGGCTCGTCTGGGTTGATCCTTACAGGCAAAGCCGGGAGGCTGGCGAAATTCCTGGCGCTGAAGAAGCCGCAGTATTGTCGCGCCATGGCATCAAGGCGGTTGCCGAGCCGATGATGACGGATGGACGCAATGCGGGCGAGGCCCTTTTGATGCGGGCCAATGATCTGGGCGCCGATCTACTGGTGATGGGAGCCTATGCCCACTCGCGGATGCGGGAGTTTGTGTTTGGCGGCGCGACACGGCATGTCCTTGAGCACATGACAATTCCGGTCTTGATGTCACATTGAGGGGCCAAGGGAAATGACGTTGAGCAAGATCAGAATTGAGATGGCGCGAAACCATGACTTTCCCGAGGGAAGCGCGCTGCACGGCTATGAGTTCGTGGCGCCGCTCGACAAGAAGGGCCATATTGATGCGAAATCATGGCAACGGCATCGCAGCCAATGCCGTGTCAAACGCTTCTGGGAAGGAGTGCCCGATGAAATCGGCCACCTGGTGCGCAAACCCGGAGGATCATGGGCCTTCCACTATGACATTCATGGCGATGCTGACGATGACGAAACCGGCTACCGGTTTGGTGATCATGCATTCATCGCGGGGGAATATATTTCGATCCGTGAGCACGACGAAGACATGAATACCTTTCGGATCGTATCAGTTACGCCCATCAGTTGAGCGCTTCGGCCGGTCCTCATCAACCAGGATGCGGTGGGCCGCGCCGTCAAGATCGTCAAACTGCCCGTTGCGAAGGCTCCACAGAAATGCCGCGAGGCCGATGGCCCCCAAGGCAAGCGCGGCCGGGATCAATAAGAGAAGAATGGTCATGCGGCTCTCCGCTCCAAATGCGGCAGGTCAGGCATTTCAAGCTCGCAGCCCTTTTGCGGTCATTGCGTTCTTGCCTGCGGAAGTACAGCCCGAGCCGCAGCGAATTTGCAATGACAATGATGGACGAAGTTGACATTGCGACGGCGGCAAGCAGAGGCGAGGCAAAGCCCAGCATGGCGATGGGCACGGCAAGGACGTTATAGCCAACGGCAAGCGCGAAATTCTGCATGCGACAGGCGCTGGGTGGCGATTGCCACATCCCGCGCAACAAGAAGCGGCACCAGGCTTTCACCCATGAAAATCGTATCGGCTGCTGTCCGGCCAATATCAGTGGCCGATGACGGCGCCATCGAGGTGTGCCCCGCAGCCAGGGCCGGTGCATCGTTAAGCCCGTCTCCAACCATGAGCACCTTGCGGCCAGCTTCCTTGAGCGACTGGACGTAGGCGAGCTTCTGTTGCGGCGTCACGCCAGCCTGCCAGTACTCAATGCCAAGTGCAGATGCGGCGCGGCTCACTGGGGCCTCGCGATCACCTGAGAGAATCTCAACGCGCAAGCCTTCCGCCTTCAATTTGGCGATCACAGATGCGGCATCCGGACGCAATTCGTCTTCAAAGGTAAAAAATGCCGGCGTGTCCTTCGAACTCCGCAGCCAGAACAAACTCTGGCAACCCTTGACCGTCATTCTCCTGAAGTCCGCACCAACGCCTGGAGCCAAGGCGTACCGGCTTTCCATGCAAACCATCCCGACAGGCCATTGCCCGGGCAGTTCCTCGCACATTTTCCACGGTTGCAGGCGCGATGCCACGGGACTTGGCCGCCTCGCAAACAGCACGCGAAAGCGGATGACGGCTTAGCCGTGCGAGACCCGCTGCCAGGGCGAGGTCCAATGATGCCAAAGAAGAGCTATTGATCAGCCGTGGGCGGCCCAGTGTCAGTGTTCCTGTCTTGTCGAATATCACTGTATCAACGCCGCTAAGTTTTTCCAGCGCTGCGCCATCCTTGATCATGACGCCATTGCGGAAAAGAACGCCGCTGGCCACCGTTTGAACCGCTGGCACGGCAAGACCCAGTGCGCAGGGGCAGGTAATAATCAGGACAGCAATTGCGGTCATCAGCGAACTATGCCAATCGCCGCCTGTCCAGATGAGCCAGCCCGCCAATGTCGATGCGGCCAGAATGTGAACGGCTGGCGAATAGATGCGGGCGAGCCTGTCGGCAATTTGCACGTAGCGCGAGCGGCTCTGTTCGGCTGAGGCCATGAGACGGATGATTTCGGCAAGAAATGTATCCTGCCCGGCAGCTGTGACATTGACCACCAGTGGGCCAGTCAGGTTCAGCATGCCGGCATGAACCGTGGCACCTTTCGCCACCACTTCCGGATTGGTTTCTCCGGTCAGCAATGACCGGTCGATTTCGCTCGTGCCCGAGATAACCACGCCATCTGCGGCGAGGCGTTCTCCGGCCGCGACCAGCATTTTCATCTGGGGCTGGAGCGCCGTTGCGGCAATGATGCGCGTGGCTCCGCCCACGTCTTCAATCATGGCACTTGAGGCCGAAAGCGACAGGAGCTGGGACACGGCGGAGCGGGCGCGGGCCCGCATGAGATGATCGAGGTAACGGCCGGTGAGCAGGAAGAAAAGCAGAGTTACTGAAGCATCAAAATAGGCGACCTCGCCGTGGTTGAAGGTTTCGTAGAGGCTCATCAGTGCCGCGAGGCAGACGGCGAGCGATATCGGAACGTCCATATTGAACTGGCCTGAGGACAGCGCGCGAATTGCACTCCGGAAAAAGGGCCTGCCCGCATAGGCAACAGTGGGCAGCGCAATGCCGGCGGAAATCCAGTGGAACAGGTCGCGGGTGCTTCCCTCCGCCCCGGACCAGACGGAAACCGAGAGCAACATGATATTGGCTGCGGCAAAGCCGGACACGGCGACGGCGCGAAGCAGCTGCCTGCTTTGCGCGTCATCGGCCTTGAGGCCCGAGTGGCTGGGGTCAAAGGGCCGTGAAATGAACCCAAGCTCGTTCAATTTTTCCGTGATGCCGGCGGGTTTGAAGGAGGGATCATTCCACATGGCAACAACCCTCTTGCCCGTGAAGTTCACCCGCGCCGAAGCAAGGCCTGGAAGCCTCTCAAGGGCACCTTCGATGACAGGTATGCTCTCGGGCGAGCAAAGTCCGGGAATTATGAGATCAAGCTCGCGGCTTCCATCGGGCCGCGTTGTGACCCAAGGCTCCAGATCGCCAGCAAACAGGGTGGCGGCATCAATTGCGGGACCAACGGGACAACAGGTCATCATGGCAGGCGCCCTACTCCACAAAAATGCGCTGCACGAAACGCACCAGCTTGTGGTCGGAATTTTCCGCGGTGATATCGGCGATCCAGACGCCGCGGCTGATCGGCCGCTTGAGCCAGGTAGATGCCAGCGCCGTTTGTCCTGGAGCTTAAGCTCCTGGTCTCCAGCTTCGTCCGTTGGCCGTTGCAGGACTGCTCGTATGTTGAGGCCCGGAATTGGCTGGCTATCACGATCAAGGATTTCGATTTTTGCGAGGCCGCGGTTGACGGTGAGATTCATCTGCCAACCCAGCGCCTGCTGCTGCCTGGCGATTTCGGCATCCCGGTTAAAATTTTGGCTCGCGACATAACTGTTAGCCACCACGAGGCCCGTCCAACTCGTGCTGGCAAAGAAGGCCAAAGTCAGATTGACGGCAATGACGACCGCAAAGAATGAAATGGTGATGGCGGCCATATGCCAGCCCGTGAACGTGCGTGTCATGGCGTTGCCTCCTTTGGCGGGGCGTGGAAGATGGCGGAGATACTTCGCGTTTCAGGTGTGGACTCGGTCCCCTTCTCCACAACTTTGAATACAAAGGGAGTTTGCTCACTCCTGAGCAGGAGCGGAGAGGCAGCAACATAGACTTTGATGGCGCGAAGCTTGTCTGCTTCGACGTCAACATTGAACTCGCGCAATGATTCGCCATTTCCACCCGTCATCGTCATGGTGCTGCCCGGAAGTCCCTCGGCGCTGACGGCAAAGTTGCGAGGCCGCTGCTCCATGTTGAGGATCTTGATCGTAAAGCCATTGCGGATGCTGCCATCCGAAAGTCTCACAAAGAGAGGATTGCGGTCATTCAGAACGCTCACGTCAAGACGTTCGCGGTGCAAAAGCGAGAAGAACATGGCCAGTCCCAACTGCCAACCAAATGGCCGTATAGACAAATGTTCTTGGCCGCAGGAAGGAGCGCCAGCCGATGACGGCCAGGCCGCCCGCTTTGTGCGCGTCATAGGTCTTCAGCGTTGAATAGGAGATAAGCCCCTTCGGCGATCCGACCTTTTCCATCACGCTGTCACAGGCATCAATGCAAAGTGCGCAGGTGATGCACTCCAATTGCTGGCCGTCGCGGATGTCGATGCCAGCGGGGCACACGGCCACACAGGCGTTACAATCCACACAGTCGCCTACTTTTTCACCGGCAGCCTGGGCCTTCTTTTGGTGGCGCGAACGCGGCTCGCCGCGCCAGTCATTATAGGTAACGACGAGCGAATCCTCGTCCAGCATTGCGGCCTGAATGCGCGGCCACGGGCACATGTAGGTGCAAACCTGTTCACGCAAATAACCCGCGAGAACAAATGTGGTGGCGGTCAAAATGGCAACGGTGGCATAGGCAACAGCGGGCGCCTCAAATGTAATGAACTGCCGGGCCAGCGTTGGTGCATCGGCGAAATAGAATATCCAGGCGCCACCTGTTGCAATCGCGATGACCAGCCAGAGGACATTCTTGGATAGCCGTTTCCATAACTTGTTGGCACTCCAGGGTGCCGCATCAAGCTTGATGCGGGCATTTCGGTCGCCTTCGACCCAGCGCTCGACGACCAGGAAAAGATCGGTCCAAACCGTTTGCGGACAGGTATATCCGCACCAGGCGCGGCCCACTGTGGAGGTCACAAGAAATAGCCCGATGCCGGCCATGATGAGCAGGCCCGCCACGTAATAGAATTCCTGCGGCCAGATTTCGATGAAGAAAAAATAGAAACGCCGGTGGGCCAGATCAACAAGCACGGCCTGATCGGGCGCATAGGCGCCGCGATCCCAGCGCAGCCAAGGGGTCAGGTAATAGATGCCAAGGGTCACCGCCATCACCAGCCATTTGAGATTGCGGAAATAGCCCGAACCCCGCTTGGGATGGATTTTTACACGCGCTGCATAGAGCGAGCGCCGCGCCGCACTGTTATGGGGAACGGCATCGATGGTTTCGACGGTATTGATCACTTCAACCATATCAGGGCACTGGCATCTCTCCGCCACCGAGCGAATGAACGTAAATCGCCAACTGCTTGATCGTCACCTCATCCAGGCGCGTATTCCACGCTGGCATTACGCCGTGACGGGGCCGCGTAATCTGTGCAACGATAGCTGGCCTTGTCTCGCTGCATAAAGGGCTATTGGGTCGGCAAGCCGCGGACCGCCAAATTCACGCTTTCCTTCGCCCGCTTCACCATGGCAGGCCACGCAGTTCTCGGCATATACGGTGACGCCCCGCGTTGCCGCCTCGGCGTCAAAAGTCTGGCCCGAAAGCCTCAGGACATATTCGGAAACATCGTTGATTTGTTCGGGCGTCAAAATACCGTCTGCGCCAAAGGCCGGCATTGGCGATTGCCGCGTGTCTGGATCGGCTGTGTAGCGAATGCCATGCTGCAGCGTCGTATGAATTTGATCCAGCGTGCCGCCCCACAGCCAGTCGTCGTCATTGAGGTTTGGATAGCCTTTGCCGCCCGCCGCACCCGATCCATGGCACTGGATGCAGTTCACCCGGAAGGCTGCCCGTCCGCCCGCCACTGCGAATTGCAGCAGATCGGCGTCCTTGCGAATTTCTTCAAGAGGAAGCGTTTTCACCTTTTCAAGCTGAGCAGACTGGGCCGAGCGTGCAGTATCAACTTCCTTCAACAACTCTGAACGGCTCGAATACCCGAGAAGCCCGGGTGTTGCGCCATTGACCAGAGGCCAGGCCGGATAGGCAATGACGTACCCCAAAGCGAAAACTATCGTCGCATAAAAAGTCCAGAGCCACCACCTTGGCAGAGGTGTATTGAGTTCCTTGATGCCATCCCATTCGTGGCCGGTGGTTTCAGTTCCCGAGATATCGTCTTTTTCGCGCGGTGCCATGATGGGTCAAACCTTGCTATCATCGTCAAGGGGAATGCGGGCGGCATGGTCGTATTGGGACCGAGACCCCGCCCGGAAAACAAATGCGACCACAAACAGAAAGACAAGCGTGAGCGCCAGAAGACCCCAGCTGTCGGCGAAATGGCGCATAATTTCATAAGTGCTCATGTTGTCACCGTGATTCCGTTTCAGCTTTGAATGTGGAGAAATCCACAAGCGTGCCCAGCATCTGGAGGTAGGCGACTAGCGCATCCATTTCGGTAAGCTTGCCGGGCTGGCCATCGAAGTCCCGCACTTGGGCCTTTGGGATAACGCTTGACGAGGTCTTCAGCGCCTTCGCCCGTGTCGCTGGCCTGGGCGATCATGTCTGCCTGCGCCGCTCCAATCATCTCGTCGGTATACGGTACGCCGACCAGTCTGGTTGGCTCGCAAGTGGTCCGCACTATATTTCGTGTTGAGTTCCGCCTGCATCAGGAATGGATAACCCGGCATGACGGACTCAGGCACGACGGAGCGGGGATTGACCAGATGCTCGCGGTGCCAGTCATCGGAATACCTGTTGCCGACGCGGGCAAGATCAGGGCCCGTGCGTTTTGAGCCCCATTGGAAGGGATGATCGAACATCGATTCGGCGGCGAGGCTGTAGTGCCCGTAGCGCTCGGTCTCGTCGCGGAAGGGGCGGATCATCTGGCTGTGACAGGTATAGCAGCCCTCGCGGACATAGATATTGCGGCCCGCCAGCTCAAGCGGCGTATAGGGCCGCATGCCTTCCACTTTCTCGATCGTGTTCTGCAGGTAGAACAGTGGCGCGATCTCGACAATGCCGCCGATGGCAACAGTGATGAAGCCAAGCACCAGCAGGATGGTAGCGTTGCGTTCGACAGTTGCGTGATTGAACATTTGCAATTTTCCCATGATCACGTCGCAAGGACCGGTGTGCCGACTGCACTTTCGGAGCGCCGGTCTCCACGCAAGGTGCGAACAAGATTGTAAACCATGACCAATGCGCCAAGGAGGAAGAGCAGGCCACCCAGCATGCGAATTATATAGTAGGGGTACATGGCAGCGACCGACTCGGAGAATGAGTAAACAAGGAAGCCCTGGTCATCGTATTCGCGCCACATCAGGCCCTGCATGATGCCGGACACCCACATGGAAGAAGCGTAGAGAACGATGCCGAGGGTTGCGAGCCAGAAGTGCCAGCTCACCAGCCGGTCGCTGTAGAGGCCCGCCCTTTTCCACAGCTTGGGCACGAGGTCATACACTACGGCCATGCTGATCATGCCCACCCAGCCAAGAGCGCCGGAATGCACGTGGCCAATGGTCCAGTCCGTATAGTGGCTGAGCGAATTAACCGACTTGATTGACATCATCGGTCCTTCAAAGGTGGACATGCCATAGAAAGCGACAGACAGCACCATCATGCGCAGCACGGGATCCGTGCGCAGCTTGTCCCACGCGCCGGACAGCGTCATGAGCCCGTTGACCATGCCGCCCCAGGACGGCATCCACAGCATGACCGAAAACACCATGCCAAGGGTCTGAGCCCAATCAGGAAGTGCTGTATAGTGCAGGTGATGCGGACCCGCCCAGATATAGAGGAAGATGAGCGACCAGAAATGGATGATGGACAGGCGGTATGAATAGATGGGGCGCCCTGCCCTCTTGGGCACGAAATAGTACATCATGCCGAGGAAACCCGCCGTGAGAAAGAAACCGACCGCGTTGTGGCCGTACCACCACTGAACCAGCGCATCCTGGACACCGGAAAACAGGGAATAGCTCTTTGAACCGAGGAACGAGACCGGCACCGAGAGATTGTTGACAATGTGCAGCATCGCGATGGTGACGATGAAGGCGAGATAGAACCAGTTCGCCACATAGATATGGGGTTCCTTGCGCTTGAGCAGCGTGCCGAAAAACACCAGGAAATAGGCGACCCAAACGAGGGTGAGCCAGATATCGACATACCACTCAGGCTCCGCATATTCGCGGGACTCGGTTACGCCCAGGAGATAGCCGGTAGCGGCGAGCACGATGAAAAGCTGGTAACCCCAGAACACAAACCAGGCGAGATTGCCAAAGGCGAGCCGCGCGCGGCAGGTACGTTGCACAACATAGAAACTGGTGGCAATCAGCGCGTTGCCGCCAAAAGCAAATACAACCGCTGACGTATGCAGCGGACGCAGGCGGCCAAATGTTGTCCATGGCAGGTCAAGATTGAGCACAGGCCAGGCAAGCTGGGAGGCGATGACCACGCCCAGGAGGAATCCTGCCACCCCCCAAAAGACTGTGGCTATGACCCCGGCCTTTACGACGTCATCAAAATAGGTGCTTTCCGTCGACGGAGCTGCCGCAGCAGGGGCAAAGGAGTAAGCTCCGCGCATAATAGATGATGAGGCCAAGGGCCACTGCCGCAATCACATAGGCGTGGAAGATAAAGGCTGCGTCGTGGCCCTTGGCTGCAACTATGACCGCCACAAGGGCGACAACACCCAGCGAAATCAATTTCGCCAGCAATCCATAACCGTTCATGGGTTCCCCGCTCAGCAGTTTTGTTGAATTAGTGGTGGACGATGATGCATCTCCTTTCATTGATCCAGATCAATAGGCCAAAGTTTGGGGCATTTATTGTGGTTTGTAACTTGAATTTGAAAGGACTTGCCGATGCGGAAATCGCCCTACCAGATGATTGGTGGGGAAGCCGGTGTCGAGCGGCTGGTGAAAGCGTTCTACGATATTGTTGAAAGTGACCCGGCGGGTGCATCTCTAATGGCCATGCACAATCAGGGGCACGGCCTTGCACACGCTCGCGAGGCGCAATTTGAATTTCTGTCGGGCTTTCTCGGCGGCCCGCAACTCTATCTGGAGCGCCACCGCCACTCAAATGTCCGGCGGATGCATGCTCATCTCGCCATTGGAACGGCCGAACGGGACTCATGGCTCATCTGTATGGACCAAGGCCCTGACAGCCGTCATCGCAGACCCTGAAATCCGCAGCCTGCTCATGGGCCATTTCAGCCGGGTGGCGGAAGCACTGCGCACCCATGCCTGAAACGATGGAGTGTTGAATGGCCCGGATTGCAATCATTGTCGGCCATGCGAGGAAAGATACGTACTGCGAAGCAGCTTGGCGAAGCCTATCGCCGTGGCGCCGAAGCGGGCGGGCACAAAGCCACACTGTTCGTGACATCGAAGATGACTTTCGATCCCATACTGCACGAAGGGTTTACAAAAATTCAGCCACTCGAGCACGACCTACAGGTGGCATGCGAAGCCATCATGGAGGCCGACCACCTGGTCTTTATCTTTCCGCTTTGGCTCGGAACCCTCCCCGCCATTTTCAAGGGATTTCTTGAGCGCGTGCTGCAACCGGACCTCGTGGAACCTTCCAAAAAGGGCAAGTTCACGAAAATCCTTAAAGGCAAGTCAGCCCGTGTCATAATGACCATGGGCATGCCAGGTTTTGTCTATCATTGGTATTTCGGCGCTTTCGCGCTTCGGATGCTGAAGCGCAACATACTCGGATTTGTCGGTGTCTCGCCGATACGCTCAACCGTTCATGGAATGATCGAAGCGGTCACGCAGGAAAAACGACAATCATGGCTTGCTGCCGCCGAAGCAATGGGGCGAAAAGCTGCTTAACTCAAATTCTGAGCTCCGATTTCACACCGAAAAATGTTTTGACTGATATCAATCCAACCAACCCCACAAATTGGCTTGTGACATCAGATTGAGAGTCGATTGGCTACATCAAGCCCTGTAAAACCAACGCTTTGTCAACTCAGTGGCCAGGATATATCCCAGAACAATTAACAGCAGCTCACCCATTACTGACGGTGGCAGTGCCACAAAGCTAAAGAGATGTGTCAATGGACCGATGTAAGGAATGGCGACCGCTACCACTGAAATCACGAGCGTTACCAAGCATGAGCGGCGTGCTCGGCTTGCTGCGAATTGCCAGCATGCGCGTCCGTAAACTAAAGACAACAGCAATCTCTGTCAGCAGTGAAACCACAAACCAGGCCGTCTGAAATTCTGCTTCTCCGGCAACGTAAAACTTCAACAGCAGGGCAAAAGTTATGAGATCAAACACCGAACTCACTAGACCGAACACAATCATGAAGCGTTTGACTTCACGAACATCCCAGCGTTCTGCCTTTTGCGCGAGTTCGGCGTCAACATTATCCGTTGAAATGGCAATGGAGGGGATATCCGAGAGGAAATTGTTGAGCAGAATTTGCTTGGCAAACAGCGGCAGGAAAGGGAGAAACGGCGTAACCAGGGCCATGCTGATCATATTGCCAAAATTTGCGCTGGTGGTAATTGAGATATATTTGAGCGTGTTGGCAAAGGTCCGACGCCCGCTTTCGACACCCAGCCGCAGCACATCGAGGTCTCGCTTGAGCAGCACAAGGTCGGCACTCTGGCGGGCAACATCGACAGCCTGATCGACCGAAATGCCAACGTCGGCCGCATGCAGGGCGGGCGCGTCATTTATGCCGTCCCCCATGTAACCCACGGCATGACCGCGCTTTTGCAAGGCGAGGATGATCCGCTCCTTCTGTTGCGGATCAATTTCAACAAAGAGATCAGCCTTTTCCGCCCTGACAGCGAGGGCCTCATCTTTCATCAGGGAAATTTCAGGCCCGGTCAGAATATTGCGCACACCAAGCCCAATGGCTTTGGCCACATGAACTGTAACCTGCTGGTTGTCGCCAGTTATGATTTTGACACAGATGCCAAGCGCCGAGAGGTCCGCAACGGCTTTTTTGCTTTCGGCCTTTGGCGGATCGGCCAAAAGCAGGAAACCAGCAAAAACCATGTCGCGCTCGTCCTTGATGTCGTAGTCAGGCTGTGTGGGGGCGCCGCGCGTGGCAACTGCCAGCACCCGGAACCCATCGTTACCGTACTTGTCAAGCAGCGCCTGCAGTCGGTTTTTTGTCGTCGTGTTGAGAAGCGTGTCCCTGCCGCCTATTCTTGCATAAGAGCACACCGCCAAAATAGCTTTGAAGGAACCTTTCGTGATGATCAGGCGGGACTTCGGGTTTTGTCCATTTTGGACGACGATGGTAAGGCGCTTACGGACAAAATCGTAAGGGATCTCGTCGATCTTAACGTAGTCTGCAATTGTGAGACCGGCCTTTTGGCCAGCCTCCACGATCGCCTGATCGATTGGATTTTCGATGCCCGTTTCGAAAACCGAGTTCAGATAGGCGTAGTGACGGACTTCAGCACTTTCCAAGCTGTTGATATCAAAGGCTGCGGCAAGTGTGACCGTGCCTTCGGTCAGCGTGCCGGTCTTGTCGGTACATAACACATCCATGCTGCCGAGGTTTTCCAAGGCCTCAAGGCGCCGCACGATCACTCCCTGCTTGGCCATGGTTAGAGCCCCGGCGGAAAGAGTTACTGTTACGATGGCAGGCAGCAATTCGGGTGTCATGCCAACGGCCAGGGCCACGGCGAACAATAGAGATTCAATCAACGGACGTCCCATCAATTGGCTCACGGTGAGGACGAACAGCACCATGACAATCATCACTTTGACCAGCAGATAGCCGAACTGCCTTATGCCGCGCGCGAATTCGGTTTCCGGCTCTGCGGCCGCAATCGACCTGGCGATGTCACCAAGGGCCGTTTCTGCGCCAGTGTGGACCACCAGTATTGTTGCCAGTCCGCTGCGCACTGACGTGCCGGAAAAGGCACAATTCGTTCTTCGCCCGATTGGCGAATCGGCTGCAACCGCCCTAGGCCGCTTTTCAACCGGCATGGATTCGCCCGTGAGCGATGCTTCTGTAACAAGAAAGTCCGTAGCCGTGAGAACAAGTCCATCGGCTGGCACGAGATTTCCGGCCGATAACTGAATGATATCACCTGGAACAATGTGCGTTGCGGGCAATGATACAACTTTCCCGTCACGCATTACTTTTGCCGTAAGGGCAAGCCGCTGCCTGAGTTCCAGAAGCGCTGCCGATGCCTTGTATTCCTGATAAAAACCAAGCAGCGCACTTGTCACAACGATAGCAACGATGATGCCAGCATCAGCCCATTGCCGAAGAATGAATGACAGTGCCGCACCAAAAATGAGGACCAGAACCAGTGGGCTCTCGAACTGGCGACCCAGAAGCCCGATAGGACTAGCGTTTTTGCCATCGCCGATGGTATTGGCGCCATAACTGCGCAACCGCCCAGCAGCTTCTTCAGAAGAAAGCCCCTCGCGGCGGCTCTTAAGACGAGCAATCAGGCTGGTCGCATCCTCCGCCCAATAGATCATTTGCGTGTCAGGCGCCATTATGCTGGCCTTCCCATTGTTAAGCGCAAGACATTAGATGGATTTTCCCAAATATGCTGGCATTGATAGGGATCAATGACGGGATAAATTGCGAGGCATAGCATTGGCAAAGATTTATTCCAGAGAACAGCCAGGGGGACCTGATGATATCACGAGTGAGCTTGCGCCAGGAACTTGATGAACTGCGCACTGAATTCGAAACCTGGCGAAAAGGAAATACGCAATCAACTTCACGTCCTCAGGACACGGCTGCGCCGGCAGAGCCCGCAGGCCTGGAACACCAGATTGCCGAGCTCAACCGTCTGGTTCAGATGATGCTTGATGAAGCTGAAGAGACAGTGACCGAGCACCCTGTAGCAACTGTGGCGGGGGCCTTGGCGCTTGGAATTGTTATCGGGCGGATTACAGCAAGGTGAGGCATACGGCATGAACATTCAGTCGCTCGCAAAGAACACCCAGCTCTATCTCCGTACAGAGGTTCTCGTCGCGGAAATCAAGCTTCGTTTCTATTTTCGCAAATTGGCGCTTGCTGTCTTCGCGGTCGCCGTCGCTCTAATGGGCCTGGCCCTTATCAATCTCAGTCTGTTTCACGCCCTGGAGACAGCATGGGGTCCTATCTGGACGCCGCTCATGCTTGGCCTTGCCAATTTTGCGCTTGCACTGATAGCCGCTTTGATCGCGGCGGTGGCAAAGCCCGGGCCGGAACTTGCCATGGCGGAGGACTTGCGCAAAGTATCGGCAACAGCAGTTGAAACCGATTTTCAAGGTGGTCAGGTCCTTGGCAGCTTTCTTGGAGGAAGTTCAATCGAAGCCGGAGCAGCGCGGCTGCTTATCCCGGCACTTGCATCAATCATTGGCGCCCTGCGACGCAAGAAAACGCCGGAAAAATGAACCAAATCCTTGTGGTGGATCACAAATTCAATCGGTCGTGTCACTCGCATTGAAAGCAATCATGCGATTCATGCTGGTCAGCAATTTGATCAGCATCAATGCAGGCTATCGCTCGCAATGGGATAAAGATCACTGGCACGTTTGTTGCTGAAAATGCAGACAAAGAAATGGAGAACGCAAATGAGTGACAGGACCATAAAGCAAGCCGTTGAAGACGAACTGGAATGGGAACCAAGCATCGACGCCGAACATATCGGCGTTACAGCCGAGGATGGCGTGGTGACACTCACCGGCCATGTTGGCAGCTATACTGAGAAGTTCACTGCCGAAAAGGCCGCCAGGCGAGTGAAAGGTGTCCGGGGTATCGCTCAGGAAATTGAAATCCGCTTCCCCAGCGACAAGAAAACCGCGGACGATCAGATTGCCAAACGCGCCCTGGATATTATTGCCTGGAATTCGACCATACCGAAAGACAAGGTGCAGGTTAAAGTTCAGGGTGGATTTGTGACGCTTTCGGGTCAGGTCGACTGGCAGTATCAACGGGCCGACGCAGAATATGCCGTCCGCAAGCTGGCTGGCATCAAGGGCCTCGCCAATGAGATACAAGTCAAGCCGAAAGTTCAGGCCATAGATGTCAAACAGCGTATTGAGAATGCCCTGAAAAGAAATGCCGATTTGGAAGCTAGCTCGATAAAGGTATCGGTCCTGAATGGACGTGTCACACTGGATGGCAAGGTCAAGGCCTTGTATGAGCGCGATCTTGCAGAACGCACCGCGTGGTCGGCACCTGGTGTCATTTCGGTCGAAGACCATATTAGCATCGCCTAGATTATCAACTCCCAGGCAGGCCGGCGTAACAGTAGCGCTCCGATGACGAGCGCTACATTGCATAATTGAAACGTTGTCTGATTGGCTTCCGCGGGTCCCGTCAGGAGAAGTTCAGGCAGGAGATTTAATCATGCCCTATGCCTCGAATGCCGATTTACCCGCCTCCGTGAGATCTCATCTGCCGGATCATGCTCAAGATATCTTTCGGGCGGCGTTCAACCATGCTTTCGAAAGCCATCGTAATGATCCGCGACACGAGGAAATCGCCCATCGAATCGCCTGGTCGGCAGTGAAGCGGCTTTACAAAAAGGCGGGAAGTAGTTGGGTGCGGCGCAAAGAACCCGACGACTGAAAATCACAGTCGCCGGCGCTTCGGTTACATCATTCCCATGCCAAGTATGAGCTCGTCGGCTTTCTTCTTTTGCGTACTGTCCAGCGCATTATACAGGGTGAGAGTTGCGGCATTGGTGGACTTCATGGCTTCGAGCCGCCCTGTCATGATACCTTCATGCTGCGCGATACGTTCCGGCAAGGTCGCCGGAATTGACCCGCTCATCATTTGCACATGTGCGTCCCGCATGGAAGCTACCGCGTCCTTGACGGAAGCCGCATAGTCTTCCCATACCTTCTTCTGCGCATCGGTTATGGCAAGCTCATTCTTCAACGCGTTGAGCCGTTCCTCATTAAATCGGGTTCCCATCATCATTCCAGGACCCCAGCCATCCATCATGTCGCGGCCCATCATTTCGCCCCTGAACCAATGGCCCATAAAACCTTTTCCCCAAAACCATCCATCGTCGTTATCCGCCAGAACCGGGGTGGCAATGGCAAAGAGAAGTGCTGCGACCATTGCAGCACGTGATCTCCTAGATTTAAGAATGTTCATGTTGACGACCTCCTTCTGAAAAACTTCGAAAACAATAGCCTACCGGCACACGCCAGCATTGATTTGCTGCAACATGTTCTGAAATCGCTGCGATAATGCCGTAGTAAATTGAGTAGAATTACCTAAGTACAATTCCCGTCTATGTTCCTTGCGTGATCTGTCGTTTCATCCTCTCAACGGTCCACGCCTCCCGACTCTCAGTCGGGTAACAAAGGGAGCTAGATGATGATCCACCTTGCAGACTGCGGCACAAAAGTTCCTGATAATAACAAATCCACTTCGCTGGCCTGGAGACATCTGATGGGGATCCAGGCACTTGCACAACTTGAAGGCGAGGAGAGAGAACGGCTTGAAGGTATGCGCTGGATGGTGAGGGCAGTCGATAAAAGCTGCTCACTGTTTGACCAGGGCCAGGATCGCGCGACGGTGACGGTACTCCTGTCTGGCTGGGCCTTCCGGTACCAGACTCTTCCCGACGGCAAACGTCAGATTCTCGATTTCGTCTTTGCTGGTGCGCTCATCGGATTTGGCTCAGGCAGCGCCTATTCCTACGGTGTGGAAACGGTGACTGATTGCACCGTCGCCACATTGCCACACGGTCAATTCCGCCGATTGCTCACGACTTGCCCCAACTTGGCTATGCAGGTTGTTGAGCGCGTGTCAGACAGCGAAATGCGTGCCCATGAACACATGACAAGTCTTGGCCGCCGCAGCGCCCGCGAACGTATTGCCGCACTTATTGTGGAACTTACATTGCGGGCCCAATGCAAGGAGTTGGGCATGCGTAAATACAGCATCGATTTACCGGTCACACAAATCATGATTGGCGATGCGCTTGGCCTGTCTAACGAGCATGTCTGCCGCATATTAGGCAAGCTTGCTAGTGACGGCGTGATCGAGATCAATCACCATACGTTGAAGGTGCTCGACCAGACCGCCCTTGCTCGTGAAGCTGGCGCAGATCCAGACAGCCTGGTATTTGGCGGAAGCCCGCTGCCAGTGGCAGCGTGACTCCTCTTAATAGATTCTGACGCCTTGAGGCTGGCGCAACGGCAATTCGGCCCACTTTAGTTTTGTGAGTCAAAATTGACGTGGCTCAAGGCGAGGACGCTGCAAGTGGCCCAGACTTTACCTGTTTGGAAATGTGAGCCAGTCGATGAGCAGGAGTGCGCTACAAAGAAAAGATAACAATGCCGTGGTCGCTGAGGCTCTGCGTGATGCCGCAACGCTTCTTGCCCAACAGAATGCCAACCAATTTCGAATCTCGGCCTACCGCAATGCCGCAAAGACAATCGAAGATCTCCCCGAAGACATAGCAGAGGTAGCAACAAGGGGCGCCGATGCGCTCGACGCCCTGCCTCATGTCGGAAAATCCATTGCTACCGCTATCATGCAACTCACGACGACAGGCCGCTGGGCGCAACTCGAGCGAATGCGTGGAATGCTCGACCCTGAGATTGCATTTCAGAATATTCCCGGTATTGGACCGACTTTCGCGCGCCTTATTCACGAACATCTGCATATCGACACGCTCGAGGCACTCGAAGCCGCAGCCCATGATGGGAGGCTCGACGCGGTTCCGGGGATAGGCGAGCGCCGAAGCAAGATCATCCGTCAATCATTGGCCAACATTCTGGCCCGCAGGAGGCTGCTGCCACCAGGTGGACACAAGTTAGCGCCGCCGCCTGTCGAGATTATACTCGACGTTGATCGCGAATATCGGGAAAAAGCAAATTCTGGCGACCTCAAATTCATCGCGCCAAGGCGTTTCAACCCAAAAGGCGAGGCATGGCTGCCAATCCTGCATACCGAACGCGAACCATGGCACTTCACCGTGTTATTTTCAAATACTGCAAAAGCCCACGAATTGGGAAAGACGGCCGATTGGGTGATTGTCTTCTATTCTTCCGATCATCAGATTGAAGACCAGTGCACTGTTGTCACCGAAACAAGCGGGCCGCTGAAAGGCCAGCGGGTCGTGCGGGGACGCGAACAGGAATGCTTGGCGCGGACGGGCTACTACAAAGCCAACACTGGAAATCTGCAGTGAGTCGGACCATTGCGAGAAATTACGCTTTGATAATGGTACCTGTTCGCTGCTCTAGAATTTCCAGCGCATCTTCAAGCTTGCCGATGCCAGCCAATCTTCCTCCGCCTGATACGAAGTCAATGGCAGCTTGTACCTTTGGGCCCATGCTTCCGGCTGCGAAGGAATAGGAATTCAGCTCTTTTGGCTTTGCAATCTTCAATCGTTGCTGCTGCTCCGTTCCCCAGCCAAGATAAACGCCATCGACATCGGTGAGCATCAGCAGGGCATCGGCTTTTATTTCACGGGCCAACAGGCCGCTTGCATGATCCTTGTCGATCACGGCTTCGATGCCAATGTAGCTATCATCCTTTCGCCGGATCACCGGTATGCCGCCGCCGCCTGTGCAAATAACGGTGACATCGTGTTCGATCAGCAGACGGATAACGCCAATCTCCAGGATGCGCTTGGGTTTCGGTGAGGCTACAGCCCGCCTGAAATGTGATCCATCGGGGACCATGACCCAGCCGTGCCTGGCGGCTAGTGCCGCAGCCTCCTTCCTGCCATAGATAGGCCCGATCTGCTTGGCCGGATTTCGAAAGGCAGGGTCAGTGGCATCAACTTCAACTTGCGTCAAAAGCGTGGCAACTTGGTTTTTGGCCGGTATGATATTTCCGAGTTCCTGCTCGATCAGATACCCAATCATGCCTTCTGTTTCGGCCCCCAGAACGTCAAATGGGCTCGCGAGAGCCTGGTCATAGGCCGCATCCTGAAGCGCCATCAGACCAACTTGCGGGCCGTTACCGTGGGTTATGATCACCTGGTGCCCGGCCTCTATCACCTGCCCCATGGCTACGGCTGCTCGCCTGATATTCTGCCGCTGGTTTTCTGCGGTCAGGAGTTCCCCGCGTTTAAGTATAGCATTTCCACCAAGTGCAATGACCACACGCATGAGTCAGGAACCTATTGTTGCAACGAGGATCGCCTTGATCGTGTGCATCCGGTTTTCAGCCTGATCGAAAACAATGGAAGCCGCAGATTCGAATACGTCCTCGGTGACTTCCATGGCCTTAAGCCCGAATTTTCTTTCGATGTCCTTGGCAACCTCGGTCTCCGTATTGTGGAAGGCCGGCAGGCAATGCATGAACCTGGTATTGGGCTTCCCCGTCAATTTCATGACCCGCGCGTCGACTTGATATTTCTTCAGCAGTTTGATGCGTTCTGCCCACTTCTCTTCCGGCTCGCCCATGGACAGCCAGACATCGGTGTAAAGGAAGTCGCAATCTTTCACTGCCTGTTCGACATTTTCCGTTACAATCAGGCGCGCGCCCGTCGCGGCGGCGGTTTTTTCGGCGTAGGCAATGATTTCCTTTTCTGGCCAACAGGCTTTCGGAGCGCATAGGCGCACGTCCATTCCCATCTTCGCCCCGCCGATCAGAAGCGAATCCCCCATGTTATTCCCGGCATCGCCCAGAAAGCAGAAGCTCACCTGGCTCAGCGGCTTCTCGCTGTGTTCCTGCATGGTGAGCAGGTCGGCAAGCACCTGGGTTGGATGATATTCGTCAGTAAGGCCGTTGTAGACGGGTACGCCAGCGAATTTCGCGAGTTCCTCCACGGTCTCCTGGCTGAACCCGCGATATTCGATTGCATCGTAGATGCGGCCTAGTACCCTGGCCGTATCCTTCATCGTTTCCTTGTGGCCAATCTGCGTGCCGCTTGGACCGAGATAGGTCACATGGGCGCCCTGGTCGTAGGCAGCGACCTCGAAGCCGACGCGTGTCCGCGTGGAAGCCTTCTCGAAGATCAGAGCAATGCTTTTTCCCTTGAGCCGCTGCTGTTCGGTGCCGGTGTATTTGGCCGTCTTGAGATCGGCCGAAAGTTTAAGGAGGAATTTGATTTCGGCAGGAGCAAAATCGCGAAGTGTCAGGAAGCTCCGGTCTTGAAGATTGAAAGGCATCGGCGGTTTCTCCTAGTAATCCACGGCATCTCGCGAAATCGGACAGGTCATGCAATGGCCGCCGCCGCGGCCACGGCCCAATTCGGCACCGCGAATTGTAATGACCTCGACCCCGGCCTTGCGCAGCAATGTATTGGTGTGGACATTGCGGTCGTAGCCAATGACAACGCCGGGCTCCAAAGCAACGACGTTGTTGCCATCGTCCCATTGCTCGCGTTCCTGTTCAAAGGCGTCCCCGCCAGTGCCGATAACGTGCAGCTTCTTGATGCCAAGACATTCCTCGATAAGATCGAAGGCCGACTTGGTTTCGGCGCGGACGTCGACTGCTTCGGATTTGTTGCCCGGACGCAGACTGTAGCAACGCAATTGCTCTGCCACTTCCACAAAGCTGGTGGCCACCGCGCGGTCGCACAGCGTAAATACCGTATCAAGATGCATGGCGGCGCGCGATTTCGGCATCTGGCAAGCAACGACGCGGTTCGCAACTTCATTTTTGAAAAGAGCCCGTGCCAGTTGGCCGACGGCCTGCGGGCTGGACCTTTCACCCATGCCGACAAAGACAATGCCGTTGCCAAGCGGCAGGATGTCGCCGCCTTCCAGTGTCGCAGGACCGAAGTCGCGTTCCGGATCGCCCCACCAGACCTGGAATTTTTCATCCTTGAATCTGGGATGGAACTTGTAAACGGCGGCGGTAAGAAGGGTCTCCTGGCGGCGGGCTGGCCAATGCATTGGATTGAGCGTGACGCCGCCATAAATCCAAGCGCTGGTGTCGCGCGTGAACATCAGGTTGGGCAATGGTGGCGCCACAAACCCGTGAGGGCCGAGGTACTGGCCGAACATGCCGCTGGGCTTGAAAGGCAGGTCGCTGACAGCAATTCCACCAGTCAGGACCTCGGCGATCTCGTACGCCGGGAGCCCGCGGAGCCAATCCTTGATTTCGTCCAGCATGCCGACGCCAATGTAGTTCTCAGTGAACTTACGATCGAGAATCCACGACAGCGCCGTCGCGTCAGCGGCGACATCCGCCAAAAGCTCATGCATGTCCAGGACCTCGATTCCACGCTCCTGCATCTTGGTCGTAAAATCGTGGTGGTCGTTTCTGGCTTCGTGCACCCAGAAGACGTCGTCGAATAAAAGATCGCGGCAGTTCGACGGTGTCAGCCGTTCATGGGCCAGGCCGGGACGGCAAGTGAGCACGGTCCGCAGTTTGCCGATTTCGGAATACGTGCCGATCGGATGGGATACAGTCATTTCAAATCCTTACAGTGCGCTGATGGCTCCGGTCCACATCCAGTAGCCTGCAGTCCCGGCAGCAATTACTATGCCGACGGCAATAATTGCATCGGTTGCGTTGAAGGCTTTTTCACCGCGGGCGTTTCGCGCCCACCAGTAGACAAGTATGCCAGGCGCATAGAGCAGCGCGCACATCAGGAGATAGTTGGGGCCTGCTGCATAGATGAGCCAAGCACCATAGACCGTAGCAACAAGCCCTATGAATATATCCCGCCCACGTCCTTCACCGGCTTCGTAACTTTCCCCAGTCAGGGCAAGCTTAAGTGCGTAGGCTCCAGAAAAAACATAGGGCACGAGAATGGCCGTAGAGGCGATGTAAAAAAGTGCGAGATAGGTCGAATTTGAATAGAACGTGATGATGAGAAATATCTGCACAAGGCTGTTTGTAATCCACAGTGAACCCAAGGGGGATCCCATCTCGTTCTCAGTTGCAAACATGTCTGGCATCATGCCTTCGCGCGCCGCACGATAAGGAATCTCAGCCGCAAAAAGCGTCCAACTCAAGAAGGCTCCCGCAACCGAGATGACAAGTCCGATGCGAACCAGCACTGAACCCCAGGGGCCGACCGCCTTCTCAAGTACATTGGCCATTGAGGCCGAGCTCGGCAGCGCTGCAAGTTCTGGCTGGGACATGACGCCAAACGACAGGAGCGAAATGAGAAGATACACGCAGAGTGCTGTAACAAATCCGAGGATGGTGGCCTTGCCAATATCAGCTCGATGCTCGGCCCGTGCGGAAACGACACTTGCACCTTCGATGCCGATAAAGACCCACAAAGTCACCAGCATCGTGCTCTTGACTTGGGTCATCACATCACCGAGGGCGGGCACGCCAGCACCCCAGAAATCAAGATTGAAAGTGGGAAGCTGGAACGCCACCAACGCCACTACGATAAAGATGAAGATCGGCGCCAGCTTGGCGATTGTTGTAACCACATTGACGAGGGCGGCCTGCCGGATACCCATCAAAATAAGGGCGTGGACGAGCCAGAGGCATATGGAGGCTCCGACAATGGCTTGCCAGGTATTCCCTTCAGAGCCAAAGGCCGGAACAAAATAGCTGAGCGCGCCGAAGATCAACACCGCATAGGAGACGTTGCCAATCCAGGCGCTGAGCCAATATCCCCACGCGCTGTTGAAACCGATGAAGTCTCCAAATCCCGCACGGGCATAGGAATAGGGCCCGGCGTCAAGTGCCGGCTTTCGCGTCGACAGCCCATGATAGACGAAGGCCAGTGCAAGCATGCCGACGCCGGCAATGAGCCACCCGATGAGGACGGCGCCGGGAGAGGCCCCCTTGGCCATGTTTTGCGGCAGGCTGAAAACACCACCGCCAATCATTGAACCCACAACAAGAGCGACAAGCGGTATCAAGCCAAGCCTGGCGGATGAATTCTCACGCGCCGACTGAACCGGAATGGTGATTGCCTTTGCCATGATTGACTCCTCCAATTTTGGGCAAATTGAACCCCAAATCGCGTAGTTGCATTGATCGGGATCAAGGAAATGGGAGGTTCAAAAGCTATTCTGCCTGCAGGACGGCGACGGGACTGATCATGACAGAAGCAGTATTTGTAGGCCGCGGCCTGACCAAGACTTATCGCAGCGGGGATATTGAAGTGCACGCGCTGCGTGGCGCAGACATTGACCTCTACGCGGGCGAAATAGCCGTGCTGTTGGGGCCTTCCGGTTCTGGCAAGTCGACACTGCTAAATATTCTCGGCGGATTGGACCGGGCGACTGCGGGCACCGTCAGGTTTCGTGATCACAATTTGACCAAGGCGAGCGAGAGGGAACTCACCCTATACCGCCGTGAGCATGTTGGTTTCGTTTTCCAGTTCTATAACCTGATACCCAGTCTTACCGCGCGCGAGAATGTGGCCCTCGTCACTGAAATTTCCTCCAATCCAATGGATACCGAAGAGGCGCTTACACTGGTTGGCCTTGGGCACCGCATGGACCATTTTCCATCCCAGCTTTCGGGCGGTGAGCAACAACGTGTTGCCATTGCCCGGGCAATTGCAAAACGCCCGGACGTATTGCTCTGCGACGAGCCAACCGGCGCGCTGGACAGCAAGATTGGCGTGCTTGTGCTCGAGGCGCTCGATCATGTGAACCAGACACTTGGGACAACAACCGCAATCATTACGCACAATGCGGCGATCCAATCGATGGCGCACCGGGTGTTCAACTTCGGTGACGGCCGCATCACATCCACCCACGTAAATGGAACGCGACAGAAGCCATCGGAGATCAGTTGGTGACTGCCATGCGTGTGCTCGATCGAAAGCTTTTTCGCGACATGAAACGCCTCTGGGCCCAGTCCCTTGCTGTTGCCCTGGTCATGGCCGCTGGCGTCGCGACGATGCTGATCGGGCTTGGGACATATAATTCCCTTTCAGAGACCCGCAGCGCTTACTACGACCGGTCCCAGTTTGCCGACGTTTTTGCATCCGCCGTGCGCGCGCCGAAGTCCCTCTCAGTCGAAATACGCCGGATCAATGGCGTGGCACAGATTGAGACGCGGATCGTGAAGCCGGCATTGCTTGACATCGAAGGATTCGAATTGCCCGCCACCGGATTTTTTATTTCTTTGCCTGCCAGCGGCGAAAACACTCTCAACAAGCTGCACTTGCGTTCGGGAAGGCTTCCCACTCCCGGCAGCCTCCAGGAAGTGGCCGTAAGCGAGAGTTTTGCAAAGGCTCATGGATTCCAGATTGGGTCACGGTTGGATGCAATTCTGAACGGTGCAAAGCGCCATCTCACCATAACCGCTACCGTTCTCTCCGCGGAATTCATTTACGCACTGGGTCCGGGCGATATGATGCCGGATGATCGCCGCTTCGGCATTGTGTGGATGCGAGAGCCAGCCCTTGCCGGCGCCTTCAATCTGGAAGGCGCTTTCAACAGTGTAACGCTCCGTCTCCTCAAGGGCGCCGCAGTCGAGGACGTCCTGCAATCACTTGACCGCGTTCTTGAGCGCTACGGCGGTGAGGGCTCATATGGCCGCGAAGATCAGTTGTCTCACGCCTTTCTTGACGCCGAGCTCCAACAACTCAGTGTGATGAGCCGCATTCTGCCACCAGTCTTTCTGGTGGTGACGGCGTTCCTGATCAACATGGTTCTCTCACGGCTGATTTCCCTGGAGCGCGAGCAAATAGGCCTCCTCAAGGCAATCGGCTACCGGCCAAGTGAAATTGCGATCCACTATGCAAAGCTGGTTCTTCTCATCTCGGGCATGGGGGTTGCCATTGGCTTTGCGGCGGGCACCTGGCTCAGCCATGGATTAACCGTGCTCTACACAAAATTCTACCATTTTCCCTATCAGATATTTGTAGCCTCACCCAGACTTTATGTGGCGGCGGCGCTCGTTTCCGTTGCTGCCGCTCTTGTTGGCTCCATGCGAGCCGTTGCCGGTGCCGCAGCACTTTCTCCGGCCATTGCCATGCAACCGCCGGCACCACCCAACTATAAACGGTTCTGGTCTGGCCATCTGCAGCCATTCAGACATCTCTCGCAGCTCACGATCATGGTCCTGCGTCATATTCTTCGCTGGCCACTCCGCTCGCTGCTTACAACATTCGGCATTTCACTATCGATTGCGTTGCTTGTCAGTTCCCTGTTCTCGGTGGGTGCCATCAACTACATGATCGATGTCACATTCAATCGGATTGACCGGCAGGACGCAACGTTTGCGTTCGGTGAGGCACGGCCTGCGCAAGCGCTGCAAGAGGCCGCTCGGCTGCCCGGCGTACTTATGGCAGAACCCTATCTCGTCGCTGCGGCCAGGCTTTCCAATGGTCACCACACCAAACGTGTCGCGATCCTCGGAAAACCCGACACCATGGACCTCAGCCGTGTGCTTGACCTGGCGTTGGAACCTGTAGAACTTCCAAAGTCAGGACTGGTTTTGAGCGAGACGCTGGCAAATAGGCTCCACGTTGGACGTGGCGACACGGTACATGCTGAATTTCTGGGCCGAAATCGTCTTGAGATCAATATTCCAGTTGTTGATATCATCCAGAGTTATGTGGGCCTGATGGCATACATGGATATCAATGCGCTGAACCGCCTCCTTGGCGAAAGTCCAAGCATCAGCGGCGTTCACATGCTTCTCGATCCGGCCCAAAGTGCAGCTTTCTTTGCAAAGGTGAGAGAGCAACCTGCCCTCTCTGCATTGTCGCTGCAGCGTGTTTCCCTCGCCAAGTTCCAGGAAACCATTGCCGAGAATATCGATATTCAGATCGCCGTTTACTGTGGCTTGGCGACAATCATCGCCTTTGGTGTCGTTTACAACAGTGCCCGCATTCAATTCGCCGAACGCGCAAGAGAGCTTGCCAGCCTGCGTGTACTTGGTTTTACCGAATACGAGGTTTCGCGCCTGCTGCTTTTGGAGTTTGCGATACTCACCCTTGGCGCCGTTCCGATCGGTTGGGCCACGGGATATGGCCTTGCCCTTGTGCTCGTCAAAGGTTTCCAAAGCGATCTCTATCGGTTGCCGTTCATCATGCTGCGTTCGACCTATGCCTATAGCGCGCTGATTGTCATGTTCGCTGTTGCGATTTCGGCGCTCATTGTCCGCCGCCGGGTCAGCAATCTCGATCTCGTAAGTGTACTCAAGACGAGGGATTAGCATCATGGCTGCCAAATGGATAAAACGAATACTCTTGCTTGTTGCACTTGCCGGCATTGCGGGCGGTTTCACTTGGCTGATTTGGCCACAACCCATCCAGGTTGACGTGGCAAAGGCAGTTTTAGGCCACATGCAATTGACGGTGGACGAGGATGGAATCAGTCGAATCCGAAAAGTTTATACGGTGTCCGCACCCGTTGCCGGCAAAGTCGAACGTTCACCGCGGGAAGTCGGTGATCACGTTGTAGCGGGCGTAACTACGGTGGCTGCAATTCGTTCGGCCGATCCCACGATGATCGATGTGAGAACGCGGCAGGAACTTGTCGCCGCCGTTGAAGCGGCAAAGGCCGACAGGGATTTCGCCAGCGCTGCAGTATTGCAAGCTGAAAAGGAATTTCAGTTTTCGGAAGCCGAGCTCGGGCGGGCGCGCTATCTCGTTGGCAAGAAAGTCATGGCCCTGAGTGTTTTGGAGAAGCGCCAACTTGACGCCGATAGCGCCCAGCAGCGGCTTAAATCGGCAAAGGCCCAACTTGATGTCAGGCTTCACAATCTTGAAATTGCGGAGGCCAGATTGCGTGGTCCGGTCATCCCCGGAGAAGTTGCAGTTTCGGAGGAGTGCTGCATAAAATTAACCTCACCAGTCAATGGCATAATTCTCCATATCCCCGTGGAAAACGAACAAATTGTTCAAGCTGGGACGCCGCTTGTCGAGATTGGCAACCCTTTGGATACTGAAATCGTTGTGGAGCTGCTTTCGACGGATGCAATACAAGTGAAGCCGGGTGATACGGCCTTTGTCGGCGGTTGGGGAGGCTCAAGCGATCTAAAGGCACGCGTCAAACGGGTCGACCCTGCAGCCTTCACCAAGATTTCCGCACTTGGCATTGAAGAACAGCGCGTCAAGGCCATTCTTGAAATCTCTGACCCGCCGTCGCAATGGATGGGTCTTGGCCACCAATTCCGGGTGTTTGTGCGCATCACGATCTGGCAATCGGATAACGCGCTTCACGTCCCCATAAGTGCGCTGTTCAGGCGTGGCGGGAATTGGGCGGTCTTCAAAGTTGATGGCGGAATAGCAAAGGTGACAAAGATCACAACCGGCCAGATTACGTCCAGCGACGTTCAAATCCTGAGTGGGCTCAGGGAAGGTGAAACGGTAATTGTTCATCCAAGCGATCTCATCGCAGATGGCGTGCGAATTGAAGTTCGGGACAGCGCCGAGGATTGATGTTTGGCCCGGTCTGTCCGAAAACCGCATTGATCTCGATCAATGAAGCAAAGCTGTCATTTCTTCATAAGAAGCCATGGACCAGAAACTTCTGCCCTTCGCGCTGCAGGACGTGCCGCGCTATACCAGCTATCCGACCGCAGTTCAGTTCCAGGATGGATTTCCGGCGGACCTGGCTGACCAGTGGCTGGCGGAGTTACGACCCTCAGATTCGCTCTCCGTCTATGTGCATGTGCCGTTTTGCCAGCAGCTCTGCTGGTATTGCGGCTGCCATACGTCGGTACCCAATTCCTACGGACGGGCCAGCACCTATGTGGACAGCCTCATCAGGGATATCACCCGCAGTGGCACCATTAGCGGAGCCCGGAAGGGCAATGTTCAACATCTCCATTTCGGTGGCGGTACACCGACCTATCTGAGCAACGCAGATCTCGGGCGCATTCTTGCCAGTGTCAATGGGAGTTTCGGTCTGGCACCAGGTGCGGAGATTGCGTTGGAGTCAGATCCCCGCGGCATCACGCGGGACCGGGCCTTCGGGCTTGCGGCGATGGGTTTCAACCGCATCAGTTTCGGCGTGCAGGATTTTGCGCTCCCGGTGCAAATGAAGATCAACCGTCTGCAAACTTATGGGCTTGTGGCCCATGTCACAGCCCTGCTGCGCGAGGCAGGCTTTACTTCCATCAATTTTGACCTGATGTATGGGCTTCCCGCCCAAACGGTTGGCAGCGTGCGCCAAACGGCTAAACAGGCGGCAGCCCTTCGGCCCAACCGCATCTCCGTGTTCGGTTATGCCCATGTGCCCTGGTTCAAGAAGCACCAGCGCATGATTTCCGATGCGGAGCTGCCGGGTGTTTCGGAGCGTTATGAACAGGCCACCGCAATTGCAGAGGAGTTGGTGGGCGGCAGGCTACATCGCCATTGGCCTTGACCACTTCGCCCTGCCCGATGATGCCTTGGCCGTTGCTGCATCCACCGGAACGCTGCACCGCAATTTCCAGGGCTATACGACGGACACGGCCGATGCGCTGATCGCCTTCGGGGCCAGCGCCATCTCCGAGTTTCCGCAAGGCTTCGCCCAGGCCGCCCGCGATACGCTGGCCTGGAGCGAAGCCATCGCTGATGGGAAATCGCCCATCACGCGCGGGCTTGCCACCACGGCTGAAGACCGGATGCGCGCCGCCATCATCGAACACATCATGTGCAACTTTGCTGTGGATTTTGGACTGATCGCCGACCAATTTGGGTTCAATCATACTGTGCTGGAAGACAGCCTGTTGCGCCTCCAGCCCCTGGCCGAGGCTGGCCTGGCAAGCATCAATGGATCAATTGTGCGCGTGCCGCACGATCATCGCCTGTTTTTGCGCAGTGTGGCGTGCGCCTTCGACAGCCATTACACAGGCGCAAAAAACCGCCACGCCAAGGCGATTTAGGGCAAGTCTGACCTATCGCGCCTGGACGGCAACATGTCGGCCATCGCCTTTCGCAAGCTATGCATCTGGTCCAGTAGGTTCAGGATTATGCCTACCCCCTCGTCATTGACTCCCATGTCGTGTTTCAAATCCTGGATCAATTTCGCACGCGCAAGATCCGCCTCGGAAAATTCCGGCTCACCCGTTGTTTCGCTGGGAACCAACCATTCCTCTTCGATCCAGATTTCCAGGGTTTCCTGATCGAGTTGGGCGCGATAAAGAAAATCCAGCTTGCTGATGATCATGGCTGCATGTCCTTTCGCGGGTCGTAGCTCTTTCCTGCGGTCCAGTTGGAAAGAAACGTTTCCAATTCCGGGTTTGGTTCTGATGGCAACATGACTTTGAGCTTGACCAGTTCATCGCCATGACCGCCTTGATGGGGAACGCCTTTTCCTTTCAAGCGCAGGACTGAACCTGTGTTCGATCCTTTCGGCACTTTCAGCATGACCGGTCCCGTGGGTGTCGGCACTTTGACGTGCGAGCCGAGGAATGCTTCTGCCAGGGTGACCGGCAGTTCGAGATGAATATCGTCGCCAACCCGCGTAAAGAAGCGATGCGGCATGACTGATATCTCAACCAATGCGTCGCCTGCTTCGCCTTCGCCACCGGATGGAGCCCCCTTTCCCGCGCAGGCGCAGGATTTGTCCCTCTTGAATCCCGGGTGGGATTGTGACGTCAAGTGTTCCGCCGTCCGGCAATGTCAGCCGCTTGGAAGCACCTTTGATCGCATCAAGAAATTCGATCGCAAGGCGGTAGCGCAAATCCGCCCCCCGCCTGCGTCTCGATTGCTGGGCCTGCTGCCTGAACAGTTCCGCGAAAATATCATCTGCCCCTGCAAAATCAGCAAAGCCGGAAGGATTCTCGTAAGGATGACCTGCGCCGGCCTGAGCTGCGTAATCCTTGTAATATGATTGGCGAGGCCGTTCGGCTCCGAAGGCGTCGATTTCTCCCGCCTCAAATTTCTTACGCTTGCCCGCATCTGAAAGTATGTCGTTGGCCAGGGAAACTTCCTTGAAACGCTCCTCCGCCTCCTTGTTTCCGGGGTTGAGATCCGGATGCAGCTTCTTCGCCAGACGGCGGTAGGCTTTCTGAATGTCTTCGGACGAGGCAGTGCGGGCCACCCCCAGAATTTCATATGGATCTCTCACTGCCCCTCCAACACGTTGGCGCTGACATGCCTGGACAGTATACTTGTACCAGTGGGCTATTTCTCCTGAATTGTTTCGATGTAATCAACGAGTGCGTTGATTCGTGCCTGGACGACCTTTTCTTCTGCACCCTTGCCAGCGACGGACGAGCCTGCTTCGAACTCGAACCAATCGCCCCACACCGGCATGTCGCGTGGCCCGTGAACCTTCACTTCGGCGCGGCCATCGATCACGTTGGTCGCGCGTTCACGCGGGAACACTCCGGCGTTCTTCTTGCTGAGCTGTGTCAAATCGGTTGCGGTGATTGTAAGGAACTCGGCGATAGTTCCGTCTCCCCTTCCCTCGACGCCATGGCAGGCCGCGCAATAGGTGACAAAGTCGGTGCGGCCAACTTCTTCTGGCAGAATATTGTCCGCTCTCGCAACCAGATTGAAAAAAGTGCCCAGAAAACCGGCAAGCAACACCATCACGAGAATTCGACCCAGGGTCAGCTTTGACATTATGATTGCTCCTTGATTTAAGAGGAAGGATTGCGGCCTAGCATCAAGACTTCATTGATCTGAGTCAACTGACCCGAATTAGATTGCAAGGCCGCAATGTGATCGTGTCAACCCTCTGCAAATTATGCTGAATTGACCGTAATGTTGATGTGATTGATCCAGACCAATACAAACGGCATTGGAGGAACTAGACTGGATCCATGGAACAGACAGAGCTCGTCTCCCGTCTCGGCCTGTCATTGGCAATTGGGTTTCTAATCGGCCTTGAACGCGGCTGGCGTGAAAGGGATGCCGAGGAAGGCCACCGTACCGCTGGTCTTCGTACTTTTTCGCTCATTGGATTGATGGGAGGAATATTCGGCGCCCTGTCACTCGACGGAGATCGTATCCTTCTCGCCGCTGGATTTACCACCATTGGAGTAACCCTCGGAGCCTTCATGTGGCGTGAGGGTCAAACTCAGGGCAGTTTTAGTGCCACCAGCCTTGTTGCCGCAATGCTCACATTCCTGCTGGGTGTATTTGCGCTCCTGGGAGATTTGAGGGTTGCAGCGGGTGCCGGTGTTGCGACCGTAATTCTGCTGGCTCACAAGGAATTCCTTCATGAATGGCTCACCCGCATCACGTGGCTCGAGCTCCGGTCAGGGCTTCTTCTGGCGGCGATGACCTTCATGTTGCTGCCGTTGTTGCCAGACCGAACTATCGATCCGTGGAACGTTCTGAACCCCCATTCGCTCTGGCTGATGACTGTTCTCATCGCTGCGGTTTCATTCGGCGGATATGCAATTGTCAAACTTGCGGGACCAAGAACTGGCCTTATCCTTGCCGCTGTGTTGGGTGGATTATTTGCATCAACCGCAGTGACGCTGTCGCTTGCCCGTCTCGCCCGTGAAAATGACAGCCATGTTCGCCTGTTTGCAGGCGGAATTCTTGCAGCCGGCTGCGTTATGTTCCTGCGGGTGCTCGCGGTAACCGCCCTGCTCAATCCTCAGCTTTCATTGGCGGTAGCTCCGGTCCTTCTCGTTGCGGCTGCTACGGCGGGAATCCTGGCGCTTGTTTTTGTTTCGGCTGGAAACAACAATGAAGTTAATGCCGGCAAGGAATTTGCTCTGAAAAACCCGTTCGACATAGCGGAAGTGCTTCGCTTTGGCGCCTTGCTGGCTATTGTAATGCTTGCAGTTTCCCTTGCCAGAATACGGTTTGGGGACAGCGGCGTCCTGACAGTTGCAGCTATATCAGGGCTTGTGGATGTGGACGCAATCACTTTATCGGTTGCCCGCTTTGGCGAAGTCTCCGCCATTGCAGTCAACGCCATCCTGGCAGCGGTCGCCATGAATACGCTGGCGAAGGGTGTGTATGCTTGGCTAGCAGGAGGCGCGCGACTTGGCATGTTTACGATTGGGAGCTCAGGCTTTGTATTTCTTGCAGCTGCATTGACCTGGGCGGGACTCCAAGTTTAGAGGTGTCGTCCCTTTATGCCAGCCGCAGTCGGCACAACCAAAGTTAGGCCTTGTCAATACCGGCCCCTTAGTCGCAATCTCGACGTCAGCAAATCGGCAATCGAGTTGATGCCAATCAAGAACGCGCGAAGGCGAGATTCCACAGAATTCTGGGATACACGCAATGCACATTGAAGAAATGACGAAAAAGGCGAGTTTGAACTTTTTAGCTGGCAGCCACCTTGGTCGCCTTGCTTGCGTGAACCAGTCCCAACCCTACATCACACCGAGCTATTTTGCTTATCATGATCAATGGATCTACAGTTTTTCAACCGTCGGCAAGAAGATTGAATGGCTTCGGTCAAATCCCCTCGCATGCATTGAAGTGGACGAAATAACCAGCTCTCAACAGTGGACATGTGTTGTCGTCTTCGGACGGTATGAGGAGCTAAAGGATAGTGCTGATAGTAAGGCGACTCGTGATTTGGCCTACAAGCTGCTTCAGCAACATGCGTTGTGGTGGGAGCCCGGGTATGCAAGGACAGTTCTTCATGGCACGCCGAGACTCCTGGAACCGGTTTACTTCCGTTTATCGGTTGACGAAATCAGCGGTCACAGAGCTACGCCAAATTAGGTTCATTTTCGGCACGTCGGCGCGGGCGGAACATGGGTGGGCGTTGGAAGAAGCGTAGGAGCCCTCCACCCTTAACCAATGGCCTCCATCGCGGCGAGGGCAAGAGAAACGACAGCGCCAAACAGGCCCCACCTGCGCCAGCGGCGGAGTTTTTCAGGCGCATCGATGCGTGATCCAATTATGTAAAGGCTTGCATTTACTGCCACAAAAATCAGCAGCATGATGAAGCTTGTAAGACTGGCAAGCTTCAGAAACGGCACAAACAGCGCAAGTGCAAGGATTGCTGCAATGAGGAACAGAATGGCAAGCGCGGGTGTCGCCCGTTTCGCGTCCAGCCGGCCAAATGTGGCAGGGATCATGCCCTCGCGCGCCATGCCGTAAAGCACACGGCTTGCCATGACAATTTGCACAAGTATGCCGTTGATCATGGCGATGGATGCCATGGCAGCAATTGGCGCGGCTGGATAACCGGTGCTGCGTTCGAAGAGCAGCGCAAGCGGCGCATCGCTCTGCACCAGCGCTTGCCGGTCCGGAAAGGAAACGGCCACTGCGGCGACCAGCCCGTAAAGCACCACGGAAATGCCCAGCGTCCACACTATAGCAGCGGGAATGGCCGTGTGCGGGTCCTTTGTTTCCTCGGCCATGTTTTCAATGTCTTCAAATCCGATATAGGCAAAGAACGCCAGAAAGGCCCCCGCAAATACAGCCATTAGAGCTGTCGGGTCCGATGGCAAAGTGACAAGACGCGCCATGGCCCCGTCCGTTGCCAGGAGTGGAAAGCCGCCGATGACCACAGCCGCGAGGGTGCCGACTTCAAGCACGGTGATAAGCGAGGCAAAGCCCACGCTTTCACGCACGCCAAACCAGGCGACAAGTCCAAGCAGGACAACAATGCCAGCGACACTTGCAGATGAATGAAAACCCGTGAGTGCCCCGAGATAGCCAGCAAAGGCAAGGCTGATGACGGCGCTCGAGGTGATGGCAATGGCAACGACGCCGAGGCCCACGATGCGCCCGGCCATCTCACCAAACCCTATTTTCACATAGATCGCCTCACCCGCAGCGCGCGGATAAGCGCCTGCCAGCACGGCATAGGACAGGGCCGTAAATGCGGCAACGAGGCCCGCAACCAGGAACGCCAAAACCGCGTGGTCGCCCGAAACCCGGACCACTTCCCCGATTAACGCAAAGACGCCAGCGCCAACCGTCACCCCAACGCCGTAAAACACAAGCCAGGGCAGGTTCAGGGCACGGCGCAGGACGGGATCAGGCGTATCAGTCATGTCATGGACAATAGTGTCGTAGGAACGCGTCAAATTGATTGAGATCAAGAACCTTAAGGTAAACCCGTCTGGGCAGCCAGTCCGCCACGGTGAAAAAGCTGGAATAGGGAAGTCTTTGCCGCACGCGATCCACCAGCTCCATCATCAGCCTTGTTGTGCGGTCTCTGCCATGCCACGTATGATGTAGCTTATCAAAACATGAACGAAGGAGAAGCTTATGCTGCCCTTCACGCGCGAAGAATTCCTCGTGATCTTCGCAACTTACAATGAGGCCATCTGGCCAATGCAGTTTTTAGCTATGGCACTAGGGGCCATAGCGGTGATTGCAATCTTTTGGCGGGCAGCTCTATCTGATCATATCGTTGCCGCCTGTCTCGGCCTCATGTGGATGTGGACTGGCATCACGTATCACATTCTTTATTTCTCAGCCATCAGTACCCCAGCCTATGGTTTTGGTGCGATGTTTGTCGTTCAAGGGATTCTGTTGATCTTGTCGGGCAATATTCTTCACCAACTGAAGTTTGGATATATGAATGATTGGGCGTCGTGGGGTGGCTTTGCATTCATTGGCTATGCTGCATTCATCTACCCTGTTCTTGGAGTGCTGACGGGCCATACCTATCCTCAATTGCCTATGTTCGGAGTGACCCCCTGCCCAGTAACAATTTTCACATTTGGCATCCTGCTTCTGACAACGGCTCGCGTCCCACGTTGGCTGCTTATTATTCCTGTTATTTGGTCCCTCATCGGTGGAAGTGCGGCCTTTTTGCTAGGTGTAGCCCCGGATTGGCTCCTGCTTGTGAGTGGTCTGATAACAATTGCATTGCTCAACTCACGCCACAAAGCGAATCTGATCTGATTGTCTTTTCTGAACCAGACGATATGAAAATATTGAACTGGGTCCAGGTCAGGTTTGATCTGAGTGGCCTGCTGCTGATGTCACGGATATCGAGTCCGGGTGGTTTTGATTGTCCAACGAGTTTAAAGACCAAATACGATGGGCAGAATGTTGCTTATGGTCTGCCCCGGAACTGGTGAGTATTCGCCTGATTCACAAAACTGCGGTGCTCCTGTCAACAAATTACCAACAAAGACAGCAAGTTACAAAAACGTGTGAGTTGCCCGCGCCATGGCAAGCGACTTGCATTTTAGATTCCAACCGCCATTATGCCGGAGGGAAGTCATTTGCATCAGCGTAACAGCCGGCAGGTTCGAAACTGCCAGGGGGTGAGCCAAATGTGGTCTCGGTGGCTAAGACTGGCTTTTGTGTTTCTGGCCTCGATGGCCATGATGCACCTATCGGGCCGGGGGTTCGCATCGGAGCCTATCCGTATTGGAATTTCCCTGGGGCTCACCGGCCAATACCAGCAACCAGCGACCATGCATAAGCGCGCTTATGAACTTTGGCGCGACGAAGTGAATGCGCGTGGCGGCATCATGGGACGAACCGTCGAGCTTGTCATCCTTGACGACAACAGCGATCCGGAATTGGCCAAAAAGATCTATACAGAATTCGTTTCCGCAGGTTCGGTGGATCACATATTTGCACCCTATTCCAGCCAACTCACGGGTGCTGTTGCCCCCATCGCGGATGCTGCCGGTTTCCCCATGCTTGCCCCCGGTGCCGCAGCCGATGAGATATGGCGCAAAGGATATCACAACTTGTTTGGCATACTGACACCGGCCAGCCGCTACACCCAGGGAATGCTGCGGTTGGCGCATGATGCCGGACTTACGACCAGTTGCCATTCTGTACGCGACGATCCATTCTCCGAAGAAATTGCGAGCGGCACCCGAAAGTGGGCGCCATACCTGAAACTCAAAGTGCTTGTGGACGTACGGATTTGCAAGAGATGCATCCGACCTCACCAATATTGTCCGCAAGGCACAGGGACGCCGGTGTCGAACTGTGATCATGGTCGCAGGCTATCTCAAAGAGGCGGTTCAGTGCCCGCCGAGGCGCTTACAAAACTTGAATGGTATGCCTACGGCGTTTTTCGCAACAATTGGACCGGCCCTTTCCGGACTGGAAAGACATTCTTGGCAACTCCGCCGACTACACCTTCGCCACTTCCCTCTGGGAACCAAATGATTCATTTGCTTATCCGCGGTCCAAGGAATTCGCGGCGGCTTTCAACTCGCGTTACGGCATGGAAGCGTCCTACCAGGCGGCAGCGGCCTATGCTGCGGGCCAGATTTTCGAAGCCGCAATCGAGTCCGCAAAATCCATTGATCACGATGCCGTGCGGGCAGCCATTTCCGATCTCGACACCTATACCGTGCTTGGCCGCTTCGCTGTCGATCGCACTGGCATGCAAGTGAAGCGTCTCGACATGATTATCCAGTGGCAGAATGGCCGCAAGGAAATCGTCTGGCCTGAAGAAATCCACACATCATCGGCGATTTTTGGAAAGGCCGTGCCGTGAGGTCACTCCGGCCATCGCTGCAACTGGTCATCCTTGGCCCTGCGATAGGGCTCATGCTCCTGGCCGGCCTGATACTCTACTTTCTGGTTCTGCGCACCGTTGGCAGTTATGCCGACGAGAACATCCGCGCCACGCTGGATTCTCTCCTGCAAAACGCGGTGACAATTGCCGACTCCGAGGTCGACAGGCAGAACCGTGAAAGCCGTGTCGCAGACGCGGACGCAGCTCTGGTCTATCAGCTCAACGCGCGCATCCGCTTTGAGGATTTTGCCCGCGACCAACGCGTAGGCCTGATTGTGGCCGCCGACGGCGCCCTGGATTTTGTGACCGGCGTTTCACAGGAAGATGCAAAATCCATCCTCGAAAGCACGACTGGGCCGGGAACACGACAGATGCAGCCAAGGACAGGCACCAACTACTACACAACCTCCGCAAGCTTCACGCCATGGAACTGGCGAATCCTGTTGGTCAAGGATGCCGCCGACTTCAACGCGCTGGTTCGGCAGGTGCAACTTATTTATGGCGCGTCCGCCCTGGCGCTCCTTGCAACTGCGAGTCTATTGGTATTTGGCATGCGCCAACTCATGGTGCGGCCGATTTACCAGATCGCGGCGGAATTCAGCAGAGGTGAGGCGCCTGCATACAAGGGCGTAAAGGAGCTCGAACATCTCTCCGACAGCATCGGTGCAATGCTGCGGTCACTGGGTGCCAAAACCCTGCATCTTGAAACCACACTGCAAAGCATGTCCGATGCAATAACGGTTTATGATGCCGATATGAGGCTTGTGGCCTGGAACCCGCAATATCTGCGCCTTTCCCGCTATCCGGAAACTCTCATCCGGCACGGCATGCATTTCTCCGACCTCATGCGCTACAATATCGACCGCGGTGACTACGGGCCCGGCGATCCTGAAAAGCAGATCGATGAGATCATGGAGCGCGCCAGAACGCTCAATCCGCCACGATTTGAGATTCGACCGCGCCGACGGGACAAGTATTGAGGTTCGCCGCGCGCCAATGCCGGATGGCGGGTTCGTCACGACCTATACGGATATCACTGACCGCAGGCAGTCGGCACGGTTCGAGGCAGCTAATTTGGCGAAGTCGCGTTTCCTTGAGAACATGAGCCACGACTTGAGAAAGCCCATTGCGGCCGTAATCGAGGATTGCCAGCTTTTGCTCATCGGCGGAGGGAGCGGTCTTAAGAAATCCGAACGAACCATTGTCGAAAATGTTCGCGACAATACCAGCCATCTCCTGGGCATGGTTGACGAATTGCTGGAAATGTCTCGCATTGAAGCCGGGCAAGTCGAGGTGAAGCCAACGGCCGTGGCGGTGCCTGCGGCGGTGGCCCAAGCCTTGCGGGTAATAGAACCGGCGGCAAAGGCCAAAGGCCTCATTCTCACGACCGACGTGGAAAGTGAACTGGAAGCGCGCACCGACGGCCGGCTGCTTGCACGCATTCTCATGAATCTTCTCGGCAATGCCGTTGAATATACGAGCAAGGGTTCGATTACCGTGTCTTCGCGGCGCAACGGTTCCAGTATCGAAGTCAAAGTCTCCGATACGGGAGACGGCATCCCTGCGGACAAGCTAGGACTGATCTTTGAAAAGTTCCAACGGGTGCAGTCCACGGCAGGAATCACGCGACCAGGCATTGGTCTTGGTCTCGGCCTTGCGATCAGCCGCGAGTTCGCCCACCTCCTGGGTGGTGAGATCCAGGTTGAAAGCGAAATGGGAAAGGGTTCAATTTTTACGCTGACAATTCCAGCGGAATACGGTGAAGTGCAGAAATGAACCAGGATCACAGCATACTTCTTGTCGATGACGATGCCGCGAACCTTCCCAGGATTGCGCAGGCGCTCCAGGCACTTGACGTGAACATTGAGACCGCCGGAAACGGAATTGAAGCGCTCGAAGTCTTAGCCCGCCTTTCAGGCCCCCATGGATTTCCTGGCATCGTCATAACAGACCTCAAAATGCCGGTCATGGACGGGCTCGAGTTTCTCGCAAGGTCCCTGAAGATTGATGTGGACCTGCCGGTCATCCTCATATCCGCCTTTGGCGAGATCGCTACCGCCGTTGAGGCCATGCGGACCGGGGCCTATGATTTTATCGAGCGCCCCTTTGACGTGGCTGCTCTTGTTTCCAAAGTGGGCCGTGCGCTGGATAAACGCAAGCTGGTGCTGGATAACCGGCGGCTCAAAACGGAACTTGCAAATCGCGCCGGCATTGCTTCCCGCCTCATTGGCAACTCTCCGGCTATCCAGGCGCTACGCGATGAAATTGCCAATGTGGGTAGCACAGATGCGACAGTGCTCATCCATGGCGAGACCGGAACCGGCAAAGAGGTTGTTGCACGCGCCTTGCATGAGTGCAGCCGCCGCAGCAAGGCGCGGTTTGTAGCGATCAATTGCGGAGCACTTTCGGAGAACCTCATCGACAGTGAGTTGTTCGGGCACGAAGCAGGCGCTTTCACCGACGCCAAGCAGCGGCGCATTGGCCTGATTGAGTATGCCAAGGGCGGCACGCTGTTTCTGGATGAGATCGAGAGCATGCCCATCGGTTTGCAAGTGAAACTCCTGCGCATGCTGCAAGAGCGCCTGGTCACCCGGGTGGGCAGCAACGAGGAAATCAAGGTCGATATCCGCCTGATCGCCGCGACGAAGGCAGATTTGCTCGACGCAGCAAAGCGGCGCGAGTTCCGCGAGGACCTCTATTTCCGCCTTGGTGTAGCCGAACTTCGAATCCCCTCCCTCAACAACCGGCGTGAAGACATTCCTCTGCTGTTTGAACATTTCGCCCAGGAATTCTCGAACGTTTATCAACGTCCTGTCCCGGCGCTTTCGGGTAAAGACATCGAAAGGCTCATGGCACACAACTGGCGTGGAAATGTGCGGGAATTGCGCAACGTCGCCGAACGCTTCGTACTGGGCCTCGGCCAGAAAAAGGAAGGCATCGCCCACGTGCTTGACAGTGACGGCGGGCGGGCAAAGGCCCTGCCCGAGCAGATGGACGCGGTGGAGTCGGTTTTTATCCAAACAGCGTTGCAAGAAAGCAATGGCAATATCCAGGCGGCAGCCGACGCCCTGGGAATTCCGCGGCGCACCCTCAATGAGAAAATGCGCAAATACGGACTCGAGCGGAAAGACTATCGCTAGGCGCTATTCTGCCAGCTGGAGCCGGACTACTGGCAAGTCTTTGCCGTGCTGCCAGTGCCGGTTGCCAAGCCTCAAAATATTATCCTCACCAATCAATGACATAGCATTTTCTCAGATCGGCCACTGAACTGGCAAGGCCGTTGCAATGCAGCTTCCCAAGGCGAAAGCCAAGGAGCGCTGTCAATGAGCATTGAACTCAAGTTCGAAATTCTGATCCTGGTTGGATACTTCGCAGCCCGATATCTGTGGCGCGTATTTGGCAAGCCCCCTCCGTCTTCGAATGTCAACAATGATTCACCGAATTGGTGACAGCACATATCGATGCGTTCCATGATTCGAAATGCGCAAGCAAATCCTTGCCAATCATTTTCGACCTTCTGGCAAGTCCTTGCTCAAGCGATTTTTCACACTTCATCTGCTCATCGCATAATCATTTCATTTCAATAGACTTAAAATTTTTCCGGTCGCTGCCTTTGAACTGGCATGGCCGATGCAATTGGGTTGCTTGAGACAATGCAAAGGAGAGTGACCCATGCGCCTGATGATCCGAGCCTGGAACGTAATTCATGGTCTGGCCAGCAAGCTGGTGTCCGTGTTCGAGCGGAGAAATCCCGAAGCTCTTCTTGAGTTGGAGAAGGAAAATCTGCGCAAGCTTGTTGGCCGTTTCAACGAAGGCCTCGTTTCCCATGCCACCCTGTCGGAGCGACTGAAAATTCAGGTCAGCAAAGGCGAAGCAAAGATCATCGATAACACCGGCAGAATGCAGGCTCTCATCAAAGCGGGCGAGATGAAGCCGGCGGCCCGGTATGCGCTGCAGCTAAAGGAAGTCTCAGCACGCCTTGCGGAGGACCGCACGCAACTTACAGCGGCGGAAGGGACCTACTGCAGCTGGTGCAAACCCGGGATATCGCAATAGATGAAACGCGGACCAAGATAGAAAAGCTCCGCTGGCAGATCGGCGACCTCAAGGTCAATCGTGCCATGGCCGATCTTCAAAACATGGCGGCCACGATGGTGGGCAGCCTTGGCACGCCGGGTGACTCACTGAACCGGCTTGAAGAAATGGTGGGAGAAGAACGCGAGAAGGCCATGGCCCGGTCCCGCGTTGCTGGTTCAAATTTCTCCGCCACGGATTTCGCGGCAAGAGAAGTCGAGCAGGAAGCGCTCGCCGCGCAGGCCCTGGCAGAGTTCCTGGAAAACGAGACGGCAACGAATGCCGAGCCTCTCGCCCTGCTGCACTATGACAGCGAAACGATCAACATCGTCGCTCCTTCGCGCCGGAAGGAATCATCACTTAAAAATGGAGAAAAATCATGAAACGCACGCGCAGAACATTTCTTGCGATCATGGGGCTCACAGCGGCTGGCGTCGCTGCCATTCTTGCAAGCAACAAACAAAGTGTCATCGACGTTGCGAGTTTGAATGTCGCCAACGTCCTGGCACCTGCATCCGTACAAGTGCCGATTGCCTCCGCAGTCACAAAAAACAAATGGCTGGAAGCGGTGGCGGAGAAATTCGAAGCCCAGAATCCAAAGACAAAGTCTGGAAAACCCATCGACATTGAGATCAAGGGAGTGCTCTCCGGCACCTCGATGCAGCACATCCTCGATGGCAAGCTTCAACCGGTCGTGTGGAGTCCCGGCGAGGACTCCTGGACCGCGCAGTTCGATGACCGCTGGGCAGGCGGACACAATCGCGCGGCCATGACGCAGCCCTGCAAGCCAACCATCTATACGCCAAGCGGGCTGGCGATGTGGCAGCCGATGGCGGAGGCCCTCGGCTGGCCCAACAAAAAGATCGGCTGGAAAACCCTCATCGATCTCGCCGCTGATCCACAAGGCTGGTCGCGTTACGGCCATCCGGAGTGGGGCAAACTCAAGCTTGGCTACACGCACCCACAATATTCCAATGCTGGCCTGCTTTTCCTCACCTCCGCGATCTATGGGATCACGGGCCAAACCAGCGGTCTCAAGGCCGAACAGGTCTATGAACCGCGCGTCGAGCAGGCGCTTGGCACCATGGCGCAACACACGTCGAAGTACGGCATGCTGACCACCGACCTGTTTGACATGATGGCCCGGCACGGCCCCGACTACCTGCACGCAATCTCGGCATTCGAAGAGGGCACGGTCCGCATGAACCTGGAGCGTGCAAAGGAGTTGAGATGGCCTCTCGTTTTCCTGTTCCCATCCGAAGGCACCTTCTGGAGCGGTCAGCCCTATTGCATTCTTGATGGGACGGATTGGGTGAATGAAGAGCAAGCTGAGGCTGCCCGCATGTTCTTCGACTTTGTGGTCGAGACGGAACAGCAGAGTCTTGCAGTACAATACCTGTTGCGGCCGCTGGATGCGAAGTTGGCGACGGGGACCCTGCTCACATCCGAAAACGGAACGGATCCCAAGGCCAGGCCAGAAACGGTGCCGGCGTTCCAAAGCCCGGATGCCGCAACATCCGCGGCAATCATCGACCAGTTCCTCACTACCAAACGCAAGGCGACCGTGATGCTCGTGCTCGATGTGTCCGGCAGCATGCATGGTGATGCCATTCGTTCGGCCACCGAGGCGACTGCCGCTTTTCTTTCGCGCCTCAACCCGCGCGACGAGGTGGGACTCATGGTGTTCAACGACGCTGTTTCTGTGTTGTCTGACGTGCAGCCGGCCTCCACCGTTGCAGAGGGCCTTTCCCGACGGGTGCTCCAGCTTGTTTCAGGCGGCGGCACCAACCTCCATGCAGCAGTCTGCACGGCAGCCAGCAAGATGAACGATATCAGGCGCGCCGATAAGGCGAAGAGCGAAAACCGGCTCTATGGCATCATCGTGCTTTCCGATGGCGCTGATACTGCGGGCGAAATATCCGAGAACAGGATGTTTCAGACCTGTTTGCCAGCCACACTTGAGGCCGACGGAACTAAGTTCTTCACCATTGCCTTTGGTGAGGGTGCGGGCAAGAGCGTTCTCAGCCGTATTGCCAATGTCTCAGGGGGCGCAATGTTTGCCGCGAACGCAATATCCATCGAACAGACCTATCTCAAAATCTCGGCAGAGCAGTGAAGTGTCGCCACAATTATATCCGTTAGGTATTGCGAACATGACTGGAAACACGCCACGCCATTTCAAGAAAGGCAACTTGCATCAGCAGTTGAGGTATGCCCGGATCAGACATGCGGTTGGGGCGACGGAAGCTTTGATTACTTTCATGATAACGGTGTTAGGGACCTTGTATGTCTGGCTGAATGCTACGGCATACTCCCTCCCGCAGTGGAGCTGGATTGTGGTTATATTTGTTGGACTGGGCGCTACCTCAATGTTGATCGCAACAGGCATGACTGATCCAGAATCTATCGCAGATTCGATAACTTTGACCCTCGAGGATCACTTTCAGGTCGAAAGCATTGCGGATGTAAACATTCAGGCACAGGTCATTCAGGCTGTTGCCCATCGTGCGCGTCTTCAGGAGGTGTTTTATCGCAGCAGCCACGGAATGCGCGGCCAGGTTCAAGGGGCGTTGGCGGCGGTCGATGAATGGCTGACCGGCATGGGAAATCTCGCGCAGTTGCTTGTACCATTTCAATTGGAGGTGCGACGCCAATCAGAAGCGAAGTTGCATCTACTGTCCCGCATAAACCAGCTCGAACACAGGGTTGGCGAGACGACCGACCAGCGGATAAGAGTTCAGTTGCGCGAGACAATTGCCGGGAGGAGGCATCAGCAGCGCGCAATCGAAGAGCTGGAAAGCCTGGTGGAGCGGGGCCTTCTCCGCCTTGAGCACGCAGTTGCGGCCTTGGGAACAATGAATGCCCAACTCTCGATTCTGGCTGCCCGGGGCGAACAGGAAGGTGAGGCAGCCAAACTCGCTCGGGACATCAACGTTGAAATTCAGGAGATTGATACAATTCTTGTAGCCCTTGACCGCGTTCATTCAATGGACCTGACGATTGGGGACCCTGCAGTTCAGGAGAATTTGCCATGAGTGGAGACAGCATGATTGTCAAGGTGGCGAAAGCAATTGCCGTCACGACAGGCGTCACAGATTGGAAAGTGCATATCCCTACGGCGCGTGCTGCCGTAGGGGCAATGCGTGAACCAACCACCGCAATGCTTCAGGCGGCCGTTCCCGATCTGCCGGATTGGGGTTACTTGCCGGATGAGTGGCAGGCAATGATCGACTATGTGACTACGGAAGAACCAAACTGAATTGCCGAGGTTGTTGAAGCTGCTGAACACGTTGAGTTCCTGCGCACCAATAATTGCGACGAGGTCCTATGCGACCCTTTTCCAGAACGAAGATCTTGCCGGCAAAGGTATTGGCCTCCACGTGGGTCATGGGTCGGAGAGATCATGGTGGTTTTCAGATCCTTGTTCTGCTTGGCAAGTTCGAGCCGCACCGCACGCGCAGCAGCGCATCAAGATTCGGCAGGCCGGGGACTCGGTTGGACATTGGTCCAAAAGTCCAATTCACCCCGACAAAAAAGTAAATCTTGACTTCCGGTAAATATCCGAAATTATGGTTTGAAATTTGGAGAAGTAGCAATGGCGGAAATTTCACTGGTCAATGTCTCCAAGAAATTCGGCGCGGTTGCCGTCATCGACAATTTGTCACTGACCGTGAAAGCAAATGAGTTCGTGGTGTTTCTTGGCCCATCGGGGTCGGGAAAATCAACGCTGCTGCGCATGATCGCTGGCCTCGAGAACGTCGATGAGGGAGAACTGCTGATCGACGGGGTGCGCTGCGAGCAGCTGCCGCCCGGACAGCGCAACGTGGCAATGGTGTTCCAGAACTATGCGCTCTATCCCCACATGACGGTGCGTGAAAACATGGCCTTTGGCCTGCAAAATATTGGCATGGCGGCAAATGACATCGAGACTCGTGTCGGCAACGCCGCAAAAATCCTGGAGATGGATGGCCTGCTGGACCGGCGCCCGGCCCAGTTGTCGGGAGGGCAGCGCCAGCGCGTGGCAATTGGCCGGGCCATTGTCAAGGAACCCAAGGCGTTTTTGTTTGATGAGCCCCTGTCCAATCTTGATGCAGCGCTTCGCGTCAGAACACGCGTAGAACTTGCTGAACTTCACCAACGCCTCAAAACAACAATGATATATGTCACCCATGACCAGACCGAGGCCATGACGCTGGCCGACCGGATTGTTGTGCTGAACGACCGCAAAATCGAGCAAATTGGAACCCCGATGGAGATCTATGCACGGCCGGCCTCGCGGTTTGTGGCGGGGTTTGTGGGCTCACCGGCCATGAACTTTCTCAATGTGACTCTGTCGGGATCGGGAACGGCACGCATCGCCACCACAAGCGACGGCTCACGCATAGCACTGCACATAAAAGTTCCGGCGGCCGGCAAATATGAACTGGGAATCCGGCCAGAAGCCGTGAACGTTGTTGCAAAAGCTGGAGATGCCAAGGGACAGGCAACAGTGGTTGAGCGGCTGGGCGACCGCACCCTGGTTTATGTGAGGCTGCCGGACGGTACGCTTTTAACGGCCCAGGATTCAGGCAATTCAGAAGTACAGCCGGGTGGCACTGTCAATCTGAAATTTGATACAAGGCAGTTGCACCTTTTTGATGCCACCGGCAAAGCCTATCATGCTGCCGAGGGCTAACCCTTTATTCCTGCCGACAGCGTGATGGCCTGGGTGACCCGGCGCTGGAAAATGAGATAGGCCAAGGCCACCGGAAAGCCCGCGAGAACAGCCGCCGCAAGTTGCTTTGCATAGAAGACCCCGAAACTGTCATTGACCTGGGTAATGCCGACGGTCACCGTCATCATTTCAGTCTTGGTCACGGCAAGGAACGGCCACAGGAACGCATTCCACGTCCAGATGAAAACGATGATCGACAAGCGCCGTTGTAACGCCCCAGTTCATCGGCACGAAGATCTTGAACAGGATGCTGAATTCGGAGGCGTTGTCCATGACCGCGGCTTCGCGGAAATCCTTTGGCACACTGTCAAAGAATTGCTTGTAGACAATGATGATGACGGGATGAATGAGCTGCGGCAGGATGATGCCGGCCCAGGTGTTCAGCAACCCCATGTTGGCAATCAGCACGAAGTGATTGATGATCAGCGTCTGCGTCGGCACCATGAAACTGGCGAGGATCAGCCAGTACAGCGCCTTGCGGCCGGGAAACTGCAATTGCGAAATGGCATAGCCGCACAGGATGGACATCGAGATGGTGATCACGGTGACGCCAATCGCCGACACCAGCGAATTGAAATACCAGCGCCCGATCATGCGTCTGGGTGAGCGCGAAGATAGTAGTGCTCGAAGGTCAGTGTATCCGGCCAGAGTTCGACATAGGGCCGGATCACCTCGTCCTCGGGCTTGAGCGAGGAGATGACACCCCAATAGAGCGGAAAGGCCCAGATCACCGCAATGCAACACGGTGAGCACGGTGATCAGCTCCGCCGATCAGGTTCCAGCGTTGTGCACCGGCATAAGTCATTTGCCGCGGCCTCCGCCTGCCATGCGCAGGAGCTGAAACTGGAGTACTGAAACGACGATGACGATGACGAACAGGGTGACAGCAATGGCCGCAGCCCGTCCACCCTGATCATTCACGAAGGCGCGGGTAGAAGATATACTGCACCATGACCATCGTATCGTTGGGGCGGCCGCCGATCGAGAACAGATAGACCTGGTCAAAAATCTTCAATTGCAGGATCAGCTGAATGGTCACCACCAGGGCCGTGATCGGCCAAAGGAGCGGCCAGGTGACTTTGCGGAACGTGGTCCAGCGCCCGGCATTGTCCAGTGCGGCCGCCTCATAGATTTCAACCGGAATGGCGCGCAGGCCAGCGAGGAAAAGCAGAAATGAAAATCCGGCCGTCCACCAGATCGTGACCAAGCGCCACAGCCGGCATGAACCAGGTTGTGGTCTTGAACACCGGAATCGCGGTCAATGCCAAACAAATCGAGCACATGCATGACGATGCCCGAACTGGAAATTCAGCACCCAGTCCCAGATCAGATAGACCACCGAGACCGGGAGGATATAAGGCAGAAAGAACAAGGCCAGGACGAAGGACTGCAACCGCCCTGACAAGCCGGTTGACGCCAAGTGCCACGGCCAAGGCAATTACCGTGCCGGGCACCACGGACAGCAACACGAAATAGGCGGTGTTCCAGAACGAGGTGACAAATCGGCTATCGGACGGAAGCCGCGTGTAGTTGCTGATGCCGACCCATTTTCCGCTGCCGATCAGCGGCGCATCAGTGAACGAAAGCAAAAACATCTGGATGGTGGGATAGACGAACACCAGCCCATAGATCGCAACAAAGGGTGCAATCAGGACCAGGGCGATCAGTATTTCCTTGCGTGCGTTCCGCAGCATTGTTCCGCCTGAAAATTGCAGTGGCATGGACCGCCGGGAGGAGAGGCGGCCCATGCCAGTTCAGTCTACATGTTGTTCAGTTCATCCTTGATCTTTTTGACAGCCTCGGCCGGATCCATTTCGCCATTTTGCGTCGGCACGAAATACGTCGACATCACGTCGAAGATCGGCCCGGCAACGCCGGCAAGCGGTGACTTCGGGTCGAAGATCATGTTGGCCGTCAGCGGCGAGTAGGTCGCGTTCGGCTCCATCTTCTTGTATTCGTCCGTGGCCGTGACTGGTCCATAAGCCGGAATATGGCCGGCCGTCGCCCAGAACAGCGAATGCTTGTCCATCCAGCTGATGACACCTCAAGAACCGCGGCACGCTTCTCGGCACTCATGTCCTTGCCCTTGTTGGCCGGAATCGCAAAGCAATGGCTGTCGGCATAGGTGGAGGGATGGTCAAAGATCACCGGCAGTTCGATCGCGCCCCAGTTGAACAGTTTTCCCTTGGCTTGCAAGGTCGGTCATCGTGGGCACTTCCCACACGCCGTTGATCATCATCGCCGCTGAACCCGATGTAAACAGTGCGACCGCTGCGGGATAGTCGGTATAGGGCGACTGCAGCCCGCCCTTGGTCCAATCTGCAATCACCTGCAGCGCGTTCTGCATTTTCTGCGGCATTGTCGCCGGCAAGGAACTCGCCGTCGGTCAGCAGCTCGCCGTCCTGCTGGCCCATCAGCGAATAGATGGTGCGGTACATGAAGTTGCCGTCGGCGGTGACACCGGCAATGCCCCATTTGACGCCGGCTTCCTTGAGCTTTTGTCATGCGCGGCTTTGAATTCTGTCGATGCCGTTCAGGCCTGTGGGCTTGCCGTCAGCATCCAGAAGCCCGGCTTTCCCGAGAATGTCCTTGTTGTAGTAGAGCACGATCGGATGGGTATCGAGCGGCACGGCATATTGCTTGCCGTCAATCGTCACGGCATCCCAGGTCGCCTTGGCAAAATCGGCCTGCGCCCATGCCCATGGCCTTCCAGTCATCGGCGGTGATTTCCTGCAAGATGCCTTGCTGCACAGCCAACGGAATGCGGCTGGCGTGATAGGTCATCACGTCTGGGGCTTCGCCGACGGCGGCCGAGGTTTGCACCTTGGCGTAGAACGGCACACCCCATTCCAGGGTCGTTGCCTGGATCTCGACCTTGCCGGCCATCTCCTTGTTGAAATCAGCGATCAGCTTCTTCATGCGCACGCCGTCACCGCCGCCAAGGAAATCCCACCACACGACGTCTTCTTTTGCCTGAGCTCCTGTCGCGAACAGCACGGACGAGAACAGTGCCACTTTGAGAAATTTGCTAATCACTTCGTTCCTCCCTGTGGGCGCAATGCCCTTGGCGCCATTATTTATCAACCGGACCGCGGGCGTTCGCGCGTCTGGTATTTTGCCGTCTCGTAATTGACTTAAAGGACCTTCAATCTCACTGTATCAAACGACTGTTTGTTGTCAACAAGATATGAGATATGTATCTGTAATCTTGATACATAGACGTTTCTCAGCGATATGCGCATCCGCTGGTGCCGACAGAGCCAAAATTTCAACCCGCCGCCCTCCCTTCTTGCCGGTCTATTTGACTAAATCCAAATATCTGATACACAAAGTTTCTTGTGCGAATATTTGGGGAGCCTTGCGACATGAGCCGCAATTTTCTGGTCATTGACCCTGAGGAAAGCCTTGAGGTTCTCAAGGCTTTTGCCTCGGCGGCGCGGGTGAAAGTCTTGAAGCTTTTGCACACCAAGGGCGCGATGAATGTGAACGACATCGCCTCGGCGCTCGAGCTTCCGCAGTCCACCATCTCGTCCAACATACAGATTCTCGAGGATGCCGGTTTGATCCGCACCGAAACCCAGCGGGCGCGCAAGGGCAATCAGAAAATCTGCCACACCTCTTTTGACCAGGTGCTGGTGATGTTCGAGGATGATACAAACGCCTTGAGCGCCAACACCATCGAAGTGGCCATGCCGCTGGGGCTTTATACGAGCTGCGAAGTTTCAGCGCCGTGCGGCCTGTGTTCGAACGAAGGCATTATCGGCCTGCTGGACGTGCCCAACACATTCCTTGATCCGGACCGCATGCGCGCCGGGCTCATCTGGTTCACCCGCGGCTTTCTTGAATACCAGTTTCCCAACAATGCCAAGCTCACGAGTGGCAGCGTGGAATCGATGGAATTTTCCATGGAACTTTCGTCGGAAGTTCCCGGCACGGCGGCGGATTGGCCATCGGACATCACGGTGTCGGTCAATGGTGTCGATATCGGCACCTGGACCTCGCCCGGCGATTTCGGCGACAAGCGCGGAGTCTATACGCCCCATGGTGGAAGCTGAAGGGCAGCCAGTACGGCAAACTGAAAAGCTGGCGCGTGACGGATGACGGCACTTACGTTGACGGCATGAAAATTTCGCCGGTCTCCTTCAAGGAACTGGAACTCGAAAACCATCATTCGATACGGCTGCGCATCGGGGTGAAGGACGATGCCAAACATCGCGGCGGCATCAATATTTTCGGCCGCGGTTTTGGCAATTATGATCAGGATATTGTGCTGCGCCTTACCACGCGGCGCTGAACACTTAGAGGCGCCCCGCATTGTTTTTGCTTGACGCGAAAACGTCCATGTCCAATACATACCATAAGTTCAGATATAAATCCGATAATTGGAATGTATGGTGAGTGGGATGAAGGCGACTGTAACTGCGCATAAAGACTATACAATTTCCGAGATCGACGACCGGGTTTACAGCGCCTTTCTCGAACATCTTGGGCGCGCCATCTACACCGGCATCTATGAGCCGGACCATGCCACAGCCGATAAAAACGGCATGCGCGGCGATGTCGCCAAGCTCGTCAGAGACCTGAACATTCCCTACGTGCGCTATCCCGGCGGCAATTTCGTTTCCGCCTACAACTGGGAAGATGGCGTCGGCCCCGCGACCAGCGCCCTACCCGGCTTGATCTCGCCTGGCACACGTCCGACAGCAACGCAGTCGGCGTTCATGAATTTTCCGACTGGTGCGACACGGTCGGCTCCAAGATGATGCTGGCCATCAATCTGGGCTCGCGCGGCCTCGATGAGGCGCGCAATTTCGTCGAATATGTCAACGGTCCGACCGGCTCCTACTGGGGCGATCTGCGCAAGAAGAACGGCCGCGCGAAGCCATTTGACGTGAAGCTCTGGTGCCTCGGCAACGAGATGGATGGACCCTGGCAGGTCGGCCACAAGACCGCCGATGAATATGGCCGGCTTGCCGCCGAAACGGCAAAGACGCTTGCGGGCCTTCGACAAGTCGCTTGAACTCGTCGTGTGCGGTTCCTCAAACTCGGACATGAAAACCTATCCGGAATGGGAGCGCGCCGTTCTCGAACACACCTACGAGTCGGTCGATCACATTTCGCTGCACATGTATTTCGCCAATCGCGCCAAAAACACCGCGAACTATCTCGCCCTCAATCACAAGCTCGACACTTACATTGCCACGGTGGCGAGTGCCATCAATCTGGTGAAGGCCAACAAGCGCTCCAAGAACAATGTCTATATTTCCTTCGATGAGTGGAACGTCTGGTATCATTCGAACGCCATGGACCGCGAAATCCTGGACGGCAACGGGGGCTGGCCCCATGCGCCGCGCCTGCTCGAAGACATCTACAATTTTGAGGACGTGCTGCAGGTCGGCTGCATCCTGAACACCTTCATCCGCCGCTCGAATGTGGTGAAGATCGCCTGCATCGCGCAACTGGTGAATGTCATTGCGCCGATCATGACCGATCCGAAGGGTGCTGCCTGGCGGCAGACAATTTATTACCCCTATTATTTCGCTTCGATTTTTGGCCGCGGCACAGCGCTCAATCTGGCCGTCAAGTGCACCGGGCTACGACGCCGACGTGGCGGACAATGTGCCCTACATCGATATCTCCGGCGTGCATGACGAGGCCGACGGCACACTTACCTTCTTTGCCGTCAACAGGCATGGCACCGAAAAACTGGATGTTGAGTTCAGCCTGCAGGGGTTTGGCAAGGCCACGATCATCGATCATCAGGTGATGACGCATTCCAAACTCGAAGCCGTGAATACGGCGACCGACCAGAACAATGTTGTGCCGAAAAAAGGAACGGGCGCAAAGATTGAAGATGGCATGCTCAAGGTTGGCCTGCCGCCCTATTCCTATCAGATGCTCCGTTTGGAAGTGTAAAATCATGCTTTATCGCCGTCTGGGAAAGTCCGGCCTTCAAGTGAGCGAATTTTCGCTCGGCTCGTGGGTAACCTTCAACAAGCAGGTGCATGAAAGCGATGCCCTGAAGCTGATGACCACCGCATACGACGCGGGCATCAATTTTTTCGACAATGCGGAAGGCTATGAGGCCGGCAAATCCGAGGCCCTGATGGGCAATGCCTTGAAGAAACTGGCTTGGGGCCGCGATACGTTTATCGTTTCCAGCAAAGTGTTCTGGGGTGGCAGCAAGCCAAACCAGCGGGGCCTGAGCCGCAAGCACGTGTTTGACGCCTGCCACGCGGCCCTGAAACGTTTGCAGGTCGACTACCTTGACCTTTATTTCTGCCATCGCCCGGATGTCGACACGCCAATTGAAGAAACCGTGCGCGCCATGCATGACCTGATTCAGCAGGGCAAGGTTCTGTACTGGGGCACATCGCAATGGACGGCCCAGCAAATCACCGAGGCCTGGTCCGTGGCGAAGGACTTGAAAATCACCCCGCCGACAATGGAACAGCCGGAATACAACTTCTTCGAACGGCACAAGGTCGAAGGTGATTTTCTGCCGCTTTATGACCTTGTCGGACTTGGAACCACGATCTGGTCGCCGCTCGCCTCCGGCATTTTGACCGGCAAGTATAACAAGGGCGTGCCCGATGACTCCCGCCTCAACCTGCCGGGTTACGAATGGTTGAAAAAAGAATGGCAAAGCCCCGACGGCAAGGCAAAGCTTGCAAAAGTCGAAAAGTTGGCGGCTTTGGCCGCAAAAGCCGGAATGCCCATCCATCACATGGCACTGCTCTGGTGCCTGTCGAACAAGAATGTCTCAACCGTCATTCTCGGTGCATCCCGGCAGAGCCAACTCGTTGACAATCTCTCAGCCCTCGAGAGCCGTGACAAACTGACCGCCGAGGTGAAATCGCAGATCGAAGAAATCCTGCAGAACAAGCCTGCCGGACCATTGCGCTACTAGAGCCCTATCATCGCCTGCTTCTCAGCCCATAACCTTTGTGCCGAGGGAGTGGCCTTCACTGACTGCAAGCTTTGCTTTTGCGGCGCGCAGCTCTTCGACGGGGCGCACTTTAAGCCGTGCGGCTCCTTCCCAGTTCCTGGTTTTCACTTGAGGTGACTTGAGCCGCTCAATGGCTGCGGGAATTGCATGGGCATACTGCGGCAGCCATTTAGCCTGAGCCACCAGCAACTCATCCACCATCTGCCAAACTTCTTCCGGTGTGCAGATGGCACCCACCAGCGGATCATGCAGGACAGCCAGCTTCAAGAGGTCAACATCGCCAGACATCGCCGCCTTTACCGACATCCGCTGGACATTGATTGAAGCCATGCATGTAGCCGCGCAAGGGTCGGAAAGTGTAATCCCTTCCACCATGTTAATTCCAAAGCGGTCGACAAACCCGGTGGACTCAATGATCGCATCGGCTGGCAGGTTTTTGATCACCCCATTGTTGCGCACGTTAAAATGACCACGATAAACGCGCCCGGTTTCCAGCGCTTCAATGATGTGGCTGGCATGCTCATCGGTGCGCGTATATGTCGAAAGCAGTTTGCCGGCGTCTTCCAAAAACTTTGGGAAATCCTGCTCAAACCAATTGCGGTTTTCCGTGCAATAACGAAGATAGCCGCCGGTTTCACCGTGAATCCAGTCGGACATGTCAATCCAATTGGTTATGGCCTCGGGCCGCTTGCGATACCACGGCAAATATTCAGAAAGATGGCCATTGCTTTCAGTTGAATAGAAGCCAAAGCGGCGTCAGGACATCAATGCGAACCTTTTCCTGCTTGGAGAAAACCGGGTGGCGCTCAAAGGCCTCCAGCAACTCGTCCTTGCCAATTTTCCTGCCGCCATGCCGGATATCGATGTACCAGGTCTGGTGATTGATGCCGGAGCAGATGATGTCAATCTCCGTGTGGTCTCTGATGCCCAGAGCTTTGGCAATTTGCCGCCAGCCATTTTGCACGCCATGGCAGAGGCCAATCGTTTCAACTCCGCCGTGATCAAGGCAAGCCCAGGTGTTCATCGCCATCGGGTTGGCATAGTTCAAAAGGTGCGCACCGGGCTCGGCCACTTCACGAATATCCTTGCAGAATTCCAGCATGGCCGGAATGGTGCGCTGGCCATACATGATGCCGCCCGCGCATATCGTGTCGCCCACGCATTGGTCCACGCCGTATTTCAGCGGAATGCGGATATCATCGGCAAAAGCTTCAAGCCCGCCAATGCGCACGCAATTCATCACATAGCGCGCTCCAGCGAGTGCCTCACGGCGATTTGTCGTGGCGGTGATTTTTGTCGGCAGCTTGTTCACTTCAACAAGGCGGCTGATGATTTGATGAATCATGTCCAGGTTATGTTCATTGATATCGGTCAGCGCGATTTCAATGGCTGCAAATTCCGGCACGCAAAGCAAGTCACTGACCAGCTTCTTGGTGAAACCAACGCTGCCTGCACCGATGATTGCAATCTTGAATGAAGGTGTCATGGTATCCTCTCAAATCGATGTCAAAAATTCTCGGTGACCCAAAGCTTTCGGGGCGGCCTTGCGATATTCGGCCGTAAGGCTGTCCGCTAGCCGCGCGCGCCTTAGACGTTAGTCCGGGCCTTGCGGCCATATAATCACGTGCAACTTTTTGGTTCAGCAAACCAAGACCATCCAACACCGGATAGTGAAGCTGTTGCTCCACATGCGCAAATTTTCCAGGGAGTGGTACAAAATCATTGTAATCCGGCATCTTGGTTTGCCATAACGCGAGACGTTCCCTGGTATGCGGCCCAATGCAGCTTTGCGCCACATGTTTCCAGAACGGCGTGTCATCACGTTCGGTCACGTAATGCATGTTGATGAAGTTGCGGAATTCATCAACTTGCCGCGCAACAAAGGCATTATATTCACTGCGGCTTTTGGCATGCATGTCAGCCGGATTGTTCAAATGAAAAGTCGTGAAGACCATCAACTGCACGATCGTTCCATGGATGGAGGTGGACTCCAATGGCTCAAGAAAGCTGGACGAAAGGCCAAACGCCAGGCAATTGCCCATCCAGGCATTTTCCAGCCGCCCGACATCGAGACGTATGTCACTGCGCGGTTCTATTTTGTGGCCAAGGGCGGCCTCAATTTCAGCTTGGGCAGATTCAGGAGAATGAAACTGGTCCGAATAGACATAGCCGCAACCAAACCGCTTTTGTGTGGGGATTGCCCACATCCAACCGGCATTGCGGGCCCAGGCCAATGTGTAAGGTGGAATTTCCTCGCCTTCTTTCCGATCCAGCCAGAATGGCAGGGCCCGGTTAATCGGCCAGCCATTGGCGTAGGAATTCCATTTGCCGCCCATCTCCTTGCCAATCAGGGACCGTCTAAATCCTGTGCAATCAATGAAAAAATCTCCCTTGATTGACTGTCCATCGTCGGTGAGCAACGCTTCAATATTGCCGGTTTCGGCATTTTTCTGCGCACCCGTAATCTGCGCGTCGATGATTTCCACACCCTTTGACTTTTTGCAGAGATAGCGGCCAGCCAGAACCTGGTCAAAATGATAGGCGTGATGATAGGGCCCCACCTGAATAAACGAGCCATCGGCTTTTCGGGCAAAGGGGCTTTTTTGCTGTTCAAGCAGATGTTCAAAAAGATGGGACTGGGTAACGGGCCTTCCAGCAGCAACGGCAAAAATATCGAGGAAGGATTGCGGCTCCTCATTGGCAGGAGCCACAACAAGGTGTGGATCATCAATTGTCCCAAAATAGCTGTGGCCCTTGCGCCGCCATTCCTTGTGCCTGATTCCAAGTTTGAACGTGGCTTCCACCTCGCGAAGAAACTCGAATTCGTCAAAATCAAAATGTTGCAGCATCTGGCGGAACACGGCTGTGGTTGCCTCGCCCACGCCAATCGTGGGTATCTTGGACAATTCAACAACAGTTACGCGCGCATCAAGGCCCTTCCGCTTGATGCCATCCTGCACCATGAGGGCTGCCAGCCACCCCGCCGTGCCGCCGCCCACGACGACAAAGCGGGCGGTTTTCTGGTCATTTCGTTCCGTTGACATTATGGCATCGTGCCTATTCTGCTGCGCGAAGCGGGCGCCCTATCCGCGCCCATTCCGGCAACAAGTCGTGATGGGCAACAAGCAGGTCTGTCACCAGATCCCAGATCTGTTGGAGATCGAGTTCAGCTGCGGTGTGTGGATCCATCATGGCTGCGTGATAGATGTGTTCTTTGTTACCGGTCATCATTGCGGCAACGGTCAGTTCCTGCACATTGATGTTGGTTCGGATCAACGCCGTGAGCTGGGGCGGCAACGCTCCAACATAAGTTGGTTGAATGCCGCGATCATCGACGAGACAGGGCACTTCCGCCGCGCAGTCCTCAGGCAGCGAGGTAATACAGCCGTTATTGCGCAGGTTGCCATAGATGACAGAAGGTTCGCCGGTCCAGACCGAGTTCATGATGGACGAGGCATATTCGTGGCTCTCTTCAACTTCGATCTTTTCGGCGCTTTTGAACGCGTCGGATTCTTTTTTCCACCTGGCAATCTGCTCGACGCAGCGCTTTGGATATTCGTCCAGCGGAATTCCGAATTTCTCGATGAGGTCTTCGCGGCCTTCCTTGATGAAATAGGGCGTGTATTCGGCGAAATGCTCGGAGCTTTCGGTGACAAAATAGCCGAGGCGGGTAAGCATTTCATAACGCACCTTGTTTGGGCAGCGCGGGTTCCAGTGGCTGGGCTTTGGGAAGCGGCCTTCGCGGTATCCGGCGAGAAGATCGGGATAGAGGTTCCGATGGGAGCCGTCGTCCATGCGCTCCTCGAACTTGAGGTAGAAGGCCATATGATTGATGCCGGCGGCACGGTAGCGGATTTTTTCGACCGGAATGTCGAGGTCGCGGGCCAGTTCAAAGGCAGTGCCCTGCACCGAGTGGCAGAGGCCGACCTGGCGGATTTTCGGAAATTTGGCTGAAATCGCCCAGGTATTGATCGCCATCGGGTTCACATATTGCATCAGGATGGCGTCCGGGCAGATGGCCATGATGTCTTCGCACATTTTCCACAGATGCGGAACGGTGCGCAGGCCGCGCATGATGCCGCCAACGCCCAGCGTATCGGCGATGGTCTGGCGCAGGTTGTATTTCTTCGGCACTTCAAAATCGGTGACAGTGCCTGGCTCATAGCCACCAATCTGGAAAGCAACGACAACAAAATCCGCTCCTTCCAATGCTTTGCGCTGATCGGAATGAGGTCTCAATCCTGGCCTTGGCACCAAGCGTCTTTGCAAGCTTACCGGCAACGATTTCGGATTCAGCCAGGCGTTCCGGGTTGATATCCATCAGGGCTATCGTCGCACCAGACAGCGAGGGGCGCTGCAGGAGGTCGCCGATAATGTTCTTCATGAACACGGTTGATCCCGCACCGATGAAAGTGACTTTGGGATTTCTGCGCATTTTCAATTCTCCACTGGATTAAGCTGCTATTTCAAACGCCGCTCGAAGGAGCTTTTGCGTATATTCGGATTTGGGCTTGCTGAGGACTTCGGCCACGGGCCCCTGCTCGACGATCTTGCCGTTCTGCATGACCATGACCCGGTGGCAAAGGGCGCGCACCACCTTGAGATCATGACTAATGAAAAGATATGAAAGCCCGCGTTCGCGTTGCAGCTTGCGCAGCAGTTCGATGATCTGGGCCTGGACTGAAAGGTCCAATGCCGATGTCGGCTCGTCGAGCAGGATGAACTCCGGTTCCATGGCGATAGCGCGGGCGATTGCCAAGCGCTGACGCTGGCCACCGGAGAATTCGTGGGGAAAGCGCGACAGGATATTGTCCAGGAAGGCCCGCATCTTCCAGCGCTTTCTTCACACGGGCGAGCCTGTCTGCCGCACCACTGCCGATGCCATTGACGATCAGGCCTTCCTCAATCAACTGGCGGACACTCATGCGCGGATTGAGCGATGAGAAGGGATCCTGGAAAACAATCTGCATGCGGCTGCGATAGGGACGCAGCTGCTGGCGGTTCAGTCCGTCAATGCGATCGCCGTCGAAAGTCACTTCGCCAGCCTGGGCGTGCGTAAGGCGAATGAGGGCCTGGCCAAACGTGGTCTTGCCGGAACCGGATTCGCCGACGATGCCCAGCGTTTCGCCACGCTTCAAATTGATGTCAAGGCTGTCAACGGCAACGAGGTCCGTGTAGTCGGGCCGGAACAGGCCGCCACGCTTCAGCGTGTAAACGACGCGCACACCCTTGCCTTCCAGCATTGTGCCGGTGTCTTTTTCAAGCGGTTTCGCGATGCCCTTGGGGTCGGAGGACAGAAGCCGCCTGGTGTAAGGATGTTGCGGGCTGGCAAAGAGTGCCGCGGTCTTGTTGTGTTCTTTCACTTCTCCGTGCTGCATGACATAGACGTGGTCCGCGAATTGCCGCACAACAGTGAGATCATGGGTGATGAGGATCACCGCCATGCCGTAGCGCGATTTCAAATCCTTGATCAGATTCAGGATCTGCGCCTGCACCGTCACGTCGAGGGCCGTTGTGGGTTCGTCGGCAATCAGAATGTCCGGCCGGTTGGCAAGCGCAATGGCGATCATCACGCGCTGGCGCTGGCCGCCGGAAAGCTGGTGCGGATATTGTTTCAGGCGCGCAACCGGGTCGGGAATTTGCACCTCTTCGAGCAGTTCCTTCGCACGTTGCAGCGCCATGCTGCGAGTCATCCTGTTGTGCAGGTGAAGCACTTCGCAGATCTGCGAACCAATGGTGTAAACCGGATTGAGCGAACTCATCGGCTCCTGGAAGATCATCGAGATCTTCCGCCCGCGCAGCTTGCGCATTTCGCCTTCTGGAAGTGAAGTTAATTCACTTCCATCCAGCAGTATTTGGGTGTCTTTTGACAGGGTCGCGCGCTTGGTCAGCAGCCGCATGATGGCGCGCGCCGTGACTGACTTGCCGGAACCGCTTTCACCGACAATGGCAATGGTTTCGCCGCGCTGCAGCAGGAAGGACACATTCTTTACGGCCTCCACAACGCCGCCTTCGACCTTGAAGTTCACGGCGATGTTGCGCGCTTCAAGAATGAAAGGATTGACGGGCGTTTCCGGGGTGCGTTTCAGCATGGCGGCACCTCAGTAAGGGTCAACGGCATCGCGCAGGCCATCGCCCAGCGCGTTGAAGGCAAAAACGGCAAGCAGAACGAAGCCAACGGGAGACAAGATCCATGGATAGGAGCCGATCACCGAGAAGGTGCCGGTGTCCTGGAGCATCAGGCCCCAGGAAATCAGCGGCGGCTTTACCGCAAAGCCAAGGAAGCCGAGGAAGGATTCCAGCAGTACGATCGTTGGAATGCCAAGTGTGACGGCGACAATGACGTGGCTCAGCACGTTCGGGAGGATGTGGCGGATGATGATGCGGCGGTCGGTTGCGCCAACCGCCATTGCGGCGCGCACATATTCAATGCGCGCCAGCGCCAGTGTCTTGCTGCGCACCTCGCGGGACAGTTGGGCCCAGCCGAGTGCCGCCATGACCAGCACGACAAAAGTCAGGAAGACCGAAGTGGGGGCCGTTACGGGAATAAGCGTCGTCAGCGTGAGATACAGCGGCAATTGCGGGAAGGCGAGGACGACTTCCACGACGCGCTGGGTCCAGGCGTCAAAGCGCCCGCCGAGATAGCCTGACATGATGCCCACAAATGTGCCGACGATGGTGATGAAGGCTACGGTGGTGAGCGCGATCGCCAGCGAGATGCGCGAGCCGACGATGCCGCGGGAGAGAATGTCCCGCCCGAACTTGTCGGTGCCAAGAACCTGAAACGGCCTGCCGTCATCGGTGCCAAACAGATGGGTTCGAGAAGGAATGAGGCCCAGTAGCCGATATGGATAGCCCTTTACAAAGAACTTGATTGGCCGCGGGTTGTCATAGTCAGGGCCGGAAAGGGGCTGGAAAGTAACGGGATCAAGTTCAGTCGATTCCTTGATGGCATAAGTTACGGGCCGCAACTGGTAACCATTCTGCTTTGTGTAAAAACTGATGGGATCAGGCGGAGCGAAGGACAGGTTGGGTTGTTTGGGATCAACCGGTGCGACGAAGTCAGCAAAAATCGCGGTGAACAGCAACAGCGCAACCAGGATGAGGCCGATCATGCCGGTGACCGAGCGGCGGAATTTTCGCCAGACGAGCGAGAAATAGTTTTCGTTCCGGGCAAAGCGATCACCAATGAGGCCTGCCGCATCGATATAGTCATCGCTTTCCTGCTTGACGAAGGGTTCAAGGAGCGTGGACATCAGGCCCCGCCTCCCAAACGCACACGTGGGTCCGTCCACGCCAGCAAGAGGTCGGAAATGATATTGCCGACAATCAGCGTTGCACCAAGGATCAAGAGCAGAGTAGCCGTGACCAGCACATCGCCCCGGCCCATGGAGCCCACAATGGCGGGGCCGATGGTTGGCAGGGCAAAGATGATGGCAACCTCGATCTCGCCGGTCAGCATATAGGGCAGCACAACGCCCTGATAGGCGATCAGGGGGTGGAGGGCATTGGGCACCGCGTGTTTCATGATCACGGCGCTTTCCCTCATGCCCTTGGCGCGCGCCGTCTCCACGTATTGCGCATTCAACGTGTCGAGCAGATTGGCGCGCATGACGCGCATGTTGTAGGCGAGCCCGCCAATAGTGGCCACCGCAATGACCGGCCAGACATGCTGGACCAGGTTCCAGAACTTGGCAAAAGACATAGGCGCGCCGCCATATTTTGACGAATAGAAACTGCCCAATTCCTGCACGTTCAACTTGAACGCCAGGATATAAAGTATGATCAGCGCCATCAGAAAGCGTGGAACAGTCATGCCGAGGAATGACACGATGGAAAGCAGCGTATCCACCCACGAATATTGGCGTGTGGCAGCAAGAATGCCAAAGCCGATACCGAAAACCGACGCAAGAATGTGGCAGGTGAGAGCAATGGCCAGCGTTGCCGGCAAGCGTTCGCCAATAACTTCGGAGATCGGCTTGTTGTAAAAATAGGAATGTCCAAAATCACCCACGGCAAAGCCTTTGATCCAGCGGAAATACTGGACGATCAATGGATCGTTGAGGCCATGTTCCTCGCGAAATTTCTCGGCGGCCGCATCTGCTGCTGTGGTCGAGGCATTGCCGAGGAAGAGCAACTGGTTTCGGATGTAGTCACCATAGTCGCCTGGCGGCGCCTGTATGATGACAAAGGTGATCATGCTCATCACGAAGAGCACGGGAATGGCCGCAAGAATTCGAAAGCCGAGAAATCTCAACATGGAATTTGCCCCAGACACAAAGGAGGACCGCAGGCCGCCAGGAGCGGCGGCCTGCGATAACGGGGCGGATTACTCCACGAAGCCTTTGCCACCCGGCACATCAGGCAGTGTATTGGCATGCAGTTCAAAGCTCTGCTGTTTGTCCGCGGGCACAAAAACACGCTCGCGGATGATGTTGTCTTCGGCCCAGTTGATACATGAAGATCGGGGCACCAGGCGCCACATTTGAGAAGCGCTTGTTGATGATCAGCGCACCCGGGTACTGGGTGAGGCCGGCCGTATAGACGTTTTCCGTGTGAAGTTTCTGGTACTGCTTCATCAGGTTCAGGCGCTCAGCTGGATCTTTCGACGCAATGAATTTTTTCACCACATCCACCATCTCCACTTCAAAGTCCAGAAGGTCAACTTCATCCGTGCCTTCCGGCGCCTTGTGCCAGTCACTGGTTTTCGGACCCACAGGTGCGAGGCGTTCGGTGTTTTGCACAACCGTTACAAACTCGGGCGAATTGCGCCAGACATGCCAATCGAACGTGCCGCCCTTTCTTGCGGCATCACGGTCGTTACCGGCGAGCACGTTCGGGATAACCCGCAATCCTGCCCGTTCGGCCATGGCAACAACACCTTCGACCAGACTTTTGTCGGTGGCATAGTCAGCGTTGCCAAGGAGCGTGATCTCCACGTTCTTGCCCCCGGCCTTGCCTGCCGGGAAGTTCAGAACGCCATCACCGTCGGTATCCTTGAGTCCCGCTGCTTCAAACTCCGCTTTGGCGGTTTCGAGGCTAAACGGATAATAGATGGTGGAGTCCTTGTCGAAGTAGGTCATGCCGGTCTGGATGCCGCCGGGATAGATGGCGGTAAACGGGCCCTTGACCAGGGACTCGCCCAGACGCTGGCGGTCCAGCATCGATGGTCACGCCCTTGCGGAAGTGAATGTCGCGATTTAGCTCGCGTATGGCCTGGGCGCGTTCATCGGGGGCACCCCAGCCATTGGCGCTCAGGTTGAAATGAAGCGAATAGGCAATGGTGCGCTGGCCGAATTCAAGCCGGGCCGGAGAAGCGGGGTCGGCGCCCTTTTTCAGCGACTTCAACATAGTTTTCGGCCTGTTCAAGATTGGAGAAGTCGCCAGTGCCGGCAACAGCCTGCACGTCGCGGTCACCCCATGTCGAGAGGCGGTATTCCATTTCATTCAGGTAAGGCAGCTGATTGCCGGCTTCGTCAACTTTCCAGAAGTAAGGGTTGCGGCGCAACACAACGATGTCATCGGGGCGATGCTCAACAACGGCCCAGGCACCCATGGTTGGCATTCCCATATAGCTTGGCGGGAAGGCGTTCTTGTATTGATCATAGGTGTTTTTCGAGTTCTTCGGATGTTGTGGTGCCAGAATATGCGACGGTCCTGGACAGAAGGTCTGATACGCCATCGAGTACAGGACCTGTGTCGGGAAGGCATCCTTGAAGGTCCAGCGGATGGTATTGGCATCCACTTTTTCAAGCGTTGTGCCAACGCCGAAGGTTTCCTGGGATTCCTGGCCCAGCGGATTCACCTCTGGATCAAGCACATTGTATTCCCAGTGATACATGATGTCGTCGGCATCGAAGGCATCGCCATCAGACCATTTGGCACCCTCGATGAGTTTCATCGTCAGCTGCTTGCCGTCTTCGGACCATTCCCAGCTCTTGGCAAGGTTTGGCAAAGGCTGCAATTCTTCGGCTTTTACCTGGAAGAGCGGTCCCGTGCGGGTCAGGCACTCCTGGAGGCCAATGTCGATACCACCCCAGCCTTGGCTTTGTCCGGCCCAATAGTTCCAGCCTTCGGGACGGCCGCCAATCACATGGCGCATCACGTCGCCATAAACTCCGATGCCGTCTTTCATGTTGCTGGTCTTGTAAACCATCGGTTCTTTCGGCAGGCGGTCCTTGACGGGCGGCAAGCGGCCCTTATCGACGAAATTCGTCGTCACCCAATCGGGTTCGCTGTATTTGTCGAGTGCCTTGTATTCAAGAATATCACCAATACCTACAAAATTGACTTGGCCCTGGGCATCAAATTTTGCCGGATCAGGCAATGGCGCTGGTTCGGCCATTTGAGCCTGCACCGCAGCCGTAGAAACGCCGAGTGTCAGCACCGCGGCGGCAATAACCGTAAACTTTGTCATCATAAATCCTCCCAATTCATTACCTTTGCGGGTTTTGTACCCACATTCTTAGTGCCTCAATTTGCTTCGGGCACTTCACGCCATGACTCTCTTCCAAACGAATGATTGCAGCAATGCGGATTCCGGAATAATGATTCCGGGTTCTTAAGATTGCCTCCGAGTTTTAGGGAACCCGCTTGTGGACACTAAGCCAACCAGCCAGTTGCCAACCACTGCTCCTGAAAGACGTTTCTATTCCAAAACGAGGGCATTCGGGCGGTTTGGCATGCGCATATTCCCTCCCACCACAATGGAACGGCCCCACTGGCATGGGCACCTTGAATTGAATTTCATCCGCAATGCCGCGATGCATTACATCATAGACGGTGAAAAAATCACGGTCGAACCGGGGCAGCTCCTGGTATTCTGGGCGGGCATTCCCCATCAGCTGGTAAAAGTTGAAAGCCGCAACGAAGACCGGTCCGAACTTTGCAATATTTACCTGCCGCTCAATTCATTTCTTTTCATGCCCTACATCCCGCGCCTGCAAGTTGCCATGCTGGCCGGTGGCATGATTCACGTTTCCAAAGAATTGTGCGATTGGCCGACCTTGCAAAGGTGGTACCTGGACTATCGCTCAAATGATACGGAGCGGGTTGAATGCCTCAAGATGGAGCTCAATGCCCTTTTCAGGCGATCATCGCTGGAAGACTTTCAATTCGTGCGCAACCCTTGGCGCGGTTCTGAAATCAGTTCTGGCATTGCATCATCCCATGTCCGTCACGTCGTAGCGATGGTGAGGCATGTTTTGGAGAATGCCGAAAAGCCGCTTCACAACGAAGATGTTACCCGGGTGACCGGACTGCATACCAATTATGCCCTCAGTTTGTTTTCCAAAACCATGCAGATGCCGTTGACGAAGTTCATCATCAGGATGCGGTTATTGCGGGCGCGTGGGCTTCTGCTTGAAAGCAACATGGCAATATCCTCCATTGCCGTTGAAAGCGGTTTCAATTCGATGAGCCAGTTTTACCAGCATTTCTCAACGGCCTATGGAACAACACCCAAGCAACTGCGCGAAAGTTACATTACGAAGTCAAAGCGCCAGTAAGGATTCTTGGGAAGCAGTTGCTTTTCGGCAGCCTACTAATGAAAATCCCGTGATTTTGGTATGGTGCGCACATTGCGCGGGTGGCGGTGCTTGGCCGCCTGCGAACGGAAGGGGGGAGCCTGGGTCATATCTTCCGACAGGCGCTCCAGTTCGTATGACCGGTCGAAGATGCGTTCGGCCACGAGATGGACAACGCCTTCGGGGCTGCGCTGCACCCTGCCCTCAACCAACAGCAATCGCGCGCCCATGATCTCGCGGCGGAAAGTTTCAACCAGCCTGGGCCAGACCACGATATTGGCAACGCCCGCCTCGTCGCTGAGCGTGATGAAGACAACGCCTGAATCTCCCGGCATCTGGCGCACCAGCACGATGCCGGCACAGGAAGCGGGCGCGCCATCCTTGGCCTTGGAGATTTCCACGCAATCCAGGACACCTTCGCTGCGAAACAGGTCGCGCAGGAAAAACATCAGGTGGGCCCGAAGCGACAGGCGCAGCATCTGGTAGTCGGCAAGAACGTGTTCGCTCAGCGGCATCGGTGGCAGTGGTACTATCTCTTCTTCTGCCTGCTCTTCGACATATTGCGCGGCGAACAGTGGCAAAGCATCGTCATCGGCGATGCGGCGAACGGCCCAGAGGATTTCGCGGCGATCCATGGCGATTGACTGGAAGCTGTCGGCTTCCGCCAGAATGATGAGGGCACGTTTCGGCAGTCGCGCCCGCCGCGCGACATCGCCCACCGCATGATAGCCATTGCCGCGCGAGGTGAGCAGCGTCTTCGCCCAATCCTCGCGGAAACCGCTGACCTGGCGAAAGCCCAAACGAAGCGCCAGCGAGCCATCAAGGCAGAGTTCAAGCGTATTGTCCCAGTCGCTGAAATTCACATCGACATGGCGTACTTCAATTTCGTGCTCACGGGCGTCGCGCACGATTTCCGCTGGCGCATAGAAGCCCATGGGCTGCGCGTTCAACAGCGCGCAGGCGAAGGCCGCCGGATGGTGTTTCTTGATCCAGGCCGAGATATAGACGAGATGGGCGAAGCTTGCGGCATGGCTTTCGGGAAAACCGTAGGACCCGAAGCCCTCGATCTGCTTGAAGCAGCGTTCGGCGAACTCCGGCTTATAGCCGCGGGCCACCATCCGGCCCACGAACATTTCCTTGAAATTGTCGATGGTGCCGTTATTGCGGAAGGTTGCCATGGCACGGCGCAAGCCATTGGCTTCCTCGGGGGTGAATTTCGCGGCCACAATGGCAAGCTTCATCGCCTGTTCCTGGAACAATGGAACGCCCTTCGTCTTGCTGAGCACGTTGAACAGTTCGCCGGGCTCACCATGCTCCGGCGCGGGCGACGGGTATTCGACCGGCTCAATGCCGCTGCGCCGCCGGAGATAGGGATGAACCATGTCGCCCTGGATGGGACCGGGGCGTACAATTGCCACCTCAATGACGAGATCATAGAACTCCGCAGGCTTCAGCCGTGGCAGCATATTCAACTGGGCCCGGCTTTCGACCTGGAACACACCGATGGCATCGGCCTTCTGCAGCATTTCATAAACCACGGGATCCTCGCGTGGCACATTAGCAAGATCGTATGGTTTGCCCTCGTGGACGCGAATAAGGTCGAAGGCCTTCCGGATGCAGGTGAGCATGCCGAGCGCCAGCACATCGACCTTCATCATGCGCAGGACATCGATATCGTCCTTGTCCCATTCGATGAAATGGCGATCCTCCATCGTCGCGGGGCCCACGGGCACGATCTCGTCAAGCCGGTCACGGGTCAGCACGAAACCGCCGACATGCTGGGAAAGATGGCGCGGAAAGCCGATGAGTTCGTTGGCGGCCTTCACCGCGCGCGCGACCAGCAGATTGAACGGGTCGAGCCTGCCCTGCCGGACCTCGCTTTCCTTCAGCCTGCTGCCCCAGCTTCCCCAAATGCCACTGGCGAGATTTGCGGTCACATCCTCGGTGAGGCCGAATACTTTTCCGGCTTCCCGAATGGCGCTGCGCGGGCGGTAGCAGATTACGGTGGCGGTCAGCGCCGCGTGACGGCGGCCATAACGCTGATACACATTCTGGATGACTTCTTCGCGCCGCTCATGCTCGAAGTCGACGTCGATGTCAGGCGGCTCCTTGCGCTCCTGGCTGATAAAGCGCTCGAACAGGAGATCGACCTGCATCGGATCGACGGCGGTGATGCCGAGCACATAGCAGACGGCGGAATTCGCCGCCGAGCCGCGCCCCTGGCAGAGAATGTCCTGGCTCCTGGCGAAGCTCACGATGTCATGAACCGTCAGGAAATAAGGCGCGATTTCCATCTTGGCGATAAGCGCCAATTCCTTTTCCAGTGTCGCACGCACCTTGTCCGGGATGACGCCACCATAGCGCGATGCGGCACCCTGCCAGGTGATATCCTGCAGATGTTGCTGCGCCGTCTTTCCCTTCGGTATTGGCTCGTCGGGATAATTGTATTTGAGCTGGTCGAGCGAGAATGTGATCCGGTTGGCAAAGCGGATGGTTTCGGTGATGGCGTCTGGTGCTTCGTGGAAAAGCTCCGCCATCTCGTCGGACGGTTTCAGATGCCGTTCGGCATTGGCTTCCAGAAGGCGGCCCGCGTCGTTCAGCGTGACATGCTCGCGAATGCAGGTGACAACATCCTGCAACTCACGCCGTTCGGGACAGTGATACAGCACATTATTGGTGGCCAGCAGCGGCACACCTGTTGTGTGTGCCACGCGCTGCCATTCCCGCAAGCGGCGCCGGTCATCGCCTCGATGCGGCATGCACACCCCAAGCCAAACTCTGCCGGGTGCGGCGCGGAGCAGTTTTTTTAAAAGAGACTGGACTTCACCAAAACTCGCTTGAGAATTGTTGGCATATATTTCATCCGGTAGTTCACCCACCTCTTTGTCTTGCTGAGCGAGGTCCCTGTTCCAGAATTTTTGATTGAAATCTTCCGTCAGTTCTTTCCGGTTATGATCAGGCGACATCACCACCAGCAGCAATCCCTCCTGCCATTTGAGGAGATCACCGAAAGCGAGATGGCATTCGCCTTTCGGGGCGCGCAATTTTCCCGCACTCAGCAGCCTGCAAAGGCGGCCATAGGCGGCCCTGTCCGTAGGGATAAGCGAGGATGTCTGGTGTGCCGTCGACGAAGACAAGGCGTGCGCCAACCAGCAGTTTAGGTTTGTTGCCTTTGATCTCATGCAAGGCCGCATAGGCGCGCACGACACCGGCCAGCGTATTGCGGTCGGCAATACCGATTGCAGCGTGGCCGAGCTTTGCCGCCATCTCAACCAATTCCCTGGGATGCGAGGCACCGTGCAGGAAGGAATAATTCGTTGTCACTGCAATTTCGGCATAGGAGTTCATGCAAAGACCCCGTGCAGAAACCATTTTGGAGGCTTCCCTTCGCAATAAAGCCAGTAACGCCGGCCTTCGCCGTCCTCCACACGGAAATAGTCACGCGCCGGCTGCGGCACCTGATGACGCCACCACTCCATTGCGATGCGTTCTGGCCCCTCACACTGCTTCACAATATGCTGCGCCTTGCGCCAGCGCAGATGCGACATCGTCACGAAGCTTACGGGTTCGGGTCTGGTGAACAGGCGCAGCGGACGATGCGGCGCATCCCCAGTACTACGGATTTTCTTCCAGGAAAGTTTTGACGGTTGCGCAAATTGCGCTGGTACAGCCACCCAGGCCGCTTCGGGAATATGCGTGTCGTTTGGTTGGAACAAGAGAATGCGATGGCTGCCGAAACGCACCGCCAGACGGTCAACCAGAATACTGATTTCTTTTTTCTCACTGGCATCCAAATCGTCGGTTTCAGAATCGGCGCGCTCCGTACGGCTTGCGGAAAGCCGGATGAGATCAAAGCCGAAACCCGGATCGAGCGGATCGGCGAGCATATCCAGCTTCTCGCGGAAAAGCCGTTCAATGATTGCAGGCTCGCGCGTAGGCGTACCCATTTCGATTGCGATGCGCCGAACCGCACCATCGGCGCGGAAGAAAATGGCTTCGAGGCGGCGCGCGCCTTCGCCGTGCTGTTCCAGAACGCCCGACAGGGCGGCGGCCAGGGATTTGAGTGCCGCGCGGATTGCCTCTTCCGTGATGATGGGCTCGGCGAAACCTTGTTCCTTCCAGTAATCGGGATGCGGAAGGCGCGGAGAGATGGGTTTTCCACCATGACCCAATGCCTGATCGAGCGTTGCGACCATGGCCGCACCAAAGCGTGCAGTAATCTCGGAGCGTTTGCGGCCGGCCGCCTGCCCCACTGTCTTGAGGCCGGCGCGGCGGAACGCATGGGTAGTCACGGGATCAAGATTGAGCGCCGCGATGGGAAGCGGTGCTATCGCTGTTGCTTCTTCGCCGGGGGCTATGACGGTGCCATCGCGGTAGCGGGCGAAGGCGCGTGCTGCCGTTGCGGTTCCGGCAATGGCACCTCGTACGGCGAAGCCTTGGGCCTGCAAGCCATCGCGAATCCGCTTGAGCATCGCCTGCTCGCCACCGAAAAGATGGCTGGCACCCGTCACATCCAGCAGCAGGCCACGCGGGCCATCGAGTGCCACGTAGGGCGTGAAGCGGTCACACCAGTCGGCGATGCGTGCGAGCAGTTTCAAATCATCGGGTTCGTTCGCCGCCACAACCTTGAGTGCCGGCAGCATGGCGCGGGCATTGGCAAGCGGTTGGCCTATGGCAAGCCCCAGCGATGTGGCCTTGCGGTCCAGCGCGGACAGGCGCAGCGCATTGTCCACTTTTGCCACAACCACCAGAGGCAGCACTTCGTGCACCGTTTCAGATGGCCGCAGCTTTCCGCGCCGTTGCAACCGGTCGGTCGCAAGGCGCGGAAACCACAGCGCCACTATTCGCCGTGGGACTTTGGAAGAGACAGTCATCGCAATTCCACTCCATAACCCACTGTCCTGTCCGCCCATGCCGGTTGCGGACGAGATCTGCTTCGAAAACTGGATGCCCCCAGTTTTCCTCTTGTGCCGGTAAAAATGCCGCGCGCACGAGCCAACGCGTTTCCGCCGTGCTGGCCTCCGGTTGCGCACCAAAACGCAGGAGAAAGGCCGTGACGGTTTTTTGCGCGCAGGCCAGTGTCAGCCGCCGGCTCGCCATCAGGTCGAGAATTTTCGGCTTGCCCGGAATCTCGATCACGACAGCACCCAACGCCGCACAGGACAGCGCATCATTTGCCGCACGAAGGCCATCCGCCGCATCGGCCACGCAGAGCAGGAGCAGGCGCGACGGATCCAGGCCAAATTCGAGAAATCCTGTCGCCGAAAGCTCGCCGAATTCGAGGGCTGAAAAATCCTGGCGAATCCACAGCAGGCGTTTACCCATGGCCACGCGCGCGGCGAGTCCGGTTGTGAACCCCGTTGCCGCCGCTTCATGACCAATTGCGGCGAAAACCTCATGCAGCACGCCGCGCTCAAGCCCACCCTTCAGGCAAAGGTCAGCTGCGCCGTGGCCAAGCGGAATGCGGGTGGATACTTCCACCAACCCTGGCCTGGCGAGGGAAGCCCGAAGGGCCGCTATCTTTTCCGCGCGCATGGGTTTGGCACCTCATGCACGCGGGCGGAAGCCCGCAGGTCTGCTGCTTGCTTGAAATCAAAGGCCGTTTGCATAAAAACATGAAAGAACAAAACAGGAACATAGTCAAGCGCATTCGGAGTTGAAAAATTTTCCCTTGCATTGTTTAGTATTCTATGTTTACTAAACAAAAATACTAAACAAAAAATTAAACAGAATACGGCTGCGTCCGCGAGGGACGGTGCCGGTGCAACGGGAGAAAACAGCATGAAGACATTTCTGAAGACCGCGACAGCGCTTTCCGCTGCCGCTTTTATGTTCGTGGGCGGCCAAACCAAGGCTCAGGCCGCAGAACTCACCCTGTGTTGGGCGGCCTGGGATCCGGCCAACGCGCTTGTCGAACTTTCGAAGGACTTCGAAGCCCAATCGGGCACCACGATGAAATTCGAGTTCGTGCCCTGGCCAAATTTCGCCGACCGCATGCTCAACGAAATGAACTCGGGCGGCAAGCTCTGCGATCTCCTCATCGGTGACTCGCAATGGATTGGCGGTGCCGCCGAAAACGGAAATTACCTGAAGCTCAACGATTTCTTCGACAAGGAAGGAATCAAGATGTCGGACTTCGCCCCGGCAACCGTCTATGCCTATTCAACCTGGCCAAAGGGTACGCCGAACTATTGGGCGCTTCCTGCAATGGGCGATGCCAATGGCTGGTTCTATCGCAAGGACTGGTTTGAAAAGCCTGAACTGCAAGCCGAATACAAGGCAAAGTACAATCGCGATCTGGCCCCTCCCAAAACCTGGGATGAGTTGAAGGATACGGCGGAATTCTTCCAGAACCGCGATATCGACGGAACGAAAGTCTATGGCGCGGCGATCTTCACCGAGCGCGCCTCGGAAGGCATCACCATGGGCGCCACCTCGGCGCTTTATCCCTATGGCTTCAAGTATGAAATGACGCCCGGCAAATACGACATGGAAGGTGCGGTGAATTCCGCCGAGGCCGTCGCCGGCCTTGAAAAATACAAGGAAATCTACAAGTGCTGCACGCCTCCGGGCTATACCGACGCCTACATGGGTGAAGGCCTTGATGCGTTCAAGTCGGGCCAGGTTGCCATGATGATGAACTGGTTTGCCTTCATGCCGGGCATGGCCAAGGATGAAAAAGTTGGCAAGGTGACCGGCTTCTTCGTCAATCCCGGTGAAAAGGTTGCGGCCTCAACGCTTGGCGGCCAGGGCATTTCGGTTGTCGCCAATACGGACAACATGGATGGGGCGCTGGCCTACATCAAGTGGTTTGCCCAACCGGACGTGCAGAAAAAATGGTGGTCGCTTGGTGGCTATGCCTGCCACAACGCCGTGCTGAACGACCCGGCCTTCAAGGACTCGCAGCCTTTCGCCGCGCAGTTCCTCGAAGCGATGGGCGGCGTGCAGGACTTCTGGCAGGAACCATCCTACGCATCGTTGCTTCAAGGCATGCAGAAGCGCTTCCACGACTATGTCGTTGCCGACAAGGGCACGGCCAAGGAAGCGCTCGACGGGTTGATCGTCGATTGGACTGCCGTCTTCAAGGAAGAAGGCAAAATCCAGTAATCTTTTATTATCCCGCATTCGGCATCTCCGGTTAAGCTCCGGAGATGCCGGAACTGCAATGGAAGACCCATGTCCAAATTTGAATCATTAGCAGCCCGCGCCGTAAAGGCCACTCCTCCTGCCCTCAGGCAGAGGCCGTGCGCGGGCTTTCCGACAGGACCATCGCCTGGATCTTCATCACTCCCACGATGGTCCTGCTTTTGGCCATCAATATTTTCCCGCTTGATCTGGACGATCTATCTCTCATTCACCAATTACGCCGCGAACCGGCCGAACCGGCCCGTCATGAATGTGGGCCTCAAATGGTACCGCGACATCCTGGGATCGCCCGAAGTCTGGGCGGCCATGCAGGCCACGGCCCATTTCGTCTTCTGGACAATCCTGTTTCAAACCCTGATCGGTTTTGGCCTCGCCTATCTCATTGACCGCAAATTCCGGGGCCATGCCTTTTGGACAACCATCATTCTCATTCCCATGATGCTGTCGCCGGCCGTCGTCGGCAATTTCTGGAAGTTCCTCTATCAGCCGCAGATCGGCCTGTTCAATTATGCCGTATCCTTCTTCACTGGCATTGAACCGTCGTCCTTCGAAATGTTGGGCTCGGTGGCGCTGGCGCCCTGGGCCATCGTCATTGTCGATACGTGGATGTGGACGCCCTATGTGATGCTGATTTGTCTGGCAGGCCTGCGCTCCATACCGGGCTACATCTATGAAGCGGCGGAAGTGGACCGGGCTTCGAATTGGCGGCAGTTCTGGTCCATCACACTGCCCATGGCGCTGCCCTTCATCATGTTGGCGGTGCTGTTCCGCGGCATCGAGAACTTCAAGATGTTCGACATGGTGGTGCTGCTCACCGGGGGCGGACCTGGCTCCACCACCGAACTCGCTTCCATCACGCTTAAACGTCAGGCCTTTGAAGCCTATCGCACCGGATATTCCTCGGCCTTTGCCATCATCCTGTTCGTCGCCGTTTTCGGCCTTGCCAATATCTATGTTCGAACCTTGAACCGGGTGAAGCAGAGATGACCATTACCCTCAGCACTGCCCATTCCGTTGTCGAGCCTTCGCGCATGGCGAAACGGTCGGCCGGTTTCATTGTCATACTCTACGCGCTAATCACAATGGCGCCGCTGTTCTGGATTTTTGCCACCGGCTGGAAGACCCCGCCCGATTCAATTTCCTATCCGCCGAAAATCGTTTTTAGCCCGTCTCTTGAAGGCTATTGCAATCTCTTCACAACCCGTACCCGGCAGACCGCCGATTATATAAACGCCCTGGGGCCACCTCAAGGAACTTGCGATGAGGTCACACGGCGGCGTGAAATGGTCATTGCCGGTGCTTCAAACTACGCTCCGCGCTTCATCAATTCTCTCATCATTGCCTTTGGTTCAACCTTTCTGGCTGTAACGCTCGGCGTGTTTTCGGCCTATGCCTTCTCACGCTTCAAGATACCGCTCGCCGATGACCTCCTGTTTTTTATCCTCTCAACACGCATGATGCCGCCCATCGCGGTGGCTATTCCGATCTATCTCATGTACCGCGAGCTCGGCCTTTCCGACACGGCGCTTGGCATGATCCTGCTTTACACAGCCGTGAATGTTTCGCTCGCTGTGTGGTTGCTAAAAGGTTTCATCGATGAAATTCCAAAAGAGTACGAAGAAGCGGCCATGATTGACGGCTACACAAGGCTGCATGCCTTCTTCAAAGTTGTCCTGCCGCAGGCAGCAACCGGTATCGCCGCCACGGCCATCTTCTGCCTGATTTTTGCCTGGAACGAATTTGCCTTTGCAGTTCTTTTAACCTCAGGCGAGGCCCAGACGGCACCGCCGTTCATTCCGACCATTATCGGTGAGGGCGGCATGGACTGGCCAGCCGTGGGTGCTGGCACGACCCTGTTCCTTATTCCTATTCTGGTCTTCACCATATTGCTGCGCAAACACCTGCTCCGCGGCATCACATTTGGGGCGGTACGCAAATGAAAAACTTTATCGCCGGCCTCATGCATTTTCGCCGCGAACCCTGGGAATCCCTTGCCGTGGTCATCATCGCCCTTGGCGTGCTGATGCTGCTGCAGCCCCTGTCGATGACGCTTTACACCTATTCATTCATCACGACGCTGATTGGCACCATCATGTTCATCGTCGTCACAAAGTTTCCGGAGTAAGACATGGCGGAAATCCGGGTTCAGAACCTGCAAAAAAAATTCGGCGATTTCACCGCCGTGAAGGATTCATCATTCACCATTCCGGATGGCTCATTCTTCTGCCTGCTCGGTCCATCGGGTTGCGGCAAGACCACAACACTTCGCATGATTGCCGGGCTTGAACTGCCAAGTTCCGGGAGCATCTTTTTGGGCGGCGAAGACGTGGCTTTCAAGCGGGCTTCGGAACGCGACATTGCGTTTGTGTTCCAGCTCTTTGCGCTCTATCCCCATATGAATGTCAGAAAAAACATTGGCTTTCCCCTGCTCTGCCAAGGTATCGCCGCCTCGGAAATCAAAGCGCGCGTTGAAGAAACGGCAAAGCTGCTGCGCATTGATCACATTCTCGACAAATCGGTTTCAGGGCTTGCGGGCGGCGACCGCCAACGGGTGGCCCTTGGCCGCGCCATTGTGCGCCGCCCCCTTGCCTTCCTGATGGATGAGCCACTGGGCACGCTTGATACAGAGTTCCGCGACCTCATGTGCGAGGAGCTCCGCCACCTGCATGACAGGATCAAGGCAACCACGGTTTATGTGACCCATGACCAGCTCGAGGCCATGTCCATGGCCGACTACATCGCCATCATGAATCGCGGCGCAATCGAACAGCTTGGCACGCCGCAGTCGATTTATGACCGGCCAGCAACCATGTATGTCGCGGAATTTGTGGGCTCACCCGCCATGAACCTGATCCATGTGCAGAGCAGTCTTGCCAAGGGTGCCAAGTCGATCGAGATATCGGGTGCCCGTGTCGCCATACCGGAAACCCGCGAGGCCGCCCTCAATGGACATTTCGTATTGGGTGCCAGACCAGAGCACGTTCGTTTCGACGATAAATCAAAATTCCGTGGCGAAGTCTTCGGCACCGAATATCTTGGCACAACGCAGATCGTGACGGTTACCATCGGACAAGGCAAAGTCAAGGCGCGCATGCCGGCGAGTGGCCGCGTCAAGGTGGGTGAACAGGTGGGCCTCACATTCATGGGCGACAAGCTCTCACTGTTTGATAATGCCACGGGGCTTGCGATCAAGACCGCGCTTCACGAAGGAGCGGTCCATGGCTGAGGTCTCCCTCAAGAACATCAGCAAACGCTTCAAGTCCGTTTCGGCTGTCAGCAATCTATCGCTCGAAATCGCCGACGGTGAATTCGTGGTGCTGCTGGGGCCAACGGGGGCCGGCAAAACCACCACCTTGCGTTTGGTTGCGGGGCTTGAGAAAGCCGATGAGGGTGAAATTTCAATCGGGGGACAAAATGTGGACGGCCTTGCGCCATCCGCCCGCGATGTGGCATTCGTGTTTCAGCAATACTCGCTCTATCCCCATCTCTCGGTTTTCGACAATTTGGCCTTTCCCCTGCGCTCACCGGCACGGCGGATTCCGGAACATGAAGTCAAGGAACGGGTGAACCAGGTTGCGGAACTCCTGCGCATTCCCCACAAGCTGGCCAATAAATCAACACAGCTTTCGGGCGGCGAAATGCAGCGCGTGGCCATTGGCCGGGCGTTGGTGCGGCAGCCCTCCATCTATCTCATGGATGAACCGCTTTCGTCGCTCGACGCCAAGCTGCGCGCTGATCTGCGACTGGAACTCAAGCGCATTCAGGAGGAACTTGGCGCCACCATTCTTTATGTCACCCACGACCAGATCGAAGCCATGACCATGGCAAACCGCATCGGTGTGATCAACGAAGGCCGCCTGATCCAGCTCGGGAGTCCCCGTGACATCTATGAGAATCCGCAATCCATCTATGTGGCCCAGCGTCTCGGCCAGCCCCAGATCAATCTCTTGCCCGCGGGCCTCTTGCCCAGTGGCAAGCTTCCCACCGGCACACAGACCATCGGTGCGCGGACGGAACATTTAGACATCCAGAAAAAACCAGGATGGCGAGGCGAGCGTTGACTGGATCGAACATCTGGGCGACCAGAACCGTTTGCATGTGAACTTCGGCGAACGGCGCATCACAACCCTGATCGCCCCTGATTCAAAACTTAAGTCCGGTGACCGCGTGGCATTGAAACTGGTGAAGCCGCTCTGTTTCAGCGCCAGCGGGGAGCGGCTCGGATGAGGAAAGTGGAGTGAAGCCATGACGCAATTCATCAATAGCAAGGAAAAGCTGGTCACGGAATCACTGGACGGTTTCCTGCGCGCGTGCGGGAATGCCCACTTCGCTCGGCTTGACGGCTTTCCCCACATCAAGGTGATTTACCGGACCGATCACAAGCCATCCCGCGTTGCCCTGATCTCCGGCGGCGGATCGGGCCATGAACCAGCCCATGCGGGTTTCGTCGGCAAAGGCATGTTGACGGCTGCCGTTTGCGGCGAAGTTTTTGCTTCGCCAAGTGTGGAGGCGGTTTTGGCCGGAATTCTCGCGGTGACAGGCAAAGGCGGCTGCCTCCTCATCGTCAAGAACTACACGGGCGACAGGTTGAACTTCGGCCTTGCAGCGGAAAAGGCCCGCGCGCTTGGCAGAAAAGTTGAAATGGTCGTGGTGGCCGATGACATTGCCATTCCCGGCATTGCCCAGCCCCGCGGCGTTGCCGGAACACTGTTCGTTCACAAGATTGCCGGTTGTCTCGCCGAACATGGCGCATCACTTGCTGTTGTCGCCGATGCAGCGCGCAAAGTTGCAAAGGCGACCGTGTCGCTTGGCATTTCACTCAGTTCCTGCACCATTCCGGGCACCGGACGTGAAGATCGCGTGCCCCATGGCAAGGCGGAACTGGGCCTTGGCATTCATGGCGAGCCGGGTGTTGATCTCATTGATTTTGATCATGCAAAGCAAGTTGCCGCCATCCTGTCAGAGAAACTTTTTACAAATGTTGGCAAGGCTGCGAGTTATGCTCTTCTCCTCAACAACCTCGGAAGCACAACGCCGCTTGAGATGGGCGTAATTGCCAATGAAATTCTGGGCAGTCCTGAGGGCAAGAAAATCAAACTGGTAGTCGGTCCCGGCGCGCTTATGACCTCGCTCGACATGCACGGCATCTCAGCCTCGCTTCTGCCGCTCAATCCAAGGTTCGAAAGAGCCCTTGCCGCTCCTGCAAGTCCCGTCGCCTGGCCGGGGGCGCAGAAGTGCGCCAAACCCGCAATCCATAAATTGCCGAAAGAAATAGGGCCAAAGCATGTTAAACCGAGCGGCAATCCTGCCCTTCGTGACCTCGTTGCGCGCGCCTGCGACGTATTGATTGCCAATGAAGCCGCCCTCAATGCGCTTGATGCCAAGGTTGGCGATGGCGATACGGGTTCGACTATCGCGGGTGCGGCACGAAATTTGAAATCGGGCCTGAGCGGAATGCCGCTTGCCAATACAAGTGAATTCTTTGCAGGCCTGAGCGGGACTCTATCCAAGACCATGGGTGGTTCGAGTGGTGTGCTCCTTGCTATCCTTTTTGCCGCGGCCGGAAGCGCTTCTGCCAATGGAAGCAACTGGCCTCTGGCACTCCGATCCGGCCTGCGGCGCATGATGGAATATGGTGGTGCAAAGCCCGGCGACAGAACAATGATAGATGCGCTTGAGCCTGCCCTGGCGGCACTGGTTTCCGGCAAGTCAGTTGCCGAGGCCGCGATTGCCGCCCGCAAAGGGGCCAACGCAACCGCAATGATGACAAAAGCCAAGGCGGGACGGTCGTCCTATGTTTCTGCAACAAACCTCCAGGGTATTGTGGACCCCGGCGCGGAGGCTGTAGCCTGCCTGCTCGAAGGATTGGCTCGCAAGTAGAAAGCAAGGAATGCAAATCAATTCAACCAAATTGCTTGAAACCATGGCGCAGGCCGTGTTTGCCAGCGCGGAGGAATTGACCGAGCTCGATTCCGCCATTGGCGATGCTGATCACGGACTCAATATGACGCGTGGCTTTCAGGCGGTGCTGGCCGATAGAGACAATATCCTTTCGAAACCGCTCCCTGAAGCCATCAACGCAATGGGCTACACGCTGGTAATGAAAATCGGCGGTGCCTCGGGGCCTCTCTACGGCACCCTGTTCATGGCCTTGGGCAAGGACATGAAGGAACACCCTTCAACAACCGAATTCGGCCGCTCCCTGGCGGTTGCCGCAGACGCGGTTTGTTCCAGGGGCAAAGCCGAAATTGGCAACAAAACCATGGTGGATGTCCTGCTGCCGGTTGCAGCCCATATTGCATCCGGAACGGCCACCATCGAGAGTGTGCGGCACCTCGCAGCCGATTGTGCGAAAGCCACAGTTCCGATGAAGGCGCTGCGTGGCCGGGCTTCGTTTCTGGGCGAGCGCTCGATAGGCCATATGGACCCCGGAGCCCGGTCCTGCGAGATTCTTATTGATGCGGTTTGTGACGTATTGGCAGAAAAACAATGAACAAGAAAGTCGGCATCGTCATCGTCTCGCATTCCCTGGATATCGCCAAGGGTACCGCCGATATGGTGCGCAACATGGTGGGTTCGGGCATTCCCCTCGCCTACTGCGGCGGCAATTCCGATGGCGGACTGGGTACCAGCGTCGAAAAAATTCAGGCCGCCATCAATGAAGCCTGGTCGGATCGTGGCGTTGCGATCCTGGTGGACCTCGGCGGGGCGGAGACCAACAGTGAGATGGCAGTGGAAATGCTGCCCGAAAATCGCCGCGGCAAAGTTGTCGTTTGCAATGCCCCCATTGTGGAAGGTGCGGTTATGGCTGCGACTGAAGCCTGGGGTGGAGCGTCGCTGGAAGAGGTCAAGCGCACGGCGGAAGAATTGTCACCGCAATGAAAGACTGGATCATGAAATCGGTGGTTGTTACCCACGCTATCGGGTTGCACGCGAGGCCATCGGTCAAGTTTACCAAATTGGCCAAGGGCTTCTCTTCAGCAGTTGAAGTCGCACGCTCCCTTACCGGCCCATGGGTTGATGCCAAAAGCATTGTAAGGGTCATGGCCATTAAAGCCGGCCAAGGCAGTACTCTTCACCTTCGGGCTAAGGGATCTGACGCCGGGACCGCAATCACAATGTTATCGGGGTTCGTAGCAAGCGAATTCGACGAGGACCGAACCGATGCTGCCAGCGGTTGAAATCAGAGGCAGGCCTGCTTCGGAAGGTATTTTCAGCGGTCCTGTGGTTTTCCTGGGCATAACCAGCCCGGCATCAAGGCCTGCGCGTGATGCCATTTTTGAGAACACTGAGCTCAACAAGGCAATCGCCGCGGCGATTGCCGCAATCTCGAAACTCACCGAAAATAATACAGGTGCCGCAGATATCCTCGAATTTCAGATTGCCATGCTTGAGGATCCGGTATTACGGGAACCGGCTGCCGCTTTGATCGCCCGGGGCGCATCAGCCGCAGATGCCTGGTGGACCTCCATGGAAGCCGAAATTGCCGGGTATATGAACGCTGACGACGAAAATTTTTCCGCCAGGGCCGCTGACCTGAAGGATATCCGTGACCGGGTCATGCGAACACTGACAGGCGAGGCGAAGATGCAAATGCGGAGCGGATCGATCTTTGTCAGTGATGACTTGCCGCCAACGCTGTTTCTTGAAACCGATTGGTCACAAGGGGGCGCCATCGCCTTGAAAAAGGGAAGCCCCTCCAGTCATGTTGCAATGCTGGCAAGGTCACGCGGCGTGCCCATGGTCATTGGCCTCGGCGAGGCGTGGCCTGGCAAATATGAACAGGCTATTGTTGACGGCACTGCCGGGCTTGTGCTCGCAGCTCCTTCGCCTGAGCTGGTCGCGGCCTATGCAAAGCGCAGCACAGCGGAATCCGCACATCGCGATGCTGATCGGCAATTCCTGATAACGCCCGCACGCCGCCGCGATGGAACGCGCATCAGCGTTTTGATAAATATCGCGCGTGTTGAAGAACTTGACCTGATCAACTCCGCCTTTTGCGACGGCATCGGTTTGATGCGCTCCGAGTTCCTCTTTCGAGATGGCGCAGCCCTTCCGGGTGAAGAAGAGCAATACCGGGCCTATTGCCGAATGCTGGAATGGGCGCAGGGAAAACCCGTTACCATCCGCACCCTCGATGCTGGCGGTGACAAACCGCTCCGCGGACTGACAATCGAAGACAGAAAAAATCCATTTCTCGGCCTGCGCGGCGTTCGCCTGACACTGGCAAGACCCGACGTATTTCGAACCCAACTGAGAGCATTGGCGCGCGCGGCAATCCATGGCAACCTGAAAATCATGCTTCCCATGGTCACCCTGCCCCGTGAACTCGAGCAATCGGCTGCGCTGCTCGATCAGTGCGTGAGTGAATTGCAGGCTGAAGGAAAAGCCTGCAGCAGGCCGCCTCTGGGCATCATGGTTGAAGTGCCAGCCGTTGCTATCGCTCCAGAGCTTTTTGCGAAGGCCGCCTTCTTTTCAATCGGCACCAACGACCTTACGCAGTTTGTCATGGCCTCGTCGCGCGAGGAGACATCGACCCCCGACTTGCAGGATGCGGCCCATCCCGCCGTTGCCAGGTTAATAGCGGGTGTTACTGCTTACGGCCGCGCCAATCAAATTCCTGTCGGCCTTTGTGGCGACATGGCGAGTGTCCCTCAGCATTTGCCGCTCCTGATGGAAGCAGGCTTGACATCGCTTTCGGTTGCACCGGCAGCACTCGCGCGCGTCAAATCTGCGCTTTCCAAGATTTGATCATGGCGATGAAGGACAATGAAACAGAAACCGGATTAAGTGAGGCCGTGGCGGAGTATAAAGGCATTTTGGCCGGCGTGCTTGACCAGCGACCCTCTGGAACGCGGCAACGTCTCGCCGTTGCTCTCGCCAAGAACCGCAGCTTCATCAGCCAGATATCCAATCCAACCTATCTAACGCCAATCCCTGCCAATCATATCGATGTCATTTTTGAAATCTGCCATTTTTCGCCAACCGAAAAAAAACAATTCATGGACGCCTACAAACGCGGGCATCCCAAGCGTTTTGCAGTTCACAACGATTCCCAGCACGTAAAAGCCCACACAGTATATCTTCCAGATCTCGGCGATGACGCCCGCAATGAGCAGCTGCATTCGATCGTCAGCGATTTTGTCCGTCAGATCGCGCGCGTAATGAAGACCCCGCCGAAGAAAGGCAGGACGCGGTGAAAAAGCTGATCAATGATGTCGGCAACGCCCTGACCGAAAGCCTTGAAGGCTTTGCTGCTGCCCATGCGGGTATTGTTACGCTGGGGCCGGAACGCAAATACGTGCGGCGGGCAAGGCTGAAAACCGGTAAAGTGGCACTGGTCTCCGGCGGCGGTTCCGGTCATGAGCCCCTGCACATAGGCTTCGTCGGCCACGGCATGCTCGATGCGGCCTGCCCGGGACAGGTCTTCACCTCACCTACACCTGATCAGATAATTGCCGCCGCCGAGGCCACGGACAGCGGCGCAGGCGTCCTGTTCATCGTCAAGAACTATGAAGGCGACAGGATGAATTTCGCGATGGCCCGCGAAATGTGCGGGCGCGAAACTGAGGTTGTTGTAATTGATGACGACGTCGCCGTGGAAAATTCGCGCCGCACCACGGGACGTCGTGGCGTGGCTGGCACCATGGTGGTGACGAAAGTCGTTGGCGCCGCAGCAGAACTTGGAATGAAACTTGATGATCTGAAAACGCTTGGCAACCGCGTAAACGGGGCAACCCGGTCCATGGGTGTAGCACTTACCAGTTGTACCGTTCCCGCCGCAGGCAGGCCTACTTTCGCAATTGGCGACGATGAGATGGAAATGGGTGTCGGCATCCATGGCGAAGCAGGCCGGCAACGCATGAAACTGAAAACCGCCGATGAAATTACCGAGGAGCTGATAAATTCGATCACCGGCGATCTCGGTGGCAGAGGTGATGCACTTCTTCTCGTCAATGGCTTCGGCGCAACCCCTGCCATGGAACTCTATCTGATGTTCAATTCCGCCAAGGTCCAGCTAGCCAAACACGGGATCACCGCGCGCCGCGCGCTTGTCGGCAACTATGTGACATCACTTGATATGGCGGGTTGCTCGCTCACCGTCACTCTGCTTGACCATGAGCTCGAAAAGCTCTGGGACGCTGCCGTTCATACACCGGCGCTCCGCTGGGGGATGTGATTGTTCGTCTAATTTTTATGCAACGTTCGATTTCCGACTAAATTATAGTCATTTCCGAAGTTCCACACCAATCGCCTGCTTGTCGCCCAGCGCACTGGAATTTCCATAATCATATGATAAATTTGGACTATTCCCAGAGTTAACACTTTCTTAACCATCTGGCACAGGCTTTGCAAAGCTCCCTCCCGTTGCATCAAGCAAAATAAATGCAGGAGGGATTGAACATGAAAACCAAATTATTGAATACCCTGGCGGCTGCCGCCCTGGGGACGGCAATGCTGTGGGCGTCACCGGCGATGGCCGCCGAAGACACCATCAAGGTCGGCGTATTGCATTCGCTTTCGGGCACCATGGCGATTTCAGAAACCACTTTGAAAGACGCGATGCTGATGCTCATTGAAGAGCAGAACAAGAAGGGCGGCGTGCTTGGCAAGAAGCTTGAGGCCGTAGTGGTGGACCCGGCATCGGATTGGCCGCTGTTTGCTGAAAAGGCCCGCGAGCTTATTGAAAAAGACAAGGTGGCAGCGGTTTTTGGCTGCTGGACTTCCGTGTCGCGGAAATCAGTTCTTCCGGTTTTCGAAGAGCTGAACAGCCTGTTGTTCTATCCCGTCCAATATGAAGGCGAGGAAAGCCAGCGCAATATTTTCTACACCGGTGCTGCACCAAACCAGCAAGCCATTCCGGCCGTTGATTACCTGATGGCCAACGACAAGGTCGAGCGCTGGGTTCTCGCTGGAACCGACTACGTCTATCCGCGCACAACCAACAAGATTCTTGAAGCCTATCTCATTGCCAAGGGCGTCAAGGCCGAAGACATCATGATCAATTATACGCCATTCGGCCATTCCGACTGGCAGACGATTGTATCCGACATCAAGAAATTTGGCTCGGCAGGCAAGAAGACCGCCGTTGTATCGACCATCAATGGCGACGCCAACGTGCCGTTCTACAAGGAGCTCGGCAACCAGGGCGTCAAGGCTGAGGATATTCCCGTCGTTGCCTTCTCGGTTGGCGAAGAGGAACTCGCTGGTCTCGATACCGCGCCACTGGTCGGCCATCTCGCGGCATGGAACTATTTCCAGTCCATGGATAATCCAGTCAATGAGGAATTTATCAAGACCTGGAAGACTTTCATCAAGGATGAGAAGCGCGTGACCAATGACCCGATGGAAGCCGCCTATATCGGTTTCAACATGTGGGTCAAAGCCGTGGAGATGGCCGGAACAACCGAACCCGATGCCGTAATTGACTCCATCGTCGGTGTCTCGGTTCCAAACCTCACGGGCGGTTATTCCGCCATGCTGCCGAACCACCACATTACCAAGCCCGTCCTCATTGGCGAAATCCAGGCCGATGGCCAGTTTGAAACCGTGTGGAAGACCTCCGGTCTGGTTGCCGGAGATGAATGGTCGGACTACCTGCCGGACTCCAAGGACCTGATCTCCGATTGGCGCAAGCCCATGTCATGCGGCAACTTCAATGTCGCCACCGGCAAATGCGGCGGCAAAGGCACGAACTGATCAATTTTGCATCACATCCGGGCAGAAGCAATTTCTGCCCGGATGAACTCGTTTTAAAATCACGATTGCGGGAGCCATGCGCGCGCTGAAAATCACACTCTTTGTGCTGCTCTCCTATTTCGCTTGTGCGACCTTTGCATGGTCAGGCGAAACGGAAATCAGAACGTCTATCGCGCAACTGGCGACAGCCAAAAACTTTCCTGAAATTGAAAAGATTGTGAAGGAACTGGCAGCCCTTGGCGATCCCATGGTCAATCCCGCCCTGACAGCGTTGGCCGACGGAAATCTGCAAATCCGCAAGTCAGACAATGCTATCTTTATCACGCGTGATGGCGGCGCCGGTGTTGTGCTGATTGACCCTGTAACTGGCAAAGAAGCAGGTGAGGCGCCAAAAGCCGATATTCAAAAGATCAAAGTCAATAATGGCTTGCGCCGGATTATCCGGGATTCACTTGGCAATTTGACCCTGCAATCGCCGGATACGGCCACACGTCTCCAAGCGGCGGAAACGATTTTCAAGAATTCCGACGCTTCGCAGCTCGTTGCCCTTGATGCGGCCATCGCCAGCGAAGCCGATGCTGGCGTCAAGGCCCAGATGGAACTTGCACGCGCCTCCGCGGTGCTCAATTCGGATCGTGGCGATGATGAAAAGGTTGAGGCCATCAAGCTTATCAGGGAGCGCGGTGGACGGGATGCACTTTCCCTGCTGACGGCAATCGAAGCCAAAACTTCTGGACTTGTGAAAGACCAGGCAGGGGCAGCGGTAGCCAGCATTGAGCGCAGTCTCGCCTTTTGGGCAACCGGCCAGAATGTCTGGTACGGGCTGTCACTTGGTTCCGTTCTGCTGCTTGCCGCCATTGGCCTCGCCATTACCTTTGGCGTGATGGGCGTCATCAACATGGCCCATGGCGAAATGGTGATGCTCGGCGCCTACACAACTTTTGTGACGCAGGATATCATCAGGGAAAATTTTCCGGGCTTGTTCAACTGGTCCCTGCTGATTGCGCTCCCCCTCGCCTTTCTTGTTGCGGCAATCGTAGGTGTCATCATTGAACGCGGCATCATCCGCCATCTCTATGGCCGCCCGCTTGAAACGCTTCTCGCCACCTGGGGTGTGTCGCTCATCCTGCAACAGGGCGTGCGCTCGATTTTCGGCCCCACCAACCAGGAAGTTGGAAATCCCTCATGGATGTCCGGCTCGTTCCAGGTCGGTGAACTGGACATAACCTGGAATCGGCTTTGGATTATTGTTTTCTCCCTGATCGTATTTTTTGTTCTGCTGATTGCCCTCAACAAGACCCCTCTCGGATTGCAGATGCGCGCTGTTACGCAGAACCGGCGCATGGCGTCCGCCATGGGCATTCGCACCCCCTTTGTTGATTCCATGACTTTTGCGCTGGGCTCCGGCATTGCGGGGATTGCAGGCGTAGCACTTTCGCAGATCGACAATGTTTCGCCCAACCTGGGCCAAAGCTACATCATTGACAGTTTCATGGTCGTGGTGTTTGGCGGTGTGGGCAATCTCTGGGGCACACTGGTAGGCGCCCTGTCTCTGGGCATTTTGAACAAGTTCCTCGAACCCTTTGCCGGTGCGGTGCTGGGAAAAATTCTGGTCCTCGTCCTGATCATTCTCTTCATCCAGAAGCGTCCGCGCGGGTTATTCGCGCTTAAGGGCCGGGCGGTGGAAGCATGATTCTCACGCGCTTCTTCATGGGTGGATTCGACCGGCGCATAACCTTTCTGATTGCACTGCTTCTGGTAATTGCGCTGCTCATTCCCGTCTTGCATCTTGTCGTTCCACCGACAAGTTTCTTTCACGTGCCAACCTTTATGGCGGCACTGCTCGGCAAATACCTCACCTATGCCCTGCTTGCCCTATCGCTCGACCTGGTCTGGGGGTTCTGCGGCATTCTCTCGCTTGGCCACGGCGCCTTTTTTGCACTCGGCGGCTATGCCATGGGCATGTATCTCATGCGGCAGATTGGTTCGCGTGGCAGCTACGGCAATGCGGAACTGCCCGATTTCATGGTGTTCCTGAACTGGAAGGAACTGCCCTGGTTCTGGTACGGCTTTGACCATTTCGCTTTCGCCATGCTGATGGTGATTCTGGTTCCAGGCCTCCTTGCATTTGTTTTCGGCTGGTTTGCTTTTCGCTCGCGCGTCACCGGGGTTTATCTCTCAATCATCACCCAGGCGCTGACCTATGCGCTCATGCTCGCCTTCTTTCGCAACAACATGGGCTTTGGCGGCAATAATGGCCTGACCGATTTCAAGGATATCCTGGGTTTCAACGTGCAGGCGCCGGAAACGCGCATGGCGCTGTTTTCCGCAAGTGCCGTGGCACTTGCAATCGGTGTTCTGGCTACATCGTCCCTGGTCAATTCCAAATACGGAAAACTGATGATCGGCGTTCGTGATGCGGAAAGCCGATTGCGCTTCCTCGGCTATCGCCCGGAATCAATTAAGCTTGTGGCCTTCACCGTTTCTGCAGTGATGGCCGGGGTTGCAGGGGCGCTTTACGTGCCGCAAGTCGGCATCATAAATCCGGGCGAATTTGATCCCGGAAACTCCATCGAAGTGGTGATCTGGACTGCTGTGGGCGGACGCGGAACCATTGTGGGGCCAGTGATAGGAGCGCTTCTGGTGAATGCCGGAAAAAGCTGGTTCACCGGGGTTCTGCCGGAATTCTGGCTCTTTGCCCTCGGCGGCCTCTTCGTGCTTGTCACACTTTTCCTGCCCAAGGGCGTTGTCGGGTTGTGGGATTCCCACAAGGCAAGATGGCGCACAAAACCTCCCGCCAAAATAGCAGAGACAGCGGAGGCGCAGACATGACATCGGCTTCCACCCTGCTCTATCTCGATGGAGTTTCAGTTTCTTTTGATGGGTTCCGCGCGATCAACAATCTGTCATTGACCCTGGCTGCAGGTGAAATGCGCGCCATTATCGGGCCTAATGGGGCCGGCAAGACAACCATGATGGACATCATTACCGGCAAGACGAAGGCCGATCATGGCGACGTGTTCTTCGACCACGGCAGGGTCGATCTCAGCAAGCATGATGAGGCAGATATTGCCAATCTTGGCATCGGGCGAAAGTTTCAAAAACCTACCGTTTTTGAAAGCCATACGGTGGAAGACAACATCCTGCTTGCCATGAAAGGCAAGCGCGGCGCGTTCGCTTCCCTGTTTCATCGCTCCTCTGCCGATGACGCCAGGAGGATCACCACCATTCTGGAAACCGTGCGGCTTGCCGGAAAGCGCGACGCGCTTGCGGCCAATCTTTCCCATGGCCAGAAGCAATGGCTCGAGATCGGCATGCTGCTGGCCCAGGACCCGAAGCTGCTTCTGGTTGATGAACCGGTGGCGGGCATGACCGATGCCGAGACCGAGGAAACAGCAAGGCTTCTCAAACATATCGCCGAAGACCATTCCGTCATTGTTGTTGAGCATGACATGCATTTTGTCCGCGAACTCGACGTGAAGGTAACGTGCCTGCATGAAGGCTCCGTGCTCGCTGAAGGGCGGCTCGATCACGTGAGTGCCGATCCGCGCGTAATCGAAGTTTATTTGGGGCGATAGTCATGCTGCAGGTCGAGAATGCCAATCTTCACTACGGCGCCGCCCAGGCGCTACGTGGCGTAAGTGTCCATGTTGAGAAATCCAAGATCACCTGTTTGCTGGGCCGCAATGGCGTGGGCAAAACCAGCCTGATGCGCGCCATTGTGGGCCACCAGCCCCTGTCGTCCGGCAGGATCACATTTGAAGGCAAGGCATTCGGCAAGTGCGCTGCTTACGAGCGCTCGCGCGCAGGTGTTGCATACGTTCCCCAGGGCCGCGAAATATTTCCATTGCTTACTGTGCGCGAGAATCTCGAAACCGGCTTCGCGCCTCTCAAGCGGGCGGACAGGCAAATACCAGTCCATGTGTTTGATCTTTTTCCGGTGTTAAAGGACATGCTGCACCGGCGCGGTGGCGATCTCTCCGGTGGCCAGCAGCAGCAACTTGCCATCGGGCGGGCGCTGGTGACCAAACCAAAACTCCTCGTACTCGATGAGCCAACCGAAGGAATTCAGCCTTCAATCATCAAGGATATCGGTCGCGCCATCCGCTTCCTGCGTGACACAGCAGGCATCACGATCCTGCTGGTCGAGCAATACCTCGATTTCTGCCGTGAACTCGCCGATCACGTTTTCATCATGGATCGTGGCGAAATCGTCCATCAGGGGGAAGCGAGCGATCTTGACCGGGCTGATGTACGCAAACACCTGACGGTTTGAGGATGCGCCTTACGGCCCTATTGATGTCGACGCAAACAAGTCCGTGGACTTTCGCCAGCCCTTTGGGGAATGGAACGCCTTTTTCAAGAACTTCCTGGCGGTCGCGCGCCGAGGACGGGGCCGCTATTGCAGGACGGGACAACGAGGCCGCTGTTAAATGCAGGGTGCTGAACAGCTAGCTTCACTTAAGTGTCTCCATTCATTTTTGAGCGGAAAGCTTTCCCTGCTGTTCGACGACGCGACGGAGCCATGGGACGTCCGGTGCCTCCCAATTGGGGTCCTGGCCGCAAACAAGATCGAAAAATGCGACAGCCATCGTCGGACTTTCCAAGGTGTTTTCCCGGAAGGAATCCCAGAAGCGGGGATCGTCTGTCTTTGATGCCAGAACCGGTTCCTCATCGCCCATTTCCTTGAGGATAGCGGCAGCGACCGAAAGGCAAAAGCTGGTATAGGCATAGCCTTCGGGCCAGCGCTTCAACCGATGATCGATCTCGATAGGCAGGACAGAAAGCCCCTGCTCTTTTCCTTCGACGGCTTTCAGCGGCGAAGCGGCAATAAGTTCCTTGAGCATCAGGCCTGCCGCATAGATGACGAAGTCGCGCCGGTCCGTGCTGGCCAGATACTTGGAGTTGTCGAAGGCCATGCGCCAACGGGAAAAGGCTTCTGCAAGGGCTGCGTGATCAACTTCGGCCGTGAGACCCGTATCCTTGAACAAGAGATCCATATTGCGTTCGAAGGACCACAGGATGGTCCTGAAGCGGCGCGCCTCGTGGCTCAGATCGTCAACTTTCAGGATTTCGGATTTGAGAGGGGTCAGCATGGTGTTATCTCAGCTCCGCCTGAGCAGCAAGTTCGCGCGCTGTTGCCTCGTTGGTGATGAGGACATTGCAGTTCACCAGCTTGATGGCGCCAAGAATCGGCTCAACTTTCTCATGGCCGCCGGAGGCAATGACTCGCAACGGCACACCGCGCAATTGCTCAAGCGGAATGGACATCACGCGTTGGTTGATCGGATGGTCAACAAGCGTGCCGGTGTTGTCGTAGAAATTATAAAGCAGGTCGCCGACGGCGCCTAGGCGGATCAGGGCGGTGCGCTCTTCCTCGGAACTGAAGCCAAAGCGGAAGGCGGTTGAATCCGGCGCCATGGTGCCGACGCTGAGAAGCGCCATATCGATTCTTTCGGCGCGGCGCAGCACATCGCGCAAGCCGCAACGCTCGATCAGCGCTTCCTTGGTTTCAGGCGAGTCAACAACGGCAGGTGCGGCGAGGAGATAGCAATCGGCGCCAACGATGCGGGCAAATTGCCAGGCAAATTCCGAAGGATTATAGCGCCGCGCCTGAACGATGCCGCCCAGCAGGGATACGACCTGCACATTCTCAAGTTCGCGCGGCGTCAGCGTCTGGAGCGATTCATAAAGGGTTGCCCCCCAGCCCACGCCAATCGACATGTCGTCGGTGAGGCTGTCGGTGATATACATGCCGGCCGCCACGCCAATCGCCTTGGTCACATTCGCAGGGCTCGAAGGCTCAGGCACAACGATGGCCTCGCGCAGGCCAAAGGCCTGCTTCAATTGCGCCTCAAGCTCAAAGCATTCGGCGATCTCGCCCTCAATCCAGATTTTGACTTCTCGCTGCTTGAGGGCCTCGTTGATGTTGCGCACCACGGTCACGCGGCCGATGCCAAGCTTGTCGGCAATCTCGTTCTGGGTGAGGCCTTCGACATAATACATCCAGGCGATGCGCAAGCGGTTGCGGGCGACGCGCCCGGCGCCGCGATCACTGTCGCTGGCAGACTTGGCTTTCCGGGATGTCGTTTTTTCTAGCATTTTGACTTCTGGCCTCGCGAAAACCGCTGTTTTGTCAATCCACACTCTCTAACAGCCGAGAGGCGTAATTGCGATAGCACGTCAAATGAAGCAACTACGGTTGAAAGATACAAAAATAGAAAATAGGCACCTTTTGTACATTTCGCTTCAATCGTCAAAAATAGGAGTAAAATCGAACCTAATCAAGGAAATTGTGGTTCTTTGGCAATGCACTCAATAGGACTTTCGACGAGAACTGGTTAATTTTGGCATTCCATAACGAAACATTTGCATTTTTAAAATGAATTAAGTATTATAATCTCCACTCTGCAATTGAAACCGGCTGGCACACCAGACCAACGATAAACACCGGGCAAGGGAGAAGCAGGAGTTGAGTGACGAGAACAGCCAGGTTTCCATTCTTCGATGCGCGCCAAATTGCTGCGCCAGCTTTCCCGTATCTGATCATTCAGACCGCACAAAAAGCTCTTCAAGAACTTGCGTGCATTCAGGCCTGACGGCATGCAAAACACAATTATGAGCAGGCCATTAAATGGAGGAAACGACTGATGTTGAAGAAAAAATCCGGCCTTATCACGCGCAGGTCTCTTCTGAAATCCAGTGCTGCGGCGGGTGCTGCCCTGGTCTCGGGAGTTGGTGGCGTATCGACTGTTCAATGTCACTGGCGCCCTAGCCGCGAATGGCGAACCCGGCCGATGTTCTGGCGGGGATCAATGTCGGAAAATACGTGAAGAAGGAATACCGCGAGCAATACAAGCTTGGCGACAATGATGAACTGTGGGATCCGAAGAAGGACTGGATCCGCACCGTGGACTGGGAAGCCGTGCGCAAGGAACATGCGGGCAAGACCGTGCGCTTTGCCATCGGCGCCGCTGACCGTGAATTGGCCCAGGACGGCATCAAGCCGTTCCTCGAACTCTCCGGCATCAATGATCGAGCTCGTCGCCGATTCCCGATGATTCAATGTACGACAAGGTCGTGGCCGAATTCCTCTCGGGCAATGCCAGCTTCGATGCGCATGCAATTCTTCTCGCCATGGCTTGGCGACTTCGCGGCCCAGGGCTTCCTGAAGCCGCTGGATGAATATGCCGCCAAGTGGAAATTGCCGGTCGATGATTTCTACGAAACCTATCAGGCTGAATTATGGCCATTGGGGCGACAAGGGCCTGATGGGCATTCCGTTCGACTGCGACATCCAGCATGGTTCACATCCGCCCGTCGATCTTCAAGAAAGTTCTTGGCGGCGATGCGGACCGGGTCAAGACCATTCCGACCTATGACGAAATGCTCCGCCTGGCGCCAGAACTGAACAAGGCCGAGAAGGGCGTGAACGCCATCGGCATGATGTGCGGCCGCGGCTTCTGGGCGACCTATACCTGGGAGCATGTCGCGGCCCAGTATGGCCTTGAGCTGTTCAACGACAAGTGGGAACCGATCTTCAACGGCGATGCCGGCGTCAAGGGCCTCGAAACCATCGTGGCCCTTTCGAAGCACGCAATCGAAGGCGTTGCCGCGGCCGACTGGCCAACCAACCGCGCCGCCTGGCTCGGCGGCCAGATTGCCTGCAACATCTCGTGGCAGGACTCGGGCACGCAGGCCACGCGCCCTGACCAGAGCAAGGTCGGCGATGACGTGCTCACGATCTATGAACCACGCGTTGAAGGCGGCACGCTTTGCGCCGCCAAACATCGCCGGTTCAACATCTTGCGTCACCTTCGACCTCGCCCGAACCGGAAGCCGCATTCCTGATGCTGGCCTTCCTCACCACGGCCTCGATCATGGCCATGAACGAAGCCAACGCCAATGGCGTTGCTCCGGGCTACAAGTCGGTGCTGACCAATGAAAAGCTGCGTGCGGTTTCACAGCCGGCCAAGGTCTGGGCTGAAGAGCTGGACCACGCCTGGTGCGCGCCGCGCCTGCCAAACGCCTTCCAGATGGACCAGGAAATCGGCTTCCTGATCAACAAGGTGATTGTGGGTGAAATGCAGCCGAAAGCCGCCCTCGACGAAGCGGCGGGCAAGGTCAAGGCGATCATGGAAAAGAGCGGCTTCTACAAAGGTGCCGATCCGGTTTCCTATGCCTCGATGGCTCCCGGCCTGTGGGTTGGCAAGGACAAGAAGCTGCCGTTCTAAACTCAACAACGCTGAAATGGCCGGGGCGACCCGGCCATTTTTTTCATTCACAATTGAAACAAGGCACTGTAAACAATTCCCATGACTGATGTGGCGCTCACTTTACATCCAGCGAAACGGACACTGCGTTCGCCGCAGCCCCTTCATGCGCAAGGCCTTTCCCTATTTCCTGGTGGCGCCGGCCGTCATCTATCTGTTGGGCATCACGCTTTATCCCGGCATTTATGCCATCTACCGCAGCCTGATGACCGGCAAGTTCAAGCTTGAATATGTCGGCCTGCAGAATTACCGCGAGCTTGCTGGTCGACAACGCATTCTGGACTAGCCTGAGCAACACGCTCGCTGCTTGGCGTCGATCACCCTGTTCCTTGAATTCGTCATCGCCTTGACGCTGGCCGCCCTGGTTTACCGCGACCGCTGGGTGAAGGCCTGGCGCATCCTGTTTCTGCTGCCCATGCTGTTCATGCCGTCGGCCGTTTCATTTCTGTGGAAACTCCTGTTCAACGACGGCCGCGTGATCAGCGACCTGATTGACTCGCGTTGGCTTTGATCTCGGCAATATCGATTTCATGGGCATCGACATTTCTTGCCCGCCTCGTTCTGGTGGTGACCGACGTATGGCAATGGACGCCGTTCCTGTTCATCATTTTTGTGGCCGCCCTGCAGGGCCATGGACAAGGAAGTGGAAGAAGCCGCACGGCTCGACGGCGCCTCGTGGCGCAAGATTTTCTTCAATATTTCCCTGCCGATGATGCGGCCGGTGATTGCCATTGCGCTGGTGCTGCGCGGCATCGACATTCTCACCAATGTTTGCATCCGTGCATATCATCACCCAGGGCACGCCGGGCGGAAACACCGAAACACTGAGCTATTTCATTTACCGCACGGCCTTTAAGAGTTTCGAACAGGGCTATGCCTCTGCCGCCTCCGTGCTGCTGCTGATTGCCACGGTCATTCTGGCGCAAACGCTGGTGCGCCGCTTCTTCAAGTCAGGGGTTGAATGATGGCTGCGAAACCTGAAAAAGGCATCTGGCTTCGCAAGCTGGTTCTTGCGATCTGGGGCGCTCATTTGCTTTCTGCCCATCCTGTTTTTTGCGACCATCGCCTTGCGGCCGCGCAATGAAATCATCGCACCCGAGCCCATCTATTTCCCCACGCTGACAATCGAGACCTGGGCCAAAATCATGGACGAATGGCCCCTCGCTCACCTATTTCAAAAATTCCGTGATGGCGATCACCGGCAGTGTTTTCATCTGCCTGTTGCTTGGCATTCCTGCGGCCTATGCGCTGGCGCGCTACAAATTCAGGGGCCGCGAAGATATCGGCTTCTACATCCTTTCAACCAAGATGATGGCGCCAGCCGCCGTTGCCATTCCAATTTTTGTCCTGTTCGGCCAATTTCAGCATTCTCGATACGGTTTGGGCGCTCATGCTGGTTTATGCGGCCATGAATCTCTCCATCGTGGTGTGGATCATCCGCTCCTACATGCTCGACATCCCTCCGGAAATCGAGGATGCGGCACGCACCGATGGCGCTTCGGACTTGCGCATCCTGTGGTCCATCATCATTCCCATGTGCCTGCCGGGCATTGTGACGGCTGCCGTCATTGCCGCCATCTTTGCCATGAACGAGTATCTCTTCACGCTCATCATTGCCTCAAAAAATGCCTATCCCCTGTCGGTGGCCCTCGCCAATTTCTCCGGCGGGTCCGACGGCATCATCTACAACGCCATCGCGCTGGTTTCGCTTCATCGCTTTCTTCCCGATTCTGCTATTGGTAATCCTGATACAGAATCACCTCTCGCGCGGCTTGACGATGGGCGCAGTTAAGGGTTGAATTGGCCGTATGAAGATTGAATTTCAAACTGCCAATACCCTGGCAGCCCATGCCGTATGCGTTGCTGCCGGCACCCGCGACGGCTTGCGCACGGCCCAATTCTATGTGCGTGATATGTCGAAAGCTGACAGCGGCAAGGCAAGCGGAATGTTGCCTTCCTGTCGGGCCTTGTTGCCCGCATGGCGCGGCTGGCGGACCGCTTCATGACATGGAGCGCTAATGTAGCAATTGCGCTGTTCCTGCCGAGCTGGCGCAAGCTGCCATCGCCTTTTGCGCCGGGCATGATGAATGAAGTGGCCGATGCCATCCGCAAAAACAGTCTGGTTCACAATCCGCTGTTCAATGCCTATTTCTTTCGCGCCGCAATCCATATCATCGGCCGCTATTCGGAGCCGCCGTATCTTCTGCTTGAGCATCGGGTCGACGCCGCACGTCGGCAATTGGCAAGCAACGAGACCAGCGCGTTGCCTGAGGCGGAAACAAATTTCCTGGCGCGTACGCTTTTGGCTCTCGTGGAAACGGCGCCGGTGGCGCGCGTGGGAAAACCTTTGGGGTCAGTGCGCCTGTTTGAAGACACTGAACCCAACATCGCAATCTTTGCGATTGCCTGTGTTGCACTGCTGTTTGCCGAGGAAGGAAAGCCCATTGCCATTCAGGACGAGGATGAATTCTTCGCAATTGTCGGGGCGCTTATCCTGCCGCGGCTGAAGGACATATCAGCGCTTCATTGCAAAGCGCGATGTGGCCGGACTTTCCAGGGAACTGGCAAACATCAAGGCCATGTACTGAGCGCTCTAAGCTTTAACCTTTGTCGTCTTCATGAAATTCAGCGTGTGCTCGAAGGATTCGACGCCGGCCTGTGAACCAAGGCCCGTTGCATTGAGGGCGGATGTCGCCTGGGCAAAGCGCACGGTCGTCTGCGGATCAAGGCCCTTGTTGAGGCCGACGGCGAAGCCTGCATTGAAGGCATCGCCGCAGCCGCAGGTGCATTTGACGGCGATATCGAAGGCCGGAATTTTGAACACGGTGCCATCGGCATGATGATAATAGGCGCCATCGCCACCCAGCGTGAACACACAGCACTTCACACCGAGGCCAATAAAATGCCTGGCGATTTCCCCCATGTCCTCAAGGCCGGTCAGGGCCTGGGCTTCCTCGATGGAGGGCATGAAATAGTCCGTGTGGGGCAGCACCATGGCGACGGCGGGCATGATCATCTTTCGAGCCCGCAAAAATATCCACCGTCGTCACCGCGCCATTTTTCTTGGCCCGCTTCATCAATTCGGCATTGCGGCCCGTGTCCATTTTTTTCATCAGGCCAATGCCGCCGATGTGAACCACCTTCGCATCAATCACCTGGTTCATCATGACGTCATCGACATAGAAATCGGCGGTGGCACCCTTCATGTGCAGCGCCGGACGCGAACCATCCCGGCGTGTTGTCACAATTGAAGAGGAGGTTTTCCAGCCCTTCCTGCTGCTGCATGGTGGAGGTATCGACACCGAAGTGCTGCAAGCGTTTCAGCACCCAATCGCCCATGAGATCGGCGCCCACGCCGCCAACGGCGAGCGTTTTCAGACCCATCTTTGAGGCGGCGATTGACGGCGGTTCCGGCTGCACCCGAAACGGCCAAGGGTGAGCTCATCAATGAAATTTGTGCCGCCGCCTGGCGGAACTGCGGTGAACGGCCAGCCGAGGCAGTCGAAGGTGTAGAAACCAATCGACGCGTAATCATAGCGCATACGTTTTCATCTCCGTTCAAATACGAAACAATACTATTGCATGGTTCAGGCCAGCATCAAGGCCGGTTCTTCGATGAAAGTGCGGAATGCCGCCAGCAATTGCGCGCCAAGCGCCCCATCAACGGCGCGGTGATCGCAGGAGAGCGTGCAGGTCATCTGGGTGCGCAAAACTGGCTGCCCGTTAACGGGCACGAAGCGTTCGATGCCGGCGCCAACGGCCAGGATCGTCGCATGGGGCGGATTGATGATCGCGGTGAACTGTTCAATGCCGTACATGCCAAGATTGGAAATGGTCGTGGTGCCGCCCTGATATTCCGCGGGCAGCAGTTTTCGCGCCCGCGCCCGGGTGGCCAGATCCTTCATCTCTTTCGAAATCTGCGAAAGCGTTTTCGTCTCGGCTGCCCTCACAACCGGCGTGAACAGCCCGCCTTCAACGGCAACGGCAACGCCCACATCGCAACTGTGGTGCCTGAGAATGCCTTCATCGGCCCATGTGACATTGGCGTCAGGCACCTGCTTGAGGGCTGATGCCATGGCCTTGATGATGAAATCATTGATGGACAGTTTCCAAACCGGGAGCTTCTGCGCATCCCGCGGCGCCTGGGCATTCAGGACGTTCACGAATTTCCGAAAGCCTTGTCAGGTCGCAGTTCACGGTGAGATAGAAATGCGGGATCGTCTGCTTGGAAAGCGTCAGACGCTGGGCAATCGTGCGGCGCATCGCCGTCAACGGCGGAATTAACTGTCAGAGCTGCCCGCGTTCAGCGATGCTTGCGGGAGCTGCTGGCTTCGGCAATGTGAGCGCCTTGAACATCAATCGCGGCGATGCGCCCGCGCGGGCCGCTGCCCGCTAATGTTCTCAAGGGTAATTCCGCCTTGCCGCGCCAGCCGCCGGGCAAGCGGGCGTTGCAGGCAAAACGTCCAGATGCGGATGCTGCAGGGAGTACAGCCGTTTGTACCGCATCTGGACGAGGTGCCGGTGTAATGGGCTTCACCGGGGGTAAGGGTTCTGCAGCAACAGGTGTCGAAGCGGTTTCGCCGTCCTGATAAATGAGAGCCACCGCTTGCCCGACCGGCACAACGGCCCTTCAGCGGCCGTGATATTGCGGATGATGCCATCGCTGGGCGCATCGATTTCCATCGCCGCCTTGTCGGTCTCAATCTCGAAAAGCAACGCGCCTTTCTTGACGGCATCGCCTTCCTTCACATGCCACTTGGCAATCTTGCCGGTGGCCATGTCCATATCGACCTTGCGGCAGTATGACCTCGACAGGCATGGGTCAAATCCTGCCCTTCACGAGATTGCGGACCTGCTCAATGATTCCAGGGGTTTGCGGCACGGCGGCTTTTTCGAGAGTCGGATTATAGGGAATGGGCGAATCAACGCCGCCAAGCCTGAGGATTGGCGCATCGAGATAATCGAAGGCTTCGCTTTCGGCAATCAGCGCGCTGATCTCGGCGCCAATGCCCAAGAGTTTTCACGCCTTCATAGACGCAGGCAAGCCGCGTTGTCTTCTTGACGCTTTCGATGATGGTGGCGCGTATCGAGGGGCCGCAGGGTGCGAAGGTCAATGACCTCGACCTCAATGCCTTCGCCTGCCAAGACTTCGGCAGCCTCGAGTGCGCGATGCACCATGATGGAGGTGGCGACGATCGTGACATGGCGGCCTTCGCGCCTGACGACGGCCTTGCCGATGGGAATGCGATAGGCTTCCTCCGGCACCTCGCCTTTCATTTTGTAGAGCAGCTTGTGCTCGAAGACCATCACCGGATCGGGATCATCGATGGCCGCGAGCAGCAATCCCTTGGCATCGTGCGGCGTGGATGGCTGAACAACCTTCAGGCCGGGAACATGGGCAAGCCAGGCTTCCAGCGATTGACTGTGCTGGGCCGCAGCCCCCGTGCCTGAGCCGGAGGGCAAGCGCATGACCAGCGGCACCGACACTTTGCCGCCGAGCATGAAGCGCATCTTGGCCGCCTGATTGACGATCTGCTCCATGGCCAGCGTGGCGAAATCCGAGAATTGAAATTCCAGAATTGGCCTGCTGCCTGCCAGGGCCGCGCCAACGGCGATGCCTGCCGCACCCAGTTCGGAAATCGGCGTGTCCATGACGCGGTCCTCACCGAAGCGGTGCACGAGATCGCCGGTGACCTGAAAGGCTCCGCCATAGACACCGATATCCTCGCCCATGAGGAAAACCCGTTCATCGGCTTCCATGGCAAGTGCCAGCGCCTCCTGAATGGCTTGCGCATAGGTCAGTTCGCGGAAGGGCGCGTTCATGCCGGAATTCCGGGGGTGTAGACATCACGCGTCACTTCATCGGGCGAAGGGTCGGTGCCATTCCGCGCAAATTCCAACCCGGCCGCAATTTCTGCGTCAGCCGCGGCAAAAATCGCTGCGACTTCATCTTCGGTTGCGATGCCGATGGCTACAAGTTCAGCTTCGAAATGGCCAATGGGATCGCGCAGTTTCCATTCTTCAATCTCTTCCTTGGTGCGATAGCGGTTGCGGTCGCTTCGGGAATGGCCGCGGGTGCGGTAGGTCTTGCATTCAACCAGCGTGGGCCCCTGCCCTTCCCGGGCCCGCGCAATGGCAGTCAAGACGGCTTCGGCCACATCCTCGATGCGGTTACCATCGACGATGACGCCCGGCATGTTGTAGGCGCTCGCGCGGTCGGCCACATTGGCAACGGCCATGGAGCGTTCGGTTGAAACCGACATGCCGTATTTGTTGTTCTCGCAAACGAAGATGACCGGCAGTTTCCAGATCGAGGCCATGTTGAGGGCTTCGTGGAAGGCCCCTTCATTGGTGGCGCCATCGCCAAAGAAACACAGGGCCACGTCGTCGCGCTTCTGCTTCTTGATGGCGAGGGCCGCACCCACGGCAATCGGAATGCCGCCAGCCACAATGCCGTTGGCGCCGAGATTGCCGCTTTCGACATCGGCGATGTGCATGGAGCCGCCACGGCCGCGGCAATAGCCTTCTTCCTTGCCGAAAAATTCGGCGAACATCAGCTTTGGATCGGCACCCTTGCCAATGCAGTGGCCATGGCCGCGATGGGTTGAGGTGATGTAATCAGTTTTGCGCAGCGCCATGGTGGAGCCCACGGCACTTGCTTCCTGGCCGATGGAAAGATGCATGGTGCCGTGAATGAGGCCGCGCATATAGGCTTCCTCGGCGCCTTCTTCAAAGCGCCGGATGAGGCACATGCGGCGCAGCGCCTCTTTCAGTTGTTCAGGCGTAAACTGCGCATAGAACGGGCGCTGATTGCTGGCCGCATCGCCTTTCATCACAGCAGCAGGCTTTGCCATCATTCGATCCTTGCAAGCAATTCGTCTTGCCTCTTGCGCAACGCCACAATGCGCGAGGCCTGATCGACACCGGCAGTTGCTGTAGGTAATCAATTCGCCTTTCTTGATGGGTTTGGTAACTTTGCCATTTTCAAGAAGGCCACAGGGAATGGCCTGGCGACGCGGCAGCCCCTTCATAGGTCATGATCCAGGCGCGATAGGTGTATTCACCAATGGCGTCGAGCGTGTCACCGGGCTGCAAATCCTTCTTGGCCACAGCGCAGACTTCCGATGAGGGATGCGGCAATGGCTGCATGTCGGCGGTGCCGTAAAGCACGGCGCGGGCGCAAGACAACGGCACCTCGAGGCTGGTCAGATGATAGGGCCGGTAGAAGGTGTAATAGGGTCCCTTGCCGAGTTTCAAATCATGCATGCGCTCGCGCACGCGCGGGTGCGCCATCTCGGCCACGACAAACACGCCGGGGGCCACGCCCTGGCCAATGGAATAATCGACAACGCCTTTGCGCGATAATACGCCGCCATCGGCCACGGGACATAAAACGGATTCAAGCTGCTCAAGGGTTGCCGCCGGACCATGCATCCCGGCGCAATCGGGCACCAGCCCGGTCGCATTGGAAATGGCGGCCATTTCCACCATGGTTTTTGAGCCATCAACAAATTCAACCAGCATGCGCGGATTCATGTTCCGCCGTTTGGCCTCATCCATGTATTGCGTCAGGCGTTGCATCAATGTTCAGCGGATTGTTCTTGCCCTTGCCTGCGGCCACAATCGGATAGCCAAGGCCGATGACGAAGTTGACAAGCTCCATGCATGAACTGGGTTCATCGCCTGCACCCAACGTGTACACAACGCCAAGCCGCTTGGCTTCATGCTGGAGATAGGCGCCAATCGTAACGTCCGCCTCGACATTCATCATCACCAGATGCTTGCCATGCTCCATGGCGACGAGGCCTATTTCAGCACCCACGGCGGGCCTGCCCGTGGCATCGATGATGACGTCAATCTGGTCATTGGTGCAAACCGCCTGGGCATCATTGGTGATGGCGGTCATGCCGCTCTTCAATGTCGCATCAAAGGCGCTCTTTAAATCAGCAACGGCAAAACTCTCGGCGGCCTGCCAGCAATCCGCAGGGCCTTTTTCGCCGCATCAATATTGATCTCGGCAATGGCGGCGACGGTAATGCCGGTCATCTGATCGCATTGGGTGACAATATCGGTGCCCATTTCGCCGGAACCGATCAGGCCGATGCGAATGGGGCGCCCTACCTTCTGCAGGCGTTGCGGCAAGATCCGATGCAAGACCGCTGGCGGGACCAATAACTTTTGGCCCATCGTGCCGCGCTCTATTAACCGCACCTGCCATAGGTCACCTCATCCTGTCATCGCAATATCAATAAAGATACTTTTATGCTTCAAAATGTCAATATGTATTATGACGTATTAAACCGAATTGCACTAAGATTTTGGCCCTTGATAAGCAATGCATGACAAATTCTGTGAAAATTGACCTATAGTGGCTCCCAATGCAGTCAAAAAATATGCGTCAAATGATTCTTGTTTGTTAAAAATGTTGCATTTATTGTCGACATGTATATCACTGCTGATGCTCTACGGACGATTGTCTGTGTGTTATCAAGCGCCGAATTGACATTCAGGAAGACAAATGGCCGAAATTAAACTTCGCGGAATCAGCAGATCGTGGGGCGCATTTGTGGGCGTCGATTCCATTGACCTTGAAGTCAGGGACAAGGAATTCATGGTTTTTCTCGGCCCCTCGGGTTGCGGCAAGACCACCACCATGCGCATGATCGCCGGGCTTGGAAGAGCCCACCGCCGGGGAAATTGAAATCGATGGCGAGCTGGTCACCGACGTTGATGCGCGGGACCGCGACGTGGCCATGGTTTTTCAAAGCTATGCGCTTTATCCAAACATGTCGATTTACGAGAACATCCGCTTCCCGCTCCGCATGCGGGGCGTTCCCAAGGCTGATCATGACCGCCTGGTGCGCAAGGCAGCCGAGATGGTTGAACTCGGTGATTACCTGGAGCGCAAGCCACGCGCCCTGTCCGGCGGCCAGCGCCAGCGCGCCGCCCTTGCGCGCGCCATCGTCCGCCAGCCGCAAGTCTTCCTGATGGACGAGCCGTTATCGAACCTCGATGCAAAGCTCCGCCTCACCATGCGGGCCCAGCTCAAACACATTCAGCGCGATCTTGAGACAACAACAATTTATGTGACCCACGACCAGATCGAAGCCATGACACTGGCCGATCGCATCGCCGTTATGAATAAGGGCAAGATCCAGCAGCTTGGCACACCCGATGAAGTCTACAATGACCCGAACCATATTTTTGTTGCAAGCTTCATCGGCTCACCGCCCATGAACCTGATCAAGGGTTCGCTGGAGAATGGAACATTTGTTGGTCCCAATACCCAGGTGAAAAACCTGGGCAAAGGAACGAACAAGAACGTTGTCCTGGGCATTCGTCCGGAAGATATGGAAATCAGCCCGGCGAAGGGCGGCAATTTCGTATCGAAGCTCTACTCGCTTGAACCGACGGGCGATCAAACCTTAGTGGCCGCATGGGCCGGTGAGCAACTTGTGGTCGCCAAAGGGCACCGGACATTCCGCCAGAACATCGATACGCCGATCGCCTTCGCGTTTCTTAAAGACCGAATTTATCTGTTTGATGGCGAGACGGGCGACAGGCTGCGATATTGAAGCCACTTAGAGCATGTCCCGCCAAAGTGCGAAGCGGTTTGGCGACAAGGACATGCTCCAGCATATTGATCTGGCGCGAGTCCTTTTCGGCGGGATGAATCCAGCCAGCCGGGACACGCGCTAGATAGGATTTATCTTGCGGATGCCTTTGCCGTAGCGGCGCAGCAGCGGAGCGAACACGCCTTTCATTGCAGTGCCGATCTTGGGCCAATGACGGTGCGAGGCGGTGACGGCTGGGCAAGCGGGGTGGCCAATGTGCTGATCAGGGAGAAAACCAGTTCGCTGGGTTCCGGCAATATCCTCATGCAGAATTCCGTGGCGTTGCGACGGGATCATGTGCAGGGCCTTTTCCTTCGACCCGATCCGGTCGTGGATAAGCCGGGCACTGGCGGGATCGACGATTGGATCATCTGTGCCCTGAATGATGGTCACGGGGCAGGCAACCTGCGGCAAGCAGCGATTGAGTTCATCGGCGGCCTTGCGCAACTCAACCAGACCGCGGGCCGGCATGTTGCGGTAATCAATATCCGGATGCTCGGGATCACGCGGCAGGAACGGTTTGACGCCATCCTGAAGGTAAGCCCATTCGCTGAGCTTGTTGAGACCGTGAATCAAGGTCGCAAACGCCACGCTGCGGGGCCGGAAGCTGAGTGGTGCTGAAACAGAAACGACGCCAACGAGGCCCGGCGGGCGGCTGGCTGCGAGATGGAGGGACAGAGATGCACCTGTGGCAAATCCAACGAGGAGCACGTCGCTTGTCACGTGCGACATGATTTCATAGCCACGGCGCACCGAGGCGAGCCAGTCCTGCCAGCTGCGCTCGCGCAAGTCCCAGGGCGACGTGCCGTGGCCTTTCAATCTGACGCCGAGAACGGGGTGGCCCAGGGCTGCGAGGCGTTGCCCCAGATCCTTGAGTTCGGCAGGCGAAGCCAAAAGGCCATGTACCAGCACCACGCCAGGCCTTGAGGGCTTTTCCGGAACAATGAAATAGGGTTCACCGGATTTGACCGCGGTTTCCTGGCCGTTGATTGCGGCGTAGCGCGGTGCTGCGAACTTCTCCTTGCACAGGGCAAAGCTGCGCAGTTCATCATCGAAGAGAAGCTGTGCAAGGACCGCGCCTTCGGCTGGCACGGCATCCGCCACGATTTTTGTAACGCCATCAAGTGCCGCTATTTCATTGGCGTAAACACGAACAGAATTCGCAAGGCGCGGATCGCGGTTGCCATTGCCGCCACGCAAGGCGGGCAGCAGCCGGTAATGGCTGGCGGTGATTTCAATCAACGACGACGCCACAGCGATTTCAAAAAACTGCGACAATGGCTGGCTCGTGCCATCACGAACGCCGTCATAGACTTCCGGGTCGGTCAGTGTCCGGTGCAGATGGACGCCCGGCAGCTGCTGCACCTGCTTGATGATCGCATAGAGGAGCGCGTGGAAGCGGCTCCGTTCAATTTCGGTTTCGCCAGCCTGCAAAAGACGCATGATGAGCTGCGATGCGAGGTGGCTGACGTTGACTGTCACGCGGGCATACATTTCAGTCATGCAGAGATCACGAAGGCGTTGCGTGGTTCGCCGCATGGTGAGCGCCGCCATGCGTTCGATCCAGCGGCTCGCCTTGTCCTTGAGGCCGAAAAGTTCGTCGAGGCTGTCGATCTGTTCGAAGATGCGGCCGAGTACCACGCGATCCGTCAGGCTCCAGGCGACGTCGGGATGAAAAGGCTGGCCGAAGCGGATGTCCATGTCGGTGTTGCGCAAAAGCAGGTTGCCTTCGACCTGAAATTCTTCCTTGGCTTTCTCGCCAACTTTGAGAAAGAATTCCGCCGCCTTGCGCAGAATGTTGTCGCCGGTGTGGATGGGGTGGAAGGTGATGTTGGAAGGCACAATGAGCGAGGGCTTGCGCGCCGCCGCGATCAATGCTGTCTGATCGGCAAGTCCGAGGGCTGCCACCCAACGGTCAAGCCGTTGCAGGTCTCCTGCCTCGTGCACGGAGAGGATGCGCTTTTTGAAGATTTCAAGAACCACGGCCAGTGCCGCGGCGCCGTTGCGGTGGGTGTATTGGGTGCGCAGCCCGGCCAGGAAAGGCGATGCCGGAGCTGAGGCGATCCGCCGGTCTTTGTTCATTCCGCCTTCGGGAAAAATGATAACCTTGCGACCGCGCAGGATTTCGGCGGCGAGGAAGGCCAGCAGTCCCGGATGATTGTTGGGCACGGCGCCGACACCCCAGAGCAATTTGGCGAAGCGGTCGCTGCCTTCGAACAGCTCATGAGTGGCAACACAGCGGCAATAGGCGCCCGTGGCTTGGTAAATGAAGTATTGCGGAATGATGGTTTCGAAACGGGCGAAATGGTTGAACTGGAAAATCTGGCCACTTTCGATCAGGCCGTCCCCGGCATGGACCGCGATGTTCATGCCCACGCGGCGGCGCAACAGCGTGAAACCTCTTACACACCATTGGTAAAACGGCTCGTTAATCTTCATTTCGGGGCTGCCGCTCATCTGGCCGACCTCCTGGCCGATAACCTAGGACAATTGTGCTAAAAGTTCATTTAAATTTCTGTTAGGTATTTGGCAGGAAATGGCGGATTTAGGGCATAATCGTCTCTTATTGAACCATGCGCCAAAGGGCCTCTTCACCAAATGTTCAAATCAAAAACTAAAGCGCTCAGAAGGCTTCTTCGCTGAGAGCCATCAGCGATGCGGAGCCTGAGGAGATGGTGGCCAGAAGGCTGCCGGTTTCGGGGATGATCTTGGCCATGTAGAATCTGGCGCTATGCGAGCTTGGCGGCATTAAAGCTATCCGCGCTGTTGGCCAAGAGCGGTTTCCGCCATGCGGCACCACATGTAGCCGATGGCGACGAGGCCGAACATGCGGAGATACTCCGTCGCCGCACCACCTGCATCGTCGGGATTTGCTGTCCCAGCTTTGCCCAGCCAGAGTGTGGCCTGTTGCAACCGGCCATAGGCCTTGGCGAGGGGGGCCACGAATTCCATCATGCCCGGAACCGCTACCATCTGTTCGAGATGGGCAGCGACGGGATGGAAGAAGCGCCGTGCCAGCCGGCCCGTGCCCATGGGCAGCTTGCGCCCGACCAGATCAAGGGCCTGGATGCCGTTGGTGCCTTCATAGATCTGGGTAATGCGGGAATCGCGGATGAGCTGTTCCATGCCCCATTCGCGGATATAGCCATGGCCGCCGTAAACCTGAACGCCATCATTGGCAGCGCTGAAGCCATGGTCGGTGAGCATGGACTTTACGATTGGAGTCATGAGGGCCACGAGATCGTCAGCGGCCTCGCGCCTTTCGGCGTCCGGATGGCTTGTGGCAATGTCAAGCTCGTGGCCAATCCACAGCGCCAGAGCGCGGCAGCCTTCGGTCATGGCTTTCATCTTCATCAGCAGCCGCCGGATATCCGGGTGGACAATGATGGGGTCAGCGGGTTGATCGGGGAATTTTGCTCCAGTTGCGGCGCGCATCTGCAACCGGCTCTTGGCGTAAGTAACAGCACCCTGATAGGCTGCTTCCGCTACACCCAATCCCTGAATTCCAACCATGAGGCGTGCCGTGTTCATCATGGTGAACATGGCGGCGAGGCCCTTATGAGGAGTGCCCACCAGCCAGGCCTGGGCGCCATCAAAATTCATGACGCATGTGGGCGAGGCCTTGATCCCCATTTTCTTTTCAAGCGCCCCACAGGCCAGCGCATTTCTTGTCCCAACTGTGCCATCGGGATTTGGCAGAAACTTTGGGCAGACAAAAAGCGAGATGCCACGCACGCCGGGCGGCGCATCGGGCAGGCGCGCCAGCACCAGATGAATAATGTTCTCGGTCAGGTCATGCTCGCCTGCCGAAATAAAAATCTTCGTGCCGTGAATGCGGAAAGAACCGTCAGCGGAAGGTTCAGCACGGGTTTTGATGAGGCCAAGATCGGTGCCGCATTGGGGCTCCGTCAGGCACATGGTGCCGGACCAGGAACCGTCAACCATTTTCGGCAAATAGGTGCGCTTCAGTTCATCGGTGGCATGGGCCCGCAGCGCGTTATAGGCGCCGTGGGTGAGGCCTGGAAAAAGACCAAAGGAAAGATTGGCCGAGCAGATCATTTCCTCAACCGCAAAGTTCACCGGCGAGGTGAGCCCCTGCCCGCCATATTCGGGATCGCAGGCCAAGCCAGTCCAGCCGCCTTCGGCATATTTCGCATAGGCCTCTTTGAAGCCAGCCGGGGTGCGGACTGAGCCCGCTTCGAAGTGGCAGCCTTCTTCGTCACCGCTGTGGTTGATGGGTTGCAATATGTTTTCGCAGAAGCGGCCCGCTTCCTCCAGGATGGCAGTCACAACATCGGGCGCGGCTTCCGCATAGGATGTCATGGCGTTGCCCGAGTCCTGCACTTTCAGAACGTCGAAGAGGATGAATTGCATGTCGCGCAGGGGCGCTTTGTAACCGGGCATCGTCTACCTCAATTCCGCAAGGGCTTGCCGTCTTCCAGCATGGCTTCCATTCTCGCCAGAGTTGGTGCGGTCCGAATGAGCGACATGAAGGCCTTTTTCTCCAGCGCGCAAATCTGGTCTTCGCCGATGGTATCCATGATGTCGGTAGCGCCGCCGGAAAGAACATTGGCGAGATGGCCCGCGACGGTGACATCGTGCGGCAGTGCAACGCCCTGCAGAGCGAAGCCATCGACTGCGAGCTTCAATGCGGCGCGCGCAGTTGGCCCTGGCAAGCGGAGCTCCACGGGATCGGGCGGCTTGTAACCTTCCGCAACCAATTTGAGCGCAAGCGCTTTCGCATCAGCCAACAGCCGGTCGCGGTTCATGGTAATGCCATCGGCCTTGCGCAGGAATTTCATCTCCCTTGCTTCGGCGGCCGATTTGGAAACCTTGGCCATTGATATCTGTTCGAAGGCTGCCATCACAGCCGGGCATGGGGCCTTTGGGATCGCGCGGGCCGGGCAAATTTCGGATCAGCATTTCCTTGCAGCCACCCCAGGCAGGCACGATGCCAACGCCGGTTTCGACGAGGCCCATATAGGTTTCGGCATGGGCCTGTACCGCGGCGCAATGCAGGAGAACTTCGCAGCCACCACCAAGGGCCATGCCGCTGGGAGCGCCGACGACGGGGAAAGGTGCGGCCTTCAGCGCCCGCATGACCGTCTGGCCCTGGGTTATCAGCTCGTCGAGGGTGGGCCACACGCCAACGTTGGCGGCAAACAGCGCCAGCCCGATATTGGCGCCGACGGAGAAATTCTCGCCCTCATTATATATGACGAGGGCGCGCATGCCTTGGCCGGTGATTTGAATGGCCTGCATGAGCATCGCCAGGCTATCGGGATCAAGGGTGTTCATCTTGCTGTGGAATTCAAGGCAGGCAACGCCATCGCCCGTATCCCAAACGCTGGCAGACCCATTTTTTGCCAGCGGTTTGCCCAAGCGCTTGATATCAGAAAGCTGTATTGCACCTGATTGCCGAGCAATGGGTTTATGCGAACCATCTGCACCAAGCTGCAAAACACCTTCGCTGGCGATTTTGTAGAAACCGCCCTTCGCCGCAGCCGCTGCAAGAAGTGGCGGAACCGCGACGCCTTCAACTGCCAGCCGCTCGGCAAACCAGGCGGCGCCGAGCTGGTCAATCATCTCGAACGGGCCGCGCTTCCAGTTGAAGCCCGCCTTCATGGCGAGATCGACAGAAACAATGTCATCGGCGATATCCGGCACGAGTGCCGCGGCGTAGGCCAGCATTTTTGAAAGCGTGGCCCAGGCAAATTTGCCGCCGCGATCCTTGTGCGTAACGAGCGCGCGGAGGCCCCCCTTTGCCGCATCGACTGACTCAAGCTTCGCTGGCACCGAGGCCGCATATTCACCGGTCTTGAGATTGATCGATTCCTTCACCCTTTTTCCACCAGTCGTATTCAGGCGGTAGAACCCGCCCTTGCCCTTGCGGCCCGTATAACCATCGGCGATCATTTTTGTGAGCAGCGGAAAGTCGGAAGGTATCGCCCGATAGGCATCGTTCTTTGGAAGTGCTATCCGGAATGAGGCATCTACATGGGGCTGAAGATCAAGGCCCACCAAATCCATCAGCCCGAAGACGCCAGACTTGGGTGCGCCGATTGGGCGGCTCATCACTGCGTCGGCCTCTTCCACGGTCAGGCCAAGTTCGCGTGCGGCTGAAACAGCAGCCTGTATCCAGAAGACGCCGATTCGGTTCGCTATAAATCCTGGCGTGTCCTTGGCCTTCACAACCGCCTTGCCAAGCCTCTCGTCAGCAAAGGCCGTGATGGCGCTGATGACTTCGGGCCTTGTCGCGCTGCCGCCTACGACTTCAAGCAAACGCATGTATCGCGGCGGATTGAAGAAGTGGGTGATGCAGAAATCGCGAGCGATATATTCGGGCATTCCTGCCATCAACATCTTCAAGGGAAGTGTCGAGGTGTTTGACGACAGGATTGATCCCGGTTTGCGCGCAGTCTCGATCTTGCGGTAGAGCCCTTGCTTGATGTCCGGCCTTTCCGCCACGGCCTCGATGATCCAGTCCACATCGGCAAGTTGCTTGAGATCATCTTCGATGTTTCCCGGTGTGATCAACTTGGCTGCGGACTTCGACATCAAGGGTGCGGGATCAGCCTTGGCCAGACGTTCAAGTGCTGCCTTGGCGATGCTGCTGCGGTCAGTGGAATTCGGCGGCACGATATCAAGCAGCAAGACCGGCACGCCGGCATTGGCGATGTGGGCGGCAATTCCGCTGCCCATGACTCCTGCCCCAATCACGCAGGCCTTGGCGATGCTCACGATACGGCCTCGAGAATGGTGGCAATTCCCTGGCCACCGCCGATGCATTGGGTTGCCAACGCATAGCGCTTGCCTTCGCGCTTCAGCAGGGACGCCGCCTTGCCGGTAATGCGCGCGCCCGTGGCACCGAGGGGGTGGCCTAGCGCCAAGGCGCCACCGTCGAGGTTCACCTTGTTCATGTCGATCTTGAGGTCACGGATACAGGCAATGGCCTGAGACGCAAACGCCTCGTTCAGTTCGATGATGTCGATATCATTTATGGACAGCCCTGCCCGCTGCAGCGCTTTGCGTGTTGCTACCACCGGGCCGATGCCCATCAGCTCCGGGCTGCAACCCGCAACCGCAACACTTTTGATCCGTGCCAGGATTGGAAGCTTGTGGGTTTTCGCGTAGGCCTCAGAAACGACAAGGCAGGCGGCCGCACCATCGGTGAGCGGCGAAGATGTTCCCGCCGTCACAACGCCTGCCTGGTCGAAGGCCGGTTTCAGGCTGGCCAGGGCCTGCATCGAGGTATCGGCGCGGATGCAGCCGTCTTCGGCACCAGCCGACATGGCAATGATTTCGTCTTTCAGCTTGCCCTGCTGCTGCGCCTTGGCCGCCTTCACATGGCTAGCCACGGCGAATTCTTCCTGCTCCTGACGCGAGATTCCATATTTCTTCGCAACACTCTCGGCGGTTATTCCCATCGACACATAGGCGGCGGGCATGTTTTCCGCCAAGGCGGGATTAGGCATCGGATTGAAGCCCATCATGGGAATCCGGCTCATGCTTTCAATTCCGGCGCAGATAAAAACTTCACCGGCGCCGAGGGCAATGGCGCCCGCCGCTGAATGAATTCCCTGCATGGAAGAGCCGCAGAAGCGGTTGATGGTGGCGGCGCCCACGGACTGTGGCAGGCCGGCAATGAAGGATATGAGCCGCGCCACGTTTAGCCCCTGCTCTCCTTCCGGGAAGGCGCAGCCCAGCAACAGGTCTTCCACGTCTTTCGGGTCAATCCCGGTTTTCCCGACAAGGCCCTTGACCACGGCTGCCGCCAGATCATCGGGCCGCATCCGCGCCAGCGCGCCCTTGCTGGCAAAATGAAATGGCGAGCGGACATAGCCCGCAATTACGGCGTCACTCATAAGGACTTCTCCTTTGAGGCAAAACGTTGCCCTGATTCTCCCGAAGCGATAAGCACTCTTGTGTTTATTACCCTGAGTCTCTGGCAGAAGCCAAATCCAGCCAGCGTGGGCTTGTCACGCAGACACTGACATGGGTTTGTTGGCGGCTGGTTCGGAGTGGCCGGTTCAGATGAGATTCATTCCTTGCTTAACTTGGCCCAAATCCGCGCCATCTCCGCCTCGATGTCCACCGGCATGGGCGGCTGAATGGTAAGCCGCTTCAGCACGCTTTTCGGTGGATAGAGTCCGGGATTCTTCAGAAGCTCCGGCTCAATAAAAGGTGTCGATGTCAAAACCGGATTGGCAAACTGCAGGAAGTTGGTATTGGCGGCGGCCACCTCCGATTTCATGAGGTAGTTGAGTAATTGGTAGGCACCGTCCTTGTTCCGTGCCTTGCTTGGCATGACAAGCAGGTCGAACCACAGCTGGCTGCCTTCCTTCGGAACATTGTAGACAATGGTGCCAGCCTTCTTTTCAATCGCCATGTCACGGGCAAAGAAAATGTCGCCGGAATAGCCCCAGGCGACGCAATATTTCCCCTCGGCCAGGCTGTTGATGTAGCTGTCGGTTGAAACAACCTTGATGTATTGCGAAACCTTTGCAAGGGCCGCATCCAGCGTTTCCAGATCAGTCGTGCCAATGTTCTTCATGTCGCCGCCGAGATAGGCGATGAGGGCGGGGACAACATCATTCGGTTCATCAATCATCGCGATGCCGCATTTCGAGATCTCGGCGGCAATTGCTGGATCAAGTATAATCGCCAGACTGTTAAGTGGCGCATCAGGCTTGATCGCTCTTACTTTTTCCTTGTTCACGCCAAGGCCGACCGTGCCCCACATGTAGGGAACCGAGTGCTTGTTGCCGGGATCGAGAAGGCCGCTGAATGTCAAGGCCGCCGGATCAAGGTTTTTCGCATTTGGAAGTTTTGTGTGATCAAGGGCCTCGACGGCGTTTTGCCCTTCGAGAACCTGGCGCATATCCGCTCCCTACTGCACCATCAGGTCGTATCTGTCGGAGCCATTCAGCAACAGTTCCTTGGTTTCCTCCGAACTTTGAAACACGTCATGAAGAACGCGGATGTTTGTTTCTTTCTCGAAATTGCTCAGGACATCCGGGTTCATGTAGTCCGGCCAATTGAGCATGTGAACGACGCCCATCCGGCTTTCTTGTCGACGAAATTCAGGGCGCGCGTGATGTTCTGATAATCGTTGCGGCTGAGAAGCCCTGTAATGTTCAAGCCATTGTCTTCCTGAAACGCCTCGATCGCAGCGTACGATGCAGGGCCAAAAACCCCGTCAACGGGGCCCGGTGCATACTTAAGCTTATGAAGTGCGTCCTGGGCAATGCGGACTTCGGCCCGGTCAACCACCAGGTCCTGGCCGTCGGCACTGCCGCTGCCCCAACCTTCCTTGATCCATGCGGCAGTGAACAGGGAACGCATGATCCTCTCGGCTGTCATGCCGTCGGGCGACGTATTGACATCCTTCAGGTGGGCAACAAGCGCCGCAACGGTCGGCCCATCCATGGCGCGGCTTACGCTATCTTCCTTAAGGTAACCGAGCCGGCGCAACAGGCGTTGAACGGTGGATATTTCCTGGGAAGTCATCTTGCCAAGGTCGCCGAGTTCAACCTCGGAAGCAACGTCTTCCTCCGAAGGAGCCGAAAGCATGCCCTGGGCCCCAGCGGACGTAGCGCCCGCTACGGAGAACACCAATGCAAAGAAAATAAGTGATAGAGACAGAAGTGATAAGGAAATGAAAAATCTTTTCTTCACAATGTCCAACTCCCCTTTTACAAACTATTTTTCTACGGTTGCTGCCGCGCCACACGAAATCCAATTGAGTTCTTGCTCTTGTCCTGCTTCTCCCAGCCCCGCACGGCGGTGCGCAAGGCCTTAGCATCACTCGCCCATGAACCGCCGCGCATGACGCGGGATTTGCAATCCTCGCCCGGCTTCATTGGTTTGGCGGAATATTGCGGCTGCCAGCAATCCGCCGTCCACTCCCATACATTGCCGTGCATGTCGAAAAGCCCAAGAGCATTGGGCTTAAGCGAGCCCACGGGCGCAGTTGTAACAAATCCATCGCTGCAGTTGATGCCCGCCCAGTCGGCGTCAGTGGTCTTGGTGGATAGATCAGCGGAATTTCCATACGCACACAGAAGCTCCGCGTCGTCGCCAAATGAATAGGCCTGGCTTGCCGCTGCCGAGGCGCCGCCGCGCGCGGCAAACTCCCATTCAGCCTCTGTCGGCAAGCGATAGGTAAACCCCGTTTTGCGTGATAGCCACGGCAGATATTGCTGGGTAATATCATTGAACGAAACATTGATGACCGGGCGGAGCCCGCGTCCCCAGTTTTCATCAGCAGGCTCGCTGGTGCAACCACCATCACTCACGCATTGGGCCCACTCATCAAAAGTGATTTCATGCAGCCCGATTGCAAATGGCGCTGCGATTGCAACTTCCTGGCCGGTGGCCACACTCGCCTGTTGGCCCAAGCCTGTGTTGCCAGCTCCCATCAGGAACCGCCCCGGAGCGATCTGGATCATTTCAGGACACGTATCGCAATCGCGGAAGGTCTGCCCATCCGCCTGTTGTGGCTCTGCTGGTTCTGACGGTACAGGTGCGACCGGGGCATCTTCGAGAGGTGTAAGATCGGGAATGGGTGCTACCGCCACCGTCTCCTCTGCCGTCTTAGATTCAGGTTCCGTTTCAACGGCTGGAGATGCAGCTGGTGGGGCGGGTTCCGGTTCGACGGCCGGAGATGCAACGGGTGCTGCAGCCTGAGGCGTTGGCTCTAGTTTAATGATCGGAGTTGTTACCTGCTCTTCGGCTTGCGGCGTAGGTTCAGCAGAGACAACTTTCTCCTGAGTTTCGACGGGCGGTGCTTCTAAAGGCTCAACTGCGACAGGCAATTTTTCAACCGGAGCAACTTCCTGGCTGGCAATCTCTTCGGACTCCGCAGCTGGTTTTACCGTTTCGGCCGCGTCCAGGTCGATCTTTGCTTCGTTGCCATCTCCAAAATTCCAAATACTCGATACAGACTGCTTGATAAAACCGTCGGCCATGTAGTCGCGGACGAGCACAAATGCGACAGTCGCAATCATCACCTGCGCCGCAATGAACATGAAGAAGTTGCCCCAGAATTTGCGCCGCCGCGATTGCTCGGCGCGCGATTTTGGCGCGTTGCCAAGCCGTGGCAAATTCAATGCGCGCCGCAATCTCACTGATCGCTGCAAACGAGGCGCCACGGGCAAACCGGAGGAGGAACGCGGGGCAGGCTTGTCATCAACCATCCACTTGAAAAACCTAAGTTATTTCAATCACGCCCCATGAAAAATAAAGGCGTCAATTGAGTCTTAATTGTGGCTGGCTTATGTTTGTTGCGACTAAGCTTTTGACTTGGCGTGTTTTTTTAAACCGGGCATGAAGAGAAATTTGATCTGGGAAGGACAAGGAAGACGCCCTGCACTGGATACGCCTCATCACCAGTTCCGGCGCTAAAGTTACTTGCCAGCGACGTGCCGCCCAGACATGATCTTGAAACTCATCTGCCAGTGTCGCCGTAACCAGAAGAATACATGCGCGCGCAAAATGGGAGGAAGACATGAAGGGCCTTATGCAGGACTGGCCGTTGCTGGTTCACCGCGTGCTTGATCATGCGGCGCGCTGGCATGGCGAGCAGGAAATCGTATCGCGGTCCATCGAAGGTCCGATCCACCGCCATACTTACCACGACCTTGACCGCCGTTCGCGGGCCCTTGCAAGCGCCGCAAAGAAACACCTTAAGGCCAAGAAGGGTTCGGTCATCGCGACCATGGCGTGGAACGGCTACCGCCACATGGAAATCTGGTATGGCCTCATGGGGCTTGGTGCCGTGGTTCACACGCTGAACCCGCGACTATTTGCCGAGCAGCTCATCTACATCATCAACCACGCCGAAGATCAGTGGATATTCACCGACCTCACCTTCGTTCCAATCTTCGAAAAGCTGCAGGACAAGCTGCCGATGGTGAAGGGTTTCGTCGTCATGACGGACCGCGCCCATATGCCGGCTGAAACGAAACTCAAGAATGTAATTTGCTACGAAGAGTTCGTGGCCCACGGCGATGAAGGCTTCGAATGGCCGAAGCTCGACGAGAACACCGCTTGCGGCCTGTGCTACACCAGCGGCACGACGGGAAATCCCAAGGGTGTGGTCTATTCCCATCGCTCCAATGTGCTCCATGCCATGACGATCACCGGCGCGGACGCGTTTGGAATTCATGCCCGCGATACTGTCATGCCCGTGGTGCCGATGTTCCACGCCAATGCCTGGTCGCTCGCCTTCTCCTGCCCGATGGCGGGGGCCAAGATGGTGATGCCCGGCGCCAAGCTCGATGGCGCGTCAGTCTACGAACTTCTCGACACGGAACGGGTTACGATGACGGCGGCGGTGCCCACGGTCTGGCTCATGCTCCTGCAATATCTCGAACAGAACCCCACCCTGAAACTGCCCCATCTTGACCGCGTACTGATCGGCGGCGCCTCTTGCCCGGAGGCCATGATGCGCGCCTTTGTGGAAAAGTATGACATCAATGTCATCCATGCCTGGGGCATGACCGAGATGAGCCCGATGGGTACGCTGGGAAATTTGAAGGGCACGATGCTTGATCTCCCGCCAGCAGAGAAATGGAAACAGCGCCTGAAGCAGGGCCGGCCTGGTTTTGGCATCGACATGAAGATCACCGATGACAAGAACGAGGAGCTTGACCATGACGGCAAGGTCTTCGGCCGCCTGAAGGTCAGGGGACCTGCTATCTCTTCCGCCTATTTCAAGGGCGAAGGTTCATCCGCCTTCGATGCCAACGGCTGGTTCGACACGGGCGATGTTTCGACCATCGATGAATGGGGCTTCATGCAGATCACCGACCGCTCCAAGGACGTGATCAAATCGGGCGGCGAATGGATATCCTCCATCGATCTTGAAAACGCCGCCATGGGCTGCGCCGGCGTGGCGGAGGCTGCGGCCATCGGCCTGCCGCACCCGAAATGGGATGAGCGGCCATTGCTGGTCGTCGTCAGGAAAGCCGGAGCTGAGGTCACAAAGGATGAAGTGATGGCGCACATGAACGGCAAGGTCGCCAAGTGGTGGATGCCCGACGATGTCGCCTTCGTCGATGATATTCCCCATACGGCCACGGGCAAAATTTCGAAGCTGCAACTGCGCGAGCGCTTCAAGGATTACCGCCTGCCCACGGCCTGAAAGCCGCGGACGACTCAAACTTTGCCTTTCGCCGCAGAAAGGATTGCGCTCAACTCGACGGCAGTTTTTACTCCCACCTTAGCGAGAATCCGGGCGCGGTGGACTTCAACGGTTCTCATGGCGATATTGAGTTCTGCCGCAATAACCTTGTTGGCGCGTCCGGTAACCAGCAATTCCATCACCTGCAGTTCGCGGACCGATAGCGATTGCAATTTCCTGGCAATCGTTCCGGATTGTTCGGCGGAGATGCGCCACTTGCGACCGGCGACCATTGCACGTTCGACGATCTTGACGAATTCGAGATCATCAAATGGCTTCTCAAGGAAATCAAATGCCCCCGACTTGATAGCGTCGACAGCAAGAGGAACGTCGCCATGCCCGGTTAGGAATATTACAGGCAGCAGGCTGCCAGCTGCTTTCAATTTTCCGAACAGCTCAAGACCCGACATTCCTTCCATGCGGACATCAAGGACCAGTACTCCCACGGCGCGCTCGCCGCCGGACTCAAGAAATGCCTCAGCTGACCCATAACACTTAGCTTCCAATCCCACCGACGTCAGCAGCCAGTGGAGTGAATCCCGCACCGCCGCATCGTCATCGACGATATGGACACATTCCGCCGTCATTGCATGTGCACCGGAATGGTAAAAGCGAAAACACTGCCGCCACCTGGCCTATCCTCAAACCATAGGCGTCCCCGGTGCATTTCAACGATGGTGCGGCAAATGTTGAGACCCATGCCCATGCCTTCGGCCTTGGTTGTGGCGAAAGGCACAAACAGTTTTTCCTTCATTTGCGGGCTGAGGCCGGGCCCCCGGTCACTGATCAGGGTGGTTACCTCGCTCTCGCCAAGGCGATGTGCAATCGACAATTTGCGGCTGCGCTTGGGGGTCTGCGCCATGGCCTCAATGGCATTGCGGATCAAGTTCAACAGAACCTGTTCAAGCAATATCCGGTCACCCAGGCACAGAGGTGCTGGTTTTCCAGTCTGGCGTTCAACGGCAATGCCTTGGGCGCGAAGCTCAGGGGCAACAAATTCCAGCGTGCCGGACACCAGCTCTTCCATATTCACGGCGGCAAAATTTGGCTCGCTCTTGCGGACAAATTCGCGCACCCGTCGGATAATCTGGCCCGCCCGTTGCGCCTGCGCCGAGAGCTTGGCGAAAACCGCAAGCAATTCCTCGCGGTCCACCTTGCCCTTCTCAAGCCATTTCATTGATCCCGCTGCATAGCTCGAAATCGCCGCAAGGGGCTGGTTAAGTTCATGAGCCAGCGTTGAAGCCATCTCACCCATGGTCACGAGACGCGCGGTTTGCGAGAGCTTCTCGGTCTGCTGGCGCGACAGTTCTTCGCTGTGCTTTCTCTCGGTTATGTCAACAACCGAACCCATCCAGCCGCGACGGCGTCCTTCGGCGTCAATTAGCGGAGCTTCATAGACCAGCGCATCAAAACGTTCGCCGCTCTTTTTACGAAACTTGATCTCAAAGCCTTCCGGCGGGGCTTTTCCATCAAGAACCAACTGGTGCAGTTCCAGCGTGCGTTCCATATCCTCGGGCAGCCAATAGGGCATGGGCGGTTCGCAGCCGACAAGCTCTTCCGCGGGCCATCCTACCATCCGGCAGAAGGCCTGGTTGACATAGATGATCTTGCCGCTGTGATCTCTGGCCCGCATGCCGATGGTGAGAGACTCCTCCATGGCTTTGCGAAGCGCATGTTCTTCTTGAAGCGCAAACTCGGCCGCGCCGCGCCTGATCATGTGACGCCTGGTAACAACAAGGCTCGCGAGGGCCAACAGGGAAAAGGCGATGATGGTGGCGACGAGCGCGTTGGTGGCGAGGCTGGTGCGGCTGTCAAAACGCGTCACAGTCAGCGTCAGCCCGTTTCCCGGAGGATCGAATGCAATCGCATGGCTGGCCGCCTGTGGATCAGGCGCCACGGCGGTTCTGCTGGCAAGCATTGCACCGCCATTGTCGACAAATGCCACCTGGTATTTTTGCGCCACCCACCAGGGTATGTGATTGGAGAGCAGCCCTTCGAGAGAGAATTCGGCGGCAAGAACGCCGGCAGGCTGCAATCCCTTGTAAATCGGAACAGTGAGCTCAAAGCCGTAACCGCCACCGGTGGGAATGGCTTGCGAATAGACTGTCTGCCCGGACTGAAGCGCCATCTGGCGCGCGTTGCGCGTGGCATCCGGCGCCAGGCCGGAGCTTCCTCCGGGCACCGCTGCCACAATGGCGTGGCTGCTGTCATACCATTGGACGCTGGCAATCTCGGGGCTGTTGCGCAGCATGAGCTCAAGGCGGGGCCGTGCCTGTTCGGGGGTCAGACCTTGGCGAATATCGGAAGCCAGGCGTGAAATATCATCGGCGTCGGATTGCACGGCGAAGTGCAACGCCTGCTCGACCCACAGGCTGTCGTTGATAAGACTGGTCCGCTGCTCTTCCCGCTCACCCTGGTCCATAAACCAGAGCAGAACCGCAAGTGCGGCGATAACCAACACCATGGTAGCCACAGGCAAAATGCCAATCGCTTGCGCGGTCCAATTCCGCGAAACCCTGGGTTGGAGGCCTTCCAGCGCCATCAAATTCTCCATTGTGGATTTCCACAATAGCGAAGATGTGAAGAATGCGCGATATGGGACAAAACAAAAGCAAAAATAATCGCTAATCTTAATGGGAGGACTACAATGAAACGTATCGCTATTGCATTTGCCGCCATGCTCGCCGTCTCGGTGCCAGCCTGGGCAGCCGACATCACTATCAAGTTCAGCCATGTCGTGGCGCCCGCCACGCCCAAAGGCAAGGCCGCCGACAAGTTCAAGGAACTGGCCGAGAAATACACGGGCGGTAAGGTAGCGGTCGAAGTTTACCCCAACTCGCAGCTTTACAAAGATAAGGAAGAGCTCGAAGCCCTGCAGCTTGGTGCGGTGCAGATGCTGGCCCCTTCCCTGGCCAAATTCGGCCCCCTAGGCGTCCGGGATTACGAGGCCTTCGATCTGCCGTTCATTTTCCCCGACAAGGCAGCCTTGCGCAAAGTGCTCGATGGCGACATCGGCAAGCAGCTTTTCGCCAAGGTTGAAGAAAAGGGCATCAAGGGCCTCGCCTATTGGGACAATGGTTTCAAGATCATGAGCGCCAACTCGCCGCTCAAAGTGCCCGATGATTTCCTTGGCCTCAAATTACGCATTCAATCTTCCAAGGTTCTGGAAGCGCAAATGAAAGCCTTGGGCGCCGTGCCCCAAGTCATGGCTTTCTCGGAAGTCTACCAGGCGCTGCAAACCGGCGTGGTTGATGGCACGGAAAACCCGCCATCAAACATGTACACCCAGAAAATGCACGAAGTGCAGAAGTACGCTACGCTTTCAAACCACGGCTATCTTGGCTATGCGGTCATCGTAAACAAGAAGTTCTGGGATGATATCCCTGCAGATGTGCGTGGGCAGCTCGAAAAGGCTTTGGCCGAGGCATCGACCTTCGCCAATGACATTGCTCAGGCTGAAAACGACAAGGCGCTTGAAGCCATGAAGGCTTCCGGCAAGACCGAGTTCCATGAACTCACCGCCGATGAACGCGCCGCATGGGTCGCGGCCCTGAAGCCGGTTTATGAGGAAGTGGCAGGCCGCGTTGGCGCGGACCTGATTGCCGCCATCACCAAGACGGCTGGCACAAACTAATCAAACAGAGGGAGCGGAGCTGACTGCATTTCGTTGCAGTCAGCCACGCCTTTGCACATCATGTTATTGCGCATTCTTGACAGGCTCGAAGAAGTGCTGATTGCCTTTCTTATGGCAGCGGCAACCACCATCATCTTCATCGCCGTGGTCCATCGCTTCGGCATTGGTGCTGCAGCCGATGCGGCCGCCTGGGCGCGCGGCGCCGGTTATGACGGCATCTATGCCGCAGCCAAATGGGTGTTTGGAATTTTTCGCGCTATCAATCTGACCTGGGCGCAGGAACTCTGCATCTACATGTTCGTATGGATGGCGAAATTCGGCGCGGCTTACGGCGTGCGCACCGGCATTCATGTGGGCGTTGACGTGTTAATCAATCGCCTTCCGCCCCACCGCCATCGCCAAGTCGTTCTGTTCGGCCTGCTGGCCGGAGCTTTCTTCACCGCCACAGTTGGATCCCTTGGCGCTATCTTTGTTTGGGAAATGGCGCACACGGACCAGGTTTCAGCCGATCTCGAAGTGCCGATGTGGCTGGTCTATCTCGCTGTTCCCCTTGGTTCCTATCTCATGTGTTTCCGCTTTCTCCAGGTTGCCTGGACCTATGTGCGCGGCGGTGAACTTCCACACCACGACCACGGCCATGTTGACGGCCTCGATGAGGAACAACCCACATGAACGCCGGAATTATTTTTGCACTTCTGATCGTGCTCATGCTGACCGGCATGCCGATTTCGATTTCACTTGGTTTAACGGTTCTGAGCTTCCTGTTCTTGCTTACGGAAGTTCCGATTGAATCCGTGGCGCTGAAACTCTTCACCGGCATTGAGAAATTCGAGATCATGGCGATCCCGTTCTTCATCCTGGCGGGAAATTTTCTCACCCATGGCGGTGTTGCCAAACGCATGATCAATTTCGCCCGCTCCATGGTTGGCCACTGGTATGGCGGCCTGGGGCTAGCGGGCGTTATGGCCTGCGCCTTGTTCGCAGCCGTATCGGGCTCGTCGCCCGCAACCGTTGTCGCAATCGGCTCGATTATCCTGCCTGCCATGGTGAAGCAGGGCTTCCCAAAAAGTTTTGGCGCGGGCGTCATCACCACTTCTGGCGCGCTCGGCATTCTCATTCCGCCCTCCATCGTCATGGTGATCTATGCGGTTTCAACCAGTGGCATGATGCTTGAGGGCCCCAATGGCGAACCCGTATCTTCCGCTTCGGTTGGCACTCTTTTCATGGCGGGTGTCATTCCAGGCCTCATGCTGGCCACGCTGCTCGGCCTCACCACCTTCTACCGCGCCTGGAAATTCGATTATCCGCGCCTGCCCAAGGCCACCACTGCCGAACGGCTCACGGCCTTGCGTGAATCCTTCTGGGGCCTGTTGCTGATCTTCATCGTCATCGGCGGCATCTATTCCGGCATCTTTACTCCGACCGAGGCTGCGGCCATGAGTGCCGTCTATGCCTTCGTTGTGGCCGTCTATGTTTACAAAGACATGACCCTTGCCGGCGTGCCGAAGGTGTTGCTCTCCTCGGCCAACATGAGCGCCATGCTGCTCTATATCATTACCAATGCTGTGCTGTTCTCCTTCCTCATGGCCCATGAGAATATCCCGCAGGCTATGGCGGCGTGGATCGTAGGTAGCGGCTTGGGTTATTTTGGCTTCCTGCTCATCGTCAATCTGTTGCTGCTTGCGGCTGGCAATGTCATGGAGCCCTCATCGATTGTACTCATTCTTGCCCCGATATTGTTTCCGGTGGCGGTCAAGCTTGGCATTGATCCCGTGCATTTCGGCATTCTCATCGTTGTCAACATGGAGGTGGGGTTGTGCCATCCCCCCGTTGGCCTCAATCTTTATGTTGCCAGTGGCATCGCCAAGATGGGTATTACCGAATTGACCGTTGCGGTCTGGCCTTGGTTGCTCACCATGATTGGTTTTCTCGCCGTTGTGACGTATGTACCGGAAATTTCGCTTTGGCTGCCGAGGATGCTTGGTATGCTGTGATCCGGGAGTAATAAATGACAGAACAGACCTCGGGCGATCTCAAATCAGGCGCACTCATCTATCACCGCGAACCCAGGCCGGGGAAACTCGAAATCCAGCCGACCAAACCGCTGGGCAACCAGCGCGATCTGGCCTTGGCCTATTCGCCGGGTGTTGCCGCCGTATCGGAAGCGATCCGCGATAATCCGGCGGATGCGGCACTCTATACCTCGCGGGCCAATCTTGTGGCGGTGATCTCCAATGGCACGGCGGTATTGGGACTTGGCAATATCGGTCCCTTGGCCTCAAAGCCTGTCATGGAAGGCAAGGCAGTATTGTTCAAGAAATTTGCCGGTATTGACGTCTTTGATATCGAAGTGGCGGAAAACGCCATAGAGAAACTGGTTGATATCATCGCCAGCCTCGAGCCCACTTTTGGCGGCATCAATCTGGAAGACATCAAGGCACCGGAGTGTTTTGAAGTCGAGCGCCTGTTGCGCGAACGCATGAAAATTCCGGTGTTCCACGATGACCAGCATGGAACTGCGGTCATTGTGGCCGCCGCCGTCAAGAACGCCATCACGCTGTCGGGCAAAAGCATTGCGGATATCAAGATTGTCGCTTCGGGTGCGGGAGCTGCGGCCCTTGCCTGTCTCAACCTGTTGGTGAGCCTGGGTGCCGCCCGCAAGAATATCTGGGTGAGCGATCTTGAAGGCGTGGTTTATATGGGCCGGGAAAAGCTCATGGATCCGTGGAAGTCGGTCTTTGCGCAGGAAACAAAGGCCCGCAAACTGGCTGATGTCATGGCGGGCGCGGACGTATTTCTCGGCCTCTCGGCGGGTGGTGTGCTGAAGGCCGAACTGCTGAAACAAATGGCTCGCGATCCACTGATTCTGGCACTCGCCAATCCAACGCCCGAAATCATGCCAGAGGAAGCGCTCGCCGTGCGCCCCGATGCGATGATCTGCACCGGCCGTTCCGACTACGCCAATCAGGTCAACAATGTCTTGTGCTTTCCCTATATTTTCAGGGGTGCGCTTGATGTGGGGGCAACCACCATCAATGAAGAAATGAAACTTGCCGCTGTCGACGCCATCGCAGGCCTTGCCCGCGAGGCGCCATCGGATGTTGCAGCCCGCAGCCATGGCGGCGAGACGCGGCTATTTGGCAGCGATTCCCTGATCCCCTCCCCTTTCGATCCGCGATTGATATTGCGCGTGGCCCCTGCTGTTGCACGCGCTGCCATGGCAACCGGTGTTGCGGTGCGGCCTATTGCCGATCTCAAGGTCTACGAAGAGAGCCTGCAGCGCTTTGTCTTTCGCTCCGGCTTCGTCATGCGCCCCATGTTTGCCTGGGCGCGTGAAAACCCCCGTCGTGTGATTTATGCCGATGGCGAGGATGAGCGCGTGCTGCGCGCAGCGCAGGTGGTTCTGGAAGACAAGATTGCAATTCCCGTTCTCATCGGCAGGCCAAACGTGGTTGAGGCCCGTATCAAACGCTTCGGCCTCACCATTCGCGCTGGACGTGACTTTGAACTGGTCAATCCGGAAGATGATCCCCGGTACAAAGACTATGTCGCAAGCTATGTGGACGCGGCTGGCCGTCGTGGTGTAACCCCCGATGCCGCCCGCACCTTGGTGCGTACTTCAACCACAGTTATTGCCGCTTTAGCAGTGCGACGCGGCGAGGCCGATGCCATGATCTGCGGACTTGAAGGCCGCTTCCGCTCGAAGCTTCGCCACATCGAGGAAATCATCGGCCTGTCTGAAGGAGTCTCAGCCCTTGCGGCCATGAGCCTGATGATCACTACGCGCGGGCCGGTCTTTCTCGCCGATACCCATGTGCAGGTTAATCCCGACGCGGATGCGATAGCCTCAATCGCCATTGCGTGTGCCACCCATGTGCAGCGCTTTGGCATCGCGCCAAAAATTGCCATGATAAGCCATTCCGATTTTGGCGAGCATGATACGCCGTCGTCACTCAAAATGCGTGCGGCAACAGCGCTTGTCCGCGCCCGCTGCCCGCAACTCGAAATCGATGGTGAAATGCAGGCCGACACTGCCCTCATTCCGTCCATCCGTGATCGCCATCTGCCGTCATCAACCCTGAAAGGCGAGGCTAATGTGCTGGTGATGCCCGATCTCGCTTCGGCAAACCTTGCCTATCACATGGTGAAAGTCTTTGGAGATGCCTTGCCCGTCGGCCCCATTCTTATTGGAACCGCCAAACCCGCCCATGTGCTCACAGGTTCCGTAACGTCGCGCGGTGTTGTGAACATGACGGCCATCGCTGCGGCAGGAGAGACAGCGAAGTGATTGTCTATCGTCTCTGAAATGATTGGTTCCATTCTTTCAGCAGCCGCGCCTTCTTGTGCCGGTCGGTGACGGCAAGCAGCGCAGGCCCCAGGGGAATGGGGCGATAGATGCCCGATTGCAGTTCAGGTTCAGCGGCATCAACACCTTCTGGTGCCGCCTGCCCATAGGCAAAGAAGAAGGATTTTTCCGCTGCCATCTGCTGTCCGCGCAATGACAGGAGATAATCGAGAAATTTCTTGCCTGCCTCAGGGTTTGCGGCATTGGCCGGTACAAAGGCTGCCCGGCTCAGCACAAGTGTATAGTCACGTGGCAGAACGATGCCGATGGGTGCGCCAGCTTTGTAGCGGCCATAGGCATAGGAACCGAGCAGATTATAGCCGATGAGAATCTTGCCGCTCTCGATGTCGCGCAAGAGCTCGCCCGTGCAGCAGTATAGCCCGGCATTGGCTCGGCCAAAGCCTTCCATCATGCGTCCGAAGGCGCTGGATTGCTGGGCGTCAAAGAAGCCAAACAGATAGCCAATGCCCGAGCGCGCGATATCATAGGTGCCAATGCGATTGTTGTAGGTCTCGGCCTTGTTTCTCAGGAGATCAACCAGTTGGTCGCGCGATCGCGGAACATCTGACGGCGGCACGAGATTGCGATTATAGACAATGACCGCGGGTTCAAAGCTAAAGCCGAATACCTCGTCATGCCAACTGGCAAAGGGTGGAGCACGGGAAGTTTCCGATGAGGTGTGCGGCTGGGCGCAGCCGTCATTTGCCAGCTTCACCATATGATCGACGGCGGACGAGAACACCAGATCGGCAACAACCAGATCTTTGGCGCAAGCCGCCTGCATCATCTCGAAGAGATCATTGGTCAGGTTGTCCACATAGGTGATCGACAGGCCAGGCTCCAGCATTTGAAAGTCTTTGATGAGCGGTTCAATGGCCTCAATATCGCCAACGGCCTCGATGGCAAGGTGCGCTGTTTCAGGTCCCGTGGCTTTGAATTCATAACTCGTTCCGGCAATAGCGGGCAAAGAAAGCAGCATGAGGAGGCAGGCAAGAAAAACGCGCCTCATGATGATGCACCGTTGGTTCGAGTAAAAATCATCCGCACAAGAAACATGTCATTGTCCCCGTGTGCAAACTCAAGATGCGCCCCGTGGCTCTTGGCGACGTCGGCGGCAATCGCCAGGCCTAGCCCGGAACCTACGCCGTCCGACGA
>CAVYAB010000025.1:0-12366 GCA_963766425.1 uncultured Alphaproteobacteria bacterium
TGCCCCCGCAATCGCCGGATTCGGCTGCCTTTTCGCCACTTTCACAAAACCGACTAAAAAAACCGTATAGCCTCATCCCCCGGCCTCATCGCTCTCGGGGGGTGGTGGCCGAAACCCCCTTTTGCCGAAAGCGAAACCTAAAGGTTTCAGAGCGGGCGGATCAGAGACTACTTCAAGGAGACTTCCATGGGTTACAAGGTTGCAGTCGTAGGCGCCACGGGCAATGTGGGCCGCGAAATGCTGAACATCCTCGCCGAACGCGAGTTCCCGGTTGACGAGTGCTTCGCCATAGCCTCGCGCAAATCCATGGGCGTGGAGGTTTCCTTCGGCGACAGGATACTAAAGTGCAAGGACCTGGAGCAGTTTGATTTTTCCCAGGTTGATTTCGTGCTGATGTCGGCGGGCTCCGCCGTTTCCAAGGAATGGTCTCCGAAGATCGGCGCCCTCGGCCCAATCGTCATCGATAACTCTTCCTGCTGGCGCTATGACTCCGAAGTGCCCCTGATCGTTCCCGAAGTGAACGCCCATGCGCTCGTCGAATACATGAGCCGTAACAAGCGCCGCAACATCATCGCCAATCCTAATTGTTCAACCGCCCAGCTTGTCGTCGCCCTGAAGCCCTTGCATGATGTGGCCAAGATCAAGCGCGTGGTGGTGGCCACCTACCAATCCGTTTCCGGTGCGGGCAAGGAAGGTCTCGATGAGCTGTGGAACCAGACCAAGGGCATTTTCGTCACCGATTCGCCGACGCCCAAGAAGTTCACCAAGCAGATCGCCTTCAATGTCATCCCCCATATCGACGTGTTCATGGACTCAGGCGAGACCAAGGAAGAATGGAAGATGGTGGTTGAAACCAAGAAGATTCTCGATCCCAAGATCAAGCTCACGGCCACATGCGTGCGCGTACCCGTGTTCGTTGGCCACTCGGAAGCCGTGAACATTGAATTCGAGCAGCCAATCTCCGCCGAGGAAGTGCGCGAAATCCTGCGCGAAGCCCCGGGCTGCATGGTTGTCGACAAGCGCGAAGATGGCGGCTACGTCACCCCCGTTGAATGCGTCGGTGATTTTGCCACCTTCATCAGCCGCATCCGCGAGGATTCAACCATCGAGAACGGCATCAATCTCTGGGTTGTCTCCGACAATCTGCGCAAGGGTGCTGCCTTGAACACAGTGCAGATCGCCGAATGCCTGATCAACCGCGGGCTCTTGAAAAAGGCCGCCTAAGGGTCAAGCCCTGTGGCCCGCTGGGTTGCGATTTTCAATGACGATCCTCATGCTCTCACGGTGCGTGTGGATCATCACGAAGCGCATTTTCAGTACTTGGCACTTCACACTGACAGGATAAGGATTGCCGGTGGCTTGCGGCCTGAACCCGGCGGAACATTCTGCGGCGGCCTCTGGGTGCTTGAAGTCGAAAGCCATGCCGAAGCGGTCCGGCTCTGCGAGGACGATCCCTATTTCCGGCTTGGCCTCAGATCCGGCTACCAGCTTTATGCCTGGGGCAAGGCCCCGGTTTACGGCGAGGTTACCCTGTAATCTTCTCGCCGAATTTACGGCAATGCGTGAGCCCCTGCCCCGCATTGCGGCAACAGTTTGAAAATCCTGTGCGGCAATTTGCTTAGTAGATTACGCCGAGTTAACTGGCCTTCCCGGTCCAGCGGATTTAGTTTTGCAGCCGTTCGATGAAACATCAGGATGGGCTGCAGCGCCTTCTGTTTCACGGTCATCAAACTTCAACCAGGAGAACTACCATGAACATTCGTGTTTTAATGGGCTGCGCCCTTGCGCTCGCCGTTTTCGCCCCCTCAGCCAATGCCTTGACCATCGTGGACAAGGACAAAACCGCTTACACCGTGAAGGTAATGCCGAAAGGCGGCAAGGAAATCGACCTCGCCGTGAAAGCCAGTGCCAGCACCGATGTCGATTGCAAGTTGGGTTGCCAGCTCACACTTGACGGCAAAATTCAGAACGTCGATGGCAAGCTCGCAACGATCACTATTCAGGACGGCAAGTTCGTAATGTAACGGGCGCAAGCCCTTCCCTCAATCCTCTGCAATAGAAAGACTACGAACATGATTATTCGTTCACTTATTGCTGCCGGAATGGCAGCAGGCCTAATGGTTACGGCTGCCAACGCCGTTACCATAACCAACATGGAATCGGCGAAGGCCCATTTCACCTACACGCCAAAAAGCGGAAAGCCTCACTACTATACGCTCGCGGCGAACCATCACATGAGCCTTGCCTGCAGGGATGGCGGCACGTTCACGCTCGGCAAATCAACTGAAAATTGCTCGGCGAAAACGACCCAGATCCTGATCAAGGGCAGCAAGGGAAAAATGGAACTTGTCTTGCCTCCGATCTAAAACTGACTGACAAAAGAAGCAGAACCGGGCGAGGAAACAGCCCGGTCCTGTAACGCGCTTCCCGGCGAAGTTGTTTCACTTCGCCGAAAATGAATCGCGCCAGTTAAAAAATGAAGGAGCATGTCCTTATCGACCAAGTCGTGCAACTTCGTCGGGACATGCTCCGGCTCCTGCCGCCGTTTACATCTTTGGCAAAAGTACCTTGTCGATCACGTGGATGACGCCATTTGATTGCTCAACGTCCGCAATCGTGACGTTTGCAACGCCGCCGGTTTCATCAGTCACCGTAACCTTGTCGCCATCAAGTTTCAGAACGAGTTCGCAGCCGCCAACGGTCTTCACCTTGTGCATGCCGCCATCGTCCTTCACCATTTTCATGACGGCATCGGACATCGCCTTGGCGCCAACCACATGGCAGGTCAGAACCTTCGTCAGGGTTGCCTTGGCTTCCGGCTTCAACAGGCCGTCAACGGTGCCGGCTGGCAATGCGCCAAACGCGTCGTTGGTGGGGGCAAATACGGTGAATGGGCCATCGCCCTGCAAGGTTTCAACCAGGCCAGCAGCCTTGACGGCGGCCACAAGCGTGGTGTGATCCTTGGAATTTACGGCATTTTGGATGATATTCTTGGCGGGGAACATTTCCGCGCCGCCCACCATCATGCCGGCAAAGGCAGACGAAGCGCCAAGTCCGAGAGTGAGCGAAAGTGCAATAAGGGATGATTTAAACATGGGAATCTCCTGTTTGATTTTGTTGATTGACCAACACCGACAGGAACGGGTGCCTTTCGCGCATAGTTGCAAAAGTGTTAAAAACGTTTTCGTGATCAGGACGGAAAATTTCGTGATAGACCGCGTACCTCGTTCTTGCCTCCGTGCAGACAAGGTGTGATAATTTTCCGGACAGTTTAGGGAGATGGGCTTGGGGAAAGTTGTATTGGCGTTTTCAATGTCGCTGGACGGATTCATTGCCGGGCCGGATGTCAGCAAGGAACATGCCATGGGTGTGGGCGGCGATAGGCTCCACAAGTGGATGTTCCAGGGTGGCCCCGAAAGCAGCATCGATTTGGGAATGGCCAGGGAGCTTTTGGCAAAGGTCGGCGCCGTTATACTCGGCAAGCGGACCTTTGACGTGGGCCTTCAGCATTGGAACGATACGCCCTACCCCGTGCCAAGTTTTGTCGTAACCCACGAGACGCGCGACAAGGCCGAAATGAAAAGTGCCACGTTCACTTTTGTGAGCGATGGCATCAGCAGCGCCGTGAAGCAAGCCAACGCCGCGGCTGACGGGAAAGTCATCATTGTCATGGGGGCAAACGTGGCACAGCAATTGATGAAGGAACGGCTTGCCGATGAAATCTATATCCAGCTGGTTCCCGTCCTGCTGGGCAGCGGCATCCGCCTGTTTGAACACCTCGGCGTAACGCCCATAGAACTCACCTGCGACCGCGCGGTCAATTCGCCCTACATCACCCATTTGAAATTCAAGATAGCAAAATAATTTGAGCAAATCCCGCAAAAGGCCTGCCCCGGACTTGATCCGGGGTTGACGACTTTTGCGATCAGGATTTGCTCCATCATATTGAAGTGGCGCGATTCCTTTTCGGCTTGATGATTCCATCAAGCCGGGAAGCGCGCTACGTGCCGCTTGCAGCGCCCCCGGTGGCAGCACCGATGATTGGCCCCACCTTGCCATCCTGCAACAGCGCCACCCAGCCCTTGCAGTCCGCCGGAATTATGCTCTCCTTGGGCAGGACAATTTTTGCGGCCTCGCCATGCCACATGCCGGCGGGCACTATCTTGCGGACAACATTGTGATAGGCGATCGTGCTTCCAGCGTTTTCGCCCTTCGTGATTTCAACGGAAACAACCGGCGCGAACGCCATGAGCCACAGGGTTGCTTTCTTTGTGGCCGCACCCTCTGCAATGTTGATCGTCACATCTGTCGCATTGTCGGACATCGCGATATCAACCCATCGCGAAGGAGACGATTGCGCATCGGCAATGCTTGCGGAAATCTTTGACGTCTGGCTTCCCACAAAATGATCGCCGCCATTGATAATCATTTGCGGCGTATAGACATTCATGTCACCGCGCGATTTCGCATAATCATACTGCCGCTGTGAATATTCCGGGCTGCCGAGCGTATCGCGCCAGCCCAGGTAATCCCAGTAATCCACATGGTAGGAAAGTGCCACAATACCGGGTTTGCTCTTGAGCGTTTCCAAAAACGCATCCGCCGGCGGGCACGACGAGCAGCCCTGACTGGTAAACAATTCGACAATAGCCGGCCGCGCAGCCGCCGGCAAACCCAGGCTTTGCAAACATGGCGGCCGCTCCAAGAGCCAAGGCATTTCGACGGGTAAGCGCGTAAGTCATGAGGCGAATGTAGCGGCTAACACCCCTTAAAGCCACTCACGAGCCAGTGAGACCCGATCACTTGTTTGTTTGAGATATACGCGGGAAAGCCGCGCCTACATGGCTACCAATTTCTTAAAGCCGCCCCAGAACATCCGTTTCCCATCGAAGGGGCTGGTCTTGGGATCATAACCAGTGACTATAGGGTCCTTCATGACCTTCGCATTCACCTGGTCCCGGTGTTTTCGGGATTTATAGGTGATCCACGCAAAGATCACTGTCTCACCTTCCTTCAGCTTGACGCTTTGCGGAAATGAAGTGGACTTTCCGGGCTTCACATCATCGGCAACGGCTTCGAAGTAAGACAGCGCTCCATACTTCATCCACACTTTTCCGGCCTTGCTCGCCATTCTGCGATAGGCTGCCAGGTTTTTCTTGGGAACGGGAAGTACAAAACCATCAACATAAGCCATCGTCTTACTCCTTCTGACTTCAACCATATAAAACGGCGCTCGAGGGCAATTGTTCCCGATGAAGCATGCTGCGTTTCGACTTGATTTTGGTCAAGCCGGAGGAGCGCCCGCAATCTGCCTCGCCGGATTGCCCACCACCGTCGCTCCCGGCGGCACGTTTTTCGTCACCACCGCGCCAGCGCCGACGAGCGCCCCGTTGCCGATCGTCACCCCACCCAAGATGATTGCTCCGCCGCCGATCCACACGTCCTCGCCGATCTCCACCGACCGCGCGACCTCGATCCCCTTTGCCCTCAGGATCGGATCCTTGTGGTGTTCGGCGCAATAGATATGAACGCCCGGACCAAGCATGGAACGCGCCCCAATGCGTACTGTGCCGGAATCAAGGATGGTGCAGCCGGCGTTCAGATAGACGCTGCTGCCGAGCCTAATGTTGATGCCATAGGAGCAGTGGAACGGCGCTTCGATGAAGACGTCGTCGGCAACCTCGGCAAAAAGCGCTCGAAGGTGTGGCGCCATGCTGCCGCGTTCGCCCGGATGCATGGTGTTGTGCGAATGGATGGCAATGCGGGCAGCGTTGCGCAATCCGTCAAGCTCGGGACCAAGGCAGGAATACCATTCTCCCGCCGCCATCTTGTCGCGCTCGCTCATGCCCATCGTCGTACTCTTTGTTAACACAATCCTCTGTAACGGAGATACGGGCCAATTATTCCAAATGGGCTAAGCCGCGTTGGCCAGATTTCTCAATACATAGGGCATGATGCCCCCGTTCATGAAATAGTCGAGCTCATCCAGCGTATCAATCCGGCACTGAACCGATATGACCAGCGCCGAGCCATCGGCCCGTTGAATCTCAAGCGACAGCTGCGACCGCGGCTTCAGGCCTTCCGCCAGGCCACTGATGCTAACAGTCTCGTCACCGCGCAGATCAAAAACCTGCCAGCTTTCACCTTCCTTGAACTGCAGGGGCACAACTCCCATGCCAATGAGGTTGGAGCGGTGAATGCGCTCAAAGCTCTGCGCAACGACAGCGCGAACCCCCAGAAGCTTCGTGCCCTTGGCGGCCCAGTCTCGGGATGATCCCGTTCCGTATTCCTTGCCCGCGAAGACCACCAGCGGGGTTCCCGTCGATTGATACTTCATCGCCGCATCATAGATCGGCATTTGCTCCGCAGACGGATAATGTTTGGTCACGCCGCCTTCAACCCCAGGCACCATCTGGTTCTTGATGCGGATATTGGCGAAGGTGCCGCGCATCATCACTTCATGGTGGCCGCGCCGCGCCCCGTAGGAATTGAAATCAACTTTCTGAACCCCATGGGCACTCAAATACTGGCCTGCGGGAGACGTCGCCTTGATATCGCCAGCGGGGGAAATATGGTCCGTCGTGATCGAGTCGAGGAACAGGCCCAGCACCCGTGCCCCTGAAACATTTGTCACCGCAGCCGGTGTCATGCTCATGCCATCAAAATAGGGCGGACTGGCCACATAGGTGCTTTTCCCGTCCCAGGCGTAGGTAAGCCCCTTGGTCACCTTGATCTTGCGCCAGGCCGCATCGCCCTTGAACACGTCTTTGTAGCGTTTGGCAAAAGCTTTGCGGGTCACGTTTTTACGCACAAAGTCCGCCACATCCTTCGCATTTGGCCAGATGTCCTTGAGATAAACCGGCTTGCCTTTTTTATCATGGCCCAGCGGATCAGTGGTGAGGTTCACATTGAGTGAGCCCGCCAGCGCATAGGCCACAACCAGCGGCGGCGACGCCAGATAATTGGCGCGCACATCGGGGTTCACCCGGCCTTCAAAATTGCGGTTGCCCGAAAGCACCGCCGCGGCGACGAGGTCATTCTTCCTGATGGCGTCGGAAATGTTTTCTGGCAGGGGACCTGAGTTGCCTATACAGGTTGTGCAGCCATAGCCCACGAGATCAAACCCAAGCTTGTCCAGATCCTTCTGCAAGCCCGATGACTTCAGATATTCAGTGACAACCTGGCTTCCCGGCGCCAGTGAAGTCTTGACCCATGGCTTTACCGTAAGGCCTTTCTTCTGCGCATTGCGCGCCAGCAATCCCGCCCCGATCATTACCGAAGGATTGGAAGTGTTGGTGCACGACGTGATCGCGGCAATCACCACATCGCCATGGCCCACATCGAAATTCGCGTTTTCAACCTTGTAACGTTGGCCGAGTTGTTCAGCTTTCTTGAACTCATCCGCCATGACCTTGGCAAAGCCGGATGCGGAATCAGTCAATGTCACCTTGTCCTGCGGACGTTTGGGACCCGCCATCGAAGGAACAACCGTTGCGAGATCGAGCGAAAGTGAATCGGTGAAATCCGGATCAAGCGCCTTCGGCGTCCAGAACATGTCCTGTGCCTTGGCATATTTTTCAACCAATGCGATCTGGGCGGCTGGCCGCGCCGTGCCCTTGAGATAAGAAATCGTTTCCGCATTCACCGGGAAGAAGCCGCAGGTGGCACCATATTCCGGCGCCATGTTGGCAATGGTGGCCATGTCTTCAAGAGCCAAAGTGCCAAGCCCCGGCCCGTAGAACTCAACGAATTTTCCAACCACACCCTTCTTGCGCAGCATCTGTGTGACGGTCAGAACGAGATCGGTTGCAGTAGTGCCTTCCGGCAATCTGCCGTCAAGTTTGAAGCCAATGACTTCCGGAATGAGCATGGAAATCGGCTGGCCCAGCATGGCCGCTTCCGCCTCGATGCCACCAACCCCCCAGCCCAGAACGGCGAGGCCATTGATCATGGTGGTGTGGCTGTCGGTACCCACCAGCGTGTCGGGATATGCAATAGTCACCGCCTTGCCCTTCACTTTATCCGTGCGCGTCCAAACGGTCTTGGCAAGATATTCCAGGTTCACCTGATGGCAGATGCCGGTGCCCGGCGGCACCACGCGGAAATTGTCAAACGCCCCCTGTCCCCATTTCAGGAAGGTGTAGCGCTCGCCATTCCGGCCATATTCCATCTCAACGTTTTTCTTGAAGGCACCGGTTGAGGCAAAATAATCCACCATCACCGAATGGTCGATGACGAGATCGACAGGCGCCAGCGGATTGATCTTCGTTGGGCTTTTGCCAAGGGCCTTCATCGCATCGCGCATGGCGGCGAGATCGACCACTGCGGGAACCCCAGTGAAATCCTGCATCAACACGCGCGCCGGACGGAAAGCGATTTCCATCTCGTCCTTGCCGCGGTTCTTGAGCCAAGCCGCTATGCCTTCGATATCGGCCTTGGTGACCGAACGTCCGTCCTCATGCCTGAGTAAATTTTCCAGCAACACCTTCAGCGAATAGGGCAATTTTGAAATGCCCTTGAGGCCGTTCTTCTCCGCCGCTTTCAGGCTGTAATAGGTGTAATTCTTGGAACCTACCTTGAGGGTTTTACGTGATTTGAAACTGTCGAGGGAGGTGGCGGTCATTCTGGCTTTCCTGCGCTGGAATTTCGAGGCTGGCTATAGCTCTTATTGCATCGCAGCACAATTCCAACAATGGGAAATTCGTCTAAACCCGCCGTTCCACCATCATTTTCTTGATTTCGGCAATTGCTTTTGCAGGGTTTAGTCCCTTGGGGCAGGCCTTGGCGCAATTCATGATGGTGTGGCAGCGGTAAAGCTTGAACGGGTCTTCAAGATTATCGAGGCGCACGCTCTTGGCTTCATCCCTGGAGTCGATCAGCCAGCGATAGGCCTGCAGCAAAACGGCGGGGCCGAGATAGCGCTCGCCGTTCCACCAATAGGAAGGGCACGACGTGGAGCAGCAGGCGCAAAGAATGCATTCATAAAGCCCATCGAGCAGCGCGCGGTCTCCGTGGGACTGCTTCCATTCCTTCTCCGGTTCCGGCGTTGTGGTCTTGAGCCACGGTTCAATGGAGCGGTGCTGGGCGTAAAAGCGCGTGAGATCTGGCACCAGATCTTTCACCACCGGCATATGCGGCAGCGGATAAATCTTCACCGCCCCCTTCACCTCATCACAGGCCTTCAAACATGCCAGCGTATTGGTGCCGTCAATATTCATCGCGCACGAGCCGCAAATACCTTCCCGGCACGAGCGGCGGAACGTCAGCGTCGGGTCCTGCTCATTCTTGATCTTGATAATGGCGTCGAGCACCATGGGCCCGCAACTGGCCATGTCCACATGGTAGCTATCAACCTGCGGGTTTTTCCCGTCATCCGGATTCCACCGGTAAATCCTGAACTCCTGCAGTTTCTCGCCAGCAGGCTTCGGCCAGACCTTGCCGGGCTGTATCTTGGAGTTCTGTGGAAGTGCAAATTCAACCATCTATTCCCCTCCCCCTTGTGGGTAGGGGTTAGGGGTGGGGGTCGCTCCGCAATAAACCATCATCAATACACCCTTGCCTTTGGTTTGATGTAGTCAATATCCTTCGACATGGTGAAATCATGCACCGGGCGGTAGCCCAGTTTTACCTTGCGCTTCGCCCTGTCAATCCAACTCAGCGTGTGTTTCATCCAAGCCTTGTCATCACGTTTGGGGAAATCTTCGCGCGCATGTGCCCCGCGGCTCTCTTCCCGCGCCAGGGCGCCCTGAACCGTCACCACTGCCTGCACAATGAGATTGTCGTATTCCAGTGTTTCGACGAGATCGCTGTTCCAGATCAGCGAACGGTCGGACACCCGGATATTATCGGTGGCTTTCCAGATGTCATCAATCTTCGCAACACCCTCGCGCAAAACTTCGCCGGTGCGGAACACGGCGCAATTGTCCTGCATGGCGCGCTGCATGCGCAGGCGCAATTCCGCTGTGGGGGCGCCGCCGGACGCGTTGCGGAAACGGTCAAGCCGTGCAATGGCCGCCTCGCCCGCATCCTTCTTCAAATCCTTGTGCGGTGAATTGGGCTTGATATCCTCAATGCACTTCAGGCCAGCCGCCCGGCCAAACACCACGAGATCGATGAGCGAGTTCGAACCCAGCCGATTTGCTCCGTGTACGGATACACAGGCCGCTTCACCCACGGCGAGCAAACCCGGAACAACTTTCTCATGGTCCTTGGCGTCTCCCGCCAGCGCCTCGCCATGATAGTTCGTGGGGATGCCGCCCATGTTGTAATGCACCGTGGGCAGGATCGGAATGGGCTCCCGCGTCAGGTCAACGCCTGCAAAAATCTTGGCCGATTCCGAAATGCCAGGCAGCCGCTCATGCAGCACGGAGGGGTCGAGATGCTCGAGATGCAAATGAATATGATCTTTCAGCGGCCCAACACCACGGCCCTCGCGGATTTCAATGGTGCAGGAGCGCGATACCACATCGCGCGATGCCAGGTCCTTGGCCGATGGCGCATAGCGTTCCATGAAACGCTCGCCTTCCGAATTGGTGAGATAACCACCCTCGCCCCGCGCCCCTTCGGTGATCAGGCAACCCGCCCCATAGATCCCGGTGGGATGGAACTGCACAAATTCCATATCCTGCAACGGCAGGCCCGCCCGCAACACCATGGCATTACCATCGCCCGTGCAGGTATGCGCCGAGGTGGCCGTGAAATAGGCCCGGCCATAGCCACCCGTAGCCAGAATGGTTTTATGCGCCCGAAAGCGATGAATGGTGCCGTCCTCCATCGACAGCGCCATAACGCCCCGGCACACGCCATTTTCCATTATCAAATCAAGCGCAAAATATTCGATGAAAAATTCCGTCTCGTAGCGCAGCGACTGGCCATAAAGTGTGTGCAGCATGGCATGCCCCGTGCGATCCGCCGCCGCACAGGTGCGCTGGGCCGGCGGCCCCTCACCGAAATTCTGCATCATGCCGCCGAAAGGGCGCTGATAAATCTTGCCCTCTTCGGTGCGCGAAAACGGCATGCCGAAATGCTCAAGCTCATAGACGGCCGTGGGCGCATGGCGGCAGAGATATTCAATGGCATCCTGGTCGCCCAGCCAGTCCGACCCCTTCACCGTGTCATACATGTGCCAGCGCCAGTCATCGGGCCCCATGTTGGAAAGCGAAGCCGCAATGCCGCCCTGCGCCGCCACCGTATGCGAGCGCGTCGGGAAAACTTTCGAGATGCAAGCCGTTTTCAATCCGGCCTGCGCCGCGCCAAGCGTCGCGCGAAGCCCAGCCCCGCCAGCGCCCACGACAACGACATCAAAGCTATGGTCGATTATGGGATAGGAATTCTTCGCAGCCATCAGGCACCAAAAACTAATTTGAGAATTGCATAAAGCGCCGCCACGCCGACAATTGCGGTAAAAATCGTATTAGCCAGCAGGCTTCCATGAAGCAGGCGCGCATCCTGCACATAGTCCTCAAGCACCATCTCCATGCCAAGCCGCATGTGCCAGAGAATGGAAACAAATGAAAGAACGAGCAGGAATGCGATGACCGGGTCCTGGATACTGACCACCACTTCGGCCCGTGCCGCGCCCAGATGCGAAATAATGAACCACAGCAGGAATATGACGAGCGGCACATTGGCAATGGCCGTCGCCCGCTGCTGCCAGAAATGAGTCGTACCGGATTTATCGGGGCTCATGGCATTACCCCGTAGCCGATAATCCAGAGCAGAAATGTGAGTACAATGGAGCCCGCAAGATTGGCCCGCGCCAGCCACTCAATTACTTTGAGATCATAACCTCGGCCCGTATCCCACAGAAGATGCCGTAAGCCACCTAGCGCATGGTGCATCAGCGCCCAGGTAAACCCAAACAGCAAAAGCCTGCCAAACCAGTGGCCGAAAAACCCCTGCACGAATTCAAAATAACTGTCCGATATTGACGCCGCCGTCAGCCACCACACCAGCAGGATAATCCCGAAATAAAGCCCAACCCCCGTGATGCGGTGCATGATCGACATCATCATGGTGAGCATGGGCTTGTAGATTTGCAAGTGAGGCGAAAGCGGCCGCGCCGAAGACTTCTGTTCAATCATCACCGGGTTCCCAGGGGAGTCCCGAATCTTCTACCTTGTGCAGCGCAATATCGCAAATGGTCAGAAAAGCGCAGAAACTAGATCACGATAACCTTGGTGCCGATGTGCACGCTTTCATAGAGCTCGGAGACTTCCTCGTTCAGCATGCGGATGCAGCCCGATGACGCCGCCGTGCCGATGGATTCCGGTTCATTGGTGCCATGAATGCGAAACAGCGTGTCGCGGCTTCCTTCAAACAGATAGATCGCCCGCGCCCCAAGGGGATTGTCCGGCCCGCCCGGCA
>CAVYAB010000026.1:0-23332 GCA_963766425.1 uncultured Alphaproteobacteria bacterium
CCAGATGTGCGCTTTGAGCATTGGCACGGATACGGGCGGGTCTTGCCGTATCCCTGCGGCTTACAATGGCATCGTTGGCTATAAGCCGAGCACGGGAAGGGTAAGCACGCAGGGCGCTTATCCGCTTTCAACCCGGTTTGATTCCGTCGGGCCCCTTGGAAATTCGGTGGCCTGTTGCGCTGCTGTGGATGCGCTGATGGCTGGCGACTGGTCAGGTCAGATTGAGGCCCGGGAGATTTCGGCACTTCGCATTGGCGTTCTGAAAACTGCCGTGCTTGAAGGCCTGGATGCGGAAGTGGCATCGGCTTACGAGCGGGCGCTGGCGCGGATTTCAGCGGCGGGTGCTAGGCTCAGCGATTTTTCATTTGAGGAATTGCTTGAGCTTCCAGTTCTCACCACCAAGGGCGGGATCATTGCGGCAGAGTCCTATGCCCATCATCGAAATCTGATTGCGCAAAGCGGCGCGGAATATGATCCCAGGGTTCGCATGCGCCTTGAAGCGGCCGGTGCTATCAGTGCCGCTGACTATCTTGCGATCGTAAAACGCCGGGTTGAAATCATCTTGCGGTTCAACGGCCGCATGCAGAATTTTGACGCCGTTGTGCTTCCCACCGTCATGAATGTTCCACCAGCGATTTCGGCGCTTGACGGCGATCAGGACTATCTGCGCCACAATTCCATGAGTTTGCGCAATACCTATGTGGGCAACTTTCTGGACTGCTGTGCGCTGTCAGTCCCGGCAAATGAGCCGGGCGCCGCCCCCGTTGGCCTTATGCTCATGGGAGCTTGGGGACACGACCAGAACCTGTTTTCCGTGGGGCAGGCGGTCGAGCGGGTCTTAGAAACACATTGATTTTCAATTAAGGATTGCAAATCATTAAATTTGCAATTTACGATAGCAAATTTTCGATAAATCACTTACAGCTAGCGGCGTGTCTCAAATGCACCTGATAGGCAAACATTTGGACCTGAAATCAGTTCTGCCGGCACTGAGCGGTACAGCAAAGTTCAGAACTCGCTGGCAGCGAGGCCGGGTGTGTAACGCTCTCTCCCCAGAAAGGCGGCTAACTCAACCAACATAGCCCCTATGTTCGCATCCGGCCTTAGATTTCACAAGCCTACTCATAGCCTCCACGAATTTTCTGACGCTCCTAAAGAAAAAACTTGCAAATGGAACAAAATTAGAACATAACATCAACATCGCTGGTACAAACTAAGTGATTGCACCGAGCGAGGCATCTGACTTAAGGAGTACGGGCGATGGGGCAAGCGAATCTGCGGGTAGTTGAGAATACTTCAATGGACAAGAACAAGGCGCTGGACGCGGCGCTAAGCCAGATTGAACGGGCCTTCGGCAAGGGTTCAATCATGAAGCTGGGGTCCAACCCGGTCGTTGAAATTGAAGCGATTTCGACAGGTTCGCTGGGTCTCGACATTGCTCTTGGAATTGGCGGCTTGCCGCGCGGACGGGTCATCGAAATTTATGGTCCGGAGTTGTCCGGCAAAACAACATTGGCTCTTCAAACCATAGCGGAATCGCAAAAGCGCGGCGGAATTTGCGCCTTCATTGATGCCGAACATGCGATGGATCCGGGTTATGCCAAAAAACTTGGCGTGAACATCGAGGACCTCCTGATTTCGCAGCCGGATACGGGCGAGCAGGCCCTTGAAATTGCCGATACGCTGGTGCGTTCCGGCGCCATTGAAATCCTGGTCATTGATTCCGTGGCGGCTCTCACGCCCAAGGCCGAACTTGAAGGAGAGATGGGTGATTCACTGCCCGGCCTGCAGGCGCGGCTGATGAGCCAGGCGCTGCGCAAGCTGACAGCTTCAATTTCCAAATCCAATTGCATGGTCATTTTCATCAACCAGATCCGCATGAAAATTGGCGTCATGTTCGGCAGTCCGGAAACCACAACGGGCGGCAATGCGCTCAAATTCTATGCCTCGGTGCGGCTGGACATCCGCCGGATTGGTGCGATCAAGGACCGCGAAGAAGTGGTCGGCAACCAGACTCGGGTGAAGGTGGTCAAGAACAAGGTGGCGCCGCCGTTCAAGCTGGTCGAGTTTGATATCATGTATGGCGAAGGCATTTCCAAGGTGGGCGAGCTGGTTGACCTGGGCGTTACCGCAGGCGTGGTTGAGAAGTCTGGTTCCTGGTATTCCTATAATGGCGAGCGCATTGGGCAGGGCCGGGACAAGGCCAAGGAGTTTCTCAAGTTCAATCCGGATATGGCCAATGCCATTGAGGCCTCCATCCGCGCCAATGCGGGATTGATCGCGGCCAAGATCACGGTTGCGCCAACCGCCGAAGACCCGGACGAGTAAAGTTTAATAGACAGGATTGCCTGCCGTTGTTGTTAGTGGCGGCAGGTTATGTTGGTGTGTCCCCCACACCGCAGGCGAAGCGCCCTCCGTGCCCCCGGAGGGCGCTGTTTGCCTTTGTAAGGAGATAACCATTTACCTGCGGAAATTCTGGACAGGACCGGCAATCGCACCTTAAAGAGCATTCCAACTGTTTCCACCGCCGGACCTTTGGATATTATATGACCAGCCTTGCCCAGATACGTTCAACCTTCCTTGATTTCTTCAAGACCCGTGGCCATGAGGTAGTGGCCTCGTCATCGCTGGTGCCGCGCAATGACCCAACCCTGATGTTTGCCAATTCGGGCATGGTGCAATTTAAGAACGTGTTTACGGGCGCGGAACGCCGCCCCTACAGCCGGGCCACGACGGCGCAGAAATGCGTGCGTGCGGGCGGCAAGCATAATGACCTCGACAATGTGGGTTATACCGCACGCCACCACACATTTTTCGAGATGCTCGGCAATTTTTCGTTCGGCGATTACTTCAAGCCTGATGCGATTGAGTGGGCATGGACGCTTGTGACCAAGGAATATGGACTGCCTGCCGACAAGCTCACGGTTACTGTTTTCTCGGAAGACCATGAAGCCTTTGGCCTGTGGAAAAAAATCGCGGGGCTGCCCGACAGCCGCATCATTCGCATTCCGACCTCGGATAATTTCTGGTCGATGGGTGACACAGGCCCCTGTGGCCCGTGCTCGGAAATTTTCTATGACCACGGGGACAAGATTCCGGGCGGCCCGCCGGGTAGTGCCGATGCAGATGGGGACCGCTTTATTGAAATCTGGAACTTGGTGTTCATGCAGTATGAGCAGGTGAGCAAAGCGGAGCGCATTAGCTTGCCCAAACCATCCATTGACACGGGCATGGGGCTGGAGCGCATTGCCGCTGTCCTGCAGGGCACCCACGATAACTATGAAACCGATTTATTCCGCGCGCTGATTTCCACAATCGTGGAGAAAACAGGTGTACCGGCCGAAGGGAAAAACAAAGCCTCGAACCGGGTGATCGCCGATCACCTGCGCGCCTCGTCATTCCTCATTGCGGATGGCGTCTTGCCCTCCAATGAGGGCCGCGGCTATGTGCTGCGCCGGATCATGCGCCGCGCCATGCGCCATGCCGAACTTTTGGGGCAACGCGAGCCGCTAATGTGGAAACTGGTTCCTTCCCTGGTGCGCGAGATGGGTGCGGCCTATCCGGAACTTGTCCGCACGGAAGAGATGATCACGGAAACACTTCAGTTGGAGGAAAGCCGCTTCCGCAAGACGCTTGAACGCGGCCTTCGGATTCTCGATGACGAATCGGAAAATCTGAAGAGTGGTGACACATTCAACGGCAACACGGCATTTAAGCTTTATGATACCTATGGCTTCCCGCTTGACCTTACCCAAGATGCATTGCGTTCGCGCGGCTTTGTCGTGGATACCGATGCTTTCACCGCAGCCATGAATGTACAGAAGACCGAGGCGCGCCGCGCCTGGAAAGGTACGGGCGACAGCAAGTCTGATGCGATCTGGTTTGAAATCCGCGAAGCCGTGGGGGCCACGGAATTTTTGGGCTACGACACGGAGAAAGCTGAAGGCGTGATTACGGCCATGGTTGCGGACGGCAAGCAGGTCAAGTCTCTCAAAGCCGGCGACAAGGCATCGATCGTCGTCAACCAAACGACATTCTACGCCGAGTCGGGCGGCCAGACCGGCGATCATGGAGTGATAAAAGCCGCAGGCGGCGGGCGGTTCAAGGTAACGGGCACGGAAAAACGTGTGGGCGACCTGATCATTCACATGGGTGAAGTTGAACACGGCACTCTAGCTCTGGGAGACGCAGTTGAGCTCAATGTTGACCACCTGCGGCGTTCGGGCAACCGGCAGCATCATTCGGCAACGCATTTGTTACATGAAGCATTGCGCAAGACATTGGGCGCCCATGTTGCCCAGAAGGGTTCGCTGGTTGAGCCCAATCGTTTGCGCTTTGACTTCTCCCACAACAAGGGCATGAGTGCTGAAGAACTCGCCGCTGTGGAAGCCATGGCGAACGGTATTGTTCTGCAGAACGGGCCGGTCAGCACGCGATTGATGTCGGTTGATGCAGCCGTCGCCGAAGGGGCCATGGCGCTGTTTGGCGAGAAATATGGCGATGAAGTGCGAGCTGTCTCGATGGGGCGCAATGAGGAAGGCGCTGCAAGACCGATCTATTCGCTGGAGCTTTGCGGCGGCACTCATGTGTCGCGCACTGGTGATATTGGCCTCATCAAAGTTCTGGCCGAGAGCGGATCGGCGGCGGGTGTCCGGCGGCTTGAAGCTTTGGCAGGTTCGGCGGCGCGCGAATATCTTGACCTGCAGGACAAGCGGGTGGCAGCTGCCGCCGCAATGCTGAGGACGGCACCATCGGAATTGGTGAGCCGCATTGAGAACCTCATTGACGAACGCAAGAAGCTTGAGCGCGAACTGGCCGAGGCCAAGAAGGCCCTGGCGCTTGGCGGCGGTGCCGCCGCGGGCGAAGGCGAGGTTGAGACCATCGAAGGCATCAAGTTCATGCGGCGTGTGCTCGGTGACATGGATTCAAAGGACATGAAGGGTCTGGTTGATGAGAGCAAAGCCAGGCTCGGTTCGGGTGTGGTGGCGCTTGTCAGCGCCAATGGCGAAGGCAGGGCAAGCCTCTATGTAGGCGTTACCGCTGACCTTACATCGAAGCTGAGTGCCGTCGACCTGGTCCGGGCAGGGGCTTCCGTCTTGGGTGGCAAGGGTGGCGGCGGCAGGCCAGACTTGGCGCAGGCCGGGGGCCCTGATGCGGGGAAAGCGGCAGAAGCGCTTGAAGCGATTAAGGCGATGATTGCCGGCTAGTCATGGTCCGGGTGCTGGAGGCTTTTCAGCTTCGCAAGATCTTCAGGCTTGATGTCATCTTCGGTTCGTGTTCCCGGCAGGGTGTGCAGACTTGCAAAGGCGGGAAGCATCGCCTCGATGCCATACTGCAGTTCCGGCACGACAGCGGCCGGATTGTCCAGCGAGCCAATCGCTACGGCGATGTTCTTCGACTCATCATAGGCGAAGGCGAGGGGTGTGCCGCAGGTTGAGCAAAAGTAACGCGAGACGATGGACGATGACCTGAACACGCCTGGTTTTTCGTGCGACCAGCGGAAATTCCCCCGCGCCGTGCCGACAAGCGCTGCAAAGTAATTGCCAAAGGCCTTTTGGCACATGCGGCAGTGGCAGATGTGCGGGTTGTGAAGCGGGCCTGTGATCGCATAGCGCACCTGGCCGCATTGGCATCCGCCAGTGATCATCTCGCTCATGGCCAATGATCCGTATCGTGGTCCGGTTGCTGCAAGCTTTTTAGCTTGGCGAGATCCTGAGGAGTGCGTGTCTCGCTGGTGGTTTGTTCCGGCAAGAGATGCATGTCCCTAAACCAAGATACCCGGCTTTCCACGCCCACCTGTTCCTCGAGGGGGCCTAAGCTTGAGGGCTCGTCGAAGGATCCGATGGCGAGTTCAAAATTCGCATCGCCGTCCTCACGCATATAGAGGGGCGTTCCGCACCCGGAGCAAAAGCCGCGGGCCACAATGGCCGATGACATGAACACGGAGGGCTTTCCCCGCGTCCAAGATAAATTGCTGGCTGGAACTGAAACCAGGGCCGCGCCCCACGACCCGAATGCCTTTTGGCACATGCGGCAATGGCAAATTCCGGCCCGTCCGTGGGTGCCCGCCACCTGAAACCGGATCGCGCCACATTGGCAGCCACCCGAGAAATACTCAGCTAATTTCGCTTCTTTCAGGCCGGAAACCGGAAAATCAACCATTTGTTTACCATAATTGGGGCAGCGTGGATTTTCAATTGCTTGTGGTTGGGCAGGCGGGGAGCGGCGGCGTTGGGGAAGGCAATACGACAGAACGGCCAAAATTCCTGGCCAAGAGTGCAATTTGTCTACTTTTTTATTGCTGCGTTCAATCTTGTGGCCATTTTCTGCGGACTTTATCTGAGCCACTTGGTGATCGGGGTCTACCAGGCAAATGTCAATGAATCCTTGTTCTTTGACCGCCAGCTGACATCGTCGTGGGTCATTGCGGACGCGGCCTCAGACGCACAATCGGGATTTGTGAAGGTGCTCAACACGAAGGCGCTGACGCAAGCGCAATCGATATTCAAGTCCAAGACCTACGAATTCCGCCAGGAAATCAACCGGCTTCGCGCGCAACTTCCGCTGCATTTTGAGGAGAAACCAGCAACGAAGGCGTTGGCGTTGCTGCGGCGGATGGATACCACCATGACCGAGATTGAAAGGCTTGCGGACAAGGTGGCTATTTCGATCAATTCAAATGACGGCACCGGAGCCCAAACAGCGGTCACCCGCATTGTCGAACGCTACGATTCGCTCAGGTACAATATCAGAGACCTCAATCAGTTGATTGGGCGGGTGAAACTGAAAGTCTCCGACGATGCCGCTTCGACCGTCACCAGACTGCGCAACTATGAGTTCTACATTGGTGTGCTGATGGCGTTGGTGATCTGTGCCGTTTCGTTCTACGGACAATTCGTGGGACGCCTGCTGAAGCGAAAGTTTATTGAGCTCGAAAGAGCACACAGTGAACTTGCCGAATCCCACAATCAGGCCATTACCTTTTCAAGGGAAATCCAAGACGTTAACAACGAGATGGGTACTCTAAACCGGCAGCTCAATGAAAACATTACTAAGCTTCGGGAAGCCCAGGATGACGCGCTGCGCAAGGGCAAGATGGCGCAACTTGGCAATCTGACGGCAACCGTTGCCCATGAACTGCGAAACCCCCTGAGCACGGTTCGAACCTCAACCTACCTTCTGGCGCGCAAGGTCAAGGACAAGGGCCTTGGCGTGGAACCGCAATTGCAACGCATCAACAATGGCGTTATCCGTTGTGACAACATCATTACGCAACTCCTGGATTTTTCCCGCTCCAAGGCAGTGAATGCAGAACCGACCGTACTTGATGTCTGGCTCGAAAAACTTATCCACGGCGAGGCGCAGAAACTGCCAGAACTGGTTTCCATCGAATGCTTCTTCGGCCTGGGCGACAAGCTGGTTGATCTTGAACCCGGAAGGTTTGAGCGCGCCATCATCAACCTGCTTTCCAATGCATCAGAGGCGATGGTTGGCAAGGGCGATGATCCCAAGGCAAGATTCACGGAAACGCCTGTCATCACCATCACGACACGGCTGACAATACGTGGTGCGGAGATTTGCGTTGCCGATAATGGACCAGGAATTTCCGCAGACAACCTGACCAAAGTTCGTGAACCGCTGTTTACGACCAAAAACTTTGGCACCGGTCTCGGGATTTCCGCGGTGGAACAGATACTTGAACAGCATGGAGGTGGCCTCGACATCGATTCAGTTGAAGGGAAGGGCGCCACCTTTACGCTTTGGTTGCCAATTCGCGAAAATTCTGGGGAGAAAGCCGCATGAAACGTTCACTACGCATACTTATTGTTGATGATGACGCAGACAACGCCAATTCCTTAGGTGAACTGCTCGAAATGGAAGGGCACAGACCGCTTGTGGTCTACGACGGCGACGGCGCCATCGCGGCCTATCTCAAGGAAGATTTTGACATCGCATTCATGGATGTGATGATGCCGGGAAAGAACGGTGTGGAAAGTTTCCTGGAGATCAAAAGGCTGAAGCCCGCGGCCAAAGTCTACATGATGACGGGATACAGCGTGGAGCAGCTGCTGCAGCAGGCCATGGCTGGTGGTGCAATGGGAGTTTTCTCAAAGCCGGTCAATCTCTATCAGGTGCTTGATTCTGTTGCGGGACTTGGATCATCCGGGATTGTTCTCGTTGCTGAAGATGACCCGGATTTTGGTCCGACGCTGGCTCAGCTCATCAATCGCAACGGTTATCGCTGCGAACTGGTTCGCAATGGCCGTGACGCAATATCGCGCGTCGTGGCCGGTGGGGTGGATGTGCTCGTGCTGGACCTTAAAATGCCGTTGATCAATGGCATCGACGTTTACACGACGCTGAAGAAGCAGGGACGAAGCGTGCCAACCATCATTATTACGGGAAATGCTTCTGAACACAGCAAGGAACTTGCGCTTTTTGATGATGTTGTTTTGACCGGGATTCTGAACAAGCCGTTCGATCCCCTTGTGCTGTTGGACCGTCTCGAAAAATTAGCCGCCTGATCAATTGCACGCTTAGCTCTGGGGAGAGATTTAGCAATGACAATTCACGGAAAGACGCCTGTTTCGCGAATCAACAACAGCGATGTGCTTCTGCAAATTCTCGACATGCTGCCAACATCGATTTTCGTCAAGGACGAGAAACTGAACTTTGTATTTTCCAACGAAGCTCATTGCAAAATCATTGGCTCGCCAGCTGAAAAGCTGCTCGGTCTTTCCGACGCGGATTTCTATCCAGAAAGCCAGGCAAAGGAGTTCATGGCAGGCGACCGAAGGGTTCTTAAATCGCCGGAGCCTATTGAATTCATGGAGCTTGCGACCAGCACCGATGGTTCGACGGTATACTCCCTTACGCGAAAGGCCCGCGTGGCAACGTCTGATGGTACGACCTATCTCATAGGCACAAACACAAATGTGACGGAGATGAAAAGGACCGAGGCGGAACTGGAAGCCAAGGAGGCCCGCTACCGTGCGCTTGCCGAGACTGTTCCCGTTGGAATCTGGCATCTGCATGAAAATGGCGGCACAATTTATCTAAATCCCTTTTTGCTTAATCTTCTTGGCATGACCGAAGCGGAATTTTCGGCGGCCGACCCGAAGGATGTGCTTGCCTGCTGCCCGGCTAACGGTATCGCGGAAATGATCGGTACTGCGTCGCGTTTTGAGACCGATCTCCTGTCACGTGGCAAGGTCGTTGCGCGCGCCATGGTTGTTTCTTCCGGTTGGCTGGAAAATGCCGGCGTCGCCGGCCGCTCGGTGATGGTCACCTTTGTCGACATAACGAAAATCAACGATCTCCAATCGGTGAATGACCAGGTCACGCGGCTTAACGCGGAGCTATCGGACAACATCCAGAAACTGAAGGACACCCAGGAGCAAATGGTCAAGGCGGGCCGGATGGCCCAGCTCGGACAGCTCACTGCGACGGTGGCCCATGAATTACGCAACCCGCTCGCTGCGGTGCGGACCTCCGCCTTCGTTCTGGACCGAAAAATCAAGGGCAAGGGGCTTGGTGTTGAGCAACAGCTGCAAAGAATCGACAATGGCGTCGTGCGCTGCGACAACATCATTTCGCAGCTTCTGGACTTTGCACGCACCCGTGCGGCCCAGCGCAAACTTCTTGACCTTGACACTTGGCTAGCAAAGATCATTGAGGAGGAGGCGGCGAAACTGCCATCTGTGGTGACCATTGATTGCACGTTGGGACTGGACGGTCTGGTGACCGCCATTGATCCGGAGCGCATGAGCCGCAGCCTGATCAACCTGATCAGCAATGCTTCGGAAGCGCTTGTGGGCAAGGGCGACGAACTCTCCAGTGACTCGGAATTCGTTCCGAACATAAAAATCAAGTCCCACCGGACCGGGCGCGGTGTTGAAATTGTTGTGGCGGACAATGGACCTGGCATTTCGGCGGAAAATCTTCAGAAGATCAGGGAGCCGCTGTTTACGACCAAGAGCTTTGGCACCGGTCTTGGCCTGCCAGCGGTTGAGAAAATTCTGGAACAGCATGACGGGGGGCTTGAAATCACATCTAAACTTGGTGAAGGCGCATGCTTCACCGCTTGGTTTCCCATCATCGAAAAACTTGAGGAGGCTGCATAAAATGGCGCGCACACTTTCTATTCTTGTTCTTGACGACAATGCCGACAATGCTGATGCCTTGGCTGATCTTCTTTCGATGGAGGACCACAAGGTGAAGGTAGTCTATAGCGGACAGGCGGCCATTGATGCCTACCGGTCTGCTCCTTTTGATCTCGGATTTTTTGACGTGATGATGCCGGGCAAGAACGGTGTTGACAGTTTCCTCGAAATCCGCGCGCAACGGCCGGACGCGAAAGTTTACTTCATGACGGGCTACAGTGCCGACGACCTGCTCAAGAAAGCCATGGCCGGTGGGGCTCTGGGCGTATTCGGCAAGCCCGTGGACCTACCGCGCGTTCTCGACGTTTGCGAGGCAGTCTAGTTATTCAGGCTGCGGCCTTTCGCAGATTTTTGTCGATGGCGTCGATGAAGCCCTCGGTGGAGAGCCAGCTTTGATCTGGCCCCACGAGGACCGCGAGGTCCTTTGTCATGCTGCCTTCTTCGATGGTTGCAACGGTCACCGCCTCCAAAGTGTTGGCAAATTTTGCCAGTGCCGCATTGCCATCAAGCTTGGCGCGGTGTTTGAGGCCGCCGGTCCAGGCGTAGATTGAAGCGGCGGAATTGGTGGAAGTTTGCTTGCCCTCTTGATGCAGGCGGTAGTGACGTGTCACGGTTCCGTGGGCCGCTTCGGCTTCGACGGTTTTGCCGTCGGGCGTCATCAATACAGATGTCATGAGGCCAAGCGAGCCATAGCCCTGGGCCACGAGATCAGACTGCACATCACCGTCATAGTTCTTGCAGGCCCAAATGTATCCGCCGGTCCATTTCATGGCGGAGGCCACCATGTCGTCAATCAGGCGGTGCTCATAGGTGAGCCCGCGCTTTTCGTATTCGGCCTTGAACTCGGACTCAAAGATCGCCTGGAAAATATCCTTGAAGCGCCCGTCATAGGCCTTGAGAATGGTGTTCTTGGTTGAGAGATAGACGGGGTAATTGCGGTTCAGTCCATAGTTCAGGCTGGCGCGGGCAAATTCCTTGATGCTGTCATCGAGGTTATACATGGCCATGGCAACGCCTTCGCCCGGCGCCTTGAATACTTCCTTTTCAATCACCTTGCCATCATCGCCGACGAACTTGATTGTAAGTGTGCCTTTGCCAGGGAAGGTGAAATCCGTGGCGCGGTATTGGTCGCCGAAGGCATGGCGGCCAATAATGATGGGCTTGGTCCAACCCGGCACGAGGCGCGGTACGTTCTTGCAGATGATGGGTTCGCGGAAAATGACGCCGCCCAGGATATTGCGGATGGTGCCATTGGGCGACTTCCACATCTGTTTGAGGTTGAATTCCTTTACGCGCGCCTCATCGGGTGTGATGGTGGCGCATTTCACGCCGACGCCGTGCTTCTTGATGGCATTGGCCGAGTCGATGGTCACCTGATCATTGGTGGCGTCGCGGTTTTCAACCGAGAGATCGTAGTAGTGCAAATCGACGTCGAGATAGGGATGAATCAGCTTTTTCTTGATCAAGTCCCAGATGATGCGGGTCATTTCATCGCCATCAAGTTCAACGACAGGATTGACGACTTTTATCTTGGTCATTTGCAGAACCTCATCATTTAGGGCTGGAATTTCGGCGTTGCTATAGCAGGCGATTTGGGGATGTCCAACCCTTACTCTGGAGCAGGGCACCTATGAGAGAGCGGATTTGGTTTTGACTTGGGCCGCGCCTTCATGGCACCAAGTGACATGACGTCCTCCTCCAATGCCCTCCATCACAGACCTTATGTTTTCTATCTGGCGGCCTTGGGCTCGGCGGGCTTTGCCGTGCAGATTATGTCGGTGGCCGTGGGCTGGCAGGTTTATGATCTCACCCGCAATCCGCTTGATCTTGGCTTCGTGGGATTGGCCCAGTTTCTGCCGGCACTGCTTCTGGTATTGGTCACAGGGCTTATCGCCGACAAGTTTAATCGCCGACTTATCATAGCTTTATGCCTGTTTATTGAAGTCGTTTGTGCATTTGGATTGTTGATTTTCACGCTCTCCGCCTTCAAGGACGTGTGGCCGATTTTTTTGATCCTGGTAGGTTTCGGCACGGCACGGGCCTTCATGAATCCGGCTGCCGATGCGCTGGCGCCCAATCTGCTGCCCAAGACAGCACTGGCGCATGGCATTTCGCTCAACTCCATGACCTGGCAGATTACCACCATCACCGGGCCGGTTGCGGGCGGATTGCTGTATGGAATTTCAGGTGAATTTGCCTATGGCGTTGCCATGGGCCTGATGGTTCTGGCAATTGCGTGTGTGGTCCTGATTGGCCGTGTGCCCCAGCAGAATCATGCGCAGGAAACCAATTTTTCCACCTTGCTGGCGGGCTTCAAATTCATCAAGTCCGAGCAGATCGTGCTGGGTGCCATCTCGCTTGATCTCTTTGCGGTGCTGCTTGGCGGGGCCGTGGCGCTGCTGCCGATTTATGCTCGCGATATTCTGGAAGTCGGTCCCTGGGGGCTTGGCCTGTTGCGGGCGGGTCCAGGCATTGGGGCCATTGCAATGGCCTTTTGGCTTTCGAAATATCCCATTCGGGACAAGGCCGGCGTGATACTGTTTCTGTTCGTTGCGGGCTTTGGCCTTTGTACGGTGGTGTTTGGCATATCAAAATCGGTTCCGCTGTCGATTGTAGCTCTTGCCCTCATGGGCGCTTGCGACATGGTGAGTGTTTATGTGCGCGAAACGCTGATGCAATTATGGACACCTGATGCGGTTCGGGGCCGGGTGAATGCAGTCAATCGCGTGTTCATAGGGGCCTCTAATGAATTGGGAGAGTTCCGCGCTGGCGTTGTGGCGGCATGGATTGGCGCGGTTGCGGCGGTGGCCATAGGCGGGGCGGGGACCATGGCGGTGGCGTTCCTCTGGTCGCGCTGGTTCCCGGAATTGCGCAATGCCCGGAAACTCGACGGGAAAGGCTAGCGTGAGGCCTTCAACTTCGCTATTTCCCTCCGCTCATGGCTGGCACCGACAAAACGCAGAATCAGGTTTTGGGCCCAGCACCCCTGGTGGTGCTGGCGCATCCGCAGCTTGGAGAGAATATCGGCACTGCGGCCAGGGCCATGGCGAATTTTGGCTTGCATGAGCTCAGGCTGGTGGCGCCCCGCGACGGTTGGCCAAATGAGAAGGCGTTGACGGCCTCATCAGGAGCCCATTGGATTGTGGAAGGAGCAAAGGTCTTTGATGATTTGCCTGCGGCACTTGTCGATATGAACTATGTCTATGCCACGACCGCACGGCCCCGCGACATGATCAAGGAAGTGATTACGCCAGAGCAGGCGGGTGATGATATGCGCGCGCGCGTTGGGCGAGGCGAGAAGGTTGCGTTGCTGTTTGGCCGGGAGCGCTGGGGCTTGAGCAACGAAGAAGTTTCGCTTGCCGACATTATCGTGACGGCACCGGTAAACCCCGCATTTGCCTCCATCAATATCGCGCAAGCCGTGTTGCTCATGGGGTATGAGTGGTTCAAGGAGCAGGCGGAAACTCTCGGCCAACAATCGCCGGAATTGGCAGCTTTAAGTGGTCCCGGTTTGCAGACGCCAGATACGAGGCTTGCGACCAAAGAGGAACTTTACGGATTTTTTGATCATTTGGAACGGGAGCTGGATGACGCCGGGTTTTTCAAAACCGAAAAGAAGAAGCCAACCATGCGTTTGAATCTTCGCAATATGTTTGTGCGGGCGGAATTGACTGAACAGGAGATTCGTTCCTTGCGTGGAATGGTTTCATCTCTCACGCGCACGCACTTGCGGCCTAAGGGCTCCAAGGAATGACTGCTCCCCGCATTCTGTTGTTTGATTCCGGAATGGGTGGATTGACCGTTGCTTCCTGTGTGCGGGCGCAATTGCCGGAGGCGCATTTGATTTACTCGGCGGACAATGCGGGCTTTCCCTATGGTGCATGGAAAGAGGATGAACTGGTTGGCCGCGTGGTTCATGTCATTGGCGCGCTGATCGAGAAGGCCAAGCCTGATATTGTGGTGATTGCCTGCAATACGGCTTCTACCTTGGCTATGGCAGCGCTGCGTGAAAAATATTCAATTCCCTTTGTCGGCACAGTTCCAGCGATCAAGCCTGCGGCGGCGCAAACCAAATCCAATATTATCGGCGTGCTGGCCACGCCCGGCACGGTGAGCCGCGAATATACCCATACGCTCATTCATACCTATGCCTTTCACTGTAAAGTGATCTTGCATGGGGCGAAACGACTGGCTGAAATTGCCGAGCAAAAGCTCAAGGGTCATGCGCCTGATCTGGATGAATTGCGCGAAGAGATCGCGCCCGTGTTTCGCAAGCGGGATGGCAAGCAAACGGATGTTGTGGTGCTGGGCTGCACCCATTACCCGCTTTTGATCGAGGAAATGAGGCTGGTGGCGCCCTGGGAGGTGAACTACCTCGACCCCGCACCGGCCATCGCACGGCGGGTGAGTGATGTTCTGGCAGGCCTCAAATTGACAGGACTCCAATCAGGGGTTCCGGAGCCAAACACGGTACTTTTGACCTCAGCCAGGGGCAGTGCTTCGGAGTCATTGGCGGCCTATGACGCCATGGGCTTCCTGAGGCACCAATTCGTGGATTTGCCGGTATAAATGATAACTTTAGAAAAATTGGGTTTTGAAGAAGTTTCAGAGAGGAACTTGTTCGCACTACACTTGGAAACGCCAGAGAGTTTTCCTGATGTGTTTTCATTGGGTAGTTCGAGATTCGTCTGTCTCCTAGCATGGGATTCAAGGGATGTCAATGTAAGTCGAGTAACGGAATTGGCGGCCAAGCTATTGAATGCTGGAGCTGTTTATGTGTGCGCGTGGGGTCCTGACTGTCAACGTGTACATGATGTCATCGACGAAGTGCATGCAGGTCTAAATCCATCACTTATCGTCGATCGCACGGTAATGACCACTTGGCATTCGGGGGAGCCTTTGGTTGAAGCGATTTGGTTCGCATTAAACTGCACAAATCCGGATGAAGGATATGAACCGGGGTGCGCATCAATTCTTGGCGTTACAATTGGGAATCAAGGCTGGCATGAGGAGATTTGCAGCGCTTTTCGCGATTCTAACGGGTTTAGCTCGTCGAATTGACATGCTACCCACCTTCCGCTATCACCCGCCGCACTGACGGGGCCAGAAGCCCCGTTTTGCTTGCCCGTGAACCCTTACGGTTCTGTCGGCCGGGAGACCGGAAGAGGAGGGTGGGTTCCAACTTAAATGGTTATGGAGAACCGTAAATGACAAAGCGTCAGCCCGCTAAACATAAAATTGATCGCCGCATGGGCGAAAATATCTGGGGTCGTCCGAAGAGCCCGGTCAACAAGCGTGAATATGGCCCTGGCCAGCACGGCCAGCGCCGCAAGGGCAAGATGTCGGACTTCGGCATTCAGCTGAAGGCCAAGCAGAAGCTCAAGGGCTATTACGCCAATATTTCCGAGCGCCAATTCTCGAAGGTTTATGAAGAGGCTTCACGCATGAAGGGCGATACTTCCGAAAACCTGATCGGCCTTCTGGAGCGCCGGCTCGATGCGATCGTCTATCGCGCCAAGTTCGTGCCCACCATGTTTGCCGCACGCCAGTTCGTGAGCCACGGCCACGTGAAGGTGAATGGCCGCCGCGTGACCATTGCTTCCATGCGCATCAAGGCTGGAGACGCCCTAGAGCTCACGGCTAAGTCCAAGGATCTCGCTGTTGTGCTTGAAGCTGTGCAACTGGCCGAGCGCGATGTGCCTGATTATGTTGAAGTGGATCACAAGGCGATGACGGCGAAGCTGGTGCGTGTGCCTGCTCTTGCTGACGTTCCTTATCCAGTTCAGATGGAACCACACTTCGTGGTGGAATATTATTCACGCTAACTGTTTGGCGTTTGTTGAGTTTGAGACGGCGGGCCTTGTCCCGCCGTTTTGTTTATTTGAGCATCGAGGCGATGTAGGTGGCGAAGTCGAAATTGGGCCGCTCCAGGTGGGAGAGGTGGCCGGGCTTGGCCATGTCGGAACTCAGGCCACGATACACCCGTTCGGTACAGCCCTTGTCTTCGACGTTGACGTCATCGAGCAGGGTTTTGAGTTGCCTGAAATGGGCTTGCGCATCCGGGTCATTGGCAAAATCGGGTGACATGCCGCCGCCAAAAATAACGCGCACCTGGCCAGCGCCATGGGGGTGGAGGGAGAGATACCAAAAATATCCTGGTGTGAGCGTGATGAGGAGGCTGGGATAGATGGCCAGCAGGAAAGTTGTCCGGCGGCGATCGCCCTGCATGCGTGTGTTGCTGGGATGGGCCAGCGCGATTTTCAACGTGTCGTCCTTCAGGATGGTATGATAGTTAAATGTGGCTAGGCCCGGCGGGCAGACCATTTCATCGAGCTTTGACAGGCCGCCGATGGTTTTTGCGTGGCAAACGGGGAGGTGGTAACTTTCCATGAAATTCTCGGCCAGCACTTTCCAGTTCGTGTTCCAGACAAACTGCTCGTGGAAATCCTCGACATAATTTTCCATGCCGTAGTCGGCGATCAGGTGCTCAACATCGGCAAGTTTCTTGTAAGGGGAAGGTGTATCGGGATTAAGCGTCACCATCACCCAGCCCAACCATTCCTCGCAGCGGATTTGCGGCAGGCGATAATCGTCTTTGCAGAAACCTTCGTTATGGGTCATGGCGGGAGCGGCGCGGAGCGAGCCATCGAGATTGTAGCTCCAGCCATGGTAGGGGCAGACAATGGTTCCGGTGTTGCCCGAATCCTTTAAAAGAATGGACATACGGTGCAGGCAGACATTGGATTGGGCGCGCAGGGTGCCGCCGCGATCGCGGAGCACCATGATGGGCTGGTTGGCCAACTCAAGGGTGACGTAATCGCCGGGTTTGGACAGGCTGCTGGCGCGGCCCACGCAAAACCATTCCTTGCTAAAAATCTGTTCAACTTCCTTGGTGGCGAAATCTTCAGACGTATAAACGGATTTGGGCATGGCGTGCGCCTGGTTGAATGGCGCGGCCACATTGGCTTTGAGCTCGGCAACGGCATCTAACGCGTTCATCATGGCCCCGTGTATGCCGCAATTTTGGCATCGGCAAGAGCAAAACAGCCGGCGATAGTAGGGTTCAGCGGAAGCTCTCGGTAGGCGCCGATGGCCCCCTGGCCTGCAAGGCGTCCTGCCAATCCCGGTTCGTCGCCCGCCACCACCCAGATAAAACCGAAGGCGGTTTCACGAATGGGCCGGGCTCCGGCAATAGTGAGTTTGGCGAATATCGCATCGGGGGTTGTTCCGGGTTCGAAAACGGCGAGCATGGGGCCGGAGGCTTCCGGCGGAAGCGATGCCTGCCGCATGAGGATGGCCATAACGGCGATCCACAGGAAAATCACGCTGAAGAAAAGGCTGATCGCAAGGCGATGGCCGGGCCAGCGCATGGGTCTCAAGCCGCGGCGAATTTGGGCGCGCGCATTTCTTTGATAGGGAGATGCACGATGGCTGCAAATAACCCCAAGGCAACACCCATCCACCAGACGGGGTCATAGGAGCCAAACTGGTCGTAGAGTCTGCCGCCAAGCCAGACGCCGAAGAACGAGCCGATCTGATGGCTCAGGAAAACGAAACCATAGAGCGTTGCCATGTAGCGAGTGCCGAACATCACGGTGACCAGCCCCATGGTGAGGGGTACGGTTGAGAGCCAAAGGAAGCCCATGGTGGCGGTGAAGATAATCGTGGTGACCGGAGTGATCGGCAAGAGGATGAATGCGGCAACGGAAATCGAGCGCAAAATATAGATCAGGCTCAGAGGAACTCGCTTCTGGTATTTGCCGCCGATGATTCCGGACGTGTATGAGCCCACAACATTGAACAGGCCGATGGCCCCCATGGCGAGGCCGGCGAATTCCTTGCTGATGCCGTGTTCGGCCAAATACGGCGGGAGGTGAACGGTGACGAAGGCAAGCTGGAAGCCGCAGACGAAGAAGCCGGATACAAGCAGGAGGTATGAGCCATGGCCGAAAGCGCCACCAACGGCCTGACGCATGGTGATGTCGGCCTCGCCGGAGGTAACTTTTGTGCTCGAGCTATTCTGCACCATGAGGGGCAGCGCGAAAACCAGGATAAGCAGGGTGGAGCCGGCGAGTATGAAGAGGGCCTTTTCCCAACCGTAGGCAGAAATCAAGGCTCCGCCGAGGGGAGCGAAAATGAATTGGCCGAGTGAACCAGAGGCAGTTGCGATGCCAAAGGCCCAGGAGCGCTTTTCCGGAGGCACGATGCGGCCGAGGGCTGCCATGACAATGCTGAAAGATGACAGGGCAACGCCGATACCGATCAGGATTCCGGCGCCAAAGTGGAACATGAGCGGGGCTTCGGCCACAGCCATCACCACCGTACCAATGGCATAGAGGATGGCGCCAACCATCAGCACGCGGGCGGAGCCGTAACGGTCGGCCAAGGCGCCGGCGATGGGCGTGGCGATGCCCCAGAGAAGATTTTGCAGGGCAAGGCCGAAGGAAAAGATTTCTCGGGGCCATGCATGGGCCTCCGAAATGGGGGCGGTGAAAAGGCCGAAGCTGGAGCGGACGCCAAAGTTCACCATGGCCACAAGGCAACCGGAAACAATGATCACCGCGGGGGTGAAATACCAGGGGATTTGTTTTTCGGTCGTGATCATGGTTTCAATTTAGGCTTTCTTTCCTATAAAAGTCAAGCGCTGTTTTGCGCCCGGGTTCTGCGAAGTATCGGGCCGAACTGGGCAAAGGCTACGCCCAACAGGATAATGGCACCTGCAACAAGGGCTGTGGTTGTAATGGATTCACCCAGAACTAGCGCACCGGAAGCAACAGCGAGAACGGGGATGAGGTACAGGGAAGCGCCGACCGTTGTCGGCTGCAGCCGGGCGGTGGCGTAGTTCCAGGTACTGACGGTGAGCAGGGTGCCGATGAGAGTGAGATAGAGCAGCGCAAAGATTGCGTTGCGGTCAAGGTTACGCGCGGTTTCCCAGGTGCCGGAAGAGGCGAAGGCGAGAGCAGGCAACGCGGCCAGTATAATGGAAAGTGCCATGATCTTGAATGAACCATAACTCTGAATAAGGGTCTTGCTGAAGATCACATAAATCGACCAGAAGAAACCACTGGCAAAAATCATCAATCCACCGGTGATGATATTTTCATGGGTGCCTGCTCCCGAACCGTCTCCACTGAACAGATAAAACGTGCCGACAAAGGAAACGATGAGACCGATGATGGTGGGGATCTTAATTCTTTCGGTTCCGAAAATACCCGCGAGGAGGGCAATGAGAAGAGGCTGGGTTGAAATGATGATGCCGCCAACGCCTGATGTCACGTAAGCAAAGCCAAATATTGAGCCTGCGAAATAACCGAACATGCCAAGCGAAATCAGCAGCAATCGGGCGATGTCTTTACGAGCCACGGTATAGCCGCCGAAAAATGGCAGCAGGAAAAGGCAGGGGACAGCAACGGCGATAGTGCGGATGACGAATGCATCGGCAGGGCCTGTGGCCAGCGAGAACGAACGGATGAAGGCAGGAGCAGCGCCCCAGACAAGCACGGTGAGGCTCAACAATGCGAAGGCGGTGGATTTGCTTGATTGGTCGGTCATGGCTGAGCAGTAGAATGCTTCAAGAGCAGCGGGCAGTCCATAAACGGCAACGCGGGGCAGATATGTTCAGGCGAGTTCGAGGGCCAGAACCTTTTTGACGGCTGGCCGTTCTGCCATATGGTTGCGATGATCCAGCACTTTGGGGAAGCGCTTGGGATCAACTCCATCGGCCTCGAGCCAACCGGAGAGGGTGAAGAGATAGGGATCGGCGATCGTATAGTCAGCACCCATCACCCAGGGCCCTTTGAAATACTCGTGCTCGATAAGTTCGAAGCAATCACCGACATTTTGCGGGACCTTCTTTTTCATGGTTTCCATCGCCGGCGCATCATCGGTCCAGCGATAGCCGCGCATGCGATGGGCATGGGCCACATGCACCGTGGAGCAGAGGTAACTGTTGAAGGACTGGATTTGGGCCAGACGGAATGGGTCGTTGAGCGGAAGCAGCTTGGCCTTGGGAAACATTTGCGCGACGTAGACCAGAATGGCCGGTGTTTCGGTGAGAATGCCGTGGTCGGTCACGAGAGCGGGAACCCGGCTCTTGGGATTGATCTTGAGGTATTCCGGTTTGCGCTGTTCATTCTCCGCAAAGTTCAATCGTTTTGCCTCATAGGCCGCACCAGCTTCCTCAAGCGTAATGTGAGAAGCGCGCGCGCAGGTATTGGCGGCATAAAAGAAGGTGAGAGCCATCCTCAGGCAATCGCCTTCTCGGTAAGCAGCTGTTTCAATTCCCCGGACTGGAACATTTCCATCATGATGTCGCTGCCGCCGACGAATTCGCCTTTGACCCAGAGCTGGGGGATGGTGGGCCAATTAGCATATTCCTTTATGCCCTGGCGGACTTCGTCGGAGTCCAGAACATTGATGCCCTTGAAGGGAACGCCCATGTGATTGAGAATTTGCGTGGCCTTGCCGGAGAAGCCGCACATGGGCATTTCAGGCGTGCCTTTCATGAAGAGGACCACATCATTGGTCTTCACTTCATTGTCGATCCATTTTGCAATGTCAGTCATATTCAGTTCTCCAAAATGCTTGTCGTGAGTGCCAAAGCGTGCAGTTCGCCGCCCATGCGGCCTTTGAGCGATGCGTATACCATTTGATGCTGCTGGACGCGAGACTTGCCCCTGAAGGCTGCTGACATCACGGTGGCGGCATAGTGATTGCCATCGCCGGCGAGATCGCGGATTTCGATACTCGCATCGGGCAGGGCTTCCTTGATGAAGCGTTCAATTTCGGCGGCGGCCATGGCCATCGGTCAATTCCCTTAGAGTTCGCCCGACATATAGGCCGGGAACCAGCCTTCATGGGCGCTTTTCAACTCAGCCCGAGATATAATCGTTTGGCCCGGAATATTCAATGTAGCATCGCCTGTTACCGTTCCTATGCGGATGACATCAATGCCTTTGACATGGGCCTGGGTGATGATTTTGGCGGCTTCCGAGCCTTGCAGGTGAGAACATAGCGGGCCTGGTCCTCGCCGAAGAGGGCTTCGTGGTTCATGGCGTCCAGTTTGGCGCCGAGGCCGGAGGCAAGGGCCATTTCGATGACCGTGGCAGCCAGACCGCCGTCGGAAATGTCATGTACGGCAGTGACTTGGCGGTGATTGATGAGGTTCCGCACGAAGTCGCCATGGGCTTTTTCCTTAGCCAAATCTACGGGTGGAGGAGCACCTTCTTCGCGGCCGAGGATTTCGCGCAGGTAAATGGATTGGCCGAGATGGGAACCGTGTCCGCCGAGCAACAGGATGGCTTCGTCAGGAGCCTTGAAGGCAAGGGTGGTCATTTTGCTCAGGTCGGTGAGGAGGCCAACGCCGCCGATGGTGGGGGTGGGCAAAATCGCCTGGCCATTGGTTTCGTTGTAGAGCGAGACGTTGCCGGAAACGACGGGGTAAGCAAGCGCGCGGCAGGCTGCATCGATGCCTCTGATGGCCAAGACGAGCTGGCCCATGATTTCCGGTTTTTCGGGATTGCCGAAATTCAGGTTGTCGGTGATGGCGATGGGAACGGCCCCGACGCAAGTGAGATTGCGCCAGCTTTCGGCAACGGCTTGCTTGCCGCCTTCAAAAGGATCAGCCTCGACATAGCGGGGAGTGACATCAGTGGTGAGTGCAATCGCCTTGTTGGGGCCAACGCGCACCACGCCCGCATCGCCGCCGGGGATTTGGGCGGAGTTGGACTGAATGAAGTGATCATATTGCTCCCAGACCCAGCGCCTAGAACACATGTCCGGCGAGCCCATGATTTTGAGAATTGCGGCATTGAGATCATTGGGGGCGGGCACATCATTCAGAACCGGCAACTTCTTCGGTTCGATCCATGGCCGGTCATATTCCGGGGCTTCATCGCCCATCTGTTTGATCGGCAGATCGGCCTTTACTTCACCTTCGTGCTTGATGACGAACCGCAAAGTATCCGTTGTCTTGCCGACGATGGCGAAATCCAGGCCCCATTTGTGGAAAATGGCTTCGGCCTGTTTTTCGAGTTCCGGGCGCAGCACCATGAGCATGCGCTCCTGGCTTTCGGAAAGCATCATTTCATAGGCGGTCATATGTTCTTCGCGGCAGGGCACCATGTCGAGATTGAGTTCAATGCCAAGATCGCCCTTGGCGCCCATTTCGACAGCAGACGAGGTGAGGCCAGCAGCCCCCATGTCCTGAATGGCGATGACGGCACCGGAGGCCATCAGTTCAAGGCAGGCTTCGAGCAGGCATTTTTCGGTGAAGGGATCGCCTACTTGCACGGTGGGGCGTTTCTCTTCGGCGTTGTCGTCAAACTCAGCGGAGGCCATGGTGGCGCCGTGAATGCCATCGCGGCCTGTTTTGGCGCCGAGATAAACCACAGGGAGGCCAACGCCCTTGGCTTTGGAATAGAAAATCTTGTCGGCATCGGCGAGGCCCACCGCCATGGCGTTAACCAGAATGTTGCCGTTGTAGCGTTCATGGAAATTCACTTCACCGCCAACCGTTGGCACGCCGAAAGAATTGCCATAGCCGCCGATGCCAGCCACAACACCAGACACAAGATGTCGGGTTTTGGGATGATTGGGCGCGCCAAAGCGTAGCGCATTGAGGGAAGCGATTGGACGGGCGCCCATGGTAAAGACGTCACGCAAAATGCCGCCGACGCCAGTGGCCGCGCCCTGATAGGGTTCGATGTAGGAAGGGTGGTTGTGGCTTTCCATTTTGAACACCACGGCCTGACCATCGCCGATATCGACTACGCCGGCATTTTCTCCCGGCCCCTGGATCACGCGGGGGCCTTTGGTGGGGAGCGTCTTCAGCCATTTCTTGGAGGACTTGTAGGAACAATGCTCGTTCCACATGGCCGAGCAAATGCCGAGTTCGGTCATGGTGGGCTCGCGGCCAAGCAGACGCAGGAAGCGCTCATATTCTTCAGGCTTGAGACCGTGTTGCTTGACGATGTCGGGGGTGATTTTGGGGGGAGCGGATTTGGTCATGTTGCGGGCGGTTTAGCCGCCCGCAAAGGGATTCACAACGGCAATTGGACGAAAATCCCCGGCCAGAGCAAATCCCTGACTGATTGAATCGAAAAAGGGATTGAAAAATCTTTTTCGATCTGATTCAAGATGACTGCTGTGGTGGGGGCCAGCCAACTCCT
>CAVYAB010000027.1:0-32025 GCA_963766425.1 uncultured Alphaproteobacteria bacterium
AAACATGGCCGATGACAAGAGCTGGTATATTTATTCGGCGAAGGTGCGGAAGGTGAAGTGATGTATTATGCGCGCGAGATTTTCTCCGCGCCGCCCATATAGGGCCGGAGCACTTCGGGAATGGTCACGCTGCCATCGTCATTCTGATAGTTTTCCAGAATGGCCACCATGGTGCGGCCAACCGCAAGGCCGGAACCGTTCAGCGTGTTAACATAGCGCGGGCCCTTGCCATCGGCGGGCTTGAAGCGCGCTTCCATGCGCCGGGCTTGAAACTCACCGAACTGCGAGCAGGAGGAAATTTCGCGGTAGGCATTCTGGCCGGGCAGCCACACTTCGATGTCATAGGTCTTGCGGCTGCCGAAACCCATGTCACCCGTGCACAACACTATGGTGCGGAATGCGAGATTCAAACGCTTCAGCACTTCCTCGGCGCAATTCAGCATGCGCGTGTGTTCGGCCTCCGCCTGTTCGGGCGTTGCGATCGAAACAAGTTCTACTTTCGAAAACTGGTGCTGGCGGATCATGCCGCGCGTATCCTTGCCCGCCGCTCCCGCCTCGGCTCGGAAACACGGTGTATAGGCCGTCATGCGGATCGGAAGTTCCTTCTCATCAACCACGCGCTCGCGCACGATGTTGGTGAGAGATGCCTCGGCAGTCGGGATCAGCCAATGGCCCGATGTTGTCTGGAACAGGTCTTCCTTGAACTTGGGGAGTTGGCCCACGCCAAACATCGCCTCGTCGCGCAACATATAGGGTGCATAGACTTCCGTATAGCCATGATGCTCCGTATGCAGATCAACCATGAACTGCGCCAAGGCCCGCTCGAGTTTTGCAAGCTGGCCTTTGAGAATGACAAAGCGCGCGCCAGACATCTTGGCCGCCGTTTCAAAATCCATCAAGCCAAGCCATTCGCCGATATCAAAATGCTGGCGCGGCTCGAAATTAAATCGTGGCTTCTCGCCCCAGGTATGGAGCTCGCTGTTGTCGTGCTCATCCCGCCCATAAGGCACGCCTTCCATGGGAAGGTTGGGAATAACGGCAAGCGCATCGTTGAGCCTTTGCGTGAGCACGCGCTCGGCTTCTTCGCCCGACACAATGAAATCCTTGAGGCCGGCGACTTCCGCTTTGAGGGCCTCGGCCTTTGCCTTGTCCCCTGCCCGCATCACTTCGCCGATTTCCTTGGACAACGCATTGCGGCGCGCCTGCGCATCCTGAAGTTTCTGGATATGATCACGCTTCTCGGAATCGATCTTCAGAAGTTCTGCCGATTGGGCGGCAAGTCCGCGAAGCGCGAGGCCCTGATCAAAGGCTGCGGGATTGTCCCTAATCGTCTTTATGTCATGCATCGGCGGCATCTTTCACGGCTTGGGCCTTGGCCCGGCGACGTTCAAGGAATCGCACGGCCAATACCGCCACCTCATAAAGCCCCATGAGAGGAACTGCCATGGCAATCATCGAAATAGGGTCCGGCGGTGTGATGAGGGCCGCGAGCGCGCAAACGCCCACAATGGCAAAACGCCTGCCCTTGGTAAGCATCTCATGGGTTACAATCCCGATCTGGCCCAGCAGCGTGAGCACCACCGGCAGCTGGAAGGTGAGGCCGAAAGCCAGAATGAGCATCATCACGAAATCAAGATAGGCTTCGACGTCAGGCATCAGTTGAATAGCAGCCTGTCCCGCATCGCCCGTCGATGCCGCCAAGCCATAGAAGAAGTGGATCGCGACCGGCAGCAGGAAGAAATAAACCAGTGCCGCACCGAGAACAAAGAATATGGGCGTGGCTATGAGATAGGGGAACAGCGCCTGCCGCTCATTCCGGTAAAGGCCGGGAGCGACAAAGCGATAGAGCTGCGTAGCAATGAGCGGGAACGAAATGAACATGCCGCCGAACATGGCGATCTTCAGTTTCACCAAAAATACGCCGAGCAGCTTGATAGAAATCAGACCGGTATCGGTGCCTGTACCCCATTTGAAGGGCAGGATGAGAAGGCTCAAGATGTTCGATGAAAAGAAGAAACTGACGATGAAGGTGGCAATGAATCCGATGACGCAATAGATCAGCCGCGTGCGCAGCTCAATCAGATGATCCAGCAGCGGGGCTTCTGAGGCGTCAATATCTTCCTTCGTCATGGCTTCGGTGCTTCATCCGAAGCGCCAAAATACTTGTCGAAGTCGTTGCTTTTGCTGGAAGAAGCCGAGCCAATCTCATTCTTGAGCGCGGCCATGGGATTGCCGACCTTAAGCGCCTGAAGATCCTTCTTCACATCGTCAAGGCCTGCGTCCTTCATGGCCGAATCCACATGGCCCTGAAACTCCCGGGCCATGCCGCGCATCTTGGTCATCATCCGGCCAAAGCTGCGCAGAACCTTGGGCAAGTCCTTAGGCCCGATCACGATCACCGCGATCAGGGCAAGAACAAACAGTTCGGAATAGCCGACGCCAAAGTCAAACATGGAACCTCTTGAAGGTTAGCCTTTGACTTTCTTTGCGGGCGACTTGACCACCTCATCAGCGGTCTTCTCAAGCGTCTTCACCTCTTCGGCCACTTCTTCTGCGGGATCATCCGCCAGGCCTTTCTTGAAGCTCTTGATGCCCTTGGCCACATCGCCCATCAAATCCGACACCTTGCCCTTGCCGCCGAAAACCACCAGCACAACCACCAGCAAAAGCACCCAGTGCCACCACGAACCGAAACCCATCGTAAAACTCCTGAAAATTCATTATCCAATTTGGCGCGCACTATCGCAGAAAGCCTTCGCTCCCGCAACAAATGCCAGTCATTAACTCAAATGCTGTCCGGAACGGGCTTTGTAAAGGTTAAAACGTGATCGTGATCAACGCGGAAATGGGCGGTTTCGCCCTTTTTCGGCGCAGGGCCTGTGAGCAGCACACCCAAAGGCTCCTCCAGACCGTTAAACTGCACCAGCAGGCGGGTTTTATCACCAAGAAACCGCGCCTCCAGCACATAACCCTCGGTGCCGGCTCCCGCATTGGCCAGCGTCATGGCTTGGGGTCGGATAATGACCAGGACCTCCGCACCATTGGCAAAGGCTGCGGCGCTGAAGGTGCCAAGGGGCGTTTCAACATTGCCGTTCTTCACGTGCCCTTCAATTTCATTCACATCGGAAAAGAATCGCGCCACCTTCAGGTCGACAGGCTTGTTAAAGAGTTCCGTTGATGTGCCAGTCTGGACGAGGCGCCCTGCCCGCATGAGTAGAATACGATCAGCAAAATCCATGGCTTCAACCGGATCATGGGTGACGAGCACGCAAGTTGCCCGGGTTTCCTTGAGGAGTGCCAAAGTCTCTTCGCGCACGGTTTCGCGCAGGCGCTGATCCAGCCCGGAAAACGGCTCATCCATCAGCATCACTTGGGGTCTCGGAACAATGGCCCGCGCCAGGGCCACACGCTGTTGCTCGCCGCCCGAGAGCGAACTGGGATAGCTGTGGCGAAAGCTCGCAAGGCCCACCCGTTCCAAAGCATGCTCAGCAACTTTAGTCGCTTCTTTTCGGCTCAGCGCATTTAGCCCAAAGGACACGTTATCAATCACGTTGAGATGGGGGAACAGCGCAAAATCCTGGAACACCAGACCCACATTGCGCCGCTCCGGCGGCACAAAACCTGAAGGCCCATCAACTTCTTCGTCATCCAGCAGCACGCGGCCCGAAGTCACCTGCTGAATGCCCGCCGCAATGCGTAAAAGCGTAGTCTTGCCGCAGCCTGATTGGCCGAGAAGGCAGGCAATCTCGCCCGCCTGCAATTCAAAGCTCAGGTTCTTCAAAATCTCGGTGGAGCCAATGCTGCAGGAAACATTTTCAAAGGCAAGCTTGCCCGCAAAAAGCGCCCCTGCCGTACCGCGCTGGCCCCAGCGCTGGCTCTGGGGCTGATTGGAAATATCGCTCGCATCCTGCATGGAGGCCGCCATTACACCAGAATAGGTTCAAAGGAAATGACGACAGGCCGGAAGTCGTTACGCCCGGCCCAGCTTCGCTGCCGCCGCAGCGTTTGCAAACCTATCGCCGATGATGGCAACATCTGGTGTCTGAAATTTCACGCGGCAGTCTTCCTGGAAATCAGTTGCTGGACGGACCGGACTCCGCGCAGCAGTGCGTCCGACTGTTTGACCTTAGCCTTCATGGCAAGACCGCCACGCCAAATGGGTGCCGCAACATGTCCCGCCGCCGTTATGGGGATAATCGAATCGAAAAGCTCCACGGCGTCGCCGCAGTACACCTGCTTGTAGGCAGCTTCACCAATGCCGAGGTCAAACTTTTCAAAGCCGCGTTCGCAACACATCCGGACGACGTTGGAAAGCAGCAGCTCTCCCGGGCTGTAGGTCCTGAATTCTGCCCCTGCAATGGAATTGAACATGCAGCTGAACCGCCCGTGTGCAGCGATGCCGCCAAAGGTCGCGATGATGGTTTCACCGACCATTGCAGCGTAGAGTTCAATCACCGGCTCGCCCGTAGCGGGATCAGGCTCATGGGCCGCAACCGCCACAAATTCCTTCACTCCGGGCGCGTCGAAGGCATTGCCGAGGCCAAGCTCGCGCATGCGTTCACCCTTCTGCTTGAAGAACGCTTCAAGCACCCGGTTAATCTCGGCAGGCGTCCGCGCGCGCAAATATGAGACGGGACCCACTGCTGCAAGCTGGCGTTCCTTTTGCCGGAGCTTCCGGCGTGCGCTTGGGCTCATGCGCTCCTTCTGCAGCGCTTCAAAATCATCGAGAAGGTCGCCGCCGTAGGCCCGGCTGGGCGAAGTCCTGTGGGGCGCATGGAGCATCGGATTGACCGCGCCCCGCCAGGTCGCCGGTTGGTTCAGCAGGCAGAGTAGATCGATGCGCGGTCCATTGCTCTGTAAGCCCTTGAGAAGAGTTTCCAGGCCCGTGGCTGGTTCCCCGACAAGCCCCGGCCGCCAGACTGGCAGGTTGAAATTTATGTGCTTGCCGCCCATGAAATATCCAATATGAACGGGCCCCACGCGTTTGCGGATAAGCGGCAGCAGGAGCACAGGCTTTCCGGTTTCATTCCGCAGCACTGTAACATAAGGTTTGGCCTGCGAGCGGCTTCCGATGTGGTCCCACCAATGCTGCATCCAGGAATAGTGCTGATAGCGGCTGCAGACGGCACCCCCATGTACCAATTCGCGCCAAAGGGGCTCGGCCTTCCCGAATTGGGTCAGGACCTCCACCCGGGCGCTTGCCGTAGCGTTAACGGCTGGCTTGGCGGCAGGAAATCCGGCGGTTTGAGGTATCGCATCAAGATAGGAATGGTTTTGCACTGATCTGGGCCTCGGACAGGTGAATTGGCGTGGTCCCCGACGGCGACCACTGGACCTATCAAGGCAAGCCCCATGCCAGTTAACCCTAAGGCCCCATCCGGTAGAATTGCGCCTTTTTGCGGCACGTGAATTTTGCCACCAACTTGCGCTTGTCACGAAAATAGGCTGTGATCAGAATTCACCTCAGGACGAGTCACCTCGACTTTTTCATCCTGCGGCGAACGAGATTTGGGGCGAACCGCATGTTGAACGCATTTAGACACGCGCTGTTTGCGTGGGTGCTTCTTTTGTTTGCGCCGTGCGCCATGGCGGCAGCGCCCGCCGACACTTTGGTCATTGCCAAGAACATTGACGACATCATTACCTTCGATCCGGCCGAGGCCTATGAGTTCACCGGCATCGAAGTCATTGCCAATATCTATGACCGGATCATGCGATTTGAGCCCACGGATACTTCCAAACTCGTGCCCGGCGCCACCGAAAGCTACACGCTGAGCGAAGATGGCCGGACCTTCACCTTCAAAATCAGGTCTGGGCAGAAATTCGCCTCCGGCAATCCGGTGACCGCGGCAGATGCCGTCTTCTCACTCCAGCGCGTCATCAAACTCGACAAGACGCCAGCCTTCCTCGTTGGCCAGCTCGGCTGGACCAAAGAGAATGTTGATGGGCTGGTGAAGGTCATCGATGACATGACATTCCAGTTCACAATCACTGAAGACTTCTCGCCCTCGCTGGTTCTGAGCCTGATGTCATCAGTCGTTGGCTCGGTCGTGGACATGAAGACGGTGATAAAACACGAGACGGCAGGCGACATGGGCTACACTTGGCTCAGAACCAATTCGGCCGGCTCCGGCGCCTATACGCTGAGGGCCTGGAAAGCCAACGCAAATGTTGTGCTGGAGGCCAACCCCACCTATCGCGGCGGCCCTGCCGCGTTGAAGCGGGTTGTTATTCTTCATGTGGCGGAACCGGCGGCGCAACGCCAACTTATCCTCAGGGGCGACGTCGATATCGCGCGTGACATTGCGCCCAATCAGATTGCCGGAGTAGCCGAGAATTTGGGTGTCGTGGTTGAGACCGTGCCGCAGGAGAGCCTCTATTATGTGGGCCTCAATCTGAAAACTACGCCATTCCAGAACCTCAAAGTGCGCCAGGCAATGCATTACCTGGTCGACTACGACGGCATGGTGAATTCCTTCCTCGAAGGCAAGAAGAAGGTTCACCAGACTTTTTGGCCCTCGGGTCTGTGGGCTTCCCTCGACGAGAACATTTATACTTTTGATCCGGCCAAGGCCAAGGTATTGCTGGCTGAAGCCGGCTATCCCGAAGGTTTTGAGGTAACCCTCGATTCTCCCAATTCCTCACCATTTTCCAACATCGCCCAATCGATCCAATCAACTATGGCGCAAGGCGGCATTAATGTTACCATTGTGCTGGGCGAGCAAAAGTCCGTGTTGACCAAATACCGCGCAAGGCAACACCAGATGCTTCTCGTCAACTGGGGGCCCGATTACATGGACCCGCACACCAACGCCGATTCCTTCGCCCGCAACCCGGACAATTCCGACGGGGCGAAGTCGAAGCCCTTGGCCTGGCGCAACAGCTGGGAAATTCCGGAAATCAGCAGGATGACCGACGCGGCCGTGCGCGAGCGCGACGAGGCTAAACGCGAGCAGATGTACAAGGAACTCCAACGCAAAGTGATGGAGGAGGGCCCCTTCATCATTATGTTCCAGGAGACCAAGCAGCTGGCAAGGCGGTCCAATGTGAAGAACTTCATCATGGGACCAAGTTCCGACGTAACTTATTACAATCTGACAACAAAATAGAGGTGCTGATTCGAACGCCAATAAAAACTATGGTCCTAGAAACATCTGGGGAGATAGTTGGTAGGACCATAGGCCGAGTTGATTGGCCAGCCTCAGAAAGGCCAGCCAAGTATGTTGTAACACAAAAATTTTATCCCGTGAAGATTGCAATTAATTAAAATTACAATTTCACGGGTGCCAAGTCGTGCAGGAAGGTCTGGGGCAACAATATGGAGCCACGATGGCAATGGAGTTCCGGATGGCGGCGAGCCTTCTGGGCTAGTTCGCCTCACCAATTGTCTATCTCGTCGTGACCTTCATCCACGGCGCCTATTCCGCCTTCTACCCCTATCCCTTCCTCAATAACGGCGAACTCGGCATCGCCCGTGTGCTGCTGAACGAAGCGGGCTTGCTCATCGTGTTTCTCATCCTAGGATTTGTACTGGTGACCGGTGGCCGATTGCTCGGCAAGCAACTCAGGTCCTAATTTCGGCTCACCGGTTTGGAGCGCATTCGGAGAACTGTTTCGCGCTCTGCCCGCCTGCAGGTGACGGGTGGCAGGCCACGCACCATCAGGCCCATGTCATCAAGCACCATCTTGCCCATCCGCTTGAAGGCAACATCGAGGGCACCGGCCCGGTGAGCGGAAAGTATGAACCCTTCAAGCTTGCGAACTGGATGGTCGGCAGGAAGTGGCTCTTCGGGAAAGACATCGCTCGCCGCCCGGATATGCCCCGATTTCACGGCGAACATCAGGGCATCGAAATCAACAACGCCAGCACGACTGAGGAGTACGAAACTTGTGCCTTTGCGCATCTTGGCGAACTCCGCCGAACCGAGAAAGCCACCATTGTCCGACGTAACCGAGGCGACGACGAAAATCACGTCGCTTTTCGCGAGCACATCATCAAGTGCGACAGGTTCAACGCCTTGGTCTTCAAGCACTCCCGCTGGCAACCAGGGATCGAACACCCGGATGGTCGCGCGAAAGCCGGCGAGTAGTCGATGCAGCGCGCGGCCAAGGTCGCCGAAGCCGATAAAGCCGATATTGCCGCCTGACATCAGGCGGGCCTCTGTATTGCCATCGCCACCCCAAAGTTCTTTGCCAGCACGAAAAGCCCGGTCGGCACCACCGATATTGCGCTCCAAACTCAGCGCCATTCCCAAGCCGATCTCGGCCACAGGGGCGGCGAACACCCGGCCGGTTGTGAGTACATGGATTCCATTGGCAAAGCAGTAATCGTAATCCATGTTGTCGAGAAAATTGGATTCGACATTGAGGATCGCCTTCAGTTTCTTTGCTTGATGTAAAATTTGGCGCGGCAATTCAGGTTGCCCAATTATAAAGCTGGCATTGGTAATGTGTTCTTCCACGACTTTTGAAACCGTCGGCCCCTGCCCTTCAAAAATCTGATAGTCGCGCCGCAATTTTACTTCGTCGTCTGGCGTGAAGATGAGTTCCAATGACCTCGGCTCTGGCACAGAGATGACTATCGGTCGTGTGTCGCTCATCGCAGTCACTTTCTAAAAAAACAAAACTCTAATCGACTGTTTCGAAATCAGCCAACAACAAACGTTAGAAACTTTGATGCTGCATTGCACCTTGAGATTTTCCTTGGGAGGCTTGCAAAACTGTTATATCAGTTGTTCAAGCTATGCATTTTTCGGATTGCGTTTCCTGTTGAATGCAGTGCTTCAATAGCGCATCAAATATGCGCGAAATATTTCGCGGAGGATCCAAAATGCGTAAATATACGAGAAGACTAGTTGTAGCCAGCGCCCTCGCGCTGACCATGGTGACAGCACCTGTCGCCTATGCCGAAGACCAGATCCTGGCTTCCGTGCCAGGCCTCACGTTCCCGTTTTTTGTCCACATGATGAACGCCTTCAAGGCGGAGATCGTCAAGCAGGGCTATGGCGTGATCGAGAGCGATGGCCAGGTGTCATCGCCCAAGCAGACCGCCGACATCGAGGCGGCCATCACCCAGGGCGTCAAGGGCATCGCCATCAGCCCGAATGAAGTCGACGCCATGGCACCGGCATTGCAGCAGGCCATTGATGCGGGCATTCCGGTGGTCACAATCGACCGCCGCGTGCCTTCGGTCGAGGGCATTCTCGCCCATGTCGGCGCTGACAACGTGAAGGGCGGCGAAGCCCAGGGCAACCTTATCCTGTCGATGTTCCCCGATGGCGCCACCATCATTAACCTGCAGGGCCAATCCGGCGCTTCGCCCGCCATTGACCGCAACAAGGGCCTGCACAATGTGCTGGACGGCAAGGACAAGTACAAGATCGTGTTCGAGCAGACTGCCGGTTTCGACCGCGCCAAGGGATTGGCTGTGACCGAAGCCGCTTTGTCCGGCATGGCCGATGCGCCGAAGGTTATTGTCGCCGCCAATGACGACATGGCGCTTGGCGCCATGGAAGCCGTGAAGGGCCGCGGCCTTTCGGGAATCGCCATCATCGGCTTCGACGCGCTGCCGGAAGCCCTGGCCCAAGTGCGTGATGGCGGCCTCACCGCCACCATCGAGCAGTTCCCCGGCCAGCAAAGCGCCCTTGGCGTGCAGACGCTCGTTGCCTTCCTGAAGGACGGCACCAAGCCCGCCGAGAAGGTCCTGCTGCTGACGCCAGTGGCCGTGACCAAGGATAATCTGAACATTGCCGAACGCCTCGGCGAAGTGAAGTAGACAGTTGAGATAATTTTCCGGCCGGGACGTGAAACTCTCGGCCGGAAGATGTTTCGCCCATGGCAACACCGCTCCAAGCCCAGCCCCTGCTCCGCATGGCCGGAATTTCCAAGTCTTTTCCCGGCGTGAAGGCCCTTGAGTCTGTGGACTTCGAGGTGGGCACCACCGAAATTCACGCTTTTCTCGGCGAAAACGGCGCCGGTAAATCAACCCTTCTCAAAATTCTCTCCGGAGCCCAGGCTCCGGATTCAGGCAGTATCGAATTTGACGGTGAAACTGTCGTTCTCAATAACCCGCAAGTGGCCCAGTCTAAGGGCATCGTCACCATCTATCAGGAATTCACTCTGGCTCCCGACATGACCATTGCCGAGAACGTCTTCATCGGCCGCGAGCCGGGATCGAAGCTCTTTATCAGCCGCACGAAGCTCGAGGAACAAACCCAGGTTCTGATGGACCGCATCGGCCTTGACCGCAATCCACGAGCCCAGGTGCGTGATCTTTCGGTGGCCGAGCAGCAGATGGTTGAAATCGCCCGGGCCCTGTCGATGAAGTCGAAACTCATCGTCATGGATGAGCCCACTTCGGCCCTGAGCCGCACCGAGGTCGAAAAACTCTTCGCCATCATCCGCGCCCTCAAGCGTGACGGCATTTCAACCATCTTTGTCACCCACCGCCTTGAAGAAGTATTCGAGATCAGCGACCGTTACACGGTGCTGCGCGATGGCCGGCACGTTGGCAGCGGCAGCGTTGCCGGAACAACTCTGGATCATATCATCCGCCTAATGGTGGGCCGCGAGCTTAGCCTGCTGGCACCGCGCGACACATCCTATGTTACGGATGAAGTGGCACTCTCGGTGACCGGCCTTTCGCGCCGCCGCAAGAGCAGCGATGCCAGCGCCATTGAACTGCACAATGTTTCATTGGCCGTGAACAAGGGCGAGATTCTCGGCATCGCCGGCCTTGTGGGCGCTGGACGCACCGAAACCGCCCGCGCGATTTTTGGCGCCGATGTAATCGACTCAGGAATGATCATCGTGAATGGCAAGGAGGCCAGAATTTCTTCGCCGCACGATGCCATCAATCTGGGCATTGGCCTTGTTCCCGAGGACCGCAAGCAGCAGGCCCTGTTCCTCGCCCTCGCAATCCGTACCAATCTCTCCATTGCCTCCCATGACCGCATTTCATCATTCCGCTATTTCATCAGCCGGAGCAAGGAGGGAACTCTCGTTGATGAGTACAAGAAGCTCCTCAACATCCGCATGGCCTCGGGCGATCAACTCGTCGGCAATCTTTCCGGCGGCAACCAGCAAAAGGTAGTGTTGGCCCGCTGGCTGGCGCTTCGGCCCAAGGTGCTGATCGTCGATGAGCCGACGCGCGGCATTGATGTGGGGGCCAAGGTCGAAGTTCATAACCTGCTATTCCAGATGGCGGCCTCAGGGATTGCCGTTATTGTGATTTCCTCCGAGCTTCCGGAAATACTGGCGCTCGCGGACCGGATCGTCACCATGCGCGAAGGACACGTGACCGGTGAAATCCTCCGTGCCGACGCCGATCAGGAAAAACTGATGACCCTGATGACTTTGCGTTCGGAGAAGGCGGCATGAGTGCGGTGGAGACAAAAATGGCTGAGGCAGCAACAAAAGAAAACGACAGGGCCTTCGATGCCTTTTCTTTCCTCGCGCGCTTTGCACCGCTGATCTTCCTGCTTCTCTTGATGGCGATCTTTGCCATCATGGAGCCACGCTTCCTCTCCTCGATCAATCTTTTCAACGTCATGCGCCAGGTTTCCATCACCGGACTTCTGGCCATCGGCATGACCTTTGTTATCTTGACCGCGGGCATTGACCTTTCAGTTGGCTCCCTGCTGGCCTTTGCCGGACTTGTTGCTGCGGCCGTAGCCAAGGGCGGCATGCAGGACCGCTTCACCGTTGGCGATGCGGCCATCGGCTATGGCTGGCCGCTGGCTGCACTTTCGGCAATCCTCATTGGCCTCGCCTGCGGCTATCTGCAGGGCCTGGCCATCACCAAACTTAAGGTTCCCGCCTTCGTTGTGACTCTTGGCGGCATGTCGGTGTTCCGTGGTGCCGCCCTGCTTTTTGCTGCGGGCGGACCCATTTCCGGCTTCCAACCCGAATTCACCTGGTGGGGCCAGGGCCGCATCCTGACTGTTCCCGTGCCCGTCATCATCTTTCTGGTGTCGGCACTGCTGGCCCATATCGTTCTGCATTACACGCGCTATGGCCGAAGGGTGTACGCGGTGGGCGGAAACCCCGAGGCCGCGCGGCTTGCGGGTCTCAATGTCAACCGGATCATTTGCAGCGTCTACGTCATCATGGGTTTCTTTGCCGGCCTGGGAGCCTTCGTCCTAGCCGCGCGGCTTAATTCGGCAGAAGCCGTTGCGGGGACGGGCTATGAACTCACGGTGATCGCTTCCGTGGTGATCGGCGGCACCAGCTTGTTTGGCGGCGCCGGATCAATTTTCGGCACCGTCATCGGCGCCCTGCTTATCGGTGTGCTGCTCAACGGCCTGGTCCTGATGAACGTCTCGTCTTACATCCAGCAAATTATCATCGGCGTCATCATTGTGCTGGCCGTGGCGTTTGACACTTTTGCGAAATCCCGCCGCCGCAAGGCCTGAGTGACATGACTAGGTTTTGGAGATAAGCAAGTGAGGCGGTGTGTGAACGTCGCTGGTACTACGCATATCAAAAGTTGGGCCTTGCCAATTCTCCGGCTTGGCAGCAGTATTGCAAAGAATTAAATTTTCTCTGCATTCATAGTGACTTGCACCAACGTCGGACAAATCCGTGGAACACCCGGTCATCGAATTCAGGAATGTCACCAAGCGCTTTGGTGAGGTGGCGGCGGTTGTCGAGAACAACCTTGCCGTCAGGGCTGGCGAGTTTCTCTCCATCCTCGGTCCCTCTGGCTGCGGCAAGACCACAAGCCTGCGCATGATGGCAGGGTTTGAACAACCGAGCGAAGGCGAGGTGTTCATTCGCGGCGAAAACATGACCGGGGTTCCCGCTTACAAGCGACCGGTCAACATGGTGTTCCAGCACTACGCCCTGTTTCCGCATCTCTCGGTCAGCGATAATGTGTCCTACGGCCTTCGTCAGCGCAGCCCCAAACCGTCACGCGACGAACTCTCCAGGGAAGTGATGGAAGCGCTAGCCATGGTGCGCCTTGAAGGTTATGAGAATCGGCGGAGTTATGAATTGTCAGGCGGCCAGCAGCAGCGGGTGGCCTTGGCCCGGGCGCTGATTAATCGCCCAGCTGTGCTGTTGCTTGATGAACCGCTTGCCGCTCTCGACCGCAAGCTGCGCCGCGAGATGCAGATTGAACTGCAGAACCTGCAGCGCGACGTGGGCATTACCTTTCTCCTCGTCACCCATGACCAGGAAGAAGCGCTGTCCATGTCGGACCGCGTCTGCGTCATGCGCGAGGGCCGCATTGTCCAATCGGGCTCGCCAAGGGAACTCTATGACAAGCCGGTCAACCGCTATGTCGCCGATTTTGTCGGCAAGTCTAATTTCTTTGCCGGCCCCACCAAGGACACGGTCATCAGCGTGCGTCCCGAGCTTGTCGAGATTGCTGCCAACGAGGCTGTTCTGCCGGAAGGCCTGAGCGCGCATTTTTCAGTCAAGGTCCTAAACCGCATTTTCCTCGGCGAGAACACGGAGTACCGCGTGGTTCACCACACCCTAGGAGAATTCATGGTGCTCACGCCCCGCAAGTCCGAGCGCATCAGCGGCACCTTTGAAATCGGCGATACGGCCGCAACTGGCTGGCGGCCAGAAGCAGCCCTCGTATTGGCCGCAACGTGAGTAACGAAAAAATTAAGTAGGGAGAAACGTCATGACCAAAGATACGAATATTGTCACGCCAAAGCAATTTGTTGATGAACTGCGCCGTTATCAAAAGGGTTCAGTCACGCGCCGCCATTTCCTCGGTGTCACCGGCCTCGGGCTGGCCACGGCGGTACTGGGCGGCGCCATGCCGGGGCTCAAGCCGCGCAAGGCCTATGCGGCACTGTCGGGGACACTGAACTTCACTACCTGGCCGAATTATTTTTCCCAGGAAAATTTCGACAATTTCACCAAGAATACCGGCGTCAAGATCAACGTGTCGATCTTCGGTTCCAATGAGGAAATGCTGGCGAAGCTGCAGGCAGGATCAACCGGCTGGGACGTCTTCGTGCCAACCAACTACACTATTTCTACCTACAAGGAACTCGATCTTGTCGAGCCGCTCGACCTCAAGCTGATGCCAAATTATGATCCTGCCGCTCAGGACCCGCGTTTCCTCGGACCTGGCACAATCGACGGCGTCACCTACGCTGTGCCGAAGGACTGGGGCACTACCGGTTTCGTCGTCAACACCAAGAATGCCCCGCAAAATCCGGCGAGTTGGAAGGAATTCTTTGACCTGGCGCAAGGAGACCTCAAGGGCCGCGTCATGGTCCATGACTATCAGCTCACCACAATCGGCAGCGCCCTCAAGTATTTCGGATATTCCTTCAACTCCATCGACGAGAAGGAAATGGCGGACGCCGAAAAACTCCTGCTGGCCGTGAAGCCAAATCTCTTTGGCATAGATTCCAACTATCAGCCGTCGATGCGCAACGGTGACGCGTGGATGTCCATGTGTTGGACCAACGACGCTGCGCAGTTGCATCGCGACATTCCGGAGATGATGTTTGTTCTTGGCAAGGAAGGCGGCGAAATCTGGACCGACCATTATGCAATCCCAAAAGGCGCTCCAAATCGCGAGGCGGCCTATGCCTTCATTGATTACATCCTCACGCCTGAAATCAACGCGAAGGAAGTTCTGGCCCACGGGGCACCCTCAACAAACTCCCGCACCAACAAGCTCCTGCCGAAAGAAATGCTGGAAAACCCCATTCTTTACCCGGCGGCAGAGGCACTTTCGACGCTCGAATTCGGAGCGGCGGCAACACTGACCAGTCCGTTGCGCGCTGAAGTGATGGCCCGCTTCAAGGCGGCCTGATAGAATTGAGCGACAGACAACACTCCCGCAGCGTAACGGCTTTGCTGCTTGCACCAGCGGGGGTGTTCTTCTTTTTCCTGCTGATCTTGCCGATGATTGTCGTGCTGGTCTATTCCTTCGGCGAACGCGCCGAAGCGGGCGGCTATGCTCCCGCCTTCACCTTCGACAATTACCTGAACCTTCCGGCGCGCAGCAAAGCCTTCATCAACACCCTGACGCTGGCACCCCTCGGCACCTTGCTCACCGCGCTGTTTGCCTATCCCATGGCCTATTTTCTCGCCGTGAAGGTTTCGCCGCGCTGGCGCGTGACCATGCTTGTTCTGGTCATGGCTCCGTTCTGGACCAGCCAGTTGTTGCGTTATTACGCCTGGATATTAATCCTTGGGGCCAAAGGCATTCCCTCCTGGCTCGCATGGATCAGCATTGATGACGTGCGGATCATCAACACGCCTTTGGCAGTTCTCATCGGCGCCGTCTATGGTTTTCTGCCGCTCATGGTGCCGCCGATTTACGTGAGTCTGGAGAAGCTCGACAAGCGCCTGCTTGAAGCTTCCGCCGACCTCGGCGCCACGCCTTGGAGAAGCTTTCTGCAGGTCACCCTGCCCCTTTCGCTGCCCGGTGTCGCCACTGGCTCTATGCTGGTCTTCATCCTGCTCATGGGCGATTACATCCTGCCGCAATTTTTGGGCGGCGGTAAAGTCTATTTCATTGGCAACGCCCTGGTTGACCTCTTCCTGCAATCGCGCAACTGGCCGTTCGGTGCGGCCGTTTCCATCGCACTCGTCATCATCATGTTCGTCACCATCTTTTTCTACATGCGCTTTGTGCTGGGCAAGAGCGGCCAGCGCCGCGTGGCCATGGTGTAGCCATGCGGATTTACGCCATCTTGATTTACCTGTTTCTCTATGGCCCCATCGCCCTGATCGTCGGCTTCTCCTTCAGCGCCGGGCGCTATGCCATGGACTGGCAGGGCTTCTCGCTGGAGTGGTATGGCAAGGCCTTTTCCAATCCCCTGATCACCGAAGCGCTGGTCACCAGCTTGACCATTGCCGGAACCACGGCTTTCCTCTCGGCCACTATCGGAACGCTGACGGCTTTGGGACTTGAGCGAGTTTCCGGCTGGCTCCGCCATCTCTTTGATGGCCTGCTCTACATAGCCATCATGGTGCCGGGCATTGTCATTGGCATCTCCACCCTCATAGCCTTCGTGACCCTGTTCAATATTGTCAACCCGTACCTGCTGGCGATCTGGAATTTCAAGATCGAGATGGGCATTTGGACCGTCGTCGCCGCCCATGTCTTATTTAATATTGCGGTCGTCTGCCTCCTTGTACGGGCTAGGCTTACGGGCATGGACCGCAGTCTAGTGGAGGCTTCCGAGGACCTTTACGCCACGCCCATGGGGACATTCTGGCAAGTCGTGTTGCCCCTGCTGACTCCCTCCATACTTGCTGGACTATTGTTGGCGTTCACCTTCTCGTTTGAGGATTTCATCATCACGTTCTTCGTGGCGGGACCGAACGTCACTCTGCCGATCTACGTGTTCTCCTCGATCCGCCGCGGCGTCACCCCGGAAATCAATGCGGTCGGCACCGTCGTGCTTCTCACGTCACTGATTTTACTCATCACTGCTCAAGTCATTCTGCAACGCGGACATAGGATTATAAAAAAACCCTAATTCCTCAAACTACAACGTGAGTCACCCGGCTACACCACCCGCGTTTGGCGTAGTATAGCGCCTAATCACAGTGGATGACTTTTGAAATGCAACAGATCACCGCGGCTCAGCCCAACGTCCTTCAACATGTGATCATCGAGCTGTTCAAGTTGGCGGATGGTTCGCAGATGCTTTATTTTGCGAACCAGCGTGGCGGGGATCGACAAGACAATTCCAAGTGGCAGAGCGCTGCCCAAGGCAGAAACATGGTGGGTCATGATTTTGTTCCTTCAATGTTGCGACGTTGGCTTGCTGCCCGTCGATGTCATTTAAGGTGCCTTATGCCCGGCACGATGTACCGAGCGAGTTCTGATAATTTTCTGAAATCACTAAAGAGCCCTGCCCTCACGATCAGTCCGGAGCAGCTTTCGGTGGTTTGATCCGGAACCACGCCACATAAAGTGCCGGCAAAAAGACCAGCGTGAGCAGGGTTGCAACCGCAAGACCACCCATCACGGCATAGGCCATAGGCCCCCAGAACACAGTCGGTGCGATGGGGATCATGCCGAGAATTGCGGCGGCAGCCGTGAGCAGGATCGGTCGCAGGCGATGCTCCGTTGCGCTGATCACAGCTTGCCATGGCAACTCGCCCGCATCAATTTGCTCATCAATCTGGACAATCAGGATGACCGAGTTTCGGATCACCATGCCGATCAGCGAAATAATACCAAGAATGGCAACGAATCCCATGGGCGCTCCGGAGACGAGAAAGGCAGCACAGACCCCGATGAGCGCCAGTGGCGCTGTCAGGAACACAATGGCCAGGCGCTGGAAGCTCATGAGCTGGATCATGAGGATGGTTGCCATCAGGAACAGCATTAGCGGCACGCCGGCAGCGATACTTGCCTGACTCTTGGCGCTGTCTTCGGTCACACCACCCGCTGCCACCGCATAGCCGGGTGGAAGTTGCTTGCGAAATTCCGCGATAGACGTCGCCATTTGCTGGATGACCGTATCGGCTTTCAGACCAGGAGTTATGTCGGCTTGGACCGTCACCGTAGGCAGGCGCTGGCGACGCCAAATCAGCGGCGGTTCCAGCACAAACGAGGCATTCGCGATTTGCGCTAGAGGCACGCGACCGCCGGCAGATGTGGCAATCGAAAGGTTTTTAAGGGTCTCGATTGTAGCCCGTTCCTCTTTCACCGCGCGCGCTACGATGTCGATCAGATAGGTCGCATCGCGCAACTGCGTGATGGTGGTGCCTGACAGCATGGCGTTGATGGCGCCCGAGAGTTGCTGCGAACTGATCCCAAGAGCCCGGGCCCGGTCCTGGTCCACATCAATGCGGATCATCTTGGCCATTTCATTCCAGTCGTAGTTGATGTTTTTGATATTGCCATTGGCGCCGATAACCTGGGCAAAAGCATGGGCATATTCGCGGGTCTTGACCGGATCGCTGCCGCTCACCCGGAACTTGATCGGCCAGCCCACGGGCGGCCCGAGTTCCAGGGGGCTGACGCGCACCAGCACATCATCGAACCCGCTGGCCAGCGCCTTCTCAAGACGTGCTTGAACGCCGGGACGTTCCGCATAGCCTTTTGTTACCACCACAGCCTGGGCAAAGAAGTCATTGGCAAGCTGGGCATCAAGCGGAAGATAAAACCGCACGGCACCCTGGCCCACATAGAAGCTCCAATACACGATATCGGGGTCGGCTTTGAGCAGTTCCTCGACTTGCGCCACGGTCTTCTCGGTCTGCCGGATTGAGGCGTTCTGGGGCAAGGTGAGGTTCACGAAAAATTCATTGCGGTCAGAACTTGGAAAGAACTCCTGCTGCACAAACCTCATGCCAACGAGTGACAGAACGAAGAGTCCCGCTGTCGCTGCAATGGTCACGTATTTGAAGCGCAAGACACTGTCGAGAACACGGCGGAAGCCTCGTGAAAACTTCGACTGGCCGTGGCCGCCGTGACCCTTCATCTTGTCAGGAAGAATGAGAACTCCGGTCAACGGGGTGAACAGCACCGCAACTACCCAGGACACGCTGAGGGCAATTGCAATCACCACGAACATGGTGAAGGTATATTCACCTGCCCCGCTCTTGGCCAAACCGATAGGGGTAAACCCCGCAATCGTAACCAGGGTGCCGGTGAGCATAGGGAAGGCGGTGGAGGTATAGGCGAAGGCCGCAGCCTTTGCCTTATCCATGCCTTCTTCTATTTTGGTGATCATCATCTCGACTGCGATCATGGCGTCATCGACAAGCAGGCCCAGCGCTATGATAAGCGCTCCCAACGAAATGCGCTGCAAGGCAACACCCAAAAGCTGCATGGCCACGAAAGTAATTGCGAGCACCAGGGGAATGGCGATGGCAACGACAATTCCGGGGCGCCATCCCAGCGCCAGGAAGCTGACTGCGAGCACGATGCCAATGGCCTCGAACAGGCTCTTGGTGAATTCACCGACCGCTTCCTCCACCACGTGGGGCTGGTTGGCCACGAGATGAACGCCAATGCCCACGGGCAAGTCACGAGTGATTTCCTCAATGCGATGCTCAATATGTTCGCCTAGGGCCAGCACGTCCCCATTCTTCACCATCGAGATCGCCAACCCGATGGCGGCCTCACCATTGAAGCGGAACATGGGCTGCGGCGGGTCGGCATAGGAGCGGGTGACTTTGGCGATATCGCTCAGCCTAAAATTGCGACCGTTGTAGTTGAAATTCACGGCCCTGAGACTTTCAGCAGATGCAAAACTGCCGGTAATGCGGATGGCAATGCGTTCAGGACCAGCGTCCACCGTGCCGCTCGGCACCACTGCATTCTGGGCCTGAAGCGTTTCGGTCAGCGTATTGGCGTCCAGACCGAGCGAGGCCAATTGATTGGTCGAAAATTCGAGATAGATTTTTTCATCCTGCGTCCCGACAAAATCTACCTTCGCAACATCCTGCACCCGCAACAATTCAACCCGGACTTGATCAAGATAATCGCGCAGTTCGCGATGGGTGAAACCGTCCGACGTGAACGCATAGATGATGGAATAGGTGTCGCCAAAATCGTCGTTGAAGAACGGCCCTATGATATCGGAGGGGAGCGTGTTGCGAATGTCGTCTATTTTCTTGCGCACCTGATACCAGGTATCGGGAACCGCCGAGGCGCGCACGCTGTCCTTCAGGTTGACAAACACGGTGGCATCGCCCGGCTTGGTGTAGCTGCGCACGAAATCGAGCCCAGGCACCTCCTCAAGTTTTTTCTCGATGCGGTCAGTCACGTGACGCAGGGTTTCGTAGGTGGTGGCACCGGGCCACAGAGTGCGGACCACCATGGTCTTAACCGTGAACGGCGGATCTTCCTCACGTCCAAGCTGGAAATAGGCAAAATAGCCGGCAATCGCTGAAACGACCATCAAATAGATGACGAAGCTTTTGTGAAGCAGCGCCCATTCCGAAAGATTGAAGCCACTCATGGCTGGCCTTCCTCGACCAACCTCACCTTCTGACCGTCGCGCAATTGGTTGACTCCGGCGGTGACAACAACGTCACCCTCTACTAGGCCCTCGGAAACAATAACCTGATCCGTTTCATAGCCCCCAACCGTCACCGGTTTCAAAGTGACTGCGGTTGTATCCGCGTGATAGACCCACACCGCAGGCTTTCCCGCCTTGTCAAAAAGTGCCGAGCCAGGCAGTACCACGACGGGCGCGGATGTTGCCTTTATTTTTCCGGAAACGCTTGCGCCAAACCGCATCTGCTCGGGCGGATTATTCAGAGTGACTTTGACCTGATAGGTCCGCGTGGCCGGATCGGCAACTGGCGAAACCTCACGCACCACACCTTCAGCCAAGATCGTGGGATCGCTCAGCAGCGCGACGATAACCTCCGGGCGGTAATCGGGCTTAAATGTCTCAAACGCGGCCTCGGCCACGGCAAATACCGCATCGAGTTCCGAAGGCTTTGCCAGCCGCACAATCATCTGGCCGACATTGACTACCTGTCCGGGCTCGGCCCCGACCGCTGTCACGATCCCATCGAACTCCGCCCTCAGTTCGGTGTAGCTCAGCTGATCTTTTGCCATGGCCTGCGCAATTTTGGCAGACTCGAGTTTCGCTTGGGCGGAGTTCAGGTTCTTGGTCGCCGTTTCATGGTTGGCTTCTGTTGTTACACCAGAGATGAGCAACTTACGCTGGCGGCCCTCCACCCCCTGTGCTTCGATTAGCACTGCTTCTGCCGCATTCACATCGGCTTCGGCCGATTGCACCTTGTTGCGATAGTCCTGTTCTTCGAGTTTTGCCAGCAAACCGCTTGCTTTTACTGTGCCGCCCACATCAACAGCGCGCGATACAAGCTTGCCGGAAACCCGAAAGCCCAGATCGCTCTCCTGCCGGGGGCGAATTTCACCAATGGCCTGGCGCGTGTCTTCAATGCGTTTTGGGCTAACCACGACAGTGCGTACCGGGCGCACCTCGCTCGTCTCCGGCGCTTTTTGTTCCTCGCAACCGCCGAGACCTGTGATTGCCACAAGCGTCAAAATTCCAACGAGAATTCTAATCACATGAACCTCTCCAGACGACCCAGCCCAGCCTTTAAGGTAGCCGAACTATATTTTTTTCAATCATTCCTGACAAGTGTTGGACCAATTCTCCTAGTCTTCGCCGGTCGCATATCGCTGGATCGTGCGGCCGACCTCACGGACGATCCGCTCCTGCGATAACCCAACGACCGGCGGAAGCTTCAGTACGTAACGGCAAAGGGCAAGCCCAAGAAGTTGGCTCGAAACGAGCCCGGCCCGTTCCCTTACATCCGACGGGTCGCCCGCGCGAGCCAATGTTGGCATGACTTGGCCCGCAAACACGTCCCGCAGTTTATTCGCGGCCACTTCGTTGGACGCGGCCGAACGCAGCATGATCGGCAGGCCGCCGTTCGCATTTTCCCCTTCCCACAAACTCAGGAAATGCCGCACAAGCAACTCGCCGATTCTGGAACGGTCCACTTTGCTGAGGTCCGGCAGTTTGAGGTCGAACACGGCAACGCGCGCAAACAGTTCGTCCTTGCTTCCGAAATAGCGGATCACCAGTGCCGGGTCGATTTCGGCAATCGCTGCAATATCGCGAACGGTTGTCCGTTCAAAACCCTGCCCTGCAAACAGTTTCTGGGCCGCGGCAAGGATAGCAGCGCGGGTGCGGTCTGACTTCGTTGATTTCTTCAATTTCTGGTCCATGCGGCATAATGTCAACAACTGTTGACAATTACAATAGCTTTGTTTAATAAGTCAACAATCGTTGACAAAAGGAGTTTAGAAATGCTTACAACCAACACAGACGTTCTTATCGTGGGGGCCGGACCGACAGGCACAGCCCTGGCCATCGCCCTCCAGCAGGCAGGCGTCGGCCACCTGCTCATTGACAAACTTGAAGAAGGACAGAATACCTCCCGCGCAGCCGTCATCCATGCACATACCCTTGAAATACTTGAAGAGCTCGGGGTTTCCAGTGAATTGGCTGCACACGGCATGAAGCTTGCCAAGTTCGCCATCCGCGACCGTAATCGCCCCCTGGTTCAGTTGCGCTTTGACCAGTTGCCTTCGGCCTATCGCTACCTGCTGATGATTCCCCAGAATGAGACTGAAAAGGTCCTCGCCGACCGCCTCATCGCACTGGGTGGCTCTGTCCATCGCGGTGTCACAGCAACGGCGGCCACACAAGATGCCGATGGTGCAAAAATTACCCTTCAATCGCCAACCGGTGAAAGCGTCATCAACGCGCGCTATGTTGTTGGTGGTGACGGCATGCACAGCATCGTCCGTACCGCAGCCGGTATCGAATTCGAAGGCGGAACCTATGAGGAATCATTTGTGCTCGCCGATGTGCACATGCAGTGGTCGCTTGGGCCGAGCGAAGTCTCCCTATTCTTCTCCCCTGCCGGAGTGCTGGTTGTAGCACCCCTGCCCGATGGAACCTTCCGCATTGTTGCAACACTCAACAACGCGCCGGAAAACCCGGGTATCAAGGACATTCAAACCTTGATCGATACGCGGGGACTGACGACCGGCCACAACCGCGTTGAGGAGGTGGTATGGGGTTCGCGTTTCCGCATCCATCACCGGGTCGCCAAATCCTACCGGAAAGGCAGATTCCTTTTGATGGGAGATGCAGCACACGTCCATAGCCCGGCAGGCGGCCAGGGCATGAACACCGGCCTTGTCGATGCCGTTGTGCTTGGGCGCCTGCTTGCGGACGTGGTCAACGGAAAACGGCCGGAATCTGTGCTCGCCAGCTATGAAGAACTGCGCCGTCCTGCTGCTACAAAAGTGTTGGGTCTTGCCGGACTTCTAACGAACCTAGCAACAATGCGGGGAGCCCCAAAGCGTTCCATCCGCAATGCCTTTCTGTCGCTCATAAACATCTTGCCACTGGCAAAACGGCGCCTGCAAATGAATCTTTCCGGGCTCGCCCGCAAGAATCTGGCCGTACTGCCACACTGATTGACAACACTTCAACGCAAAAGGGGCGTAACCCTGTTACGCCCTTCGCCACACCCCGTCTGCCCAATGGTCTAGCTCAAGTAATGGCAGGCCTTAAAACAACCAAGCAATACCGAGGGTGCCAGTATGTGTGGAAGGTGAGACATCGACGATACCACCGGTGTCCCAATCCTCGCCGCTGTAGCTGGTGTAGCGATATTCCAGCCGCACCGTAGCATTCGAGCCGATCATGGCTTCAAGCCCACCGCCGATGTGGAAACCATCATAGGTCTCATCAAATGAGGTTGACGGGCCGCCGAGGCTGATTTCGGTTTCATATTCCGAATAGCTGTAGCCACCGATGATATAGGCCAGTGTCTCAGGTGTTACCAGCAAACCAGCACGAATCGAAATCGCCGCTACGAGACCTTGCTGCGCATCAAGTTGTCCTGGGATAATCGGAATACTGAGTTCGGTATGGAGGTCATTGTAGCCAACCTCACCCTGCAGGCCGAGCACGATGTTATTCATCTGATGATTGTAGCCGGCCATGATACCGCCGAGCCAACCCTCACCACCGATGCCGTTGAAATCAACACCACCAGGAATCACCGCTGAAGGAATTTCGATCTGGTCAACCACCGCTCCGCCACCCCCATAGGCGCCGATGTAAAATCCGGTCCAATCGCTTTCCCCTGACGCCACATAACCGGCTGCCGGAGTTGAAGATGAGTCACCGCCGCCGAAATTCCAAGCAAGGCCCACGGTGCCAGTATGTGTGGAAGGTGAGACATCGACGATACCACCGGTGTCCCAATCCTCGCCGCTGTAGCTGGTGTAGCGATATTCCAGCCGCACCGTAGCATTCGAGCCGATCATGGCTTCAAGCCCACCGCCGATGTGGAAACCATCATAGGTCTCATCAAATGAGGTTGACGGGCCGCCGAGGCTGATTTCGGTTTCATATTCCGAATAGCTGTAGCCACCGATGATATAGGCCAGTGTCTCAGGTGTTACCAGCAAACCAGCACGAATCGAAATCGCCGCTACGAGACCTTGCTGCGCATCAAGTTGTCCTGGGATAATCGGAATACTGAGTTCGGTATGGAGGTCATTGTAGCCAACCTCACCCTGCAGGCCGAGCACGATGTTATTCATCTGATGATTGTAGCCGGCCATGATACCGCCGAGCCAACCCTCACCACCGATGCCGTTGAAATCAACACCACCAGGAATCACCGCTGAAGGAATTTCGATCTGGTCAACCACCGCTCCGCCACCCCCATAGGCGCCGATGTAAAATCCGGTCCAGTTCGGCCCTGCGGCAACCGGATCAGCAGCGCGTGCTGCCCCCGAAAATGCCACTACCAGTGTCAATGCCGAAGCTGTTGCGAAGAGTCCGCTGTTGAATGATTTTTTCATATCCGCCGCCCTGAATTTTTTTGATTGTTTTTAGTTTAGGCGTCACCTAATAGACGGGGCAAGTTCATTCGCATCCACGCCCTCGATGGCTGAATAGAATTTGCGCAAATGTACCAAAATTACATCACATCTTGGCTACTTTTGCATGAAGTCATTCGACGATACAACTTTGCGATGATAGTTGCTGGAATCAGTCCGGAGCCTCTGGTTTTCGCACCTAAGCAGCGACGTGCGTAACCCTGTTGCGCCCTTCGCGCTTGGCGCGGTACAGCGCCTGGTCGGCACGCCTGAGGAAATCGTCGACCTTGTCGCTGGAGCCCGCAAGCGTTGACAGGCCGACCGAGACCGTGATGTTCAGCGTGCCCGAAAGAGCTCCGGCGCTGAACGGCTTGGCGGCAATGGCCTTCCTGATGCGCTCGCCGATCTTTTGGGCAAGGTGAAGTTCGGTCGCGGGCAGTATGATGATGAACTCCTCGCCACCGACGCGGCAGGGCATATCCACATTCCTGATGTTCTCGCGGATGCGCGTGGCCAGTTCCTGCAACACCTTGTCGCCCACATCATGGCCATGGGTGTCGTTCACCGGCTTGAAGAAATCCACATCGATTGCCAGAGCCGAGAGCGGCTTGCCGCGATTGATGGAATGCTCAACCAGATGGCTGAGATGGGTCTCCATGTAGCGCCGGTTATAGAGCCCGGTGAGAGCATCGGTTGCAGCCATTTCAATTGATGTCTGCACGCTGATGCGGAGCTGCTCCGCATAGCGCGCGCGCCGAACTTGCGTGTTGACCCGCGCCAGAAGCTCCTGCCTGTCGATGGGGCGGATGAGATAATCGTTCACGCCCATGTCAAGGGCCCGCATGAGGCGCTGCTCGTCATCGGGCGCCACTACAATGAGAATGGGAATCTGACGGGTCTGCTCAAGTGATTTCAATTGCGAGCACAGGCGCAGGCCATCGAACTGCTCGGCATCAAGATTGACAATCACCAGTTCATAAGGGTCCGAGCTTTCCGTAATCGAAGGAATGGCGTCCTGGGGATCAATGACTGCTGAAACCTTGTGCTTTCCTGTCAGCGCGATGCGCACCCGGTCAATAAAGGCGACGCGGCTGTCGACTACCAGTATGTTGCCCGATCGCGAATCATTGGGATTGGCATTCGTGACGACAAGCCCCATGGATTGGCTGGATACGGCGCGGGCGCGAAGTTCGTCCGAGAGCATTTTGAGACGCACCAGGCTCTTGATACGGCAGAACAGCGAGACGTCATTGACCGGCTTGGTGAGGAAATCATCGGCCCCGGCCTCTAGCCCGCGCACCCGGTCTTCCATCTGGTCAAGGGCGGTCACCATGATGACCGGAATATGTTGGGTGGTGGCATCCGCCTTGAGGCGCTTGCACACTTCGATGCCGTCAATTCCCGGCATCATCACATCGAGCAAGACAATGTCAGGTTTGGCGCGCTGCACGGCTTCGAGGGCATCCACCCCATTCATTGCTGTCACGACTTCAAAATATTCGGCCGAAAGCTTGGCTTCGAGCAGACGGACGTTTGCCAGAATGTCGTCGACAACAAGAATGCGGGCTGTCATTTTTTCTTGCCCAGGAAACTGTCGATGGTCTTGAGGAAGCTGATCACCGAGATGGGCTTAGAGACGTAGGCCTCGCAGCCCCCCTCCCTGATCTTCTGCTCATCGCCTTTCATGGCAAAGGCCGTGACCGCGATCACCGGAATGGCCCGCAGATCATCATCTTCCTTCAGCCACTTGGTGACTTCAATACCGGAAACCTCCGGCAGCTGGATATCCATGAGAATGAGGTCCGGCATGTGCTTGCGCGCCAGGTCAAGCGCCGAAAGGCCATCACGCGTCTGGATGACCTTGTAGCCATGGGCTTCCAGCAAGTCGTTGAACAGCTTCATGTTCAATTCATTGTCTTCAACAACAAGCACGGTCTTAGGCTTCGCGGGGACTGCCCCTGGTGTTTTCATCACGTCCGCCATTTGTGTTGCGGTAAAATTCATAACCAACGCCGCTCTCACTTTTGTAGGGGCCCGCCTTGTTTGACAAGTGCCCCGACTGCTAACTACCCTATTGACGGTCATTGTGAGGCGATTCCGTGACTAATGGCTTAATTGTCAGGCGCCCAACCAGAGCGATAGTCGAATTGGTTAATTGCGAGCAAAGATGGCAGCGAAAGTTTTTGGCGATGCGGAAAGGTCCCAGACAATAGCCTTGAAAGCATTGGCCTATTTAGCCACCGATGAAGACTGGCTGAATCATTTTCTCAATGCGACCGGAATGGATCTGGGCGGCCTGAAGACGGGTGCCGGTGATGTTGGTTTTTTGGCCGGACTGATGGATTATTTTTTGCAGAACGAGGCTTTACTTATAGCCTTTGCTGCCTCAGAAGAACTCGCTCCCGAGACAATTGTCCGCGCCCGCCAGCACCTGCCCGGAGCCCTTAATGATTAGTGAACCCACGTTGGCCCAAATCGCCAACCTGCAATTGCGATCCAACCGCCCCCTCGTCATTTGTGACGTGGACGAGGTCGTGGTCCATTTTACCCGGGATTTTGAGGATTTTCTGGGTAGTCTGAATCTCGAACTTGATCCCTCCCGAATGTTGTTCAATGGCAATATCCGCCAGCAGAAAAACCAGACCCTGCTCAGCGCCGAGGAAAGCGAAGATGTCGTGGTGCAGTTTTTTGCCGAGCGCACCCTGGAGATGCAAACCATTGACGGCGCGGTGGACGCACTCCACAACATCGGAAAATCCGCCGACGTCGTCATGCTTACCAATCTGCCCCACGAGGCAGGCGATGACCGCCGGGCCAATCTTGCGGGACATGGCCTAAATTTCCCGGTCGTCACGAACTCCGGCCCCAAGGGCCCGGCCATCCGGAAAATCGCCTCGCAAGTGTCGGCTCCCGTCGTGTTCATCGATGACAGCCCTGGCTTCATCACGTCCGCCTTTCACCACGCCCCCGATGTGCATCTCATCCACTTCCTCCACGACGAACGCTACGCCCGTCTCGTTGCCCCCCTGGATTTTGTATCCCTGCGCACGGATACCTGGGAAGAAATGCACCCCCACGTGCTGAAATTGATCGCAGGAAATTAGCCCTCGGCTGCATTCGGCGTTAAACTGCCACCATGGATGCGACCATCGAAACACCCGGATTCTGCCGCGACTGCTTTACAGCGGTGCAACCGCAGGATACCCGCTGCCCCACTTGCCGGGGGCCTCGGCTTAAGCACCATACGGAAATCCATGACCTTTCCATCGCCCATATCGACTGCGATGCCTTCTATGCGGCGGTTGAAAAACGCGACAATCCAGAACTCAAAGACAAGCCTGTAATCATCGGCGGCGGCACGCGCGGCGTGGTTTCCACCGCCTGTTATGTGGCCCGCATCAAGGGTGTCAAATCAGCCATGCCCATGTTTAAGGCGCTCGCCCTTTGCCCCGAAGCCACTGTCATTCGCCCCGATATCCGCAAATATTCCGCCGTGGGCAAACAGGTGCGTGAACTCATGCTGGAACTCACCCCGCAAGTGGAGCCCATATCCATCGATGAGGCCTTTCTCGATCTCACCGGTACCACTAGGCTGCATGGCCGGAGCCCTGCTGTTTCATTGGCGACGCTGCTGAAAACCATCGAAACCAAAATTGGGATCAGCGCCTCCGCCGGGCTCTCCTACAATAAATATCTGGCCAAGGTCGCCTCCGACCTCGAAAAACCCAGGGGATTTTCAATTATCGGAAAAGCCGAGGCCAAGAGCTTCCTGGCCGAAAAATCCGTAAGCCTGATCTGGGGCGTGGGCCGCGCTTTTCAGGCACAACTCCTCAAGGACGGCATAACCCTCATTGGCCAGTTGCAGAACATGGAGCGAAATGAGCTCATGCGCCGCTATGGCGTAATGGGCGCCAGGCTCTTTCATCTCGCGCGTGGCGAGGACGCCCGCAACGTTTCACCCCATGACGAAACCAAAAGCATCAGCGCCGAAACCACCTTCAACCATGATATCAGCTCCTTTGAAGCCCTGGAACGCATTCTCTGGCAATTGTCCGAAAAGGTCTCGAGGCGGGCAAAGCATGACGGCCTCTCTGGCTTGACCGTGGTGCTGAAACTCAAAACAACGGATTTCAAAATCCGCAGCCGCAACACCACGCTGGATGAGCCCACCCAATTGGCACACCGCATATTTTCAGCAGCCTTGCCCCTGTTGAAGCGCGAGGCAACCGGTACGGAGTTCCGCCTGATCGGCGTTGGCATTTCGCACTTAAGCGAGGCCGTGGCTGAAACGGCAAGCCTTGATGCAAAATTTGAAGCACTCACCAAAGCTGAACTCGCCATTGACAAGCTGCGCGGCAAATTCGGCAGGCATGCGGTGGAACGCGGTTTAAGTTTCAAACGCGATGACGATTAGGCCGCGAAATTGATTTCCGCGAATTTGCGCGACTGGATGAGTGGTTTTGCGCGGCCATGGAAATAAACGGCAAAGGGGCGGAACTTCGCTTCCAGATCCTCGTGAAGCAGTTCCCATTCCTGGTCATTGCTTTTGACATTCACCGAGAACAGGACATCGCCGAAATCGCCATCACGCATGGGAAATGAAATGCCATACTTCGTGATGCCGTATTTCAACGCGGTGGGCAGCAGGTCCTGCTTCGTCGGGTCGTCATCGGCCCAGTCAAGCACCTGGTTTTCGGCGATGGCAACTTCAAAACCGCGGTCACCCAATGGCGTGTAGTTTGCCATGTAGAAACTCATGTAGGCCGGGTCATAGGTCGTAATCCACGTCACCTGGTCTGGCGTTCCGTCAATGGAATGAACCAGCCAATAGGAGAGATGATTGACCTTCAGGCGCGCGCAGGCCTGCTCCAGATAGTGCGTTGCTTCCTCAAAGGAGGCAAAAGCGCTTCTGGGCTCCGTCGCAAGATCAAAATCAGCTGTTAACATCACATACACCCTTAGGTTCAAGGATAAGCGCGCGCTCTAAAGAGAGCGTTACGCAAGAGGGTAAACACCGGAGAAATTTCTTTCCCATTTTAGTCAATTTTTTGCGGACGTTTCCATAGACATTAAAGCCGCGTTACCGCCAGAGGCCGTCGTATCGGTGGAACATACCCGCTCCGTGGCAAAGCGGTGCAAGTAATGGACTCCGCCCGCCTTTGGCCCCGTGCCGGATAATCCTTCGCCACCAAAGGGTTGCGCGCCGACAACGGCACCGATCTGGTTGCGGTTCACATACATGTTTCCAACCCGCACCCGCCTTCGCACTTCATTAACCGTGGTTTCGATGCGGGTGTGCAGGCCAAGCGTGAGGCCAAATCCCGTGGCATTCAGAGCATCGCAAACCCCCGCGATGCGGTTTCCGGCAAAGCGCACCACATGCAGCACAGGGCCGAAGACTTCGCGTTTCAGGCCAGCTATGGAGTCCAGTTCATAGGCGGCGGGAGAAACAAAGGTGCCATGCTTGCACTCCGCAGGCAGTGCGAGATCAAGAATGGTCTTCGCCTGCTTTGCCATTTGCAACTTGTGCGCAGTAAGTTTCTCGCGGGCATCCCCGTCAATGACGGGACCGATATCGGTTGCATAGTCCAAGGGATCGCCGATGCGAAGCTCGGCCATGGCGCCCTTCAACATGGCGATGACGCGAGTCGCCACATCATCTTGCACAAACAGCAATCGCGCCGCCGAACAGCGCTGCCCTGCGCTGTCAAAGGCGGACGCGAGCACGTCACGTACGGCTTGTTCCGGGAGAGCGGAACTATCGACAATCATGGCATTCATGCCTCCGGTTTCAGCAATGAGCGAAACAAAGGCGCCCTCTCTCGCCGCCAACGCCCGGTTTATGATCGAAGCGGTTTCGTTTGAACCCGTGAAGGCAACTCCGGAAAGGGCAGGATGGGCGAGAAGTGTCTTGCCGATTCGCGCCCCATCCCCCGGCAGGAAATGCAGGACTGATGGGGGAACCCCGGCTAAGTGTAGAAGTTTTACTGCTTCGTGAGCCACAAGCGGAGTTTGCTCTGCAGGCTTCGCCACGACAGCGTTGCCGGCCGCCATTGCGGCAGCAACCTGGCCCGTGAATATGGCCAGCGGAAAATTCCACGGAGCGATACAAGCGAATACGCCGCGACCGTGCAGCGTCAGCTCATTGCTTTCACCCGTTGGCCCTGGCAGGCGCAACGCTCCCGAAAATTCCGCCCTTGCCTGCATTGCATAGTACCGCAGAAAATCCACCGCCTCGCGCAAATCGGAAAGCGCATTGTCGAGAGTCTTTCCCGCCTCCTGTACGAGTAGCGCCAACAGGCGTGATGATTTTTCCTCGTACAGAGCGGCAGCCTTCTCAAGAATTGCCGCGCGAGCTTCACCGCCAAGCAAGTCCCAATCGTGTTGATGCTTTGAAGCTGATGCTATCGCCTGGGCAACGGCCTTTTCATCTGCCTCATGAACAACGCCGACGTTAACGCGGTTATTATGGGGGGCGTTGATGTTGCGCAATGGCCCGCCGCGCTGCGCTCTGCCATCAACCAGGGTTGTAGCTTCAACGGGCTTTGACAATTCGCGCTTGATCCCATCCACGATTTTGGCTCGCGTCCCATCATCCCACAGGGGAACGCCCGCCGAACTCAGGCGTCCATCAAAAATATTGCGGGGGGCCGGGATACGGGGATGCGAAATTTGCGCGAGTGCGCCAATCTCCATGACGGGATCAGCAATGATATCGGCAATGGGTGCATCATCATCGGCCAGGCGATTGACGAATGATGTATTGGCACCGTTTTCCAGCAGCCTGCGCACGAGATAGGCCAGCAAATCCTCATGCGATCCAACCGGCGCGTAAATCCGGCACGGCAAATTCATCTTCGTCGGCCCAACCACCTGCTCATAAAGCGCCTGCCCCATTCCGTGGAGTCTTTGGAACTCATAGCCTCCCTGCCCGCCCGCCATCACTTTGATGGCTGCGATACTATGGGCGTTGTGCGTGGCGAACTGCGGGTAAAACAAATTCCGGTTTGCCAGCATGAACTTTGCGCAAGCCAGATAGCTCACATCAGTTGAAACTTTGCGGGTGAATAACGAATAGGCCTCAAGGCCCGCCTCCTGTGCCCGCTTGATCTCCGTATCCCAATACGCCCCCTTAACTAGCCGTACCGGAAGCACACGTTGATTTGTTTTTGCAAGGCTTGCCAGCCATTCCAATACCGGCTTTGCCCGCTTGCCATAGGCCTGCACCGCAAGGCCCAGCCCATTCCAGTCCTTCAAGCGCGCGTCACCGGCCAGGCTTTCAAATAGGTCGAGCGACAGATCGAGCCGGTTTACTTCTTCCGCATCAATGGTGAGGCCAACGTTCAACGACTTGGCAAGCACGACAAGTTCAATGATTTGCGGCAACAGCTCTGCATGTACGCGGGCCTGCTGTTTCCCGTCATAACGGGGATGCAGCGCCGAGAGCTTGACCGATAGTGATGGTCTTGAGAAAACATCAGCGCCAACAGCCTTCGCACCAAGCTTCTTCAGCGCGGATCTGTAGGAGGCAAAATATTTCTTCGCATCATCGGCGGTAAACGCGGCCTCCCCCAGCATGTCATAGGAAAAGCGATAGCCTTCCGCTTCTAACGGCTTTGCAATTCCCAAAGCTTCCTCAATGGTGCGGCCCAGCACAAATTGTTTTCCCATGATCCGCATGGCCT
>CAVYAB010000028.1:0-223017 GCA_963766425.1 uncultured Alphaproteobacteria bacterium
AGACGCGGTCGAAAAATCCCTCGTCTCCTTCCGAAAGATACTTGCGCGCTCCCTCAGGATCGATGTCGAGGCCGAGCCCTGGGGCAGGCAGCAGGTCGATCATCGAGTTCCTTCACGATCTGCTTGGGCAGGCCGATGACGATATCCTCCCACCACGGTTCGGACGCTGTGGGGTATTCGAAGGCGATGAAGTTGGCCGGCAGGGTGGCGCACACGTTGATCAGCGCGCCAAGGCCGAGCAGGCCGTTGGCGGTGCCGTGCGGGGCCATCATGATCGAGTGCATATAGGCGTGCTCGGCGACCCATTTGAGCTCGGCGATGCCGCCGACGTCGGCCGGATCGGGGCCGATGACCCGGACCGCCTGAGTCTCGATCAGTTCCTTGAAGTTATGCCGCAGATAGATCTGCTCGCCGGTATGGATCGGGGTCGAGGTCGAAACTGTAAGTTCGCGATAGGCCTGCGGATTGACCCACGGCACGTAGTCGCCGGTCAGCATGTCCTCGAGCCACATGAGATTGTACTTCTCGACCGCTCGCGCAAAGCGGATGGCGTCGTTGAGGAACCAGCCGGGGCCGCAATCGAGCGCAAGGCTGACCTTGTCGCCCGCACTTCCTTCATCGCGGCGACGCAGTCGAGCATGTGGGCCATGCCGCGCTCGCTGATCTGGCCCTGATCCATGGCGCCGTGATAGCCGGCCTTCTTCTGCACCGGGCCGTAGTGGAAATCCGGGAACGGTGTCCTTCATCGTCGAATGGAACGAGATCCCCTGCTTGATCATGAAGAAGCCCTCGGGCTGCTCCATCATCCACTTGATGTCGGCCGCGTAGTCCTCGGGCCGGTCGCCGGTGCGCTTGCGCCGGCGATTGCCGTTGTAGCAGCGGACCTGGTCGCGCACCTTGCCGCCCAGCAGCTTGTAGGCCGGGACGTTCGCGGCCTTGCCGGCGATGTCCCAGAGCGCGTGCTCGATGGCGCTGACCGCCGCGCCATAGGGCTTGAAGCTGCCGCGCTGGCGGATCTTCAGCATGCAGCGCTCGACGTCGGTCGGGTCTTCGCCGATGAGCGCGTCGCGGAAGTGCAGCACGAAGGGCTTGAGGTAGGGCTTGGTGAATTCCACCTCGCCAAGGCCGTGGATGTTCTCGTCCGTCACGATGCGGACGATGGGGTGTTTGCCGATGACGGCGCAGCGCAGGTCGACGATTTTCATGGCGCTACTCGATCCGGTTATCTTCAAGGTAGTCGCGGTTCATCTCGATCCCGAGGCCGGGCGACTTGTTCAGCTTGAGGCTGCCGTTCGAATTGTCGAGCGGCTTGTCGATCATCGGGTCGTATTTGTGCAGGTTCCACTCCGAGGTTTCGAGCTTGTAGAAGTTCGGCACCGTCATCATCACCTGCGCGCCGGCAACGACATTGATCGGACCGGCAGCGTCATGGGGCGAGACCGGGATATAATAGGCCTCGCACAGCGCCGAGATCTTCTTCAGTTCGGTGATGCCGCCGGTCCAGGTCACGTCGGGCATGATGTAGTCGGCGAGCTTGTTTTCCAGGATCGGCACGAAGTCCCATTTGGTGTGGCCGCGCTCGCCCCACGAGATCGCGGCGCTGACCTTGTCGCGCACCTGCTTCAGCGCATTGAAGCTTTCGGGCGGGACCGGTTCTTCGAACCAGTCGATCTGGCCCGCTTCTTCCAGCGAGCGGCAAAGCCGGATTGCGGTTGGCACATCGAAGCGGCCATGCGCGTCGATCAGGACTTCGATGTCGGGGCCGGTGGTTTCGCGGATCAGCGCGGTCAGTTCGGCGGCCTCGCGTTCGTCCTTGCGCGATCATCTGGCCGTCAAGGTAGCCGTCGCGCTGCTCATCCCCGCCGCGCTGATAGGGGTAGGGATCGAACTTCAGCGCGGTGTGGCCGGAGGCGACGATGTCCCTGATCTCCGGCAACCACGCCTTCCTTGCGTGGTGAACTTGCGCTGGTCGGGGTGCGTGTAGAGGGCGATCTCGTCGCGGACCGGGCCGCCGAGAAGCTCGTAAATCGGCTGGCCGAGCGCTTTGCCGCGGATGTCCCACAGTGCGATGTCGATGGCACTCACGCATTCGACGGCGGCACCGCGGCTGCCCATGTAGGTGAAGCTGCGGAACAGCTTGTGCCACAGGCGCTCGATATTTCCCGGGTCCTCGCCGATGATGATCGCACCGATCTGCTGCAGCATTGCCCGAAGCGCGCGGTTTGCGAGTTTGGTTGTCGTGGTGATCTCGCCCCAGCCCGTGATTCCTTCGTCGGTAGTGACCTCGACGAACAGGAATTCGCCCCAATAGGAGCTGCTGGACTGTATCAGCCACGGGGTTACGCCGGTGATCTTCATTTGCGCTCGTGCCTCCTGATCCGTTGGGGTGGTGTGCGCCGTCAACCCGCACGGGCGGCGTTGAGGGCGCGCATTTGTTCGAGAAGGTGCCGGCCGGACCCTTCGACATGGCGGGCAATGGTTTCGGCCGCCTTGTCGGCGTCCTGGGCCTTGGTGAGGCGGATGAGTTCGCGATGCTCGCGTATTACGGTGGCGCGGCGGGCGAGCGTGAAGTCGAAGCGGCGACTGACGGCGCGCAGCACTTCGCGATGCTTCCACCACAACGCGGCAACGTGCCGGTTGTAGTGGCGCTGGTACATGACCGTATGGAACGCCGTGTCCAGTTCGCTGTGCCTTTGCGGATCGGCGAAATTGTTTTCCTCGATGAGGCCCTGGAGGCGCTCGAGTTCAGCGATGTCCTCTTCGGTCGCCATGCCGACAAACCAGCGGGTCAGAGCCGGCTCGATCAGGACGCCGATCTCGGAAATGTCGCGGACGAAATCCTGGTCGATCGGCCGGACCCGCGCTCCGCGATTGAGGGCGAAGATGACGAAGCCTTCACCCCTGAGGAGTTGAAGCGCTTCGCGAACGGGGTTCGTCGAGGTGCCGTGACGCCGGGCAAGGTCGGCTGCGACGAGGCGCTCATTGGGCTTCAGCCGGCCTTCGATGATGGCCTCGCGAATGAGATGGTAGACGGAGGCGCTTTCGCTGGAGGTGCCGATGGGATCGATCCCAACGGGCGGTCTTGCCTTGAAATCGCCTGTCTCGCCCACTCTTGGCTCCCCTGTCCAACCACAATTGACGCGCACTTTCTGACATTATGCACAGTATCCGTCAATAGTACATTATTCTTTCGAATTGACACGCAATCCCAATTCTGTGCAGTGTGTATGCCATCCGAGGGATACACAGCGAGAAAAAGCCTGTACCCTGCGGTCATCGGCACAAATGCCCGCTAGCCGGGCCATAAAAAACTGGAGGAGTCCAATGACAAGGTTGATTCTCCGCAGCGCTGTTTTGCGCGGTGCAGTAATCTCTGCGATGGCGGTGTCGCTGACGGCGACGACGGTGCTTGCAGCGCCGCCAGTCGACCTGAGTAAGTGGTCGCCGGAATACGTGCGCTCCATTGCGGGCACAGAGGAATTTGATACGGCGGAGGCGTGCGGCAAGGTCACTCCGCTCGACTACAAGGGGCAACTGACGTTCTGGTATCAAGGCGTGTTCGAGGGCGACCCCGACCTGCTGCGCCAGTACTACAAGGATTTCTTCGAGACCTTCCGCAAGGCCTATCCAAACATCCAGCTTGAGGAACAGGCCCTCACCTATAACGACCTGCTCGACAAGTTCCGTACGGCACTCCTTGGCAATGCCGCGCCGATGGCGGTCCGCCTGCAAATCCTGGGTGGCACCGAGTTTGCTGCAAAAGGATATCTCGAGCCGCTCAAGCCCGAGGATGTCGGTTATTCGACCGAGGATTTCTGGCCCGGCGCGATGAAGGCTGTGACCTGGGAAGGCGTGACCTATGGCATCCCGACCAACAACGAGACGATGGCGCTCATCTGGAACGCCGATATCTTCAAGCGGGCCGGGCTCGATCCAGACAATCCGCCGGCAACTTGGGACGATGTCGTCACTTACTCCAAGCAGATCCACGACAAGCTCGGGATCGCCGGCTACGGCCTCGTTGCCCGCAAGAACGCCGGCAACACGCCTTACCGCTTCATGCCCCAGCTCTGGGGTTACGGCGGCGGCGTATTCGACGAAGCCGATCCAAGCCCGAAACTTGGCGAAATCCGCCTGAACAGCGACGCCAGCAAGCGCGCCCTGCAGGCGTCATACGACATGTATGTCCGCGACAAGTCGGTGCCCGTTTCGGCCCTCACCAACCAGCAGGCGGACAACCAGCCCCTGTTCGTCGCCGGCCAGCTGGGCATGATGATCTCGCACCCGTCCGACTACAACGTCATGAAGGACCTGCAGAAGAAAGCCACGGGCGCCGACAAGGACAAGGCGCAGACCGTCATCGACAACATGCGCTATGGCCTGATCCCTACCGGCCCCGATGGCAAGCGGGCGGTGGTGTTCGGCGGCTCCAACATCCACATCCTGAAGCCCGAATATGTCGACGGCGGCAAAGTGGACGAACCGGCTGCCAAGGCGATTATCTGCTTCTGGACGAGCCCTGAATGGTCGCTGAAGATGGCCTATGCCGGCTCGAACCCGGGCAACCTCAACGGCTTCAAGACCAAGTGGATGAAAACACGTCTGGACGACATCAAGTTCCTCGATGTCACGACCTCGATGCTGCCCTACGGCATCCCGTTCCCGGCCCTGCCGCAAGCGCCCGAGATCATGAACATCATCGTCCCGGACATGCTGCAGAACGCCTTGACCGGCGCCATGACCGTCGACCAGGCGGCCGAGGACGCGGCCAAGAAGGTCAAGGAACTGATGGGCGGCGGCGGGCTCTAAGCCACGACTGACGCGAAGTCGGCCGGCAGCTCTCGCGCTGCCGGCCCACATTGCGCACCAAGACAAGGGCTTGCCCACGATGACCATGGTGACAGGCGAGGCAGACACGGCCCGCCAACCGCGTGCGATGCGTTCCGACTTGCTCCGGCAGATCTGGACCAGTCGGGCCGACTATCTCTATGTGCTGCCCGCCATAGTGGTGATGCTCATCGTCATCGCCTACCCGATCTACTACACGATCGACTTGTCCTTCTACAAAACGCCGCCCGGACTGCAGCTGAGGGACAAGATCTTCGTCGGCGTCGACAACTACACGGCCATCCTCACCAGCGATGTGTTCTGGCGCGTGACGCTCAATACGGTGATCTGGACGCTGGCCTCCACCCTCATCGCATTCGTGCTGGGCTTTGCCTTGGCGCTGGCGCTGCATCGCGACTTCTACGGGCGCGGCATACTGCGCGCCATCTTCATCATCCCGTGGGTGATCAGCGCGGTCGCCGCCTCCTATATCTGGAAATGGATCTACCACTCGGATTTCGGCATCATCGGCGTGGTGCTCGTGCAGCTGGGGCTCGCCAGCCGGCCACCAAACTTCATCGACAGCGTCAGCACGGTTCTGCCCTCGCTGATCGTGGTCAACATCTGGCGCGAGTTTCCCTTTGCCATGATCATGTTGATGGCTGGCCTGCAAACCGTTCCCGAGCAGCTGCTGCGTGCGGCGCAGGTTGATGGCGCATCGACATGGCAGCGCTTCTGGCACGTCACTTTTCCGCATCTGCGCGGAGTATCCACGGTTACGATCCTGCTGCTCGCGGTCGCGAACTTCAACTCCTTCATCATTCCCTGGATCATGACGGGCGGCGGTCCCTCCAACGCCTCCCACATCTGGATCACTCACATTTACGAACTCGCCTTCGGGCGCCAGCGCTGGGGTGTGGCGTCGGCCTATTCTGTGCTCCTTTTCGTCATCGTGATGACGCTTGGATATTTCTATGTGCGCGCGCTGAGCGGTAACGAACGAAAGGAGCATGGGACATGACTTCGTCGACGCATGTCTCAATGCCCCGCCGCAAGCGGATCGACGGTTGGCGCTGGGCGGGCCGCTTCTTCATGCTGTTCATGCTGCTCTACACCGCCGTGCCGATGGTCTGGATGCTGCTGACATCGATCAAGTCGGGCTTTGCGGCCATGGCCTTTCCGCCGGAGTGGTGGCCGAACGAACCAACACTGGCGAGCTACCAGAAGCTGCTCGATCCGCAGAACAGCGTCGGCCAGGACTTCTTGCGATTTTTCTGGAACAGCCTGATTGTTTCGACCCTGACCACAATCCTGTCGGTACTGGTTGCGGTGCCGGCTGCCTACGCCTTCTCACGCTTCAGTTTTCCGGGACGGCGGTTCCTGTTCTTCTCGGTGCTGCTGCGAAACATGTTCCCGGCGGTGATCTTTCTTGTCCCGCTCTTCATCCTGATGCGTTTTCTGGGCCTGGTGAACACGCACGGCTCGCTGGTCCTCACCTACCTGACCTTCGGCCTTCCGCTTGCCATCTGGCTGCTCAAGGGATTTTACGACAACATCCCGATCCAACTCGAGCAGGCGGCGCGCATTGATGGCGCGACGCGGTTTCAGGCCTTCATCCTGATCGTGATGCCGCTTTCGGTGCCGGGGATCATTGCCACGGCGATCTACTCGTTCATCGGCGCGTGGAATGAATACATCTATGCCTACACGTTTCTCTCAAAGAACGAACAGCTGACCTTGCCAGTCGGCATCCAGCGGTTCTTCTCGGAAAACACCACCGATTTTCCGGGACTGATGGCCGCGAGCTTCATGATGAGCGTGCCCGTCGTGGTGCTGTTCCTCGTCCTGCAGAAATATTTTGTACGCGCGCTCACAGAAGGCGCGGTCAAACACTAGGAAAACAGTTTCATGGCCCAAGTCGTTCTTAAAGATCTCGTCAAGACCTACGGCAAGTTCAAAGCCGTCAACAACGTGTCGCTCACCGTCAACGACGGTGAATTTGTCGCCTTGGTCGGCCCATCGGGTTGCGGCAAGACGACAACCCTCAATCTGGTTGCCGGGCTCATTCCGATTACCAGCGGCGACATCACCATCGGCGACCGCGTGGTCAATGACCTCGATCCCAAGGACCGGGACATCGCCATGGTGTTCCAGAACTACGCGCTCTATCCCAACAAGACGGTGTACAAGAACCTCGCCTTCCCGCTGCAGATGCGCCGGTTGCCGTCATCCGAAATCGACCAGAAGGTGCGCAAAGCGGCGCAAATGCTTGACATGGTCCACCTTCTCGAACGCTTGCCGCGAGAGCTGTCGGGCGGCCAGCAACAACGTGTCGCACTTGGCCGCGCCCTTGTCCGCGATCCGGCCGTCTTCCTGATGGACGAGCCACTGTCCAACCTCGATGCCAAGCTGCGCGTGCAGATGCGATCAGAAATCAAGCGGTTCCACCAGGATTTTGACGCGACCATCATCTACGTGACCCACGACCAGCTCGAGGCCGTCACGATGGCTGACAAGATGGCCGTGATGAACGGCGGCTACTTGCAGCAGTACGACACGCCCGCGCAGGTTTTTGCCAATCCGGTGAACTTGTTCGTCGCCAGCTTCATCGGCAGCCCAGCGATGAGCCTCATCCCGCTCGAGGCGACCACGGCCGACGGCCGGACCGTCCTCAACAGCGCCGAAGGATGGACCCTCACGCTTTCGGACCAGAATGCGCGAAAGGTGCAGAACGCGACGTCCAGGAAAGTCGTGCTGGGCGCGCGTCACTCGACGATCCGGCTGCACAAGTCGAAAGTCGATGCAGGCGTGCCGGCGAAGGTCTACACGGTCGAACCGACCGGCGACGTGACCTTCGTGCAGGTGTTCCTGTCGGGAGCGATCGTCAACATCAGCCTGCCGCCGACGGTCAAGGTCGAGCCCGACGAGCAGGTGTGGCTCGAGTTCGATCAGAAGCGCATGCACCTCTTCGATGGCGAGACTGAATTGGCCCTGCAAGATTGATCATGATCCCGAAACTCAAAATCACCGCCATCAAGCCCTATCCGGTTTGGGTCGGCATCCGCAACCAGCTGATCGTCAAGGTCGAAACCGACCAGGGGGTGTATGGCTGGGGCGAAAGCGGACTGTCGTCGCGCGAGAAGGCGGTGGTCGGCGCCATCGAGCACTACAGCGAGTTTCTCATCGGCCAGGACGCGATGCAGATCGGCCGCATCTGGCAAGAGATGTATCGCAGCCAGTACTTCGAGGGTGGCCGCGTCTTGCAGGCTGCGATCTCGGCGATCGACATCGCCCTGCACGACATCAAGGGCAAGGCGCTCGGAGTGCCGGTCTACGAGCTGCTGGGCGGCAAGCAGCGCGATCTCATTCCGACGTTCGCGACGACGCGTTCGGAAGCCTCGAGCGCGGAAGTCGTCGAGCAAGTGCTCGAACTCAAGGCGCAAGGGTGGGAGGCAATCCGCCTCATCCCGGCGGGCCAGAGGTCGGACAAGATCTATGAGCCACGCGAAAGCATCGCCGAAACTGCCAAATGGACGGTCAAGTGCCGGGAGGCGTTGGGGGACGAAGTGGTCCTTGGCATCGACTTCCACCATCGGCTGAGCGTGGCGGAGGCCGCCAGCTATTGCCAGAAGATGCCGCGCGGGACTCTGGACTTCCTCGAAGAACCCATTCGCGACGAAACACCCGGCGCCTACGCAGCACTGCGGAAGCTGACCGACGTTCCCTTCGCGATCGGCGAAGAGTTTTCCTCCAAATGGCAGTTCCTGCCTTTCATCGAGGGGGACCTCACGCAGTTCAACCGCATCGACATCTGCAATGTCGGCGGCCTGACCGAGGCGATGAAAGTCGCCGGCTGGACCGAAGCCCATTACATCGACATGATGCCGCACAACCCGCTTGGCCCGATCTGCACCGCCGCCACGGTCCATTTCGCGGCCGCTGTTCCGAACTTTGCCTGGCTTGAGACGCGCGCTTCGCCGGGCGAGCTTTATCACGGCTTCGACAATCCCGAACTCTTCCCCGGACTGCTCGCGCTCGAAGGGGCCTACTATCGCGTCAGTGACAAGCCGGGCCTCGGCGTCGACGTCGACGAGGCTCTGGTCGCGAAGCAAAGCTACAGGCAGTGGGAAGCCCCCCACCTCGTGCGCAAGGACGGTTCGGTCACAAACTGGTAGAAGGCCGCGGCCTCGGCGTTATTCCTTCTTGCCGCGCGCGGCCAGCCAAGCCTCGTATTCCGGCCAGGCATCCTTGTGCAGCGGATAGTAGCGCCTGAGCGATTCCCCGGCGAGCAGCTTCTCGCGCGAGAATTCCTCCCAGCCGTGATCCTTGTGGGCCTTCTTCACCATCTCCTCGGCAAAGGCGACCGGAACGCAAACCGCGCCGTCGTCGTCGGCGACGATGATGTCGCCGGGGATGACGGTCACCCCGCCGCAGGCCACCGGCACGTTGACCGCCAGCGGCATCAGGTTCGTCTGGGCGTGGTAGTTTGGCGTGACGCCCCGCAGCCACATGGGAATCCCGAGCTTCTGCACCTTGGTCCAGTCGCGCACGCAGCCGTCGATGACCACGCCCGCACCCTTCAGTCCCTTGAAGTAGGTCATCATCATGTCGCCGAATATTCCCGAGGACATGTCGCCGCGGGCATCAACGACGACGATGTCACCTTCCTCGGCCTGGTAGAGCACGTGCCGGTGCAGTTGCTTTTCGACATCGGCGTACTCGCCTTCCTCGAACAGATCCTCGCGCTTGGGCATCATCTGCAGCGTCACGCAGGGCCCGGCGATCACCGTGCCGGCCATTCGCGCGACTGGGCCCACCATGTGGCAGTTGCGGATGCCCATATGAGCGAGTGTCGCGCTGGCAGTTGCGGCGCCGACCTCGCGAACCTTCTCGACCAGGTCCTTGGAGGGGCGTTTGATCTTGGCGATATCCATGTCCGGTTTCTCCTCCGTCCTTGTGCTCCGAAATGACCACCATTGGCGCACGGTTGCAAGCCCGCGAGGGCCATTGCTAAGCCAGGCGCGGTACGCTTTACTCGACCTACAGCAACCAGCGTTTAATTGAACGCGGAAAAGTTGCTGTAGCATATTGAATCTGGCGCATCTTCCGCTTCGCAAATGAGTCCATTTGCTTGCCCGATGCACTAAACGAAACGGAGGTAGAATGTCCGTCACCGATACCATCGAGAACGCCGTGCGCCGCGCGTCTGAGCCTTCGCAGCTGAAGATCACCGACATCCGCGTCGCCACGATCCGGGCACAGGGCATACACCCGATCCTGAGAATCGAGACCAACCAGGGCGTCTACGGGCTGGGCGAGGTGCGCGACGGCGCCCATCCCGATACCGCGATGCGGCTCAAGCCGCTGCTGATCGGACAGAACCCCTGCAACGTCGAGTACCTGTTCCGCCGGATCAAGCGCTATGGCGGCGAGAGCCGGGAAGCGGGCGGGGTCTGCGCCGTCGAGATCGCGCTCATGGACCTGGTCGGCAAAGTCTACGGGGTGCCGTGCTACCAGCTGCTCGGCGGGAAATTCCGCGACAAGGTGCGGATCTACGGCGATACGCCGTCGCCAGCCGATCCAACCCCCGAGGCATTCGCCAAGGTTGTCCGTTCACGACGCGAGCTGGGGCTGAACTTCATCAAGTTCGACCTGTCGGCGCGGATGTTCGAGGCGGTTCCGGGCGCAATGGTCGGCTCGGACACCCGGCACGAGTACCCGCAGTACCGCCAATTCCACACGCCAGGCCGCGGTGCCGGCGCGCGGATCAGCGAGCGGGGGCTGGAACTGGTCCGCGACATCTGCCGCGCGGTGCGTGAGGAGGTCGGCCCCGAGGTGTCGCTGTGCACCGACCATTTCGGCGAGGGGTTCGTCACCGTCGACGAGGCGATCCGGATCGGCCACGCGGTCGAGCCGTTCAACCTTGCCTGGGTCGAGGACGTGCTGCCCTGGACCGACATCGCCGGCCACAAGCGGGTTGCCGATGCGCTGCTGACACCGGTAGCGGCGGGCGAGGACCTGTATTTGTTCGAAGGCTTCCGCGAGGCGATCGAGACCCGCGCATTCGACATCATCCATCCCGACATGCTGTCCTCGGGCGGGCTGACAGAGACCAAGAAGATCGCCGACCACGCCGAGCGCCACGGCATCCCGACGGCACTGCACGCCTGCTGCTCGCCGGTGGCGTTCATGGCCAACCTCCACCTCGGCGCGGCGCTCGCCAGCCTGATGGCGGTCGAGCACCACGCATTGGACGTGCCGTGGTGGACCGATATCGTCACCGGGATCGCGCCCGACTACCTGGCAGACGGCTACGTCACCGTACCTGAAGCTCCGGGCCTGGGCATCGACCTGAACGAGGACGTGATCCGCGAGCATCTGGTCGCTTGGTCAGGCTATTTCGAGCCGTCCGACGAGTGGAACGCCGAGCGCGTCGGCTTCCTCGGGCACCTGGTATGGTAGCGAAATAACTCCGTACGCAAACCCCACTCCGGACGGACGAGCAGCACCACCGCTTCGCCGGCTCGGCACTTCACGCCGCACCGTCATTTGGGGCCGTGTTGCTTGACAATTTCGGCGGTTATTTGGGGAGCAGTGGATTTGGTCATGTTGCGGGCGGTTTAGCCGCCCGCATAGGGATTCTCAACGGCATTTGGACGACGATCCCCGGTTATGGTGCCCGTCGCGCCAGCCGCTTTAATTTAAGCTTCCCATTGTGAAGCCGCGCCTGGGCCAGGTCATGGGCCAGTTGGAGCCTCAGCCAGTGTTCAGCCGTACTGCCGATGACTTTTTCCAGGCGAAGTGCCATGTCAGGAGTTATAGAACTTTTGCCCTGGGTCAGGCGCTGGAGATGCTGGCGGGTTACGCCCAGGCCGGCGGCGGCTTCAACCGCGTAAACTCCGAGGGCTTCAAAATCATCCTTGAGGCCCATGCCGGGGTGGGGCGGGCATTTCATGGTCATGACTTCCAGCCTCAACTCTTGTCCAGCAGGTCCACATCAGAGGCGCCGCTTTCAGCAAAGCGAAAGATGATCCGCCAATTCGCGCACACGTTTACGGCATGGAAACCCCACAATTCCCCCTTCAGTGAACGGAGGCGGAAACTCGGGCGGTTCACGTCCTCAATTCTTGAGGCCTGATCCAGACTGGCGAGAATTGTTGCAGTCCGCTCCACCAGGCCGGACGGCAGGCCGCTTTGATCGTTGTTTTCGTAAAGGCGGCGCAAGCCCTTGTGATGGAAGCTGTTGATCATGGAACTTTGTTTTGTGCATTCGTGCTTGGCGCCGGAGCGGATTATGCCGCGACCCGGCCTTCAAATATGCGGTGGGGGTTCTTGCCGGGCTCCTTGGCCTGGCCAAAGTGCTCGGCGGCGCCATCGCGGACAAGCCGGTCCATGCGCAGGCGCAAAGCCATGTTGGCTTCGTTCAGGGCCTGCAGCTGCTCGGGAGTAGGCTGGTTTTTCTTGAAGAGTGACTTGAACATTTTATCCCCGCTCACGGTTTGTTAAGGCTGCTGTTTCGCCCATTGAGCGGCAAATGGTGACGTTAATCTACGGTTAACTCTGTGTTGCGTGAACAACAGGTTACACAACACATTGGCAATTTAGTCTATTTTGAGAATCAGGCGGCTTGCACCCGGCAGAAGCAGGATGAATTTACGGGAACATCGGCCCGGGCTTTTGCCACATCGAGGCGTTGCTTGATGATAGCAGCTTCACTGTGCTTGCCCAGCCGTGTCAGGCATTCGTGAAAACCATGGAGGCTCCAGACATTGTCGGGGTGCTGGCAGGCGCGGGCAAGGGTGTGGTCAAGGCCGAGATCGGCGCGGTAAATGGCTTCGGCCTCCTCGACCTGATTCTGTTCCAACAACAATGCACCAAGCGCGTGACGCGTGGGCTGCATGAAGCCCCAGGGTTCGTCGTAGCGCATGTTATCGTAGAGGTCTGCGGACTTGCGGAGGTGGGCAAAAGCCTTGTCAAAATTGAATTTCCGGTATTCGATTTCGCCTCGCATCATTTCGGCGGCAACGGAGAGAATATCGAGGCTGGTGTTGTTGAACAGGCAGCGGGATTCCGGAATACGGGCCAGCGCCACTTCAAACAGGCGGGCTTCCTTTTCCGCTGACGGTACGTTGAAACTGGCGGCATAAGCCACGGCCTTGGCATAGTGCAGCATTGCCGTGGTAACGCAGTAAAGTTTCTCATCGGCGGGAAGGGGCGTTGCAATGATTTCCTGCCATTTTCCAAAGCGGATAAAGACGTGAAGCTTGATCGATACGAAGGCTTCCAGCCAGTCGGCCATGGGAGGTGACTCCACGCGCAGCAATTCTTCTGAAATGGAGGACGCCATTTCCTCTGCCGCTTCGAGAGCCGGGCCATATTGGCCAAGGAACATGGCGCCGTAAGTCTTGAAATGATAATTGTGGCAGCGGTAGAGGGAATAGAAATTGATGGCACCTTCGCGCTCCAAATATTTTTCGTCGGCGATAGAGGCTTGGCTGTTGCCGTCGATCACTTCCTTGTAGTGGCCGCAGAGAACATCAATGTGGGTCGGCATGTGGACGAGATGGCCCGCATCGGGAACGAGGCTGCGCAGCGCATCACCGGCGCGCAAGGCCCGCTCGGGGTAGGGCGACATCTCCATAAGGTGGATATACATGTGGAGCACGCCGGGATGTTTCATGCCGTGTGGCGTTGCCATGGCGCGTTCGAGCACTGCTATGGCTTCTGCCGTATCAGCCCCTTCGGCAGGTTTTCCGGCCTTGATATCCCAGAGCTGCCACGGCGTGCGGTTCATGATGGCTTCGGCGAAGAGGGCGGTCACATCCAGATCGTCTTTTTGGGCGAGATAGACTTCACGCATGGCTGCGGCGTAGTCATCGTTCCAGATCGGCGTGACCTTTTCCGTGTTTTTCGAGGGATAGCGTTTGGCCAGCGGCTTGATCAAGGCCTGCTCAACCGGGCTCGCATGCTTCAGAAGTTCAAGGGCCTGCGCCGTCGCAGTGTGGGCGAGATTGAGCGATTTTTTCAGATCAACGGGATCAAAGGCCACCCATTGCTTGTTGTAATTGGGACCCGCCGCATAAGCGATGCCCCAGTGGGCCATGGCGCAGTTGGGATCGTGTTTGGCAGCTTTTTTGAAGCAGCGGACGGCTTCATCATGATTATAGCCATAGCACCAGATCAGGCCGCGATCGAACCAAGCTTGCGCTTCCTTTGAGGTGGTGGTGACGGGGCGTGTGTAACTGCCGAGATCATAATAGTCGGACATGATGTTCCTCCGTGCGAGGGAAACCTATCACGGGGAAATTCAGGCGGCTAGAAGGCTTTGCAATGCCAAGATCATGCGTTCAAATCAAATTTTTTCCACACATCCGCCAAAGCATGATCATGGCAATCGCCAGGGCCGTGCCGGCGATGAGATCAATGAAATAATGCCCGCCGAAGAGCGGTGTCGATGCGATCATGATGGCTGAATAGGCCGTACCTGCAGCAAGCCGGATACTGTTTCCCCGGCACGAATACACGATCAGGATTCCCGCAGCAGTATGAAACGAAGGAAAAGTCGAAAGTCCGGCGAGCGCGGTGGGCTCAAGAATTATGGGATCCGATCCACGCAATGCCATCAATTGCTTCAGGTGAAAGATTCCGGCATTGGAGTCAAATTGCAGGCGCAGCGCTTCGTTTGCGTAAAAATCCATAGCGGCGCGCGCAGGGAAGAGGCATGAGATCAATGATGCTGTCACGGCACTCATTACGGTTAGAGCAAGCAGTTCCTGGCAGCGGGGAAAGTGGCCCGCGAGTGATGCCTCCAAGGCAACAGCGATTACTGCAAAGTAAAGAAACTTGTAGGCATATTTCATTAGCACGATAGAAAATTGATTGCCCGCGATGAACTCTGCATAATCAAGCCATTGGAAGCCAAAGGCTTCGTCCCAAGAAACCAAAAGGCCGTCGGCCATCGGAAATGGCAGGGTCATCAACAGATGATTGAGAATGCGCAAACCTGGCAGAGTCAAAAGTACGAAGAGAAACACCATCCCGGCGCTGGTAATTCGCGTTAACAAGGATCCGGCTACTGGTAACTTTGCGTGCCTGATCGATGCCAGAAGAAATACAGCGGCAAGTGGCGCAAGCATCCAAATGAAACTACCGGAACTAACCGAAATTCTCGGTGAGGCCGCAATCCATGCCAGATCTATTAGAAGCAATAGTGCCGAAGCTATCCAAATCCGAATGTTTGGAAAAATCGCGTCGGCTATCGTCGCTGAAAACGACCAGGCCCGATTATCTGCCTCTCTGGGTATGGTAAGTTCATCGGAGCTCATGCAGGCAGCCATGCAGTCTGTTAATGTTTAACTATATTAAGGTTGTAAAGTTTTTGACTTACAACTATTAATATATGTTTAAACTTTTTCAGACGGCTTCGTCAGGCGGCTAGGAGGCTTTCAAATAGCGGGCGGCAATCGGTTTTGCCGTGAAGGGGTTCAATCATGTTTTCTGGGTGGGGCATCATACCGATGACGTTGCCCGACTTGTTCACGATGCCAGCAATATCGTTCATGGCGCCATTGGGATTTGTGTCTTGCGTATAGCGGAAGACAATGCGGCCTTCGCCTTCCAGTGATTTCAAAGTCTCTTCATCGCAGATGTAATTGCCTTCGCCGTGGGCTACGGGGCAGGAGACGACGTCACCTTTTTTCATGCGGTTGGTGAAGAAGGTGGAATTGTTTTCGATTTCCAGTTTCACTTCGCGGCAGACGAAGTGGAGGTGGGCGTTACGCACGAGCGCGCCGGGCAGGAGGCCTGCTTCGGTGATGATCTGGAAGCCATTGCAGACGCCGAGAACCTTGAGTCCCTTCAAGGCTTTGGCGCGAATATCTGTCATGATGGGCGAGCGCGCCGCGATGGCGCCGCAGCGGAGATAGTCGCCGTAGGAAAAACCGCCGGGAACGACAATGAGGTCAACCTTTGGCAGTTCCGTATCCGTGTGCCAGACGGCAACGGGGGCTATGCCGGTTACTGCCTCAAGGGCCTTCATCATGTCGCGTTCGCGATTGATGCCGGGGAATACGACGACGGCCGATTTCATGTGTGAGTTCCCAAAAATTCCGTCATCCCGACGGAAGTCGGGACCCATGCTTTCCGCGTGCGTGCCGGTTGAAAGTCTGGGTCCCGGCTTTTGCCGGGATGACGAAGGGGTGGGTTGGCTTTACGCGAGCTCAATATCGTAATTCTCAATAACAGTATTGGCGATGAGTTTTTCGCACATGGCTTTGACTTCGGACATGGCCTTCGCCTTGTCAGTTTCGGCGACGTCGATTTCGAAGTATTTGCCCTGGCGCACGTGTTCGACGCCGCCGAATCCGAGATGGCTGAGGGCGCCTTCGATGGCTTTGCCTTGCGGGTCGAGCACGCCTTTTTTCAGGGTAACTTTAACTTTGGCTTTCATCAGGTGTCACTCTTCACAAGCTTGGGCTTGGCGCGTTCTGGCTTTTCATTTTCGCTGATTATCCCTAAGCGCTTGGCCACTTCCTGATAGGCTTCGACGAGGCCGCCCATGTCTCTCCGGAATCTGTCCTTGTCCATCTTGTCGTTGGTCTTGGTGTCCCAAAGCCTGCATGAAGTCGGGGCTGATTTCATCGGCCAGCACAATGCGCATCATGTCGTTCTCGTAGAGCCTGCCGAATTCGATTTTGAAATCGATCAGCTTGATGCCTATCCCTAAAAACAATCCAGTGAGAAAATCATTGATGCGAATCGACATGTGCATGATGTCGTCAATTTCCTGGGGAGCGGCCCAGCCGAAAGCGGTGATGTGCTCTTCCGATACCATGGGATCGCCCAACGCGTCGTTCTTATAGCAGAACTCGATGATGGAGCGGGGAAGGGCGGTGCCTTCTTCCAGACCCAGCCTAGTTGCCAGCGAGCCTGCAGCGACGTTGCGCACGACGACTTCGAGGGGAATGATTTCCACTTCGCGAACGAGCTGCTCGCGCACATTGAGCGAGCGGAGGAAATGAGTGGGGATGCCGAGGTCATTCAGCCTGGTGAAAATGAATTCGGAAATGCGCTGGTTGAGCACACCCTTGCCTTCAATAACCGCTTTCTTCTGGGCGTTGAAGGCGGTGGCGTCATCCTTGAAGTGCACAATCACCGTGCCAGGCTCTGGGCCCTCATACAGAATCTTGGCTTTGCCTTCGTAAATGCGGGTTCTTCTGCTGGTCATCTGCAATATCCTCATCAAAACCCTTAATCACCCTTTTAGCATAAAGCCAGCGGGCGGTACGCATAGTTCACATGTTTTGGCAATAAGCCGGGGGCCGCCATTAAATGCCACGGGCTTCTACTCGAACTTATTGCGGCGCACAACGGTTTTGAGTGGTTGATTTGGGGCATGCGACTAGCTATCTCACTGGGATATGTGGAGGAGACCGACATGAATATGGACAAGCGCGAAAAGGGCTTCGAATCGAAATTTGCCCATGATGAGGAGGTGCAATTCAAGGCCCATGCCCGGCGCGCCAAGCTTCTGGGCCTGTGGGCGGCGGAGAAATTGGGCCTTTCTGGCGCCGAAGCCGATGCTTACGCCAAATCAGTGGTCATTGCAGATATTGAAGAAGCGGGCATTGAAGACCTGTTCCGCAAGGTCAGGGCTGACTTCGACGCCAAGAAAGTTGACCAATCGGACCACCAGATTCGCCGTCACATGGATGAACTGCTGGCGGTTGCCCTCGAACAGATAAAGGCGGGATAATTGGCTGCGCAAAATTTTGACCTGAAGGCACGGCTCGCCAACAAGGCTGAGCCGTTCCTGTTTTCCTGGGCGACGATGCCCGGCGCACAGCTGGCAGGGCAATTGGCGAGGCTTCCCCTTGAAGGCGTTTGCCTTGACATGCAGCATGGCATGATTGGCTTTTCTGACGCGGTTCCGATGATTGCCGCCATCAGCAATGCGGGCAGGCCAGCCATTGCGCGGGTTTTATGGAATGAGCCGGGCCTTATCGGGCAGGTGCTTGATGCAGGTGCTGCCGCGGTAATTGTTCCCATGGTGAACAGCAGGGTGCAGGCCGAGGCCATGGTGCGCTCGGCCAAATATCCGCCGATGGGCGGGCGGAGCTGGGGTGGGTATACGTCCTTCCAGACCCATGGCCTGACTGCTCCTGAATATCTCAAGCGGGCCAACAGCATAACCCAGGTCTTTGCCATGATTGAAACGCAGGCGGCGCTTGATGCCGTGGAGGAAATCGCAGCGGTGCCCGGATTGGACGGGCTTTTTGTTGGACCAAGTGATCTTTCCATTGCCCTTTCCAATGGTGCCGGAATCGACAAAACAGCCACCTATACGCTTGAAGCGATGAAGCGGGTTGCTGCGGCCGCCGCCAAAAACAAGCTCGTTGCCGGAGCCTTTGCCGGAACCGCCGAAATTATCAAAGCCTACGCGGCCATGGGTTATTCATTTATGGCAGGCTCGGTGGATGTGGACCTTTTGCAGGCCGGTGCCGCAAGCCTCATGAAGGCTGTCAAAGGCGTTTGACGTCTGCCCCCTTTCTTGTGAAAATGATGAGATGATGGACAAACGCGCTTCCTTAATTCCGGGTTACGAAAAGATCCTCGACAAGCTCGTGGATATAGCACTTGCAGCTGGGCCTATCGGCAGCCAGACGGACAAGTATTTCACCAATACGGCCCGCATTGTTGCGAGCCACGGCGACATGGACGTGACCTTTGCCGTGTTCATGCGCAGGCGCGTTGTGGCAGCACTTGAGCCTACCATCCGCATGGTGCAACGGCTTGTGCCAACGGCGCGGGTGAAGCGTTTTTATGAGGAAGGCGATATTGTTCCTTCCGAAAGCAAGATGCTTGAGATCACGGGTTCCATGGCAAAGCTTTCGGAAGTTGAAACGCTGGTTCTGCAGAAGATCGGGTTTCCCTGCGTTTCGGCCAATAACGCCTATGAGATGTGCCGGGCCATTCCCTATGCGGCCTTCATGGACATGCATGCGCGCCATGGCAGCGGGGCAGAGATGAACATTCTGGCCGCCTACGGTGCTGCCGTCGGCAGTGCTGCGGCAAAACATGCGGACAGCAAAGTGAAGGGCTTTGTAGGTTCGTCGCAGGATTTGACGGCACCCCTGTTTGGTGCTGCTTCCGGCATGGGCACCATGCCCCATGCGCTTGTGGGCTACACGAACGGCGATGTGCTTCAGGCGATGAAGCTTTTTGCCGAAACAATCCCGGAGGCCAAAACGCTGATTGCACTGGTTGACTACACGGGTGAGGAAATTACCGATTCATTGCGTTGTGCGCGGTGGTTCTATGAAGAGGCAAAACTGCAGAACAAGGACAAGATTTTTGGGGTACGGCTTGATACCCATGGCGGACGCTTTGCTGAAGGTCTTGATTACGAAAAGTCGGTAGACATCGTGGGCCACTGGCTCGGTGTTGCGGGTGAATATAATATTGTCGAGCAGGTTCTTGGCGGCAGGGCGTTTCAACTCGATCCAAACAATATCTTGGTGGACAAAGTCCGCCGTATATTGTTCGGCAAAGGCGTTTCGGTGGCTTCCATCATCCACGTGCGGCGCGCCTTGGACAAGGCCGGGTATAAGCAGGCGCAGATAGTTGCCTCGTCCGGATTTGACCCGCAGAAATGCCAGGTCATGGGGGCGGCCAAGGCACCGCTCAATCTGGTGGGCACCGGCAGTTTCCTTCCCGCTACGCTCACGGAAACCTATGCCACCGCCGATATCATTGCCTATGACGGGGTGCGCCGCGTGAAGGTGGGGCGCGAATTTCTTTTCGACTGATTCACCTGCACGTGAATGCACGCCATCTTGTGCGCAAGGCGAATCTGGTGTTTCATTTCCCTGGGGCTAGACTTGGGGCAATCATCATGTTGAATCGTTTGCTGTCTTTCTTCTGTTTTTTTACCATTCTCCTCATTGCATCATCTGCTGAAGCCAAGAGAACCGAGGTCGATGCGCCAGCAGTAAATGTCGTTATCGATATTTCATCACAATCCATGGCGGTCAAAGTGAACGGCTGGCCCTATGGCCGCTGGAAAGTTTCAACGGCGCGACCGGGCTATTACACACCGCGTGGCACCTATCGGGTGCAACGCACGGCGAAGGTTTACTATTCGCGGAAATACGACAATTCGCCAATGCCGAATTCGGTGTTTTTCAAGGGCGGCTATGCCATCCATGGGAGCTATTATGTCAGGTCCCTGGGGCGGCCCGCATCACACGGCTGCGTGCGTCTGCTTCCCGCCAATGCCGCGAAATTATATAATCTGGTCCAGAAATACGGTTCAAGGTCGACGCGGATCACGATTGTTGATTGAAACTTTGAGCTCATCGCTGGCGGACTTTCCCCACTGATCCTGAAATACCAGGGTTTGCAGATCAAGGCGGTTGCGCCAGCCCTTGGCTTCAAGTTCAGGCGAACTATGGAGTTCCTTGACCCAGCCAAGGCAGAGATAGGCTATGGGCACGACTTGGTCCGGCAGGTGCAAAATGCAGCTGATGTCTGCTGCATTGAAAATGCTGACCCAGCCGACGCCGAGGCCTTCGGCGCGGGCCGCCAGCCACAGATTCTGGACGGCGCAGACGGTACTGTAGATGTCCGTGTCGCGATTGTGAGTGCGGCCCAGCACAACGGGTCCGCCACGCTCGCGGTCACAGGTGATGCAAAGATTGATGGGTGCGGTGGTGATGCCTTCGAGTTTGAGTGATTGGTAGAGGGCGCGTTTCTCGTCGGGAAAGAGCAGGGCAGCTTCCGCATTGGCTTTTTGGAAAGCGCCACGGATTTTGTCTTTTACAGCTTGCTCCTTTACAACCAGGAAGTTCCACGGCTGCATGAAACCCACAGACGGCGCGTGGTGGGCCGCGGTCAGAACCTGGGCCAGGATTTCATCGGGGATAGGATCGGGCAAGAATTGGCTGCGGACATCGCGCCTGGTAAAAATGGCGCGGTAAACTGCGGCTCGTTCGTCACGGGTAAAAGGCGCTGCGGACGTAAGTCCGTTGGCTGGAGCTGGCATCGTGGTTCCCCTTCGGATGCGTTATGGCGTGCTGCCTTCCTCCACGAGGGCACCACTTTTCCTGCCTGGCCGGTCTTCTGACTTCGGTCTCAACCCGTGGCGCGCGCCTTCCCGACTTGAGGTCAGTGGCAAATGCCGCCCGGTCCACCTTACAGCGTTGGGCACGTTGCGGAATTTCACCGCATTCCCGATTCTCCGGCCTTCCAGCCAGCACCAAGCGGAGGGAAATTAGGCGATGAAACAGGGTCCAGCAAGTCCCGGAAATATAAAATCGCCACTGACTTCAACATCATTCATTAACTACGCCTGCAACCTGCGGGCGTTTACCATGGGCGGATAGGCGCGATTAACGGACTGCGGCCTAACTTCCCTCCCTGACCTGATCGGGAGAGCGGGATGAAAGACTTGATTCTTGGGGCAATTTTGGGGAACTGGCAGGCAATTCGGGCCTCGACCGGCCTTGCATGGGCGTAGCCTCGACACAAATGATGGGGGCAGGCGAACAGGCCAAAATTGGCAGCCTGTTCGGGAGGTTTCTGTTTTTCCTCGTACCGATATTTGTCGTGGCTTCTATGCTTGGCCTGGCGTTCGTTTCAAATGTTCTTCTGCGCGCCGAGCGCGACAGCATCAACGACCGCATTGGCGTTTTCACAACGCGAATTGCCAAGATTATCAAGACGGAAACCGGACTCGATAATGGCAGGCTCAATACAAACCTGGTCAACCTTCTTTTGGTCGATCCGGCGATCCGCTGCGTTGAAATGGTCGATAGCGGCGGCCGCGTGCTGGCAAATGCGCCAGACAAGGTAGGATGCCAAAAACCTGACGGCAAAACGACCCTGCTCGTTCCGTTCGATGACAAGACCAACATAATGCTCCGCGTGCAATATGACGAAGCGGAGATTGTTGCTTCGGACCGGAGCAAACGCCAGTTCAGCATGTTGGCCATGCTCATAGGGTTGTTCGTGGCGATGGGGGCGAGCTGGTTCAGCTTCCGCTCCATCGTCGGGCTGCCGATGAAGGCGCTGCTTGCGGCGATAAGGACGGCAGGAGCGGGTGGCGGCGTGGCAATTGTCAAACACCGGCCCGCCGATGAAATGGGTGAAGTGATTGTCGCATTCAATGAGATGCAACTTAAACTGGGGGAAGAGGCACGGCGCAACAGTGAAGCGCTTGAGCATGTGGACAGGCTCTATAATGAAACGCCGGCCCTGATGTTTTCGATCTGCCCCAATGGCGCCATCCTCAACGTAAGCGGCCACTGGCTCGAGCAAACGGGCTATGTCCGGGACGATGTCGTGGGCAAGGCTTTGTCCAACTTCATCCGCAAGCCTCCGGGCAGCCATGATGCCGGCTTTCCGCTGGCGGACCTGGTTTCGCAGGAGGAACTGCGCGACTTCCCCTTGCAATTGCTCCGCAAGAACGGAAGCAGCATGGACGTCCTCCTTTCCGCCGTGGCTGACAAAATGCCGAACGGTTTGGACGTCTGTTTCCTGTGTGTGATGAATGATGTGAGCAGCCTCAAGGAATCACAAAAGAAACTCCGCATTCAGGTGGTGACCGACCATTTGACGGGACTGCCAAACCGGCAGGGCCTATTCGAATATCTTTCAGGGATCAGGCCGGCGTCAGAAGGTTTTTCCGAGAAGCTCGCAATTCTTTACATCGATCTCGACAATTTCAAATGGGTGAATGAAACCCATGGCCATGAATCGGGCGATGGACTTTTGATTGAAGCCGCTGACCGGCTGCGCACGTGCCTGACTGCAGCAGATTACCTCGCGCGGCTTGGCGGCGATGAGTTTGCCGTCGTTCTGCGTGGGCTCAAGGAAGATGACGGTGCTGTTGCCGTGGCGCTTCGCGCACTCCAGGTCCTGGTTACGCCATTCCACGTGGAAGATGTTGTTGTCCATGTCGGTTGCAGCATTGGCATTGCGGTTTTGGGCACCCATTCAGGCAGCGCGGAAGAGCTGCTGCGCCTTGCAGACCTTGCGATGTACAAGTCAAAGCAGCAGGGCAAGAACAGGATTTCCATCTACTCCAATGATCTCGGTGACAAGGCGCTTACGCGCAGCCGCGTGGCCGACAAGATCCGTGAAGCACTGCGTGGCAATCAATTGCGCCTGTTCTATCAGCCGGTGGTTGATCTCAGCAGTTTGCGGGTTGTGGGGGCGGAAGCCCTGCTGCGGCTGCAATGCCCGGAAGACGGACTGATGCAGCCCATGGAATTCATCTCTGTGGCGGAAGAAACCGGACTCATGGGTCCGGTCGGCGACTGGGTTGTTGGCGAGGCGATTTCCAATCTGCAACATGAGCATGCCTTTGCAGCCGAGACCGGCCGCTATCTGGCCATCAACCTGTCTCCCCGGCAACTGGACCGGGCCTTTACTGTTGATTTGGTCAGGCGTCTCAAGAACGCGCCAGAACTTGCCAAGGCGCTGGTTTTCGAAATTACCGAAACAGCGCTTCTCGAAAACGAGGAACGCTTTTCCCGGTTCTTTGCCGACATCCGGGAAACAGGCGCCCGCATTGCGCTCGATGACTTCGGTACGGGCTATTCTTCGCTCGGCCACATCAGCCGCTACCCAGTTGATTTCATAAAGCTTGACCGGAGCTTCGCCCGGCAACTCAGCCATGGCAACGAAGCGGAAGCGCTTCGGGCCCGGGCCCTGATCAAGGCCACGGCAACCCTTAGCGCCGAACTTGGAATTGGCATCATTGCCGAGGGTATTGAAGACATGGCAACCTTGGAGCAATTGCGCTCCTATGGCATTGGGTTTGGGCAGGGTTACCTGTTCTCGTCACCACTGCCGGCAAGCGCTTTCCGGGATTGGGCCCAGGCCTTTTCCGGAAACGGTTCGACGGAGCAGTCGGCTGACCATATCCGCGCCGCGTGAATTCTTTTCCATTTTTGTCCCACTATTTTTCCCCTTTCCAGTCCGGCTTAACGGTGACAAATTCGCCCTGATCTGTTAGGGTCAATCCAGCTGAAGTCGGCAGGCAGTCAGCCAAATCGGTGTGTGCCAATTTTTCTGAACCCCGTCAGATGGAGCCACACACATGAAATTCGGATATTTTTCCAACACCGTTAACCGCCAGAACAAGCCTTATGGCACGGTCATGCGCGAGCAGATTGACCTGGCGCAATACCTGGACCGCGAAGGCTGGGATTCGGTCTGGTACACGGAACACCACTTCTCCTATGAGGGATTTGAGGTGGTGCCCAATCCGGTGTTGATGTCCACCTGGACGGCCGCCCACACGAAGCGCATCCGCATAGGGCAGGCCGCCAACATCATCACTTTCTGGCATCCCCTGCGCTTTGCCGAAGACATCGCCATGCTTGATCATATGTCCGGCGGGCGCATCGAGGTGGGCGTTGGACGCGGCATTTATGGCCGGGAGGCCCTGCAGCTCAACAAGATGGCGGATACGCGAAACCCGGCACAGAATTTCCGGATCTTTGCCGAGGCTTTGGAAGTTGTCCGCCGGGCCTGGTCGAACCAATATTTCGAGTTTCACGGGGAATTTTTCAATTTTCCTGATCGCGGTTTTGTATGGGACCATGGCATGTCGCCGAAGAGCGCCGAGTACCAGGATATGGAAACGCTAGAGCTGAAAAAGCTCACGGTTGTTCCGCGCACTTTGCAGCAGCCAACTCCGCCCATTCACCAGGTGGTGGACGGTCATCTGGCAATCCAATACGCCGCGGAAAATGACATGGGCGCCATGATGTGGATTCCGCCCACCGATGCGCTGAAACCGCGATTTGAACTGTACCGTGACAAGAAGGCGGCGAAGGAACAGCGCGAGGTGAAGCTTGGCGAGGGCGTCAGCCTGGTGCGCGACATGTTCTGCGCCGAAAGCAAGGCAGAAGCCAAGCGGTTGGGTGGTGCCGGTATTGTGGATTATTTGCGCTGGGTTTGCCATTGGCGCGGGCTTGATAACCACCGCCACCTTGGCGAGGAATTGCCCAAGACGGAGAACAAGCTTGACCTGCTGTCAGTCGATTTTCTCGACGAGCGCAATCTTTTGTTTGGAACGCCCGATGAAATATCGGCACGCATCGAGGAAATGATTGATGTGCTGAATTTGCAGACCTTGCTGGTGTGGTCACATTTTCCCGGGGTTGACCATGATGTTGCCATGCGTTCGGTGAAACTGTTCACGGACGAAGTGATGCCGCGCTTCAAAGGCCGCGTTGGCCTGCACCAGGCGGCGGAGTGAATTCATGAAACCGACTATACGAAAGACTGTGACCTTCATTGAGACAACATATATTGAAGGCGGAAGGGCCCCGGATGTGCCTGTGGAAATGGCGGGTGTAGCCGCCGTGATCCAGAATCCATGGGTGGGACGCGGATTTGTTGAAAACCTCCGACCCGAGATTCTTGCCATGGCGCCGGTGCTGGGTGATTTGCTGGTTCCGCTGCTGTTGGAACAGCTTGGCGGAGGTGACAGGATCGAGGCCTATGGCAAGGCCGCCATCGTTGGCCTCAATGGCGAAATTGAACACGCCTCGGGCATCATTCACACCCTGCGCTTTGGCAACAAATTCCGCGAAGCCGTTGGAGGCAAATCCTATCTCGCCTTTACCAACAAGCGCGGCGTTGCGGGCTCATCCATCCAAATTCCGATGATGCACAAGACTGATGAAGGTTTTCGCTCGCATTACCTGACGCTGGAATTTGCCGTGCCCGATGCACCGGGGCCAGACGAAATTCTGGTGGCCATCGGCGGGGCAACCACGGGGCGCGCCTTCCCGAGGATCGGCAACCGCTACATGGACATGGAAGAGATGGCGGCGGAAAAGAAGGTGTGAGCCATCGGGAGATTATGCTGCGTGATGGCACCTGTGCCCGCCTGTCGGGTGCGGGGCCCGCGCTGATCCTGCTTCATGGCGTGGGGCTGAACCAAAGCATTTGGGCGGAGCAGGTGAAGGCATTTGCTGGCAGCCACGAGGTCATTACCTTTGATCTCTTGGGGCACGGACGAAGTGCTGCAGTTTCTGAAAACGCCGTGTTGGGGGACTGGGTACATCAGCTTGAGAAGCTTGTTGAAGAATTGAAGCTGGAGCGTTTTTCTCTTGTGGGATTTTCGTTCGGCGGAATGATTGCGCAGGGCTTTGCGGCCGAGCACGCTGACAAAATTGAAAAATTAGTTCTCATGAGCACGGTCTATGCCCGAAACACTGAAGAGCGAGCGGGCGTTCAGGCACGCTTGAATGTGGCGACGCGGGAAGGGCCGCAGGCCATCATCGGGGCCGCATTAACGCGCTGGTTTTCCCCGGAGTTTGCGACTGAATTTCCGGCAGTGATGCAGGGCTACGAGCGGATGCTCAGAACCAATGACGCCACTTCCTTTCTTGTGGCGTATAAGTGTTTTGCAACTGGTGACAAGCACCTGGTGGACAAGGTTTCCGGAATTAACTGTCCCACATTGGTCATGACGGGGGAGCTTGATGGCGGTTCAACGCCGGATATGGCGCGGAGGCTGGCTGCAACAATTCCTTCAGCGCGCTGTTTCATTATTCCCCAAGGACGGCATATGATGCCGGTGGAAATGCCCGATGAAGTCAATTCCGTGTTGCGGCGATTTTTGAATGGAGAATACATATGAGGAAATTGTTGAAAGCAATTGTGTGGATTCTCGCTGCGCTTGTCGTGATCTTTGCAGGTGGTGGCTATCTCCTGCCAGGCGAGGTCGCCATGCAACGGCAAACTGTGATCAAGGCGCCGCCGGACAAGGTTTTTGCACTGGTGGGCGGCTACAAGCGTTTCAATGAATGGTCGCCATGGGCGGAACTTGACCCTAACGCCGTTTACACATTTGAAGGTCCTGAATCGGGTGTGGGGGCTAAAATGAGCTGGGCTTCCAATGATCCGAATGTGGGCTCTGGATCACAGACGATTACGGAACATGTTCCAAACAGCCGGGTTTCGGTTGACCTGGATTTTGGCGCGATGGGCAAATCCCAGTCCTATTGGGACTTGAAACCGGAAGGCACCGGCACTTCGGCGACCTGGGGTTTCAAGATGAAGCTTGATGGCATGATGGACCGCTGGTTTGGCCTGCTGATGGAACGTTTTGTCGGGCCTGACTATGAAAAGGGACTGGCCAAGGTGAAGGCCCTTGCGGAAAAAGAGGCGGCAAGTGGCTGAGGCTTTTCAGCTTTATATTGATGGTGAGTTCTGTGCGGCAGAGGGTGGAGCTACATTTGAAAGCATTGATCCATCCACGGGGAAGGTTTGGGCACTGATGCCCAAGGCCAGCGCGGCTGACACGGACCGTGCCGTGCGCGCCGCCCACGCGGCATTCACGGGCGGGCCATGGCCCGCCACTGACGGCTACGGCTCGGGGTAAGCTCCTTTATAAATTGGCGGAACTTGTGGCGCGCGATGCCGCGATCATTGGTGAGCTGGAAACACGCGATACGGGCAAGGTGATCCGTGAGACCAAGGCGGTTACGGGTTATGTGGCCGAGTTCTACCGCTACTTTGCGGGGCTTGCCGACAAGATTGAAGGCTCGACCCTTCCCATCGACAAGCCGGACATGGAGGTTTCAACCCGGCGTGAGCCCCTGGGCGTTGTGGCGGCGGTCGTGCCTTGGAATTCGCAGATGTTTCTTACGTCCACAAAATTGGGGCCGGCCTTGGCTGCGGGGAACACGGTGGTGCTCAAGGCTTCGGAGGATGGGCCAGCTCCGCTGTTGCACTTCGCCAAGCTGATCCACGAGGCCGGATTTCCCGCGGGCGTTGTGAATATCATCACGGGGCTTGGTGCGGATTGCGGGCAGGTGCTGACTTCACATCCCCTGGTGGCGCGGGTTGCCTTTACGGGCGGGCCTGACACCGCGCGCCATGTGGTGCGCAATACGGCGGCGAATTTTGCGGTGACGACGCTTGGAGCTTGGCGGCAAGTCTCCGGTTGTGGTGTTCGACGATGCCAATCTGGATTCCGCCTTGAATGGCGTGATCGCGGGCATCTGGGGCGCTACGGGGCAATCCTGCGTGGCGGGATCGCGTTTGCTGATTCATGAGTCCATTCACGATGCATTTGTGGCCAAGCTGGCCAAGCGGGCGGGCGAGATCAAGATTGGCGCGCCCCTTGATATGGCAACTGAGATGGGGCCGCTTGCCACGCTCCGGCAAGTGCAGCGGGCAGAGAAATTGATCGCTGATAGTGTGGCAGCAGGGGCGACGCTGGTAACTGGCGGCAAGGCTCGCGAGTGGGGCGGGCTATTATTTTGAACCAACCATTCTTCTTGCGCCCTCGGCTGAATTGCCCTGTGTGCGCGAAGAATTTTTTGGCCCCGTGCTGTCGGTGCTCAAATTCAAAACGGAAGATGAGGCGGTGGCTTTGGCCAATGGCACGAACTATGCCTTTGCGGCAGGCATTTTCACGCAGAATTTGGGACGTGCCCACCGCCTGTCAAAAAGGATCAGGGCAGGGGTGGTATGGATCAATACTTACCGCGCGGTCTCGCCCATCGCGCCGTTTGGCGGCAATGGCTATACGGGCTATGGTCGTGAGGGCGGGATGGACGCAATACGCGATTACACGCGCACGAAATCAATCTGGATCAATACATCGGATGTGCCGATGGCTGATCCCTTTGTCATGAGGTAGTTTATGCGGACGGCACTGATCACCGGGGGAGCGCAGGGAATTGGCGCGGCGGTGGCGCGGCAATATCTGGCAGATGGATTTTCCGGCGTGTTGCTGGTTGATCGCAATCAACAGAAACTTGAGGCGACACAGAAACAACTTGGCAAGGGCGTCGAAATTTTTGCTGGAGATTTGCGTGACCACGCGACAATTACGGGCTCGGTTGCCAAGGCAATTAAAAGTTTCGGGCGGCTTGATGTTTTGGTGAATGCGGCGGGCAATACGGAACGCTGTGGAATTGCGGATACAACGCCGGAGGCCTTTAACCGCCTGTTCGAGGTGAATGTGAAAGCACCCCTGCTTATGATGCAGGAGGCGGCTAAGCACATGGTGGCGGCTAAGTCCGGCGTGATCATCAATATTGCCAGCATGTTGGCCTATGGCGGGCCAGCCAAATCTGGCGACCTATTCCGCGTCCAAATCGGCACTGATGACTTTGTCTCGCAATGCCGCCAATACTTTCAAGCGTGATAGAGTTCGGGTGTTCTGCGTGAATCTGGGTTGGGCTGTAACTGACGGCGAACATGAGTTGCAAACCAAATTTCACAAGCTGCCGGAGGATTGGGCTGAACAGATTGGCGCGCGTATGCCATTTGGCCGATTGATTACAGCCGATGATGTGGCGGGGCTTTGCGCTTTTCTGGTCTCTCCGCCGGCGCAGATGATGACCGGCGCGGTGATTGACTACGAGCAAATGCCAGTAGGTACATATGATAGCCATCCGGCCCTCAGCCCATAACGCCGGCTTCCTTCAGGCTCCATTCACGGAAGGCTTTGACCATGGGGGCATCGGCGGTCTCGACGGGCGAGATGACATGATAGGCAAATTGCGTTGGCGCGCGCAGCGATAACTCAAAAGGTTTGATCAGGCGGCCTTTTGCCAGATCGTCAGCAACGAGGTTTGAATCGCCCAAGGCCACGCCCTGACCGTCAATTGCAGCCTGAACCGCAAGTGATGTCTGGCTGAAATGAAGCCCGCGCGTATCATCAAATTCACGGATACCGGCCGCCAGCATCCACATGCGCCAGTTGGGCCAGGGCAGGCCCTGGGCTTCCCAATCCAGATGAATGAGCTGGTGGTGCAGCAAATCGCGCGGGGTATTGAGCGGCTTGCTCTTGGTGATGAGCGCCGGGCTGCAGACGGGAAAGACATTTTCGTGAAACAGCAGATCGGCGCGAAGGCCCGGATACTTTCCATCACCGAAGCGGATGGTAATATCGACATCATCGCGGTCAAAGTCGAGGACGGTGGTGGAGACATTCACGCGCACGTCGGCGCCGGGCACGGTGGCGAGGAAACGGTCCAGGCGCGGCACGAGCCACTTGGCGGCAATTGACGGTGATGCTGAAACTTTCAACTGCTTCTGGTTTTCCAGTTTTCTGATGCGTTGCAGGGCGCGGGTGAGCGACTCTAGGGATTCAATGGCAGCGCCGCGCAGAATTTCACCTTCGCGGGTCAGGCGCATGCTGCGGCTGGTGCGGGCAAATAGGGAAATGCCGAGCTGTTCTTCCAATTCCTTGATCTGATGGCTGATGGCTGCGGGGGTGACGCCCATGTCAGACGCCGCGCGGGTAAAGCTCAAATGCCGGGCGGCGGCATCAAAGGCGCGAAGGGAACGGAGACCTGGGAAGAGATCGAGCATATCACACCTTCAAATTAAATTTGTAGATGGGATGAAAACTAGTCGTTTGTGCAAATAAATACAATTGTATAAGTTTTAATCATCAACAATAATTAACAAAAGTTAAACATTATGACACATGCTTCCTGCCAGACCGCTCAACCTGAATATCGCATTTCCACACAGGGTTTCTGGGCCAAACTACGCGTGGCATTTACGGGCTCCGATGCGGCTTCAGCCGTTATCGCGGAAAACAACCGGATTCGCGCCAGCGGCCGTCACTGGCTGATGTAAATCAGAAAACGTCGTCATTCCGGCGCACCCCGGAATCTCATTCAGGAATCTTAGCTGCGGCCAGATTCTGGCTTTCGCCGGAATGACGACATGGGGGCTGGATTGGCGGATCGGGAAATTTAACGTCCCTTCCAGACAGGTGTGCGCTTTTCGGCAAAGGCCTTGGCGCCTTCCAACTGGTCTTCGCTGGAATAGAGTTTGTCCACGGTCGGCAACTTGCGCTTGGTCACGAGATCAAAGGCCTGCTGCACGGGCAGGTGCATGGTCTCGCGCAGGGTTTCCTTGATGGCTGCAAAAACCAACGGCGGACCATCAGCGAGCATGGCCGCGATTGCGCGGGCGCGCGGCATCAGGTCCGCGGCGGGGACGATTTCATTGATAATGCCCCAATGCTTTGCTTCAGCGGCACTGAACCTGCGGCCGGTGAAGAGCATTTCAGTTGCCACGTGATAGGGAATGCGGCGCGGGAGTTTGATAGTCGCCGCATCGGCAAGCGTGCCTGAATTGATTTCAGGCAGTGCGAAGGTTGCGTGTTCGGCGGCGATGATGATGTCGGCCGAGATCATGATTTCAAAGCCGCCGCCAAAGGCAAGGCCATTGACTGCCGCGATAACCGGCTTGTTGAGGCGCGGCAGTTCCTGCAAGCCGCCAAATCCGCCCACGCCATAGTTTGCATCTGGTGCTTCGCCTGCGGCTGCGGCCTTGAGATCCCAACCGGGGCAGAAGAACTTATCGCCGGCGGCGGTGAGGATGGCGACGCGCAATTCCGGATCGTCGCGGAACTTCATGAAGACATCGCCCATGATGCGGCTGGTTGCGGCATCGATGGCGTTGGCCTTTGGGCGGTTGATGGTGACTTCAAGCACGGCGCCATGGCGTTCGGTTATGATGGGTGAGGTCATGTCAATCTCTCCGCATACGAATCAAGGCATCAACGGCCACGGCTCCCTTGGGAAGCACGAGCAAGGGGTTTACATCAAGTTCCTCGATATGGGCAGTGTGGGCTTTGGCGAAAGCTGGCGACGGCCATGATGGCTTCAATGACTGACTGTCTGATCACCCGATTTGCCGCGAAAGCCTTCGACGAGTTTCCATACTTTGAGGGATTTCAGACGCGCGGGTGATTTCTTCGCGCGAAGTTGGCAGCAGGACTGTGACGCTGTCTTTCAGGAGTTCCGTTAGAACGCCGCCTGCGCCGATAACAAGGGCGGGTCCAAATTGCGGATCGTTCTTGAGGCCGATGATGAGTTCAGCGACAGCGCCCGTGACCATGCCTTCAACTAAGACATCGGGTGCGAGCTTTGCCATACGCTGGGCAGCGGCCTCTGCTTCTTCAACGGTTTTGATATTGAGCGCTACGCCTCCTGCCTCTGTCTTATGGGCAATTGCAGCTGACGAGGTTTTGATGGTGACGGGGAAGCCAAGTTTCTTTGCAACAGTTGCGGCTTCGCTCGCATTACATACTTGGCCTTCCGGTACAGGGAGACCAAAGGTTTTCAGGAGGGTTTTGGCATCATGTTCATTGAGTGTGTATTCGTTCGTGCCGAATGATTGCGTCTTACAGAGAACGGGCAAGGTCTCGGTGCGGGCCCAGTTCCGGCCGATGAACGAGGCGGCTTCAAAAGCGGCCAGCGTATCATCAAGGCCCATCATGGGGGCAACGCCCTTGGCTGCCAGATCGGCGGCAACCTCGGGGAGCATGCATTCGGGAAGTGAGGCGGTGACAACGGCGCGCGCGCCGGCGATTTTGGCTGCATTGGCATAGGCCTTTGCCGCAACGATCCACGCGGCGGGATTATTTCCCGGCTTGGTTGGCGCATCCAAGATCAGCACGCCTGCATCAAAGCCGCCACGCAGCACGGCTGAATAGGTTGCGGTCAAATTGTCGAACTGGTCCCAGATGAAGGTGTGATAGTCCAGCGGATTGTCGATTGAGACGTATTCATTGAGGGTGGCTGCCACCTCTGCCTTGGTTTTCGGATCAAAGGGCGGAAAGCTCACTTTCCGCTCCAGCGCCATGTCGGCAATGAGGGCCGCTTCACCCCCCGAACAGCTCATGGAAACGATGCGGCTGTCCTTCAGGGGTCCGCCGTGGTGGAGAAACTTCAAGGTTTCCACAAAGGCGGTGACAGACTTCATGCGGGCGATGCCGTAGCGCTCGAACAGCGCATCATAGAGCGTGTCGGCGCCGGCGAGCGATGACGTGTGGCTCATGGCCACTTTTGCCCCTTGCTCCGAGCGGCCGGTTTTGAGCGCGATCACCGGCTTTTTGAGCTCGCGGGCGATCTCGGCGGCGCGGGCAAAGGCTGCGACATCAGTCAGGCCTTCGATATGGAGGCCGATGGCCGTGATGCGCTCGTCGCGGGCTAGTGCCTCCAGCATTTGCGCCATGTCAATGTCGGCCTGGTTGCCGATGGCAAAGATGCAGGCGAGCGGCAAGGCGCGGCGGGTGAAGGTGAAGTTGCAGGCGATGTTGCCGGACTGGGTGATGATGGCAACGCCCTTGTCGATGATTTCCATGCCATGTTCGTCGGGCCAGGGGGCGACGCGGGCGAGGCAATTCACGAAGCCGTAGCAGTTTGGGCCCATGAGCGGCATGCCGTCCGCCGCTTCGAGCAACTCCTTCTGGAGATGGGCATCGCCTGTTTCGGCGAATCCGCTAGCATAGATCACCGCCCCGCCGCAGCCCTTTTTCCGCAGTTCACGGACGATTTCGATGGTGGGTTCGCGTTTGATGGCCACGAAGGCGGCATCGGGCGCGCCGTCGATATCGGCAACCGATCTGACACAGGCAATGCCGCCGAGGTTTTCGCGCTTGGGGTGGACGGCCCAGATTTTTCCGGCAAAGCCCAGTTCCCGCGTACGGCGGATGGCGACATCGCATTCGCCGCCGCCGATGAAGACGATGGATTTGGGATGGAGGAGGGGGGTGAGGTTACGTGACAAGATCAGCCACCCAGAGGCCGCAGCAAGGCACGCGATATGATGTGGCGCTGGATTTCGGAGGTGCCTTCCCAGATGCGCTCGACGCGGGCATCGCGCCAAATGCGCTCCAGGGGGAGATCGGACATCAATCCCATGCCGCCGTGAATCTGGATGGCTTCATCGGCGATGAAGGCCAGCATTTCCGTGGCCTTCAGTTTGGCCATGGCCATGTCCATGTCGGTGACGGTTTTCTGATCAAATTTCCAAGCTGCCTCAAGTGTGAGCAGTTCGGCGGCTTTCAGTTCAACCGCCATGTCAGCGAGTTTGAAGGACACACCCTGGAACTTGCCGATCTGCTGGCCGAACTGGTGCCGATCCACCGCATATTGCTTGGCGTGCTCCATGGCGCGTTCGGCGCGGCCAATGCAGGTTGCGGCGACTTGCAGGCGTGTGGCGCCCAGCCATTCATTGGCGACCTCGAAGCCCTTATGGAGTTCGCCCAGAATTTGCGACTTATGCAAGCGGCAGTCGTTGAATTCGAGAATGCAATTGTTGTATCCGCGGTGGGAGACATTTTTGTAGCCGTCGCGCACGGTGAAGCCTTTTGTACCCTTGTCCACAAGGAATGCGGTGATGAGTTTCTTCCTGCCGCGTGGCGTGTCTTCCTCGCCGGTAGCGGCAAAGAGAATGGTGAATGTGGCTTCGTCGGCATGGCTGATGAAGTGCTTGGTGCCGTTAATGATGAAATCATTGCCATCCTGTTTGGCAAAGCATTTCATGCCGCGCACGTCAGACCCAACTCCAGGTTCTGTCATGGCGAGGCAATCGACCATCTTTCCTTGTACGGCGGGGAAAAGGTATTTTTCGCGCTGTTCGCCGACACAGGCCATCAGGATGTTGGAAGGCCGTGCCACGCAATTCCAATGGAGCGCGTAGTTGGCGCGCCCCAGTTCTTTTTCATAGAGAACCCAGGTCAAGGTATCGAGGCCTGCTCCTCCTGCTTCAGCTGGCATATTGGCGGCATAGAGACCCGCCGCAATGGCTTTTTCTTTAATTGCATCGCGCAGATCCGGGCGAAGCCTACCCGTTTCCTCCACTTCCGCTTCGTGGGGATAGAGTTCATTGACGACGAAATCGCGTGTCGTCTTGATGATCATCTGCTGTTCTTCGGTGAGGGCGAAATCCATGATCTACCTGATGTGGAATGTTTCGGTGTGGCCATCTACTGCAATCGCCTGACCGGTGACCATTTTTGCGGCGGGCGAAGCGAGGAACAAGCACATGTCGGCAACCTCTTCCGGCTCAACGAAACGCGAAATGGAATGGGACAGGTTCCATTCATTGGCCACCACATCGAAGGGCACGCCGCGTAATTCCGCCTCGCCCTGGATCACGCGGTTCATCCGCTCACCCGAAACCGAGCCTGGGCAGATGGCATTGCAGCGCACAGCGTGGGGGCCGAGTTCAATAGCAAGTGATTTGGTGAGGCCGATTACCGCCCATTTGGCAGCCGCGTAGGGGGTGCGATTACCGAAGCCATAGAGGCCTGCAGTGGAAGAAAGATTAATGATGGAACCCGCCCCTTGCGTCTTCATTACAGGAGCGGCGCGCCTTGCGCAGAGGAATTGCGAATCCAGACAGATGGCAAGGCATTCGCGCCAGTCGGTAAATTCAATATCATCGATGGGAGCGGTTGGTCCTTTGATGCCCGCATTGTTCACCAGCACGTCCAGGCCGCCCAGATCTTCCAGCGCTTCGTCGAACCAGGTGTCGACCTCGGCTTCGTTTGCCACGTTCACATGGGTTGCGGCGATGTCAGGGAATTCCTCGCGGAACGCGGCAAGCGCCTGCTCGTTGACGTCGCAAATGTGGACTTTGGCCCCATCATCGTAAAAGGCCTTGGCAATGGCGCGGCCAATACCTGCGGCTGCTGCGGTGATCATGACGCGCTGTTTCATGCCTACTTCCTCTTGACCTGCATGACGCTGCCCATCTCCTTTGGCTTCTTCAGCTTCTTGTGGGCCTTGCCGATTGCGGAAAGAGCTTCATACAGGTCGCTGCGCATGGGAACAACTTTTCCAGCCTTCTGGTTCACATGCAATTGCATGATCTCGTTGGTGGCCACCAGTTCCTTGGTCTTGCTGTGGTACATGCGGTGGAAGAGATGCATGCGCTTTTCATCGCAGCCCAGCACCTGGGTTTCAATCCAGAAGGCCTCGCCGAGCTTCATTTCCTTGTAGTAATTAACGTGGGTTTCGGCGGTGAAGAAGGTGTTGCCGGTGGCGCGGTAGGCCTCATCGTCGCCGATGTAGCGGAAGAAGGCATCGAGGCCATCACCGAAGGCTATGAGGTAGGCGGCATCGGTCATGTGGCCGTTGTAGTCGAGCCAGGCGGAGAGAACTTCGCCCTTGTGTAGTTTTACCGGGCCTTCAAGCTTGTCTGATTTTTTCCAGCGTTTGGCTTTGGTTCCCTGCTTTGCTTCATCGCGCGCCAGCACCAGACCCGCACCCACCTTATGGTGCTTGAACAGGCGCATCATGTCGACCAGCACATCATTGCGCTTGGCTTCGATCTCAGCCACGGTCTGGCCTGCCGCTTGGGCTTCGCAACCGTCAATCAAACGGTTCTGCAGCGTGTCATTCCACTTTGGGAATGGCAAATCTGTCCATGGCAGTTCCAGGGTGGGGTCAAACTGGGAAATGAAATGGCGCATGCCGCCGGGGCCGCCTGCTGCGTGGTAGGTGAGGAAGGAACCCATGAAGGCCCAGCGCATGCCGGCGGAATAGACGATTGAGTCGTCGATGTCGCCGGTGGTGCCGATGTCCTTGTTGAGAATGTGAAGCGCCTCGCGCCACAGGGCTTCCTGCAGGCGGTCGCAGATGTAGCCTTCGATTTCCTTCTTGAGGCGCAGCACCTGCATGCCGATGGATTCGAAATAAACTCCCGCACGGTCCATGGCTTCGCTGGAGGTTTTGGCACCGGGAACGGTTTCAACGAGGGGAAGGAGATAGACGGGGTTGAAGGGGTGGCCGATGATCACGCGTTCGGGGTGCTGGCACTGGGATTGCAGAACGGTGGGTAGGAAGCCAGAGGACGAGGAAGAGATCAGCACATCAGGCCGGGCGATGGCATCGATATCACGGAACAGCTTAACCTTGAGGTCCTCGCGCTCGGGAGCTGCTTCGTGAATGAAATCAGCTTTTGAAGCCATCTCCTTGAGATCAGTGGTGAAGCTGAGCTTGCCTTTTTTGCCGGAAGCACCGAGCAGCTTGGACATTGAAGGCCAAGCTACATCGATCGCGGCCCGGAGTTTTGCTTCAGCGGCGGGATGCACATCATAGGCTATGACATCGAAACCGCGGATGAGCAGACGCGCCGCCCAGCCTGCGCCAATAAGCCCGGTTCCGGCTATGCCAACGGTTTTGATTTTTGTCATGTTTGCGTTCTCTATCTTTCGTCACTCCGGCGAAAGCCGGAGTCTTGCTGCAATGGGATTCCGGCGTTCGCCGGAATGACGGCATAGGGTAGGGATGACGGCATTAGATTGTTCGTGGTTTCAATTTCAGAATGGCGCGGGCTTCATCGGGGGTGGCAACCTTGGTGCCGAGGATTTCGATGATTTTCACTGCTTTTTCGACGAGCTTGCCATTCGTGGCATGCACGCCTTTTTCGAGCCAGAGATTGTCCTCAAGGCCAACCCGCACGTGGCCGCCGAGAAGCACGGCTTGTGCCACGGCTGGAAACTCATTGCGGCCAATGCCGAAGGCGGCCCAGATGGCGCCTTCAGGCAGTTGTGCTTTCTGATAGGCCATGGTTTCGGAATCATAGGGAGCGCCCCAAGGAATGCCGAGGCAAAGCTGGAAGAGCGGCGGGCTGTCAATCAGGTTTTCGATGCAGAGCTGTTTGGCGAACCAAAGATTTCCGGAATCGAAAATTTCCATTTCGGGCTTCACGCCATAGGACCTGATGAGAGCTGCCTGTTCGCGCAGCTGTGCGGGCGTCTGCACAACCATGGTGTTGCCGTCGCCGAAATTAAGCGAGCCGCAATCGAGCGTGCAGAGTTCGGGGCGGAGTTCGGCGATGTGGAGGAGGCGTTCAATGGGGCCCACGAGATCGGTGCCCGGGCCCCACTTCATCGGCGTTTCGCCGGGGCCAACGTCAAGATCGCCACCCATGCCGGCGGTGAGATTGATGATGACTTCCTTGTTCTTGGCGCGAATGCGCTCCATCACTTCTTTGTAAAGATCGACCCGGCGGGAACCCTTGCCGGTTTTTGGCTCACGCACATGGCAGTGGACCACAGCCGCGCCTGCGGCGGCGGCTTCCAGCGCTGAATTAGCAATCTGCTCTGGGGTTACCGGGACATTCGGGCTTTTGCCGACCGTGTCGCCAGCGCCGGTCACGGCGCAAGTAATGATGATTTTGGGGTTCATTGGGGTCCTCCGTGTACCGCGACGTTAGCCCCATCCAAATTCCGAGTTTGACTTTTTTCGCCATTGAGTTAGCATTTTACGCCATGACCACTGCCGATGTTGTTTTTCATCTGGTTCCCCGTTTTTCGATGATTTCGCTCTATGGGGCGCTTGAACCCTTACGTGTTGCAAACCGTTTTGCGGAACGGAAGTTTTCATGGCGGTTTATTTCAGCAGATGGCAAGCCGGTTTCTGCTTCAAATGACATTCCTGTTTCCGTATCGGGCGGCCTTGCGGATGTCGGTCGACCGACCATGGTTGTAGTGTGCGCAAGCTATGAGCCGGAGCAGGGCATTACCAGGCCTGCGCTTGCCGCCGTGCGCAAACTGGCTGCCCAAAAGGTACTTCTTGCCGGCATCGATACCGGCCCCTTTATTCTGGCAAGTGCCGGCGTTCTTGATGGCTACCGCGCTACTTGCCATTGGGAAAGCCTCCCTGGTTTTCGCGAAAGCTTTCCGCGTGTCCAAACCATGCAATCGCTTTTCGAGGTTGACCGCGACCGCATGACCAGTGCCGGCGGTTCTTCAGTCATTGACATGATGCTGGAATGGATCAGGCAGCAACTCGGCCGTGAAATTGCGGTCACCGTTGCCGATCAACTCGTGCATTCGCGCTTTGCTGAGCAACCGGGAGAGGCGCGCATTCCAGCGGCGGCGCGCTATGGCACGACGGATGCCCGCATACTCTCCTGCATTGCCCTTATGGAAGAGCAACTTGAGGAACCCCGCGGCGTTGAAGACCTGGCGATTCGGGCGGGAGTTTCGGTGCGGCAACTGGAACGATTGTTTGCCACGACATTAAAGAAGCGGCCCATGGGATTTTATCTCGACCTGCGGCTGGAACGAGCCGAGCGACTCATCAATTACTCGCTGATGAGCATTCGCGAAGTGGCTGTTGCCACAGGCTTTTCTGCTTTGTCACAATTCTCGCGCAGCTTTAAACGGAAATTTGGCAAGTCGCCGTCAAAATGGCGAAAAAAGTGATTTAGATTCAAGCAGGCTTGCGTTTTTTGCAGAAATCGTAGAATTTCAGCTATCGGCGAACTGGGACAGTGAGATGAAATCACTTTTGGCGACAGTTTACGTTGCAACAGCGGTTGCCGCACCGACTGCAATACCGCCCGCAGCACCGCCTACGCCTGACAACTGGTGCCGGGTGGGCCACACGGTCATGGTTCCCGATGGCCGAGAAGGCCCCGTAACATCTCTTGATGGTGATATCTGCCAGGTTCTGGTTTACGGCGAGACCTTTGAGTCGCAGTGGGTTTATTATTTGATCGAGCCGGTTTATCCCCAGAAATCTGCCAACCGCCACTTTGGCCATTGAAAACATTTGCCTCGGCGATAAGTTGAGCCGAAGGGTGCGTCCTAAAAACCGGAGATTCTTGATGCGGAGGCTTGTTTGCGTCATCGCGGCTGTAGTGGCGCTTTGTTTTTCATCAAGGCTCGCTGAGGCCGAAACCAAAACATTCGACAACCCAACATTTGGCGGCGACCGACTTGATTGGTGCGTGAACTGGGGCGAGGGCTGCGGCGCGCCCGCAGCAACTGCTTGGTGCAAAACTGTCGGTTTTGATGAAGCCATTGATTCCAAGCAGGCACCCGACATTGGCGCTTCTACGCCGACGCGGCTTATCGCAACACGTGAGATCTGTGACCAATCCTATTGCGATGGATTCACATCGATCACATGCGCCACTGTTGCAGAGCCACTGCCTGTTCCTCCGCCGGCACCGATCGAAGCAACGGAAACTCCCTCCACGCCGGAAGCGCCGCCAGTGGAAGAAACCGCCGATGAAACGTTCAGAAATCCGATGCTCAACGATGTTCGCCTGAACTGGTGCTTCGACGGGGACAGCGGCTGTGGGAAAAAAGCAGCCGAGGCCTGGTGCGCGCAGCAGGAGTTCAGCACGGCGAAGGATTTCAAGTATGTCAGCGGCGTAAAGCCCACCATCCAAATTGGCACCGGCAAGACAACAAAAAAGGCAGCCAAGGCCTTCAGCCGGGTTACCTGTGTGAAATAGGCTAAGCCCCTGCCTGCCACTCCTTGATGAAATCGAGGGGGTAAAGGAGCATGATGATATTGAGGGTGAGGTTGTCGCGGATAAGAGCTGCAACAATAACTTCTAAGCCAATTATCAAAGCTATTGTGGCCCAAACGGGCAGGCGTGATGCGGCGTAGAAACCAACAACCATGGCTGTGACATCGCTCACGGAATTGATTACGCTATCACCATAATAATCAAGCGAGATTGTAGCTGTACGGTAACGGTTGATGATGAATTCCGAGTTCTCAAATATCTCCCATGCACCTTCGACCATTATGGCGAGGCAAAGGCGCAAGCTCAGGGACCATTTCTTTCCAATAAGCCATAGCAGACCAAAGAAAATGAAACCGTGGATGACATGGGAAGGTGAGTACCAGTCGCTGAGATGCTGGGAATTCTCAGAGCTCATCACCACGCCGTGCCAGAATTTCACAAAGCCGCACTTGCAAATGGGTTCACGCCCCATGCTCAACAGAATGATGGCTATAGATAATATGATCCCCAGGGCTGCGAGATAACCCCATAGATCTGTTCTTGATGGTTTTTGTGAATCAGTTCCCATGCTCTTACAATGGCATGAAACGTATATTCACCACTAGGCATCAAGACCCGGAATTTCAAGCAGGGTGCAGCCAGAGATGCGCCAGGTACCGTCTGGCTGTTTTTCCATGGAGTAGAGGGCGATATAAGATTTGCCGTCGGGGCCAACCACGGTCATTTTTTGGGCGGGCCTGCCCATGGGATCAATCAAAGCTTCGGTGAAATTGAAGGATTGGGGGCGGTAGACCTGCGGGTAGCCCTGTTTCACCATGGTCATGAAAATTTCTGGTGTGGGGAAAATGTTTCGCACCACGGGGGCGGCAAAATCATATGCGGCCGGGCCATCGTCGGCCTTGAACGCGGTGATTTGGGCGGTGATAATGCGTTGAAATTCGGCCTTGTCGGCCGCACTTATGGAATCAGCCAGGGAGGCCAGCGGACATGAAGCCCCAAAGCACGATAGCGAGGATTGAACGAAGCATCATGCGCCTCCCACAATATGAGCATCTTGACACATATACGGGAGCATGTCCTCAGTGGTTTCACTTCGACCTGGATTAGGAGTTTGGCGTGGCTGGAAATACGATACTTGATCAGGCCTCTGCATGGGCGGCGGAAGGACGGAAGGTTGCGCTTGCCACGGTCATTGAAACCTGGGGTTCGGCGCCGCAACCGGTGGGCAGCCAACTGGCCATTGATGGCCAGGGCAATTTTGCCGGGTCCGTATCGGGGGGCTGTGTTGAAGGCGCCGTGGTGACCGAGGCGCTTGAGGCCATGGCCACAGGTAGATCGAAGGTTCTCGACTTTGGCGTGGCCGATGAAACGGCCTGGAACGTGGGGCTTGCCTGCGGCGGAAAAATCAGGATTTTTGTGGAGCCTTTGGAGCCGTGAAACGGACGCTTCTCAATGCCCTGCTTGCCGCAAAGAAGGAGCGAAGGGCAGTTGCCATCATAACGCAAATTGGAAGCGGCGCGCAGCGCATGGTGAGCAAGGAGCAATGCACCAGCGATCCACTGGGAAACATACTTGAAGAGGCTTTTCGCTTTGACCAGTCGGGCCTGCATGATGATGAATTTGTCCATGTCTACAATCCGCCATTGCGGCTGGTGATTATCGGCGCGGTTCATATTGCGCAAAGCGTGATCCCGATGGCGGTGCAGGCGGGCTATGATGTGAGCGTGATTGACCCCAGAGGGGCTTTTGCCACGGGTGCGCGCTTTCCCGATATTTCACTGCATGTGAAGTGGCCGGACGAAGTGTTACCTTCCCTTGGACTTGATGCGCGAACTGCGATTGTTGGCGCTGACCCACGATCCCAAGATTGATGATCCTGCACTCAATCTGGCACTGCACTCGGAATGCTTTTACATTGGCGCATTGGGATCGAAGAAAACCCAGGCCAGCAGATGCGCAAGACTGAAGGAGATGGGCCTTTCCGATGAAAAGATCACCAGGATTCATGGCCCTATTGGTTTGGACATTGGGGCGAAGGGCGCAGCTGAAATTGCCATTTCCATAATGGCGGAAATGACTCATACCCTGCGCCTGGGTTCCTGAGATGGAATTTGCGGAAATTCCCACGGCGAAGGCCGAGGGCACCATATTGGCCCATTCGGTTGGCCATGCGAAGGGCGTGTTCAAGAAGGGAAGGGTGCTGTCCGCTTCCGATATTGAGGTTCTTGCAGGCTCTGGAATTTCCAAAATCTTTGCCGCACGGCTCGGTGATGATGATGTAGCGGAAGACGAAGCGGCTCAAGCGATTGCGGCGAGAATTTGCGGGGCCAACGTAAGTGCGCGTGAGCCATTTACCGGACGTGTCAATCTTTATGCCGATCAGCGGGGACTTGCCGTGCTGGACATGGCGCATATCAATGCGCTTAACCGTGTGCATGAGAGTGTGACATTGGCGACTGCAAGTTCGTACTCTCTTGTGGCTGCCGGACAGATGATTGCCACGGTGAAAATCATTCCCTTTGCGGTGCCGCGAAAGATTTTGGACAAGGCGTTAGCGGTTATCGGTGATGGACCGCTCATTCGGGTTGCTGATTTTCGCGCCAAGCGGGTGGGATTAGTAATCACAAAGCTTTCGCGAGCCAAAGTTTCGCTTCTGGAAAAATCCGAAGCTTCCATGCGTGGGCGTGTGACGGCACTTGGCAGTGAAATCTCCGAAATCATTGTCTGCGACCACACCATTGAAGCGGTGCGCGATGCCGTTGCAAAACTGCATGAGGCGACGTGCAATCCAATCCTCGTCTTCGGAGCTTCTGCGATTGTTGACCGTGGCGATGTGATACCGGCCGGGCTTGTTTCTGCGGGTGGAGAGGTCATTCATCTTGGCATGCCGGTGGACCCCGGAAATTTGATGATGTTGGGCAATTTGCGGGGTGTGCCGGTGATTGGTGTTCCAAGTTGTGCGCAGGTCACCCAAAGTGAATGGTTTTGATTTTGTCCTGCAGCGGGTGCTGGCTGGTCTGGATGTGACTTCCCATGACATCATGGATATGGGGGCAGGGGGGCTGCTGGCTGAAATTCCATCGCGGCCACTGCCGAGGGAAGGCAAGTGAATGGCCGAACGCGAGCCAAAAATAACTGCGGTTGTGCTGGCGGCGGGCAGATCCGAGCGCATGGGATCCAACAAGCTTCTTGCTGATCTCGGCGGCAAGCCATTGATAACACACAGTATTGAAATGCTGCTGGCGTCGAGCGTTTACGACGTCATTGTGGTGACGGGCAATGAGGACGAAAAGGTCCGCAAGGCGCTTCATTCCCTGGATGTGGCGTTTGCCCACAATCCAAAATTTGCCGAAGGGCTTTCAACATCCCTGAAAATTGGACTCAATGCGGTTTCACTCGATGCGGATGGAGCGTTGATTTGCCTTGGTGATATGCCACTCGTCGAAAGGGGAACCATTGATCAACTCGTCTCATCCTTTGATGAGTTCTCGCATCACACAGTTTGTGTTCCGGTCTACGACGGCGTTCGGGGAAATCCGGTATTATGGGGGCGGCAGCATTTCAAGGATTTGGAACGCATTGAAGGCGATCAGGGTGGCAAGCGTTTGATGGCATCACTGGCCAGGGAAATTTTTGAGGTCAAGGTCGAGTCCAAAGGCGTTTTGCTCGATGTTGATACGCCGAGCGACTTGCAGGAGATCAAATCAATTTTGAAGCCCTGAAGCTTGTGTGGCCCTGGCGGCCGATGATCACATGATCATGCACCGTAATGCCAAGCTTCTGTCCGGCATCAATGATTTTCCGTGTCATATCGATATCAGCAAAGGACGGGGTGGGATCACCTGAGGGATGGTTGTGTGCAAGAATGATGGCGGAGGCCGAAAGTTCGAGGGCACGCTTCATTACCTCGCGGGTGTAGACCGGCGTGTGGTCAACTGTTCCTTCCTGCTGCACTTCATCGGCGATGAGCTGGTTTTTCTTGTCGAGGAACAGAATTCGAAACTGCTCCTTGTCCTGGTAGGCCATGGAGGCGCGGCAGTATTCGAGGATGGCGTTCCATGATGACAGCAGCGGGCGGTTGATAATCTGGCCTTTCATGAGGCGCAACGCCGCGGCGCGAACAAGCTTCAGTTCTGTAGTGATGGCCTCACCGACACCATCCACTTCCATCAATCGTTCTGGTGTCGCGCTGATAACTTCCGCAAAGCTGCCGAATTTTGCGATTAAAGATTTGGCTAAAGGCTTTGTATCGCCGCGTTTGATGGCGCGAAAGAGAACCATTTCCAGAAGTTCGTAATCGGGCATGGCCTCGGGGCCGGCTTCGCGGAAACGTTCACGCAAGCGTTCGCGATGGCCTAGAAAATGGGGTTTCGAGGCGGCCTCGTCAAAACTCTTGGGCATGGACTATAACTTGTAGGGCGGGCAATTGAGGCCGCGGGGCGAAAGCGTGAAGATCTCGCAGCCCTCCTTGGTCACACCAATGGTATGTTCAAACTGGGCCGACAAAGAGCGATCACGCGTCACCGCCGTCCAGCCATCGCTCAGGACTTTCACGTGGGGCTTGCCCAAATTGATCATGGGTTCGATGGTAAAGAACATGCCTTCCTTGAGTTCAACGCCTTCGCCCATGCGGCCATAGTGCAGCACATTGGGATGATCGTGGAAGACGCGGCCAAGGCCGTGGCCGCAGAAATCGCGCACGACGGAGCAGCGCTCGGCTTCAGCGAAAGTTTGTATCGCATAGCCAATATCACCGAGATGCGCGCCGGGCTTCACCATGGCGATGCCGCGCATCAGGCATTCATAGGTGACTTCATTGAGGCGCTCGGCCTTGCGGTTGACTTCGCCGACGGGATACATGCGGCTCGAAGTCGCCAAACCAGCCGTCGACGATGAGAGTCACATCGATGTTGACAATATCGCCCTCGCGGAGCGGCGAGTCATTGGGAATGCCGTGGCAGACCACATGATTGATGGAGGTGCAAATTGATTTGGTGTAGCCGCGATAATTCAGCGGCGCCGGAATGGCCTTGTTGTCGCGGGCAAACTCCACAATGAAGCGATCCAGTGCATCCGTGGTTGTGCCGGGCTTTACCAAGGGAGTAAGGAGATCAAGCGCCTCGGCCGTGAGCCTGCCTGCCTTGCGCATGCCAGCAAAATCTTCGGGCTTGTGCAATTTGATGCGGGCGGACCGGGACGATGTGGTTTCCTGAACGTCGTTCATTTCATTTCCATAACGGGAATAGCCCGATCAACAGTTATTTCGCTTGTGGAGACGTGGCAAGTCAAGGCCAAAGCCTCAACGCCAGCGTCCCGCGCTTTTCTGAATTCATTGAAATAGGTGCGATCCTTGTCATCGGCAAGGGCGAAACGTGAGGGGTTCTGGCATTGGATGAGATAGACCATCACGGCGCGGGCGCCCGCCTTTACCATATTTGAGAGTTCAACGAGGTGTTTGGCGCCGCGCTCGGTCACACAATCGGGAAACTCCGCCAGGCCGGGCTTCCTGAAGAAATGGACATTCTTGATTTCCACGTAACAGGGCGGGCGGGTCGCGTCCTCCAGGAGAACGTCGATGCGGCTGTTTTGGCCATATTTGACTTCATTTCGCAGGGTTGCATAGCCTTCGAGATCGGCGATCTTTCCCTGGGCTATGGCTTCGGTCACGATGTGGTTGGGCTGGACCGTATTGATGCCCACAAGGCCGATATCGGGAATTTCAACCAGTTCCCAAGTATGGGGATATTTCCGGGTTGGGCTTTCGGAGCGCGACAGCCAGACACTGTTGCCGACTTCGGTAAGGCCAAGCATGGAGCCCGTATTGGGGCAGGCGGCGGTGACTGTTTCGCCGGAGTCGAGCAGCACGTCAGCCAAAAATCTTTTGTATCTTTTGATCAGCTTTCCGCGGGTGAGGGGGCTTTTGAAGTGCATGGTTTTGACAGTGGCCCGAAGCGGTGGCAGATGTCTAGCTGTTGATTGAGGTTAAGATGACACCTGCTCCCACTGCTGCCGTATTGCTGATTGGCGATGAAATATTGTCAGGGCGCACCAAGGACAAGAACCTGGGGTTCATCGCCGATTATCTGGTGGGCCTTGGCATTGATCTCAAGGAAGCGCGCTGCGTGGCAGACGACGAAGATGACATTGCTGCCGCCGTGAATGCCTTGCGGACGCGCTACACCTATGTGTTCACAACAGGTGGCATTGGCCCCACCCATGATGACATCACGGCTGACGCCATCGCCAAGGCATTTCAAGTGCCGATTGGGCATCACCCTCAGCGCGGTGGATGTTCTCACACGCTATTTCAAGGAAATCGGCCGCGAGCCCAACGAGGCCCGTATGCGAATGGCGCGGGTGCCGCAAGGGGCCACGCTGATTGAGAATGCGGTTTCCAAGGCGCCGGGGTTCCGGATTGAGAATGTGTTTGTCATGGCGGGGGTTCCCAAAGTCATGAACGCGATGATGGATGCAATTGCGCCCACGTTAGAAAAGGGTGTGCCAATGCAATCGCGGACAATAGCGTTGCAAGGCGGCGAGGGCGATGTGGCCAAACCCCTGGGAGAAATTCAAGCACGTTATACCGACGTGTTCATCGGGTCCTATCCCTTTGAGGGAGCAACAGGATTTGCCACCAATCTCGTGGTGCGTTCGCGCAATCCGGAAGCGCTGGCCAAGGCCGAGGCGGAAGTCAAAGCGGTTGCCGAGAGCCTGACAAAGGAAGGCAAGGCGCGGGGCTGGTCTTGACTTTACGCTGCCATCGCACGGCGGACTTTTTCGGTGAGGTCGTTGCGGGTGAAGGGCTTGTTGACGAAATCGATGGTGTCCGGCAGGTCCTGCATCTGACGCACGGAGCCTGGGGCATAGCCCGACATGAAGAGGATTCGCAAGTCAGGGCGGAATTTGAGGGCCTTGGCTGCGAGCTCCGGTCCGTTCATGCCGCCCGCCATGATCACGTCAGAGAGGACGAGCGCCAGGTCATCGCGTGACTTGATAATTTCCAAGCCTTCGGGACCATTCGAGGCAACGATGGTTTCAAAACCCATTTCCTCGATCATTGCGGCGGCGATATCGCGCACCGCATTGTTGTCTTCGACAACAAGAACGATCTGCTTCTTGGGCGGAACAGCGGGAGCTTCGGGACTTTCAGAAGCCTCTGCTGGCGCAACACCCAACTCACGCGCCAGGTGGGACTGGAGTTCCGCCGTGCCGATGATGGGGTTCACCACGGAATTTGACTTCATGCAGGGGAGATAGATTTTTACTGTCGTTCCGTGGCCCACTTCCGAATAGATTTTGATGTGTCCGGACGATTGCTTCACGAAACCGTAGATCATGGAAAGGCCGAGGCCAGAGCCTGCTTCCGGGCCCTTGGTGGTGAAGAAGGGCTGGAAGACCTTTTCAATGTTTTCCGGCGCAATGCCTGAGCCCGTATCGGTGACGGCGATTTCCACGTAATCGCCAATGGTGACATCCTCGTGTTCGGCGCAATAGGCGTGATCGAGATGGCGGTTTGCCGTTTCGATAATGAGGTTGCCGCCCTTGGGTTTCATGGCATCCCGGGCATTGATGGCAAGATTGAGGATTGCCGTTTCCAGCATGGTCTGGTCGGCCTTGACGGGCCAGAGAGTTTCGCTCGGCATGATCTTGAGATCAACCGTGGCGCTCAGGGCATGCTTCAACATGTCGGTCATCTTGAAGAGAAGCTCGTTTACCGAAAGCTCCTTGTTCTGCAGGGTCTGCTGGCGCGAGAAGGCGAGCATGCGCTTGGTCAGGTCGGAACCCTTGTCTGCCGCTTCCAGGGCAGCGCGAATGCGCTTGGTGGCGCGCTCGTCGTTTTTCACGAGTTGTTCCACAAGCTGAAGATTGCCCATCACAACCATCAGAAGGTTGTTGAAATCATGGGCCACGCCGCCGGTCAACTGGCCAACAGCTTCCATCTTCTGAGCCTGCAGGTATTTGCGTTCAAGGGCCTTGCGCTCGGTTATGCATTGGCAGGAGCCGAAGAGGGTTTCAACCTGGCCCGCGGAATTGAGCTCCGGCTCAATGGTGCATTGGAAGAACTCAATGTCTCCAGACTTGAGGCGCAAGGAAATTTCCACACCGGTAATGTGTTGGCCAAGCTTGGCGAGTTCGATGCCTTCGGCGAATTTTTCCTTGTCGCCCGGCTCGATCATGTTCATGAAAGTTGCGAGATTGGGATGGACGATTGCCTCTTCCATGCCGATGAGGCTGGCCATTTCAGTTGACAGGCGCGACACATTGGTTTCAACGCGCAGAGAGAAACTGCCGAGCCTTGCCACTTCCTGCGTGCGCTTCAAATTGCGCTCGGAATTGCGCATGCGTTCGAGGGCAGCCATCTGGTCATTCACATTGCGGCATAGGCCTACGCATTTCAAAGCTCTTCCGTTGGCCGGATCGCGCACCACGCAGGCCACGGAATCAATCCAGGCATATTCGTTGTTCTGCATGCGCACGCGGTAACGGGTTTGAAAAAGCTCGGTGCCGAAGGTGGCGGCGGCGATTTTCTTGTCGAGCGTCTTGTCGAGGTCGTCCGGGTGGACGCGTTCATTGAAGGTGTTGAAATCAAGGTTGATGCTGCCCTGGTCGAAACCTAGGACTTCATACAATTCCGATGAGGAATAGGTTTCGCCGGTGACATAGTCATAGTCCCAAACCGCATAGCCGCCGGAGCGGAGCGCCAGATTGAGGCGTTGCTCATTGCGAATGGCTTCGTTGGCCTGTTCTTCGCTGGCGTGCTGGCCAATGAGGATCATGAAGTTCTGGGTGCCATCGCTCCATTGCTGCTGCTTGAAGAAAGACGAGCGCTGGACGGCGAGGGGCGGCGCGTAACTTACCTCGACATTCGGGGTTGCTCCGCCGCTGCTGTCGCTGATGTAGCGGGCGGAAATGGTTCCGTTGCCATATTTGACCATCTGGCGGCCGACGATGTCGCTTCGGGCGCAGTTCCATTTGCGCGTGGCGGCTGTGGTCAACTCTGTAATGGTGGCTTCCGGGAGCAAAACCGCCAGGGCTTCGATATTGGCGAGCTCAAACGCATTCATCAGCTGCGAAACAAGATTTGCAGGGGTATTCATTCACTACGCTCCAGGACCCAGAAATGCCAATCTGCCCAGAAAGTATGAAGCAAGGGTTGATAACGCAGTGATGGATTGCACCAAATTAACCAAGCAGGCATAAGAACTGACGAAATTCATGGGAATTCAGGTGCGAAATGGACGAAAAATGGCAAAAAAGCTTTCCCGTATCGTGGGATCAGTTCCATAGGGATGCCCGCGCCCTGGCCTGGCGCCTGTCGGCGGCGGGGCCTTTTGAGGCGGTGGTGGCCATTACCCGGGGCGGCCTTGTGCCCGCCGCCGTTGTGGCCCGCGAGCTTGGTATACGGGTAATTGAGACGATTTGCGTGGCTTCCTATGACTATGACAAGCAGGGCACGATCAGCATCTTGAAGACGGTAAGCGAGAAGATCGTGGGTTCGGACAAGGGGGCGGGGGTGCTCATTATTGACGATCTTGTGGATACGGGGGCAACGGCACGGGTGGTGCGCGAAATTCTGCCCAAGGCGCATTTCGCCACGGTCTATGCCAAGCCCCTGGGGCGGCCCCTGGTTGACAGTTTTGTAACCGAGGTGAGCCAGGATACCTGGATCTATCTTCCCTGGGACATGGGCCTGCAATTCACCCCACCTTTACAGGATGGCGCGAAGGCTTGAGACGATTGGATTAGCGGGCGTGGCGTAATGGTAGCCGCAACGGACTTAAAATCCGTTGGAAGAAATTCCGTGCCGGTTCGAGTCCGGCCGCCCGCACCAACTATATTATGTTGTTATGTCAATAAGTTGACTGAAAAACCCGGATTGCCGAAACAGGACACGCGGCTATCCGCCACAACTCCGGGGAAGCACGGGGGAAGCATCCGGTCCTATTTCGCGAATTTTGCTCGTGGCCGCTCCGCCCGTGGGTATCTTCCCTATAGACCCTTTCTTAGAATTAAAGAAAGCGAGGTGTCCAAGGCGTCCAAGGTGTCCAGCAAGCAACAAAGACGGGCATTAGTTGAAGACCGCAAAGGCGTCCACTGGTGTCCGGAAGCGTCCAAATTCACGTACCTTCGCAGGGCATATAAAAAAATTATCTGAATTTCGCGGATTTCCGCGCGCTGTTGCCACATTGGTCCGGGCCTCAGGAGCTGTAGAGATTTGACCTCCCCCTGGGGCCATGCTCCATGCGCATGTTGCTGCCTGACTTTGAGTGCGAACTTTAGGCTTCCAGATTCCTTTCAGACTAGCGATTAGTCGGGGTCTGAATTACCCGCATAGAGAACCGTCGCGGAAGAACCTATGCCCCACCCCCTCGATGCGCTGCGCGTCGCTTGCATGAATGGGCTCTACTTGGCGAACAACTAACCAAAGGGGCGAGGGGAAGCTGAAGTGAATCAGTGAACTGACGGAAGAATGCGCACAAAGCGCGATCCCGAATGCCCCCAATCGATCAACATACCTTGAGGCCTGAGTAACGGCGCGATGCGGCGCAGGCGCGATCCCAGGGCGGTAGCGCTGCCTGGCCAGCTCCGGCCTTTGCGTACCGCTTCCGAAACGCTGTCATTGAGCAAGGGAAGAAGCTCGCTAACCTTGCCGTCAAACCCGGCAGGGCCACGTTTCTGAATGAGTTCTGATAACGCCATCGCCAGAGGATCAGCCTCATAAGTGGTTGCCGCCATCTCTCGACGGTTCGCCAGATAAGCCTCGACGCATGATCCCCGATCCCAACCGAAGCTGGATTCAGCAGCTGTCACCCAATAAGCGAAATCGGCAAGACGCGGGACTTTCTCCAAAGTGACATTTGTTAGGTTTTCGAGAGCTGCCGAAAGCGCATCAAGCAACGCTCCAATGATCGATGGCTTTGCCGCATTGAACTCGCGCCAGAACTCGGCCTCAGTACGCCTGGACGCTTCGGGGATTGCCCGCAAAAATATCGTGATGGCGCGGTCTGCAAGATCGGCCCTGCCGGTGAGCGAAGGAATGCCGTTCAGAATGATTGGCCGCGACAAAAAGAAGAATGTTTCTTCCTTGTCCGAATGCAGGGTTCTGACGGACAGGCCTCCGCCCGTTGCGATTCGACAAAGGGCATCGCTGAGCCACTCGGGAATGCTCGAAAGATTGTCGAGGCCAAGGACCCATGAATTGAAAGCGGCAACGAACAAGTCTCTATCCTTTTCCGGCGCTGCGCGTAAAGGCGATGCGTTTGGATCGGTCAAATCGCGGAGCACGCGCGCGAGAATGCTTTTGCCGGCCCCTTGCTCGCCGTTGATGCACAGCACGGGATAGGGACCGCGTGGCCGGAGCGCGCCAACCAGCCAGGCGACGATGAGCTTGAAATCTTCATCACTTTCTACGTTGATGAAGCCGCGCAAAGCGTCAATGTTCCAGCCCGCATCAGGTTCCGGCAATGCTCGCATCGATGGCCCGCGAAGGAACTTGCATGGTGGCTTGGAGATCACCTGCCATCCGTTTTTCCGCACCTCGATCGCTCTCCATCGATCATCACAGAGATCAATAAATATTCTGCCCGGCATCTCACCGATACGGCGGAAGGTAGCATGGCAACCGCCTTCCATCGCCGCCTTCGCCTCAAGCACGCGGAGACCATCCTCCATGGCCTGGCCGCCCAGCGCACCTCCGCTCTCGGCATAGTGATGACCGGCAAGCCAGCGGCGGAATTCTCGCGAGCGCAAGGAGCGATTCTCAAAATGTCCGTTGACCGGCATTGTTGCATAGGCATCGCCATCTTCATCGCACCAAAGCTCAACGTCAAACTTTTCTACGATGGAAATCATGCCGTCTGTTTGGCGTGGCCTCTTTCTCCCGGTCTCGTGCGTGGCCCCAGGATTTGCTCCGGTGTGGAAGAGTTGCGCACTGGTCGCCATCGCCTGGGCGCGTTCGCCGCTCCAGCCCTGCGCCTCGGCATCCGCCGCATCCCAACCCTTAGCAACCCCCTGGGGCGACGGAATGACTGCCACCGATAGCGCTCCGGCCTTCAAGATCGCTCGCGCCGCCTCTTCGGCATAGCGGCCCCCGGCTTCATCGGCATCCGGCCAGATGGTCACGTCACGACCCTTGAGCGGCCTCCAGTCGGTTTTACCCGCTGCCTTTGATCCTCCAGCGCTGGCGATGGCCACAACCGCCGCAAAGAGGCGCTGCGCCGCATCGGCACTCTTTTCACCCTCGCATAGCAGAACCGGCGCTGAAGGCCGCTCCGCGAGTCTGTCCAAACCGTAGAGAGGCCTTGGTGCATCCCAACTCTTGAAGCGCCATTCGGACTTGCTTTCATTGCTCTTGCGGCAGAAGGTCAGAGGCAGAAATTCTTTCTCGCCATTGCGCCCGTTGAAGCGCCAGACTAAGCCCAGCAATCGGTCGTCGCCATCGCGATAGGTCCAGCTCGCATGAGGTTTGCCGCGCTCCCAATGTGCGGCAGGTGGCGGCGGAGCATCCTCGGGCACAGGAAAGACCGCGCTCCAATCATCGGGTTTCTTGGAACGGGCTGGCGATGGTTTGCCGGAGATCGGCGCGAATGGGTCACTCATAGGCCGCGATTCCCAGCATATCGGCAAGGCGGTGCGCCGCTTCGCCTTGGTTGATGTCAAAGAGAAAGGCAGTCAGGCTCACTAAGTCGCCGCCGCTCACGCCCGCCGCGAAATCGCCCCAGCGCCCGCTATTGACGTTCACCTTGAATGAGCCCTTGCGGCGATCGCTGCGCTTTGGATTGAGAGCTACCCACTCGCTTCCTTCGCGCTTGCCGTCAGGGAGCCAGCGCGCCAGGATTGATTTAGCGTAGCTCAAGGCGTTGTCATTGATCCGCGCGAAGGCGATACGCCGGCGCGGCGAATTTTTGGCGCTGGCCATTGCTATTCTCCTTCGTCATCCGGCTTTGGAAACACGATGCCATAACGCGTTAGCGAGTTTTCCATGCGCCGCAGCTCTTCCGCCTCCAAATTGGAGAGAGGTCCCTCGCCAAAGTAGACCTTGGCCGCGACGTTGTATGGATCCTCCATACGAGGAATGCGCCTAACAATTTCGCTGTCCATCTCATGCTTAAAAATTTCGAGCGGTGCCAGCACCCGATTGATTGCGGCTCTAATCTTTGCATCGGTAGCTTCGCAGAAGGCGTGTACCAGACGATTACGCAAGCTCTCCGCCGCATTACCTAGACCAATGTGGGAGTTGATGCTCAACAGCTTCAACTTTCGCGCCATCTTTTAGCCTTCCGCTTCGGAGGTGTGATGACGGGCCCCGGCGTTGAGCCAGGTCTCAAGATCGGTCATGGAGTAGCGTACAAGACGGCCAAGCTTGCGGTAGACAGGCCCTCCGCCACGGACGCGCCAGGCCTGTAATGTTCTACAATCGACATTCAGAAATTTGGCTGCGTCGTCTTCCGTAAGCAGCGATGGGGCGTTAACAAGTACAGCTGTGTTCAGCATGACGTGCTCCTAATCACCTGATTGTGATGGAGCGCATCAAAATACGAATTGTCCGCGCTAAATAGTCTGAACGATTAATCTACTGCAGTGATTTGATTATTTTCGGCCTTCCCGGCTTCTTCCATTCGGCTGGCGCAATTTGGTCCCAAATGCGCTCGCACGAACGCTTCGAAACCCCACCTGCATTGTTTCCAGCGATCATCATTTCTCCGATTGCATCACTCTTTGACAATCTCTTTCCAGCACTTGCGAGAACCTGCAATTTCTTTTCCGCCACACTTAGGGCCCGCGCTGGAAAGTTATAGCCATTACCTCTATTCGCGCCGATTCCCTTCGCTGGACTTGACACTTGGGCGGTGGTCATTTCTTCCTGCAATGAATTCGCGTCCTCAAGGCTTATGCCACTTGCAAAAGCGACCGGTAAGTCTGAGGTAGAGAGTTGAAAAAACTCACCCGAATCGAAATCGACATAGCAACGCCTGGACTGCCAAAGCGCCGGAGAAATATCGATGCGTTGGCCATCGCCGCCATGCCCGCATGCGATGATCTTCCCTTCGTGCAGAAGATCGAACAAAGCCGAAAGACGATCCATCACGACAAGGCGTGCGGCTCTTGCGGTGTTATCTTCCGGTTCATTCGACAGAAAACCCACCGGCCCGCGATCCGCTGGCACGGTCAGGCTCACATTCCAGAAGCAGCCATGTCGATCAAATGGTGGATGCTTATTGCCAGTGGAATACCCAAGCGCTTGGCGCTCGTTCGCGCCCTCGCGCCCGACTGACGCCAGGAACTCCGGATCATTGGCCACAAAATTCGAGAAGGCCTCCTTGAGTGATAACCCCACCAACTGACGCGCCGCGACAGGAGAGCTAAGAAGCGGGAAGATGCGGAGGCCGAAGCGCTCTTGCACTTTGCCATTCAGGGCACAATTCTTGCTCCAACTTGGGAGAAGGTTATTCCAAGCGCTGGAATTAATCGTGGCGGGTTCCTCATCTTGCATGACAGAGCTATGTCCGCTCGCAATGAGGACGCCAGTCCGGAGGAATCCGACAAAGGATGCGCGAGCTAATCGGTTCGCCCGCTCCCGCCCATTTTGATTCCTGTCAAAGTTGTGGCCGCCAATACCGTCGTCGCGTGACCGGACAGTTATGCGTTGGACTGGAAGGCGCATGGATTGTTGATGCGCCGGGTCCAAGGTGCGCACGAAAGCTTCAGCGCAATTGACCCCTTCCTTTTGCCACGCGGCCTTTGTGTAATTGATCATTCTGCCCCCTCCGCTGGAGCGATCCGCAAACAGGGAAGGGGAGGCAGGCCGGGCGGAACCGGCTTTTCAGATCGCGAATCCTAGCCAACCGAAGTGAGTTTACGGTTTTATCCTGTCGTCTTGCAACCGCTCTATCTCCTCCTAGTGATCTTTCCGTGATATGGTTTACGAAGTATCAGGTGGCGGTGCATCTCTTAACAATAATGACCGGCTTCGCTGCTGAGCGTCAGGAGCCAATTCCCGATGGTGAGAATACTCAGCGGCTCACACACCTCGTACCTGGACTGAAATCGACTTGCAAAAGGATGGCGGATATCTGGGAAAAATATGTTAAGGCCCGGGGTTCAACAACTAGTTCCTTTGTATCTCAACCTTGGGGGAGGGTAGGGGCATTCAGCCTGAAACCGGCCGTTTTCGCCCTACACGAAAACCTGTGCGCTTCCACGGGCCGTGTTTGCCAGTTCCAAAGCTGCACTGATTGCGGCATTTTGAGTGGAAATCTTGCCCTGGAAGGTGTCGTTATATGTGTTCAATTCCGACGGCTCAAACTGGGCAAAATGTTTGATCGCTTAGCGAGCGGGAGAAAGCCGGGATCGTTACCTGTGGACAAGCAAAACGTGCTGACATTGCGGAGCTCCTATGCCGCTTTTGACTCCTGGCGCACAAACGGGAACCAGACGGTGAAGCGCGCGCCTTTGCCTAAGACGGAGTCGATGTCCAATCCGCCACCATGCAACTCCAAGATTTTTTCAGCGTCCGGTATCCCAAGCCCTGCGCCAAAACCTTTGGTAGTGAACAAAGGTTCGCGGATTTTTTCCATTATGTCTGGATGGATCCCGGGCCCATAATCCTCTATGATGATTTCAGCTCTGCGCTCTGTCAGTCTTGTGCTTACGTCAATTTGGGGAGAGCGACCTGCCAAATCGGGGATTGGTTGCCCCTTAATTGTCAAGGCCTCCGCTGCATTGGAAAGCAGATTGAAGATCACGCGGGTCATCCGTTCAGAGTCGATATCTGCCTTGAGGTCTTCAAGGCCCAAATTGCAAACTATGGAGAGATGGGCCGGAAGTTTCGTAGCTTCTTTGGTTAATATCGCGGCAAGCCAAGCATCCACATTGGTTTCTGACTTATTGGGACTTTGTGAGCGCGAGAAATCGAGAAATTGAGAGATGATCTTGTCACAGCGTGTAATTCCAGAGTCAATTCTGGAAAGCTGGACCGCAGCATCGATGCCCGAAGCCTTCAGCTTTTGTTGCAACATATAAGCTGTGGTTCGAACCACGCTCAGGGGATTGCGCAATTCATGGGCCACGGTGGCTACCAGATTGCCAAGTTGTTCTGTCTTGGCCTTGCGGACAATTTCCGTTTGGGCTGTACGGAGTTCGTCTGCAGTTTGTGTTAGCTGCATATTCAGCACGGTGATGTCTTCATTCAGTTCTCTAAAAGTAGCTGCTGCTACATGCGCCTCAGCCTCTGATTTCTCTGCAGCATCGCGTGACTCCGCAAGGGTGGCGTTGAGAGCACGGGTTTGATCAAGGCTTTTCAAGACGAAGGAAATCGAAATTCCTGTGGCCAAAGCGATGATGATGATCGTGGCAGAATTTGATCGATAGGTACGATTAGCCGAGAGAGCAGCTGAACTCGTAAGGAACGTTTCGTTTGAAAGCCCGGACCAGACAAACCAGGGGTTACGACTATCTTGCACTGGCAGAGGAATTACTTCTGAGTAATAGAGTGAAGGGTCGGGCTTTGCGTCGAGAATCCATTTGCGGGAAGATGTCATCTCTTGAGTGCCATTTGCGAGATTGGCGTAGTGATTGCCTGGGTTAATCAAAGCAAAATGCGGCGCTGGTAAAAGATCGCGAAGAGCTTTAGTTAGGATAATGGCCGAGACCAGCCCCTTGATATTGCCATTGGCGCCAAAAAATGGGACAGAGAGCAGTATGCCGGATCTATCGGCATCATTGCCAGTGTTAATGAAATAAGTATTGTCACACGTAATTATTTCCGGGCCACTGATGAAAGGCACGTCCAGGCCGTTAATTTTGTCGCGTGTCGGGTAATGCCGTTTGAACCACGTAGCATGTTCTTTAAATTGCCGGTATTCATGGATTTCAACTTCTGGCGGACCCATGAACGGAGTGTCTGCGATGCTTCCCGATGCCATTTGCCGCTCAGCTAGGGACATTTTGGCCCCGGCATTGACTATAAGCTGATCAAACATGAGAATCGGTTCTTCGGGCTTAAGCGTAACGGGATCAATTTTTTCAGGTTCAAGATCTATCGGCAAAATATAGACTTCCGAAACTGCCACCCCAGCGGCGAGGTTGTTATAAATGTGCTGGAACGTAACGTGCGCCTCGTCACTCAAGTTCTGTCCATGTCGTTCAATCGTGCGAACACTGGGCAATGATGCAAGCGTTCGAATGTTTTCGTAGATGGACGTCATTACTACATCCAGTTTTTGCAAGTCAGAGCGAGCCGATGCCCTGGCGGTTTCAATGTAATTCTCGAGAACCGTCTTGTATCGTTCGTCGGCTTGCCTGTGAGCTGCATAAAGTAATGCCACCGCAATGACGACAATTACGCTCCAGTATGGCAATAGTCTGCGCATGATCGCCGTGAGCTCCCATCTGATCTCAATTGATGAGCGCCAAATTTTAATAAAAGATTAACCGTCTTTGGCGGAGCTGCCTTTTCCTGACCGTTACCAATTCACTGACTCATTCGACGCCTCTTTTTTCTTGGCCCCGACGGACCACTTAAGTGGCCACAAGGGAAATTTTTCTATTATTTCAAAGGCCTGACCGTGGCCTGCTCGATACCTCAAGAGGTTTTAGCAACTAAGAGGCCTCTAATAAGAACTCGACCTCCGCTTTCGCGAAGGTCGAGGCAGTGCAGGGGCTGGAAATCTGGAGCATCCATTCCGCTAAATGGTTTAATCTCCAACCCCGGCGACTAACGGGCCAACTGCTATGCAGTGGCGTGTGCGATACATCAGTTCTGGGTCAACTCCTCTGTCGGTGCCTCAGGCGTTGCAGCGTCCTGCGGATTGGCCTTCACAACGACCTGCGCACATAGCTTGGCAAAGTCATCAAGGGCAACAACCGGGCGTGGCAGCATGGCTACCTCAACCGGGATTGCCGCTTCCTTTGGCTTATCGTGACCGACAAGAGTGACATCGAAGCGAAATTTGACATCGGGGTAAAGCTCGACCCGCGGTCCATTAATGTCTGCGACTTCGCAACCATGCTTGGCCACAGCAGCAGCAACAATCTTGTTCATCCGCCACATGCTGGCGTTGAGGAGACTTTCGCTCCCAATCCAGGCAATTGCCGAAAAGCAAACCAGGAACAGGGCAATAGAAAAGCGCCTCAGGCTCAGGGCCAATTGGTTGTGGCCGAGATAACGTTTAGTCCCAGGCGGCACTAATTTGCGGCCGGTGATCATTGTGAGTGGAAGGTTTTCCCGGTGCTGGATGCAGGCGATCAGGACACCCGCAAGATGCCCAGCAATCAGCCAGACAGACACGGTAGCGGTTGTGCCGTGAATCCATTCAGTCCAGGCATCGCCCCACAAAGCAGTAGTATTCATCAGGATGCCTGATGCCGCTGTAACAGTTAAAGCCAACAAGAGAGCCCCGATCATTGCACCGCCCGCCGGGTTGTGTCCAAGATGGTGCCGCGGTTTTCCGCGCAGAATGGATGTGAGATAAGTGGCGGTGGCTATTGGTCCCCTGATAAACGTCTCGAATCTTGCGCTGGCAGGCCCAATCAGGCCCCAGGCCGCGCGGACGATGATGAGAACCAGTATAACCTCGCCCGCCGTTTCGTGAATGGCCGCGTCAGATCGTTCGAACCAGGCGATTGCAAATGCCACGGCAAGCGACCAGTGAAACAGCCGCACGAGCGGATCCCAGATCTGCCCGCGCACTCTCGGGTGCTGAGACCCTGGCATTTCACTATTCTTTTTTGACCTTGACGATTTCAAGGGTGGTCGGATGAACGTAAACTTCGAACTTTGAGCCATCGGCGTTCATCCCTTTGGCCTCATAACAGCCCCCTTCTTCATCCATCTTCGTGATGTCAGTGTAGCCAGCAGCGATTACGACTGCTTTTGCTTCGTCAACTGTCTTCATCGCGCCAACATCCGTACAGATTGCTTCCTCGGCAAACGCCGTGCTTGCGAACAGGAGTACCGAGGCGGCTCCTGCGAGGAGTATTGTCGTTTGATTTTTGATTGCGATTTTCATCGGAGTCTCCGTTGTTATTTATTTGAGAACAATGTTTTCATACATGTGTGTCGATCAACCCGTTCCTGCCCAAAACTTTATTACCGTCAGGCTCGCTCAAGAGCGCGTCCGTTACCCTCTACTTGATTGACATAGTTGTCTCCTTTTTCATTCATCGTGGCATTTTACTGTCCACCATATTGAAGCATAGGTTGCTTCCACTCTCACTTCGGCGAGGCCACCCTGAAGAGTCCGGCTTCGGGGTGGGTTCGTATTTGTTAGAGGAAAAAAAAGTCCTCGGCCAATCGCACCGCCGGTGCGGTTAGAAAAAGTCAAAACTGTTCGTCGTTACCGTTCCGTTGGCATTGATGATACCGATCAGCGTAAGTTCGCTAGTCTGTATCTCTGCAGTGACTCCTGTTTCAACGTATTGCCAGATTGCCGCGTTGTTGGCGTTGGTGTCGTTGATAACCAACAGTGTGGCCTCTCCCATTGCTGCCGTGATGGCAAACTCCGCATTGAACTCGTTTGCCACTGCCGTAGCGCTGTCGAGATCATTGCCACCAGCGCTACTCACTCCTTCGCCATTGCTGCCGTCAAGGAACAGAGCTTCGACAGCTCCGAGGTTGACCGCAGCATTGTTGTTGTTGGCGTTATCATCTGTGGCGAAGATGAAGTTGTCATCATTGACCAGGTTATCGAGCAGTGTGTTGAGAGCGCCGCCGAATTCGACACGATCAACCTGTGCGGCGGATCCGGTAGCGTCAAAATTGGAGATTGAATCACCAAATTCGCTTGCCAGACTGAACCGCACAATGTCGGCGATATCATCGTTTGATGCGCCCATATTGATCGCATCGGCGCCGCCGCCGCCGGTCAGCGTGTCGCCGCCAGCGCCGCCGTTCAGGGCGTTGGCGTTGCCATCACCCGTCAGGGTATCAGCACCGCCGTTGCTTGTGACGTTCTCGATGCCAGCGATTGAAGTGAAGCCCGATGCCGTGCCAAGAGCAAGGTTTACCGTGACGCCCGAGGCGCCGGGGTTCGAGTAGGACAAGGTATCAGTGCCAGCCCCCAAGGCAGCCGTCACCGATTCCACGTCGGCTGCGATAGATCCGCTGCCCTCGATTTGAGTAATACGGACTCCGTTATAGACAACCGACAGGGTTTCTCCGCCAGTACCTGTGTCGATGATGGCCAGCGTGTCGCTGTCGCCACCGCCGGATATTGCATCGTTGCCGGCAGTAGAGTCGATATCCACGACGATGACGTCATTTCCAGCATCGCCATTGATCGTATCGTTGCCGGTGCCGCCGACGAGCAAGTCGCTTCCGCTGCCGCCATTGATGATGTCGCTTCCACCGTTACCGAAGATCAGGTCGTTGCCGGTTCCACCGGTCATCCTGCTTGCTCCGTTTTCACCGGCGAGTAGGTTGTTGCCTGACGCTACGATTACTGTCCTCGCGGATGGGGCACCACTGTTGGCGGGGTCTTCGGAATTGATCGTGTAGTCGCCAGTTCCGAAAGCATAACCGGCAAACGAGCCATTGTCGAAATTGATTAACTCAACATTTTCGCTTGTTTGATCGAAATGATTGATTGCGGTGAGGTCCTGGCCATTGAAGGAGATGTCCAGATTACCGTTGTTCGTGCCAGTGTTGTCGTCGAGGAAACTGAGGCTCGCTAGTGCGGCACCGGCCGTGAGGATGGTGATGCGGTCGCTTGTGCCGCCGGTTTCGTTGATGTCGTCATCGTCGTTATTTGAGAGACCGAAGCGATAGGTGTCGTTGCCCAGTCCGCCGGCCAGCACGTTGTCGCCGTCATTGCCAGTCAGCGTGTCGTCAGAGCCGCTGCCGGTGACGTTTTCAATGCTGACGAGCGTGTCGTTGCCATCGGCGCCGGTGGCGAATCCTGTCGTCAGATTGACGTCCACGCTGCCCGCTGCACCGGCATAGGTTGCCGTGTCGGTGTCGCCGGCACCGCCATTCAACGCGTCGTTGCCGAGGCCGCCGTTGAGGGTATCGTCTTCATCCATGCCAAACAGCGTGTCGTTGCCGTCGCCACCGGCCAATGTGTCGTTGCCATCATCGCCATAGATGATGTCGTCGCCAGCTGTGGCGAACGCCGTGAGGTTAGTGCCGCTGTTGCTATTTGTCCGGATATTGAAGGTTTCGTCAAAGAATTTTCCACCCGCATCGGTCACCCGCACATTGAGTGTATAGGTCGTGTTTTGAGCCATGGCCGCGCCAGTCCGTGTGACGACTCCGGCTGCACTCACTGCAAAGTTCGCGCTGCTGCCTCCCAATAGCGTGTAAGTAAACGGGATCGTGTTGTCGGGATCGACCGCGCTCAGGTTCGCGATAGTCGCGCCCGAACCAGGAAGATTGCTGTTGTCCGGCTGAACGCCATTCCACTGAATATCGGTGGGCGCCAGGTTGATGAGCTGTGCTGCAGTTCGAATTCCGTCTGCGAACTGGAACAGCTCGACATCCTTCACGATGTCGCCCACGGCGGTGCTGTCGATGCCGCGGGTATCGACGATCCGGTACGCGCCATCGGCATTGAGCGTGATATTGTAGTCGCTCCAGTTGCCGCTGAACACTGCCTTATCGGCGGTGCCGTCAGGGTTTGCGACTGTTGCATTGTCGCCGAGGAAGTGGCCGAGACCGCCGAGGAGAGCGAAATCGGGCCGGTCCTCGCCCGTGCCTTTCCAATTGGTGACGGTTGTGTAATTACCGACCGCCGGGCCGAAAAAGACGCTGAGGTCGTTTTTTACAACGGCGCTATCACCCAAGATGATGTCGTCGCCGCCGAGACCCGTCAGGATGTCGTTGCCCGCGCCACCGACCAGCAGGTTGTCGATGCCGTTGGACGTGGTCGTGCCGGTGTCGGCGCCAATGAGGTTGTCATTGAGCCGCGAGCCGACGAGGCCTTCGACACCGGCGTAGGTATCGAGCAGCCCGCCGGTGCCGTTCTCGTTGCTGGTATCCAGATTGGCGGTGATGGCGATGTCGACGTCCTCGTAGGAGGCGACATCGAACCCGAGGTCGTCATCGAGAGTGCCGGCGGGGGCGAAGTCAAGGACGCCCTGGCCGAGCAGGCGGTCGCCGTCGTTGGCCGTCGGCCCGAGGCCGCCTTCGAGCAGGTCGTTGCCGTCGCCGCCCATCAGGTGGTCGTCGCCGACGCCGCCGCGCAGCCAGTCGTTGCCGGCCTGGCCCTGCATCTCGTCGACGCTGTCGCCGCCGTCGATATAGTCGTTGCCGTCGTCGCCGAACAGGACGTCGGTGTCGCCGTCGCCGAAGATCATGTCGTCGCCGGTGCCGCCGAGCACCTCGTCGATGCCGTCGCCGCCGTGAAGCTCGTCGTCGCCTTCGTCACCGAACACGGTGTCGAGCGCGCCACCGCCGGCGAAGATGCGATCATTGCCGGCACCGCCGGAGATGAAGTCGTCGTTCTCGTCGTCGAGGATGAGGTCGTCGCCCTCGCCGCCGAACAGGTGGTCGTTGCCCTGGCTGCCCTGGATCGTGTCGTTGCCAGCATCGCCATAGATCGTGTCGTCGCCGAGGCCGCCGATGATGAAGTCGTGGCCTTCATTGCCGGCGATGACGATGTGGCCGTCGCTGGCCGGCATCGGCTCGCCGTAGACGTCAAAAATCGTATGGCTCGCGAGGTTGAAGTAGTCGTTGATGTCGCTGTTCGCATCGACGTTCGTGAGCGTCGCGCCGTCGAGCTCGTAGCGCGCATCCTCGCGGATGAAGATCTCGCCGTTGAGATGGGTGAGCCCGGTGTGCTCCGAAACCAGATTGGTGAACTGGTTCTGGATGATCTCGTTGCCGAGGTTGGTTCCCATCGGCGTGCGGAACAGGTAGTAGAAGCGGTCGCCGTCCTGCTGGCGCTGGGCGAAGTCGAGGATGACGTAGCTGAAGGTGGTGCCCAGCGGGCCGTCGAACAGCGGCCGCTCGGCGAGGCCGCCGATCCACAGGTCGATGTCCCAGAAGCCCTGGTCGGCGCCGGCGAAACTCCACTGCGCCGTCAATAAACGTTGGGTTACCTTCCATGAAGGCGACGGCGTCGTCGTGGCGTGGGTCGGGCAATGGAAGGGGATCGCCCGCAGCGTCGACATTTAGGTAGGCGTCGTAGAGTTCCTGCGCCGCGGCGCGGATGTCGGCGAGCGAGCCGATGCCGGCCGCATAGTTCGCGCGCGCCTCGTCGATGCCCCAGTCGAACGTGCCCGTGTCGTGGCCATAGGCCGCGATCAGGTTGACGCCGGTGCCGGTGCTCTTCAGATGGTCGAAGACGTCGGCCCAGTTGGTGTACGGCGCGAGCGCCGAGCTATTGGTGTTGTTGGTGTTCTGGATATACTGCTTGTAGAGCTGGTCGCGGAACTCGTTCCAGGTCGGCAGGCCGACCTCGCGGCCGCGCGCGATGTTGATGGTTGCAAGGTCCAAGCGGCTGGCCGAGCAGGCTCTGCTGCAGGGCGGGCGTGACGAACTCGTCGACCTCGTTGCCGAGAGTCTGGGTCAGGCCGAATACCAGATCAGCCGGATTGCCATTGGCGTCGATCATGTCCTGATAGAGCGTCGGGTTGAGGAACATGTCGAGCAGCTTGAGGGGCTGCCCGGTGTTGGGATCGGTGACCTCGAACGTCTCGGTCAGCATCGAGTGGCCAAGCCGGAACACGGCCTGGCGAGAACTCGAGGCTGACGCCCGGATTGATGTCGGAGGAGTAGGACACGAACTCCGGCAGCGCGCCGTAGAGCGTGCCGACATACTGGTCGATGGCGATGTGGTTGTATTCCGACTCGGTGATGAGACGGGCGGCCTGATAGAGGCGCTCGCCGTCCCAAACGCCGGGCGCGGTCTGCCATTGCGCGAGGAAGGCATCGGCTGCGGCTGCACCCTCATTGGCGAGAATTGTCGCAGCCTCGGTCTCTATCGAGGTCCTGATGTTCGCGACCTGGCCGTTGTGCTCCTCGTGGAAGACGTGGTGCACGGCGGTGAGGCCGATGTTCTCGTTGCCGCGGCCGTCGCCGGTGATGATATGCTGATCGACCGGGATGCCGGGATTCGAGTCGATGAGCATGTTCTGCCCGGTGCGCATGACCGTTGCCGTCGGCGATTGCGCATGAAGGGATCGTCGGGGCCTGCTGGACCGGAATGAACGATGCTGTCCGTCGTCCAAGCCGTGCCGCCATCTGGCGTGAACAAGAGCTTGCCGACGGGGTCGACGCGCAGCACCGGCGCGTTATGAAGGTCGGTCCGTGTCATTGAGACTGATGCCGATGCGCAGCGCATTGAGCTTGATGTCGGCCCAGGTGGCGAGGCCGACGGCCAGGGCATCGTCCGCCGTGCTGGGGGTGTCGAGCACGGCGGTGTTGCCCGAGACGACGCGGCCCGTCGGAGCGCCGCCGGCCGTATACTCGCGGATGAGCGCGTTGACGCTCTGGTGCGAGCCGTAGGTCTGGCTCTGGTCGATCAGCAGGCCGGTCTGGTTGACGTAGCGCGCCTTCGAATAAATGTCGTCTGCGGTGCCCATCAGGCCGTCTGCTCCGGCGGCATGGTAGGCGTCGTCGGCCGTACCAAAAATGCCGTCGCCGCCGGCATCGCCGTCGTTGGCGACGTCCGCGCGCCGGAGATTGATGGAGATGACGTTGTCAAAGGTGGTGACGGGATTGTTGTCCGCGCCGTCCGCGTCATAGAGCGGATCGAGGGGCGACAGGTTGACGGTGACCGTGGCGGTGGGATCGGGGTCGCGATTGACGAAGTCGAGGCCGTGGTCGAAGAACTGGCCGAACGAGACGAACCATTCATTGTAGCGCCCGCCGCCGAGCACGCCGGCGTTGGCGACAAATCCGGTGTCCTGGCCATTGAACTGCAGGCCCGCGAAGTCCGCGTCCGGATCTCCGTTCGTCGCGGCGTCGGCCGCTGCCGGATTGTACAGGGGGCTCGTGGGGTCGGTGATCATCGACGCGACGAGATTCGAGATGAGACGGGGATCGGCATCTGACACGGCGCTGCCAGGATTGTTGTAGGCCGACGTTAGAGCGCCCAGCTGTAGCCGGCGCGCTCGATTCTGGCTGCCCGACACTCAAGTTGAGGAACGGCTGGTTCGATTGGCCCCAGGTGCTGTTCGGACCGGGCACCCAAACTTCATTTATCGCGTCCCAATAGCCGCCGACCAGATTGTTGTTCGCGCCCGAGACCTCGCGCAGGCCCGACGGGTCGACCGCGTTGGCGAGCGCCGAATAGTTGAAAATGTTGGATTCGACGAAGCCGCCGGCCCCGTCCGGCACGAGATAGTTGACGGTCACCTGGCGCAGCAGGAAGTCGAGGTCGGTGCGATTGAGGGTGATTGCCATGGCGGAAACTCCAATGTTGAACGCGTGCATACAAGAACTGTGTGATCCTTTGCGAGGCGCAGAAGACAGCTCTATCCCAGCTTGCAAGTATGTTCCGCCCGCCAACGCTGGCCAAGCTACGATCGTCGCGCGAATATCGAGTCTAATGGGCCCTCGACCGATGGGACCAATGGGGACAAATTGTTAATTGATGAATGCGGGTCATATTGAAGCATGGAACTAGCGCATGTTGTTCCAGAATGAGAATAGGGGAGGAGCGCTAACCCCGCGCTTCCGAAGGACGCCGGTTAACTGTAATTTTCAGCGTTCTGGGACTGGACGACGACTTCAACGCGGTTTCGCGCGTGAAGCTTTTGCATCAACGTGGTCATGTAGCGTTTTACGGTTTTTTCGCTGATCGACAGGTGTAAGGCAATTTCGCGATTGGTCTCGGCCAACCGCAGGTATCCCAGAATTTGCTTTTCCCGCACGTTCAGTTTGACGGCCCGGTTAAACGCTTCGCGCTGCGCCCGGTTGCGCAGTCCGCTTAGCACCTGGCTGGCATACTGCGCCGTGATGAACAATTCTCCCCGGCGCACGGACTCCACGGCCGTGAAAAGCTCCGCAACCGGCGAGGTTTTCAGCACAAAGCCATTGGCCCCGGCATCAAGGGCCCGCATGGCGGAATCCACACCGGAAAAAGCAGTGCAGACCATGACCCTGGTGTCCTTAAAATTTCGTGCAATGTCAGCTATGACCAGGAAAACGTCTCCCGGCATGCTGAGGTCCATGAACAGCACGTCAGGACGGTGGGTCTCTGCAATTTGCCGGGCTTCGCTGGCGGAAAAACCTGTGGCCACTACATGATAATCAGGCTCCTCGGCAAAAAGCCCCGTAAGCCCATTAAGCATCAACGGATGATCGTCGACAAACGCAAGTGTGACTCGTGCACCGTTCACAGTACGCTACCCCACAGTACCCACATTGTTCAACTCAACAGACCTGCATGAAGGATCGGTGACCTTGTATTGGCCAAAAACAGTCGTTTGGTCCCTCACCTTACGCAATAACCATACCACATCACCGTTCATCAGAATGGCAACTGTGAGAATACTATGGATGGAGCTGGTTTGGATTCAGAGAATATCGCCCGGTGAACGGGATATGTTCACCGATCCGCTCGCCCAACTAGTCCCAAAGTTATTGTCTTCAGTTGCCCTGTGTACCGTGATGCCTGCACCACACAATACTTCTGCTCTTTAACAGTTGCACATCTGGTGCCTTTTAACATTTGCACTTCCCGAAATTCGAGTCAATTGCCTTAAGGTTTCGTAAACAAATTCCGTTACTTGATGGTTAATTTATCACGCTTCGAAAGTAGTCCAATTCCTGGGGTTCACCAATCAAAGCACTTTATCAAGCATAGTTAACGCCGAAAAATAACGAAGATATGAGCCAATTTAGGCCGCAACTGGCATCATTTTTGCGCTGTGCCCCCCATGGATGATCCTTCCAAAGGCTTTATTCCCCGATCCGTTGGCCGCGTCCGAGCCTTGTGGGCGTCTTTGAGCTCGGTTCACCAGCTGACACTGGCAGGTTCAGTGCTGGTTTTGCTAGGCATGGGCTTTCTGGGGCCGTGGGTTTCGGCCAAAATTGAAACAAGCATAAAGCTGGAAGTGGGAGTGCGAGAGGCACTCTACATGGATAACAATATCGCGCCGCTCTTGCAAGAACTTGCCTCGCAACAACATTTGTCTCCTGAAAGTATTAACGCGATTGATCGTTTGCTGGCCAAGGATGCGCAGGGCATGGGTATCGTGAACGCCAAGGTATGGGCACAGGACGGCACCATCCTGTATGGAACCCGCAAGGAAATTGTCGGTCAGAAATTTCCGGTAACCAGCGAACTCTTTCGCGCCTGGAACGGGCAGATGGAAATTGAGCTCAATGGCGACGTCCATCTGGATCATGGTGATTTAATTGAGACGGACATGGATTCGTTGTTTGAAATTTATGTTCCAATCCACCAATTGGCGACGAAAAAAACTATAGCAGTAGCAGAATTCTATCAAGATGCGGGCATTCTTAAGAATGAACTCATGATTGCCAAATTGAAGGTCTGGACCGCCACCGCCATTTTGACATTTGCCATAATAGCGGGACTGTATGGCGTCGTATTGTGGGGAAGCAGGAACATTGACAGTCAGCAATCGACACTCGTCAATCGGGTTACACTGCTTTCTCGCCTTTTGAAGCAGAACGAGGGCTTGCGCCGGCGCTCGGCGGAGGACGCGGAGCTCAATCTCCGCAGGTTGGGCTCGGACCTTCACGACGGACCAGGGCAGTTCGTGGCGCTGGCCCTGATGAAACTCAACCAGCTCTCCAGCAATGCAAATGTGGGCGCCAGTGAACTTGAGTTAGTTCGTGGCACGCTGAATGACGCCATGACAGAAATTCGCGATATCTCGGCTGGTATGGTATTGCCAGAAATCGAGAATTTACAATTGGTCGACGCCCTCAAGCTTATGGTCTCGCGCCATGAACGGAACACATCAACCAGTGTTGCGTGCGCCTTTCCGATTGAATCAATCGAAGTGTCTCTCCCCGTCAAACTGTGCTTATGCCGTTTTGTCCAGGAGGCGCTGAGCAATGCATTCCGGCACGCAGGTGGCATAGGACAGGCTGTGAAAGCCAATCGGACTGATCAGACGATTGTCATCGAAGTATCCGATCGTGGACCGGGATTTGAACCGGTCAAAGCAAAGCGAAAACGTCAACCGCTCGGTCTCATTGGACTGAAAAACAGGTTGGAAAATCTTGGCGGGCAATTGACCGTGCATAGCAAGGCAGGGGAAGGAACAACACTCGTTGCGAGCTTGCCTATAAATAACAATGGATAACCATCAGACAGATTAATGAGGACTTTTGCCTTTCCGGTGTTGGGGTCACTTCAACTATTCGCGGAATTGTTGAGCCGAAGAGCTAGTTAGATAGTGTAAGCTTACGCGGTTACTGAGCCGAATCCATTATCGTTAGTATGGCAGGAAGCCTTAGTCGCTCAGCCAGCTTCCGTGGTGTATCGCGCCGCTTGTCACGCGCATCGGGATTCGCCCCCGCCGCTATCAAAAGACTGGCAGTGTCCTGTGACTGGGATTTGATAGCCAGCATGAGAGCCGTTTCGCCGAATTCATTCTTTTGATCGACGGATTGATATTTTTGTCCCACTGCTTGCAGGCAGCCCGCACAGCCCATGGCCGCCGCCAGCATAGATGCATCGTTGCCCAGTTTGGTGATGCCAGACGGATTGGCCCCATTCTCCAAAAGAATAGCTACTCCTTCAACCTTTCCGGCAGCTGCAGCAGCGAGCAGGGGAGAAAACCCGTTGATATCGGAAAGGTCAGGCGAAGCACCGGCCGTGAGAAGGGATAACAGGGATTTCACATCCCCGAATTTGGCCGCGTACCAAAGTGCGGAGCGCCCCTGGATGTCTACAGCGTTGATGTCGCTGCCCGGAATGAGTTGGGCGGTCACGCCTGATTCAGTGCAGTTTTTTACTGCCGCAATCAACGGCGTTTCCCCGCTTTTGTTGGGTGTGTGTTCGGCACCTCTTGCCAACAAGACGCCAATTGTTGTTGATCGGCATTTCTGCGCTGCGAGCAGCAAGGACGAGTTGCCTGCTTGATCCCTTTGTGACAGGTTCGCACCAGCGTCGAGAAGAACTGTTGCCACTTGTTCGTGCCCATCCATGGATGCCAGCAGCAGGGCAGTTCGACCGATCGCATCACGCGCTTCTTTGTCAGCGCCGGCTTGCAGCAATGCCAATGTTGTTTTGGCTTCGCCACTCCGAGCCGCAATCAAGAGGGCTGTTTCACCAGCGCCAGTTGCAGCAGTGATTTGGCTTCCGGATTCCACAAGCATTGGAATTTGAGCGGCCTGCCCCCGCGCGGCGGCTCGCATAAGCCATGTCAAGTCCGCTTCATTGCGTTCGTTTGGATCAATAGGTGGTGTATAATCCGATAGGCTACGGACCGGTGGAACTCTGCTTTCCGTCGAAGTCGGCGGTGTCGTGACCGTTGCATTAAGTTTCGCGAGGAGCGATGCAGCGCGCCTATTGTTTTTGCTGGCAGCGCGCGCGAGCCACTCCTTGGCCAACTTCTCGTCCTGCTTCACACCAACTCCAAGTCGATATAGAATTCCGAGCCGATACTGAGCATTGCTGTTTCCAGCCTTTGCGGCCGCCAACAGCAAATTGGCCGCGCGCTTGTATTGCCGCTTCACCGTTGCCTTCCTGAAAGACGCTGTCGTATTGTCAGCCGCATAAATCGGAGAGGATGAAACAGACATTGGAACTGACATGATGACAGCAGCCAAGAGCAACGACGCAAAGCGTTTATGCCGTCCCATATTTTGTCTCCATCTCTATGCCGGCGGATTTTAGAAATTCGGTTGGCAGGATGCCACCAGCACAGACTATGACAGCGTCATTCTGGATGACCTGACGGGCGCCGTTCCATTCAATTTCAGCATTGTCGGCGGTAATGCTTCGAACTTTTGAGCTTAGCATAACCTGCAACTGCCCCTGGACCAACATCCGTTCAACTCGCTCGCGGTTCTTAGGCTTGGCACGCGAAAATGCTTCACTCCGATAGGAGAGCGTTACGGTCGTACCCTCCAGTTCGGCAATACTCCCCGCCGCTTCCAGGGCGGAATCACCGCCACCGACGACAAGCACATGGAGTCCCTGGTATTGTTCTGGGTCGATGAACTGATATACGACCTTCGATAGGTCCTCTCCGGGCACCTCCAGTTTTCTTGGCGTTCCACGGCGCCCGATTGCGAGAAGAACGGCAGTGCAGTGCTCTGTTCCCCTTGAGGTGTTAACGGTGAATACACTCCCGTTTTTCTCCACACTCGCAACTTGTTCACGGTAGCGAACATTCAGCCTGTGTTTTCTTTCGACATCCTGCCAGAAGGTCAGCAAAGCTTCTTTTGTCGTCTCTTTAAAATTGACCTGTCCCACAATTGGCAAGACTACCGGGGCCGTCATGACAATTTTGCCACGAGGATATTTGAACACTGTGCCGCCAAGGTCGTCCTGCTCAATCACAACATATTTCAGATTATGTTGTTTGGCAGCAAGGGCTGCTGCCAGTCCCGCGGGACCGGCTCCAACGATAACTAGATCAAGCTGCCCGGGCGCAGCAGTTTGCTTAAGTTTTCGGGCCGATTCGACTGCCTGGCGTCCTTGCGTGACGGCATTGCGGATAAGCCCCATGCCGCCAAGTTCGCCCGCAATGAACATTCCGGGCACGTTGGTTTGAAAGTCGGGCCCTACTCTGGGAAGATCGATGCCGCGTTTGGCAGTTCCGAAGACCAGCGTAATTGCTTCCGTAGGACAAGAGGCGGCGCAGGCGCCATGTCCAATGCAATGGGTTGGTTCAACAAGTTCGGCCTTGCCACCGATGATGCCCAGAATGTCGCCTTCCGGACAGACCCTGGCACAATTCCCACAACCAATGCATTTAGCTGGGTCAATTGAAGGATGAAGGGAGGCAGGCTCGGTCAATCCAGCTTCAACTGCTATCGCCTTTATGGCGATACTCTTTTTCTCGGCCCGCCGTTTCCTGACGATGTAGACGCCCCAGATAACAGCCATGATCGCGCCATATAATGCCAACGAGCTATCGAAGTTCACTTGCGAAAGCCTCCCTGGATTCTAATCAATACTTACACCCAATTGACGCGCTGCGGTCACAATTTGGCTGCTGGTCGCCGCGTCGTTGGAAAATTCCGCAACGGCTTTTTTGAGGGCATCGCGCGCAAGGTCAGGTTCATTAAGCACCATGCGCGCGCGAATAAGGCGAACCCAGCCATCGGCATCGCGGGGTGATTGAACGAGCTTGTCGGCCAGTCGCTGCACCATTGCCTTGATCATGGCTTGCTGATCTTCAGCGGGCAGGGCTTTGACACTGGCAACGGTTTCCTGGCTGAGCGCAGGCGCAGACGGTAAGGCGGAAGTACCATTGGCATCGCCGCTGATACCAAGAGATCGCGCCATGTCAGCGAGCTGGGCGCCCGTCGCGGGATCATCAGCAAATATTGCCAATGCTTTGGTCAATGATGCTTTGGCTCCCTCTACGTCACCTTTGACTTTCAGTGACCGGATCATCATGGCCCAGCCATCGCGGTCACGCGGGTTGGCGTCCAGCTTTGCCGCAAGCTTGCCTATCATGTCGTCAACCATTGCTTGCTGGTCAGCTTGCGCGACGCCTCCTTGAGCAAGGTTAGGGAGAACGGGCGTGTTGGCGAGGACGCCGCTTACATCCCGCTTCGTCTTTTGGCCAAGATCCGCGATTCTTTGTTTTACATCCAGCACCCAGCCCGTGTTCTCGGGCGCATCGGCGAGGAGGGCAATCCAGCGGTCCAACGCGAGTGGCAGATCACCGGCCTGTTCTATGGCCAGAGCGTCGTAAAAACGGGCCCTCTCTTCCTTGGGATCGGCTTTAAGAACTTCAGCGAAAATCTCTTGTGCCTTTGGAACGACAATACCTTGGGCAGCCTGCACCAAAGCTTCGGCATAGGCCGACTTGTAGTCCTGATTTGCCGGCGCAAGCGCTACGGCCTTGGCAAAGGCCGAGGCAGAGTCTTCAAAGCGCTGCGTATTAAAATAAGACCAGCCCAGCATACGCCAGCCTTCCTCGTCTCCTGGGTTTTCTTCAAGCCGCTTTGCCAGCTTGGCAATCATGGTATCGACTTCACCTGTCACGGCGGCACCATTTGCGGGCGTTGTCGCGGTGTTTTGTTGAGTTTGGGCAGGCGCTTGGGCGCTTTCCGCTCCAGGAGTGGCAGGCGGTGGTTGGACCAGGTCTGGCCTGCCGCGGAGCGCGTAAATATTCACGCTACCCAGAATCACGAGACCTGCCGCTGAGGCCAATGCCGCAATCCTCCACATGGGTGAGATTGGCCGGGGCTCGGTTACATTCTTGACCGCTGTTATGAGGCGTCGTTCAATTTCGGTCTTTGCCAGGTCGGCATCGTTAGGGTCAATCAAGCCCAAATTCCGGTCACGCTCAAGCTCCTTGAGCTGATCAACAAAAATTCCCGTGCCCGCGCTGGCCAAATCTTTGCGGTGCTCGTAACGTCGTATCAGTGGCACAGAAACAAGCACCGCGGCTATTGAACACATTACTGTCATTACAACCCACAAAACCATCTCAGATATCCTTTATGAGTTTATCAAGTTGCTGGCGCTCGGTTTCAGTCAATGGTGCATTGGCAACAACATCAGGTTTCCTGCGCGCTCGGAAATAGAAAACCAATACACCGGCGCCAATCAATAGAAATGCCGCCGGGCCAAACCAGAGGAGCATTGTATCGGATTGAAATGGGGGCTTCAGGAGCACATAATTCCCGTATCGTGCCACAAGAAAGGAAACAACCTGCTCATCGCTATCACCCTTTGCCAGCCGCTCCCGCACGATGATTCGGAGGTCACGCGCCAGAGGAGCGGACGAATCGTCGATGGACTGGTTTTGGCAAACGAGACATCTGAGATCCTGGCTCAAGTGCCGCGCTCTTGCTTCAAGGACGGGGTCTTTAAGCACCTCGTCCGGCATGACAGCCAGTGCCGGGCCGGCTACCAGGTAAAGCGTGGCAAGAAAGGCCGCAGACAGTGAAGTTATTTTTCGATTGAATTTCATGGAGTATCTCAAGGCCTTTCTTCAATCTGGGCGATTACGGGCTCGATATCGGTCTTCCAGATTTCAGGCGTAAGCGGGCCTGCGTGTCTATAGCGGACACGACCACCGCGATCGATTACGAATGTTTCTGGTATGCCCGTTACGCCAAGGTCAATTCCAGTTCTGCCAGAGCTATCCTCACCAATGAGTTCAAATGGATTCCCATACGCATTGATCCAGCTTGCACCTTTCGAGGGATCGTCTTTCCAGTTAATGCCGACCAGTTTCACTCGTTTGTCGGATGCGATGCGCATTAGCATCGGGTGTTCATAGCGACACCCACCGCACCAGGAAGCAAATATGTTCAGCAAGACTACACCACCACTTGATAGGTCATCGGTCTTCAGTCCTGGAATGCCACCCACAAGAGGCGGCAGCTCAAAAACCGGAAGGGGCTTATCCGCCAGCATTGATGGCAGCTCACGCGGATTGTGACTGAGTCCGAACCCTAACGCTGTAGCAACTGCAAGAAATAGTCCAACTGGAATAAGTGCGGCGGTTCGGTTCATGTGTTCAATCCCTATTCGGCAGGAGCAACGGCAAGCAGGCTTTGCGCGCGTTGCGGAGCGCCAACCCGGAATCTGACGATCAGACAATGATATGAAACCACCGAGCGCCATTGTGGCTCCGCCCAGCCAAAGCCAAGGTGCAAGCGGGTGGTAATAGAGGCGTACAGTCCAGCGCCCTTGATCATTCTGTTCGCCGAGGGTTACATAGATATTCGAAATCAGGTTGGTGCGTATGCCGGTCTGCGTGGTCTGTTGTTGCTGCACCTGGTAGAAACGGCGCTCCGGCATGAGGGTGGTTACCGGCCTGCCATTTTCTGAAATATCGAAAGTTCCGCGATCAGCGTCATAGTTGGGCCCGGGCACGGCACGGACGTCGCGCAGGACGACTGTATAACCCGCAATTGTCGCTGCCTCGCCGGGCAACATGGTCAAAATATTCTCTTGCTGCCAAGTGGATACGGTGGTGATCGCGCCCACAACGAAGCCGAAGCCCATATGTGCAATGACCAATCCATAAAATGACCTCGGCGCATGACGCGCAAGTGCGATAGAAGTTGAAAGTTCTGTTCTGCCCAGCTTCATGCGGTTGGCGACCACCACGAAAGAACCGCTAATGATCCACAGCGATAGTCCGATTCCCATGGCTGTGAGCAAATGCGTTCCCATGGTGAATGCGGTAACCAGTACCGCACCGCCAAGAGCCGTCGCCAAACAGAGTTTGAGTGTCGGCAATGACCTCGCAAAGCTGTCGCGCTTCCATTTCAACATAGGCCCAATGACCATCACAATCATGAGGGGAACCATTATTGGCACAAATGTCCGCGCATAGAATGGAGGGCCTACAGAAATTTTGTCCTTGCCAATCAAATCGATGAATAGAGGATAAAAGGTGCCCAGGAAAACTGTTGCAGCGGCCGCCACCAGCAATACATTGTTCAACATGAGTCCGCCTTCACGGCTGACCGCAGCGAAGGGAGCTCCAAATTTCAATGCCTGAATGCGTATTGCATAGAGGGTCAGCGCACCACCCGTCGCAAGGACCAGCAACACCAGTACAAAAACACCCCGTTCAGGGTCGAGTGCAAAGGCATGCACGCTTGTGAGAACTCCTGACCTGACAACGAAAGTGCCGATGAGGCTCAGAGAAAAAGTTAATATGGCAAGAAGGAGTGTCCAGTTCACCAAAGCTTGCCTGCGTTCAACAACCAGTGCGGAGTGAAGCAGCGCCGTGCCCGCAAGCCATGGCATGAATGATACGTTTTCAACCGGGTCCCAGAACCACCAACCGCCCCAGCCGAGCACATAATACGCCCAGAAGCTTCCAAGCGTTACGCCTATCGTGAGAAAACACCAGGCGGCGAGCACCCAGGGGCGTACCCAGCGCGCCCATGTGGCGTCGACACGCCCTTCGATGAGTGCGGCAACCGCAAAAGAAAAAGCGACAGAAAATCCGACATAACCGAGGTAGAGGAATGGAGGGTGAATTACCAGGCCTGGGTCTTGCAGGATTGGATTTATACCTCGTCCATCCAAAGGAATATCTACGAGTCGCTCAAATGGATTGGATGTTGCAAGCGAGAAAGCAAGAAAACCTGAACCGATCATCGCCTGCACTGCCAGCACGCGGGCCTTGAGTGGAGCGGGCAGGTTTCGCCCAAAAGCTGCAATGGCCGCACCGAAGAGGGTGAGAATCAGGATCCACAGTAGCATCGATCCCTCATGGTTGGCCCACACACCAGTTATTTTATAGATTAAAGGCTTGGCGAGTTGCGAACTTGAGACGACGAGGGCAACCGAAAAGTCTGAAATGATGAAACAGCAGGTAAGCGCCACAAAAGAAATGACGACAAAAACAAAACTTCCTACTGCGCAATGGCTGGCCAGTGCCATCAAGCCTGGATCGCTGCGAGATGCGCCAAAAAGAGGCAATGTCGCCTGAACAAGTGAAATGAGGAGGGCGAGTATCAGAGCAAAGTGCCCAATTTCGGCGGCCATCTAAATTCTCCTGATCCGAGGGCGGAGGCGAATTCAACGCAAATCCAGAATCTTCCGTCGGCGGCGCGACCATACACGCCGGTCAAGGGATTGAAATACCTTCTGTCAGCGTATTGTCAGTTACTATTAAATAGTTTGCCTTAAGATTTTGGTGTTCGAGTATTCTAAAGGAGTTCGCCTATGACCAGCAATGTGCCCAGGCGAATTACTCTGGCGATGAATCAAGCAACTTCAGTTGAAAGTTCCACTGAGCGTCGCGCGGGCAAACAGGGCCAAGCCAACCCCAGCGGCCACCGCATGAAGCCAGAAATTTCTCTCGTTGCGCGAATTGGACGGTTTGTCTTTGTTATAACCACTCTTGCTATCTTGGGTCTTGGCGCAAAGCTCAGTGCGTTGGAGCATTACACGCCAAGCGAAGGCGCGGGCTACGTATTTGGGATTGTCGGCGGCACACTGATACTAGTCTTATTGCTATATCCGCTGCGAAAACGTTTCAAATTTATGAGTAAGTTTGGAAGTGCGCCCGCTTGGTTCCGGGCTCATATGGTCCTTGGAATTGTCGGCCCGGTTTTTGTTCTGTTTCATTCGAATTTCTCGCTTGGAGCAACCAATAGCAATGTGGCGCTGTTTGCGATGTTGATTGTTGCCCTAAGCGGCGTTGCTGGCAGATACATTTATGGAAAAATCCATAACGGACTTTATGGGGCAAGGACAGAACTGCAGGAACTGCTGGGAAATGCTACTTCGTTAGTGACCGCTATTGAGCAAGATGCCGGCGGCGCAAATGGTTCGATAGCCAGGGAGCTGACTGATTTTGGTGCACGCGCTTTGCGGCCCGGGCGTTCAATTTTTTCCAGCCTGATTCAAGCCATGGTTCTTCCGTTTTCAATTCGCTTTGCGCGGACGCGCATCCTGGGCGCCGTTCGCAAGTCTATTAGGTCGAATGCAGCATCACAGAACTGGGCCAGGCGCGAAAGGCGCCTTCACTTCAGGCAAGCGCGCTTGCATGTCGTGTCTTATCTCGACGGCATTGTGAAAGCCTCGCAACTGTCTTTCTACGAAAAGCTTTTCGGACTGTGGCACGTTCTCCATATCCCGCTTTTCTTTCTGTTCATTATTACAGGGGTAGTGCATGTTATAGCCGTGCATCTTTACTAGGCTCCTGATGCGGCTGCTGCTTAAACAATGCGCCCTTGTGGCGATTTTGTGCCTTGGTTTTTTGGCGGCTCCAGCAGCGGCTCAAGGAACATTGGAAAAACTCCTGATGCCCGGCCAGGTTTCCTCTGCTCACGCCAAATTTGAAGAAGATTGCCAGAGTTGTCACAAGCCTTTTTCAAAGAGCTCCCAGGACGTGCTCTGCCTTACGTGTCATAAGGACATTGCCTCTGACAAGACGGCAGTGACCGGTTTTCACGGCAAGAGCAAATTGATGACTGATGTCGCCTGCAGTGACTGTCATCAGGAGCATGAGGGACGGGAAGCTGACATCGTTCAATTTGATAGTGAAACCTTTGATCATAACGTAACGGATTACCAGCTTGTCGGTGCCCATAAGCAAGTTGAATGCAACGGGTGCCATTTGAAAGATAAGAAATGGTCGGAGGCGGCAGGAACCTGCTTCGGTTGCCATGATCAAGACCAGCCCCACAAAGCGAAACCTGGGCCAAAACTGCGGGAGCTGCCATGAGGTCAGCAAATGGAACAGGATTGCTGCTTTCAATCACTCAAAAACCAAGTTTGCGCTTCTTGGCAAGCATGAAAATGTTACTTGCATGGGATGCCATATTGGAGAGGTCTATAAAAATCTTCCATCGGCATGCAACGAATGTCACGCAATTCAAGACGTGCATGAGCGCCGTTTTGGTGAAAAATGCGGGTCATGCCATACAGCAGATGGTTGGAAGAACGCCAAGTTTGACCACGGAAAAAATACCAGGTTTCCGCTTCTTGGAGCGCACTCAAATGCCGCTTGCCAAGACTGCCATCGTGGCTCCTTCACCGCAAAACTGTCGATGGCATGCTTTGATTGCCATGAAAAACAGGATGTTCATAGGGCTACGCTCGGGGAGAATTGCGCTGATTGTCACAATGAAGTTGCCTGGCGCAACAATGTCAGATTTGATCATGGCCTCGGCAAATTTCCACTGGTTGGCATGCATGTGGTGACATCTTGTGAGGGTTGTCACAAATCAGCAATTTTTATCGAGGCGTCAATAGAATGCGCTGCTTGCCACGGGGCAGATGATGTCCATGAGGGGCGCTTGACTTTGACGTGCGAACGCTGTCATGCGGCGAATGGCTGGCAAACAGCCTCGTTCGATCATGACCGGCAAACCAAGTTCGCACTTACGGGGGCCCATGCGAAGACTGGCTGCCATGACTGCCATCGCCAGAAAAATGTTGCTGACGCAAACTTGCCGATTTCTTGTTATGCTTGCCACAAGGCACAGGATGTCCATCGCGGAACATTCGGACTGAATTGCGAGAAGTGCCATACGACGTCGACTTTTTCGGAAGCGTTCATCCGGCAGTAGCGATGATTTAAGCCGCTAGTCGCCGCAATTTAACCAATTGTTAACTTCCAGAAAATTTTGTTTGGACTTTGAGTGTCAGCCTTTTGTCAGTCAGAATCTGTCATTTTACTGAAACGGCGAGCGGTCTGTATGTCTGTTGAGAGAAGTGCAGTAGGTTGACCCTTGTTCCGTGCTTTGGGCTTCAAGGCAGCTTACCAACAACAACCAGTTTGAGAGGGTTCGGCATAATCTAATTTTGCCGAAGTAGGAGTTTGGGTGTAAGCAAGGCAGCAACGATCATGCGGGCCATCGCGATTTTTTTCGTGATGTTGGCCTTGCATGTTCGCAAGCTGGAGCCCAACAGGTTAATGCCGTCGTCAAAGTTGACCGCAATTTTGAGCATAGGTTCACTGGCTTTCCACTCGACGGCGCTCACGCTGCTTTACCTTGCGAAACCTGCCATGCGGGAGCCGTCTTCAAAGGTGTGCCGACTAAATGCGAGAATTGCCACGACGGTGGCATGGCGTCGGGAAAGCAGGAAAATCATTCGGCGACGGGAACCGCCTGCGCTGATTGTCACAATGCTGCGGACTGGAAATCGGTTCATGTTGACCACGGGCCAATCAAGACTAATTGTTTCAGCTGCCATAACAATGATGCTGCCGTCGGCAAGAAAAAAGATCACATAAAATCAACCGAGCGTTGCGAAACCTGCCACCAAAAATCCACATGGATTGTCACTAAATTCAACCATGACAATACGGAATTGCCCTGCGCGACATGTCATGATCGCATTCGCGCATCAGGTAAGCCATTCAACCATGTTCGGTCGGCTGATGACTGCGCCGCCTGCCACGTTCCTCTGGCTTGGACCGTTGGTGCTTTTGATCATACGGGAATTGCGGCAGCCTGCTTCACGTGTCATGACGGCAGAAAAGCAACTGGCAAGACCGCCACTCATTTACCAACTTCGAATACCTGCGAGGGTTGCCATACTACGACGGCATGGACCCCTACCCGCTTTGACCACGCCGGAGTAGCGGGTAAGTGCTTCTCCTGTCACAACGGCACGAAGGCAACAGGCAAGACCGCCACTCATTTGCCAACTTCGAATACCTGCGAGGGGTGCCATACTACGACTGCATGGACACCTGCACGCTTTGACCACGCCGGAGTAGCGGGTACTTGCTTCTCCTGCCACAACGGCACGAAGGCAACAGGCAAGACCGCCACTCATTTGCCAACTTCCAATACCTGCGAGGGGTGCCATACTACGACGGCCTGGACACCTGCGCGCTTTGATCACGCCGGAGTAGCGGGTTCGTGCTTCTCCTGTCACAACGGCACGAAGGCAACAGGCAAGACCGCCACTCATTTGCCAACTTCGAATACCTGCGAGGGGTGCCATACTACGACGGCCTGGACACCTGCGCGCTTTGATCACGCCGGAGTAGCGGGTTCGTGCTTCTCCTGTCACAACGGCACGAAGGCAACAGGCAAGACCGCCACTCATTTGCCAACTTCCAATACCTGCGAGGGGTGCCATACTACGACGGCCTGGACACCTGCGCGCTTTGATCACGCCGGAGTAGCGGGTTCGTGCTTCTCCTGTCACAACGGCACGAAGGCAACAGGCAAGACCGCCACTCATTTGCCAACTTCCAATACCTGCGAGGGGTGCCATACTACGACGGCCTGGACACCTGCGCGCTTTGATCACGCCGGAGTAGCGGGTTCGTGCTTCTCCTGTCACAACGGCACGAAGGCAACAGGCAAGACCGCCACCCATTTGCCACTTCCAATACCTGCGAGGATTGCCATACTACGACGGCCTGGACACCTGCGCGCTTTGACCACGCCGGAGTAGCGGGTTCGTGCTTCTCCTGCCACAACGGCACGAAGGCAACAGGCAAGACCGCCACCCATTTGCCAACTTCGAATACCTGCGAGGATTGCCATACTACGACGGCATGGACACCTGCGCGCTTTGACCATGCGGCAGTCACGGGTTCGTGCTTCTCCTGCCACAACGGCACGAAGGCAACAGGCAAGACTGCAACCCACTTTGCCACTTCGAATACCTGCGAGGATTGCCATACTACGACGGCCTGGACACCTGCGCGCTTTGACCATGCACAGGTCACGGGTTCGTGCTTCTCCTGCCACAACGGCACGAAGGCAACAGGCAAGACCGCCACCCATTTGCCAACTTCCAATACCTGCGAGGATTGCCATATCACAACGGCTTGGACACCTGCGCGCTTTGACCATGCACAAGTCACGGGTTCGTGCTTCTCCTGCCACAACGGCACGAAGGCAACAGGCAAGACCGCCACCCACTTTGCCACTTCGAATACCTGCGAGGATTGCCATACTACGACGGCCTGGACACCTGCGCGCTTTGACCACGCCGGCGCAGCGGGTTCGTGCTTCTCCTGCCACAACGGCACGAAGGCAACAGGCAAGACCGCAACCCACTTTGTAACCTCGCAAGCATGCGAAAGCTGTCACGCGTCGACGACAACTTGGACGCAGATCGCCTCTTACTCTCATCTGTCGCTGGCTTATGAACCCCATGGCGCCAATGCCACCACATGCACCGACTGCCACAAGCAAAACACAGAAAAGATCTCGTTCCAGTGGCCAGCCTTTGTGCCCGACTGTGCATCCTGCCATGTAAATGATTTCAAGCCGGATTCGCATAAAAAATTTGGCAATTCAAAATATACCGTTAGTGAACTGCGCGACTGCGCAGGCGCGTGCCACGAATATTCGGATCCAACAATGACAACAATAAAAACTCGCAGGGCTGGGCCAGAACATCGCGCAACAAGGAGTGAATGGAACTGATGCTAAACAAACATCGGGCGAAAGTTACGGCACTAGTTACTTCGACGGCTTGCTGGATTGCCCTTCCAGCAAGTGTAATAGCCCAAGGAACACTGGATCGATTTCTGTCGAGTGTTGAGGTCTCGTCTGCCGGGAAATGCAATCGGATCGATATCCGCTTGAATCGTCCTGCAAGTTACCTCGGACATTTTCCCGTCAATGGCGGGATTGAGCTGGTCGTGCGGGTTGAGCCGCTGGGAACCGAGCAAACACCGGACGAACAAAAAATACCCTTGCGGGAATCTGCGAATGTCCCGGTTGGCAATACCGCTGACTTGAATTCGGTTGCTTTTGATTCGACGACTTCAAGCGGACCCGTGATACGATTGGCATTCGGGCATGCCGTGGCATTTCGGGTCGTGATGGATACAGAGTCGCGCCACATCCGCGTGGACGAAAGTGAAAAATCAAATGCGGCAAGCTGCCTAGATGTGTCAAAGTCGGAGGAAAAATCCAACTTTGAGAGCGATGTCGCAGCGAACACCGTTGCCCCGTCAGCAAGCACTGATCCTGTTGCGAAGGGCAAGAAAGCATTGGCCGCGAAGGATTATGCGAGTGCTGTTGGCTTTTTTACAAAGGCGGTGGCCGAAGGTAACGCGAGCGCAAAACAAGAAGGCCAGGAGCTACTTGGGTTGGCCCGCGAAAGGGCAGGGCAATTCGTTCACGCCAAAGCGGAGTATGAAACCTATTTGAAGCTCTATCCCAAAGGCGCTGGAGCGACCCGCGTGGGTCAGCGTCTGAGCGGAGTTGAGGCTGCGGAACAAAATGCCGCTGAAGCACAATTTTCTGAACGTAGTAAATCAAGGCTTGGGGATGGAGCTGTCCCAGACAAGAATGAATTGGCCAACAATGTTGCCAACAAAGGCGACAAGGCGACAACGGGCAGACCAGAACAACCTGAAAGCAGTCTGGAAACAAAAGTCAGCAAAGGCGAGCCGGCGCCTGATGCAAATGCCTGGACCTGGGAGAAGAACGGTAGTTTTTCGCAATATTATTACCGTGACGACAACTTCAGCAGTTCCGATATTTTGCGCGGAAGCATGGGCACTCACGAGACGTTGCAGAATGAAGTCATTTCCGCCGGCGACTTTTATCTCCGCGGCGAAAACCAAATCTTTGATATGTCAATCAGAGGCGCAATTTTCAATGAAACTGGGTTTGGGACGCAAGGCGATGTTCAGGAGACGAATGTATCGACCATCTATGCGGACGCAAAACACAAGCCAAGCGGACTGTTTACGCGTCTGGGGCGCCAAAGCCGCAGTACGGGCGGCATCTTTGGCCGCTTCGATGGTGCTAATGTTGGCTGGGAAGTTAACAAGGATCTCAAGCTGCAAACGGCGGTTGGTTCGCCAGTCTTTTCACGCAATGCTAAGCCTTTCGCCGATGACAGGCTCTTCTATGGGGCCAGCATTGATTATACCTTTCCGAACCAGGAGTGGGCGGGCGCGCTTTATGCCATCCAACAGGATGTGAGTTCAGTGATTGACAGGCGCGCTCTTGGTGCTGAATTGCGTTACACTGGCAAGGAATTGTTTGTCTATTCCGCTATGGACTATGATATTTTTTATAAGGAACTCAACAGTGCCTATGTTTCTGGAACGTGGAATTTCAAAGAGGGAGCCAGCATTTATGGCACGCTTGATTATCGCCACGTGCCTTTCCTGTTAACTTCCAACGCGCTTACGGGCCAATCGGTTCAGGAGCTTTCTTCGCTCGTTGATCTTCTCGGCGAAGATGAGGTTGATAGTCTTGCGCTTGATCGTACGGCCTATTCACGGTCGGCTACTGTTGGTATAAGCTACCCGCTGTCTGAACAATGGCAGGCTGCCATTGACGCAACCATTGCCGATTACTCCGGCACACCTGCATCTGGCGGCGTCGACGAGATTCCCGATCCAGGCATTGAATTTTATCTTTCAGGCCAGCTCTCGGGTACGGGCATTTTCACCGAAAATGATTCGATGGCATTTGGCTTGCGCTATGCGGAAAATGATACATCAAGGCTTTACGTTGGTGATCTCAGTGTTCGCTATCCCTTCAACGAAGACCTCCGCATCAGTCCAAGACTGCGCGTGAGCCTGAGAGATGGAAAGTCCTCGGATACCCAGCAACTCCTGATCATGCCATCGCTCGGCCTGCGCTATCGGTTGAGTGAGCATTGGAATTTTGAGGTCGAAACCGGTGTGCGTTGGGAAAACGACTGGCTGCCTGGTGGAAAAGACCAGAATACCGAGCTTCTGCTCAATGCCGGATATCGTTACGAGTTTTAAAGATTCGGCAGTCTACAGGGCAGGGCTGCGTACCCAGATTTAGCGAATAGTTTTGCGGCTGCTGGCAGTTGCGCGGGTACCAGTCGAGGTCCTACGCTTGATCAGGAGTACTTATTTATCCGATAGGACGACGAAACTGAACCCAAGATAAAACGGAGGCGGCTGCGGTAAGGCAGCCGCCCCCATTCAACCACTCACGTTTACAAACTAACATTCCGTGGCGGGGTAGCATGCACGGGAACGAGCCATAAACTTCTCAAGAAGGCTGAGGCCAATCAGCTTTCTACAGAGCGGTTTCTATTTCTAAATCATCCTCGCTGTTGCTTCGTGTCATCGTCTGCATCATCGCCGTCATCACGCCCGTCGCATCTCCCAAGTTTGCTTTCTACTTGAGGTCTGCTGACAAAAGGCTGAGATACCGTGTCAGCGTTTTGTCATGTAGAGCCTGCAGCCAAGTCCGTTTCAGTGTCCATCAGCATCTTAAAGTCAATGTATAGAGCGCTTCCATTAACCATCAGAACGTTGCTCTGTTTTGAATTCATGAGCGGTGCAGATGTCCAAATAGCTTTAGTTGACAATCCAGCGCGTTAGCAAGGTTGTACCTCGACTTCGCCGCAGGCAATTGAACCGGATAAAGGCTGATATCGCCGAGATTGCCAGGAAGGAACTTGGCGCGCCAATTCGGAGCTGCCAGATCATGATGTTTAGGCCCTCAATTGAAGCCTGACAAAAGGTTGATAGGTCTATTCATTGATTTGTCAGCTTCATTTTGCTTAAATTCCCCCATGGTTAGCTGTGCTACCGGTTTTCAGGCAATCCGGGGGCGGCTTGTGGTATTGAGTGACGCGCATGATTTCTCGACGCAATCTTATGTGGCTTTTGTTGGCAGGCGGCCTCTCTTGGCCGCAATGCTATGCTTATGCTGAAGATAATAGACGCGACGGTCGGGAAGACACTGGCGGAGATGGAGTAAGTGACAACCGCGAAGACAATGACGGCGAAGACAATGACGCCGAAGACAATGACGCCGAAGACAACGACGGCGAAGACAAGGACGGTGAAGACAAGACGGTGAAGACAAAAACGGCGAAGTCGATGGCAACGACGACATTGAAGAAAATGGCGGAGAGGACGACGATCAGAATCGGGCCATCGACGCAGTCAGGAATGACCATGCCGCATCGCTAAGAGAAGTACTCGCAATTGTTCGAGAACAACATGAAGGTGAAATTGTCCATGTTTCACTCAGTGGTTCCAGACCAAATCTTATTTACCACATCAAAATACTAGATAGCAGCGACCGACTTATCGATGTTCAAATTGATCCCCTCAGCCGCAAAATTGTCCCTGTAGAGGGCAGTTGATGCGCGTGTTGATTGTCGAGGATGAGCCCCGCATCGCCACAGAGATAAGTGATGCTGTGAATGGTGGTGGTTACCTTGCTGAATTTGCTAGCGAGGGCGAAGACGCCTGGTTTCGCGGAAGCACAGGAAACTATTCCGCTATCATTCTTGATCTCGGTTTGCCCAATCTTGATGGGCTGACCATTCTCAAACGCTGGCGGCAGGAAGGTCTCGCAACGCCCGTCATAATCTTGACGGCACGGGGAACCTGGGCCGAACGGGTCGATGGCATTGATGCTGGTGCGGATGACTATCTGGCAAAGCCTTTCCGCATGGAGGAGCTCATGGCCCGCGTGCGAGCCCTTCTGCGGCGCTCAACAGGACAGGTGCAACCGGTCATCACAATCGGCCCGGTGACAGTTGACCCTCGAACCCAACAGGTGTGCGTGAACAGTATTCCTGTAAATCTTACGCCGCTTGAGTATCGCTTGATTTGCTACCTTTTTCACAATCGTGGCCGCGTCGTTTCGCAGGCTGAATTGGCCGATGCGCTCTATTCTCATGACAACGAGCGCGATTCAAACGCAATTGAAGCGCTCGTTGGCAGGCTTCGCAAGAAAATCAAAGCGAAAATAATTGAAACGCGACGGGGCTTTGGATACACCGTCGCGGCTGATGGCCAGTGAGAACGGGCTCTTTACGCCTTAGGCTACTTGTTGCCGCTGCCTTGTCTATTGCCGTCGCTCTCTTTGTTGCAGGGTTTGCACTTATCACTTTATTTGAACAACAAGTGCGTGACCGTGTCATGCAGGAACTCAAAAATGATCTTTTGCAATTGGTGGGTGCTATTGAAATTTCTGACAAAGGTGAAATAAAGTTACTCCGCGCATTGGCCGATCCCCGCTTCGAAACGCCTTTCGGCGGCAAATATTGGCGCATTGAGCGGGTTGACCCCTCACCCTCTGCGATTACCCATTCGCTTCGTTCGCGCTCGTATTGGGATAGTGAACTTGGCTCAACCAACTACCTATTTGGGCCCCGAAGGCGAGCATTTGGTCACCACTGAAAGAACCGTCTCGATTGCAAATAAACTTGGCAGCACTTCCCTTCATTTAATCGTGGGAGCCCATGACGAAGAGATCACCTCGCCAATCGTCAGTTTTCGCAATCAGCTCGTACTTTATCTTTCGCTCATTGGTCTTAGCTCTCACAGGTCGCCGCTTGGGTGCAGGTTTCTATTGGACTCAGGCCCTTGCGAACGCTTCGCAATCAACTTTCTGAGCTTCGCACAAGTCGTACAAAACGACTAGAAGGCAAATTTCCAACGGAGGTTGAACCCTTGGTTTTGGAATTTAACGATGTCCTAGATTTGCGTGACGAAGTCGATGGAACGTGCCCGCCACCGGGCTGGTGATTTGGCCCATGGCCTCATGACGCCGCTCACTATTCTTTCAGCTATTGCGCGTGATCTCAATAGACGAAATCTCACTAAGCAGGGATCTGAAATTGACGAGCAAGTTGAAGGTATGCGCAACCATGTGGAAAGGGACCTTATTCGGGCCCGACTTTCCACCGGGCATGGCCACGATCTAACGAACCTTGCCGAAGCGGTAGGTTCCGTGTTGTCAACCCTTCAGCGATTACCTGATAGCAATAAAATCAATTGGGTTAACAGAGTGCCGGTTGATACAGTGGTGCCGCTTGAGCGCAGTGATCTGCTTGAGCTCCTTGGAAATGTACTTGATAACGCGCGCAAATTTACCAAGTCGCAGGTTCAAATCAGTTTTGTTGATGAGAGCATCATCATCGAAGACGATGGACCGGGCGTAAACGATGCCGAATTATCCTCTATTCGCCAACGCGGGGGTCGCTTGGATGAAACCCGTCTAGGTTTTGGCTTAGGCTTGGCCATTGTTGAGGATATCGCCGAACTTTATGAGTTAGAGCTAACCTTCGGTCGGTCTCCGCTGGGGGGCTTGCGCGTGGATTGACCCCCAGTCGGTCGAATCAAGGGAGCAGGGGCGGTGAAGGACAAGGAAAGGGAGCAGGCCATGAAATTTGATGATTTTTTCAACCTGAAGCTGGACGAAATCCGCACGGAAGGCCGGTACCGCGTTTTCGCCGATCTCGAGCGCAAACGCGGAGCGTTCCCCCGTGCCCACAAACACAGCCCAGACAGGGCTGAAGAGGTGACGGTCTGGTGTTCCAACGATTATCTTGGCATGGGCCAGCATCCGGCTGTTCTTGCGGCCATGCACGAGGCGCTCGACTCCTGCGGCGCCGGCGCTGGCGGCACTCGCAACATTGGTGGCACCAACCACTATCATGTCCGGCTCGAACACGAACTTGCCGATCTTCATGGGAAAGAATCAGCGTTGCTGTTCACCTCGGGCTATGTCTCGAACTGGGCGGCACTCAGCACCTTGGCTGCATTGATCCCCCAATGCATCGTACTGTCAGATGCAGGCAATCACGCGTCCATGATCGAGGGCATCAGGCAGAGTCGGGCGGAAAAGCATCTTTTCAAGCATAATGACGTCGAAGATCTTGAGCGCATTCTGAAATCCCTTGATCCTGATCGACCAAAACTCATTGCCTTCGAGTCAGTCTATTCCATGGATGGTGATATCGCGCCCATAGCCGCGATCTGCGATGTGGCAGAGCACTACGGTGCGATGACCTATCTCGACGAGGTACATGCGGTAGGGCTTTACGGACCGCGCGGTGGCGGAATTGCCGAGCGCGAGGGCCTGATGCACCGACTAACCGTCATTGAGGGAACGCTTGGCAAGGCTTTCGGCGTGATGGGCGGTTACGTCACCGGGTCAGCGGCACTGTGCGATTTTGTGAGAAGTTTTGCTTCGGGGTTTATCTTCACGACTGCGCTGCCGCCCGCCGTGGCGGCGGGAGCCCTTGCCGCAGTCAGTCATCTCAAGAGTCAGCGAATTTGAACGCACGCGCCAGCGTGACCGGGTTGCCAAACTGCGCAGGAAGTTTGACACTGCTCGCATTCCCTATATCAAGAATAACAGCCACATTGTGCCGGTTATGGTCGGCGATCCGGTCAAATGCAAATGGATCAGTGATTATTTGGTGGAGCATTTTGCGATCTACGTGCAGCCGATCAATTACCCCACTGTGCCGCGGGGTACTGAACGTCTTCGTTTCACACCAACACCGTTGCACAGTGACGCCGATATCGACAAACTCGTCAACGCTCTTTCGGAAATGTGGTCGCGCTGCGCACTGAACCGGGCCGTTGCCTGAACACTCTCTGTATCATCAGGCTTGCCTACTTGGATGCATCAATTTCTTTAACCATCTAGGCTTTCAAAGCTGCACGTCACTATGACCTTCGCTTCAACAATGTTGGCTTGATATATGGGAATGTTTGTCTGCAATCAATTATACAATGGATTCGAAGCAGGGTTGTTGTTCTTCTCACAAGAGCCCAGAAACTGTCTTTATCAAATATCACTACGCCACTCCCTCTATTATCTCGAATTGCTGACAAGCGACCAAAGGCCGCCGCAAGTTGTCGCAATGCTCCGCGCACATTAATGTGAAGTTCTCAGTCCTTTGCCTTGACACTGGCACGGATCGGCACAATGTGTGTCCCAGGTCGTCCAGCCATCGCTGCTGAAATCTCGCTCGCAACCCGGTTACTAAGTGCTTTCACGGGATCGGCTGCGCGATTCACATAGCGGTCAGTCATGGCCAGAGTCTTGTGCCCCAGCATATCGCGCACCATGAAGGCATTGGCTCCGCCTTGACCAGCAACAGTACCAACAGTGTGGCGCAAGTCGTGTAGTCGGGCATCCTCGAACCCGCAGATTGTCCGGATGCGCTGCCAAGCCTTCTCCATCGCGTCACGTTTCACAGGGCCATCGCTGGCGCCTTTTGAAAACACCCAGGGCGAGCGATCCGCGCGCGGCAGACTGCCAAGCACCTCGAGGGCGTCGCTTCCCAATGGGTGTGCACGAGCACCAGCCTTCGTCTCGCCATCGGACAAGAATACACATCCGCGTTGCGTATCGACAGCCTCCCAGCGTAGAGCAATTGCTTCACCCAGACGAAGCCCGGTCAGCGCAAGGAAGCGGATTACACCAATAACAGGCCAAGGCTGCAAAGAAGCGGCCTCGATCCTTCGCAGTTCGGCACCAAGCCGCGCCAACTCATCGGCGGAGAGAAATCGCTCCCGCTTTATCTCTGGATATTTCTTCACATGGCGGCAAGGATTCGCACCTTCGGGCCGAAGCCCCCAGGCCTCCGCGAGATTGAAGGCCTTGCTCAGTATTGCCAGCGCATGGTTCGCTTGGCGCGGCGTCTCCGCGAGACTGCCTTGAAACTTCAGCACATCTTGGCGGGTAATTCCTGAAGTCTTGAGCGAGCCCATCGCGGGCTTGATATGTTTTTCGATGAGGCGGTTTACCTCTGCCTTAGTGCTCGCCCGATTGTGCCGCTTTACGTGTTCAGAAAGGTAGCGATCCATGAGCCTGCCTACATCCGGTGCCATGCGAGCGGCCTTGCGCTCTGCCGATGGGTCTTGGCCCTTATCAACCTTGCCAAGCAGTTCACGCGCTTCCTTGCGTGCGCTTTCCGGGGTAAGCCTGCCCACTTGGCCGATGGCGAGACGGCGCGTGCGCCCTGTATCGGTGCGATACTGCACCACATAGGTCTTGACGCCCGATGGCTTCACCCGAAGCCCGAAGCCTCGCAATTCATCATCCCACTCGAAAGTCTCACGCTCGCCTGGCTTGGTCGCATCGATTGTACGTTTGGTGAGCTTGCTCATTGCACCGTCTCCATTGCTTGCAAATCAAAAAGTCCTCGCGTGCCGGACACCTCAAAACGCCTGCGGACACCCAGTCCTTTGCACATGTGCATCAACAGAACTCCCAACCAACGCGCTCACGGACACCTGGACACTCTTGGACGTCAATTCCCCACAGCGTTCTAATCGCGCATGCGTTCGCGCGGTGAAGCAGTGCTTCCCCATCTCTCCGGGGAAGCTTGGGGGAAGCAAAATAGATCAACTCGGATTGTAACTCATAGCACGTCATTTATAAAGAACCTATTGGCATTACTCGATATATTGCAATGTATCGTAGTGCATGGCAATAGCCTGTAGCAGGCAGAAACTGACTTAAAATCCGTTGGAAGGAATTCCGTGCCGGTTCGAGTCCGGCCGCCCGCACCAACTGTTTGTGAGTACGGCTGCTAACAGATGAAGGTCAGGAGTGGTCTACCTCTATTGCCCAAGGCAAGGTAGTTGCCGCTTCATTGCGCGCTACCCCATTGCCCTCTGGCAAGTTATCTGTGCTTACGACCAATGAGATATTAGTCGATTTACGCAACGCCGTACAAGTTTTAAACCTGCATGGGAAGGGTTCGTCCGCATTGTACATGTTAGCGGACAAATTGTGATCTCTTCACGAGATCTCAAACGAGCCAAGAAGCGACATGATCATATCTACTAACGAAGGGTGGCTAGCGCCGCCAACTAACGCGATAATTCACTTGCTCATGTCTATCAGCTTCGGTTGGATTTCTTAAGTGATACTGAGGTTCATGCCGGTCGTCCAAATTTGGCGGAATCATTTTCGCGCGCGAATCCGTTTTCCTTTGTCGTCGAAGCGGTGGAGCAATTGGTTGTCTGGTGTCATTTTCACAGTCTCGCCCGCCTTCAACTCGTGATGCCCAGAAAGGCGAATGATGATTTGGCCAACGGAAGATTCGACATATGCGATTGTTTCATTACCCAGGTGCTCGACTACGCGCAGCGTGCCCGGCCATTCGCCCTTGCTGGGATGAGTTTGGATGTGCTCCGGTCTAATTCCGAGTGTAGCTGCTCCATAGGCCTTGGCGGCCTCACCCTTGATCATGTTCATCTTCGGGCTACCAATGAACCCAGCAACAAACACCGTGTTCGGTTCTGTGTATAACTCCATCGGGGAGCCAACCTGTTCGATGCGCCCCGCATTCATCACGACGATTTGGTCGGCGAGCGTCATGGCCTCAACCTGGTCGTGAGTGACATAGATCATCGTTGCTGCAAGCCGCTGATGCAAATCAGCGAGCTCAACGCGCATCTGCGAGCGCAGCGCCGCATCAAGATTGGAGAGTGGCTCGTCGAAGAGGAAAACATCGGGCTTGCGCACGATTGACCGGCCGATGGCAACACGTTGACGCTGGCCACCGGAGAGCGCCGCTGGCTTCCGTTTGAGCAGAGGCGAAAGCTGAAGAACTTCTGCTGCCGCCGCGACGCGCATTTGCCGTTCTGCTTCCGGAACCTTCGCAAGCCGCATTCCAAAATCCATGTTTTGCTCGACCGTCATGTGCGGGAACAAGGCGTAGGATTGGAACACCATCGATATGCCGCGCTTGGATGGCTCTTCGTGAGTCACATCACGACCACCGATGGCAATCGAACCCAGAGTTGGTGACTCCAAACCAGCGATCATCCGCAGAAGCGTCGACTTGCCACAACCGGACGGACCAACAAGAACGGTGAAAGACTTATCAGGAACAGTCAGCGTCAAATCCGGAATCGTCGTCACACTTCCGAATACCTTCTTGATATCCGTCAACTTGACTTCAGCCATGTTTTTCTCCCTTCAAATTTTTTCTGTTTGTATGCGCTCAACCTTTGACAGCACCGCCTGTGAGCCCCGCAACAATGTATTTCTGGGCGGCGATGAAGAAAACCAAAGCTGGCACTATGGTAAGCGTGATAAAGGCGAGGATGCGGTTCCACTCGACCAGAAATTCACCACGGAACTGCATCATGCCAAGTGGCCAAGTGAAAAGCTCACGCGAATTGACGACGACCAGCGGCAGCAGAAAGTTGTTCCAACTTTGCACGAAGACAAAAACACCAACCGTGGCCAGGATCGGTGTCGAGAGTGGCAAGGTGAATCGCCAAAAGAATCGGACATAGCCGCAACCCTCCACATAGGCGGCCTCGAAAAGCTCTTTGGGAAGTTGCTCAAAGAAGGTCTTGAACAGCAGGATCGACAAAGAGAGTCCAAAAGCAGTCTGCGGCAAAATAATGGCCCAGTAGCTGTCGAGAAGGCCGAGATCGCGTACTTTGATAAATAGTGGCAGGATCGCGGTCGCAAATGGAAACACAAGGCCTGCGAGCAGATAGGCTTGCAACATCCGCGACCCAAAGAAGCGTATCTGGGCAAAGGCGTAGGCCGCACCGGAGGCTACGATCAAGGTCAGAAATACGGTCGCCAGCGAGGTGAAAAGCGAATTGCCAAGATAGTGCCAGAAACTAGGATCGTAGATTAGAGCGGAATAATATTCCGTGTCCCAAACCTGTGGCACACCGAGGGGATGAGCCAGCAATTCCCCTTTGGTCTTAAAGCCACCAAAAACAGCGATCAGCAGGGGGCCAACCACGAAGCTGGTAAAGACCAGCAACACCACGAGCCGCAAGATAGCCGGGAGAAGTTTGAACGATGTCATGATTGAACTTCCTTGGAGGATTGTCTTTGGTAAAAGATGGCGATGCCGACAGCGGAGATGAAAAGAATGACGCCAACAGCGCTGCCGAAGCCGATGCGCGTTCGAGTGAGCCCGAAAGTATAGAGATAGGTGACAATGGTGTGTGTCGTGTTCGATGGCCCACCGTTGGTGAGCGGAATCACCACGTCGAACAATTGCAACGAACCCACAATCGCAAAAAATGCAGAGACGCCGATGGCCGAACGGATGAGTGGCACCTGCACATGACGCACTACTTGCCACCGTCCAGCGCCTTCAATGCGTGCGGCTTCCAGCAATTCCTTAGGCACGCTTTGCAATGCCGCAACATAAACCATCATGTGAAAGCCAAAATATTTCCAAACGACCACGAGCGTGATCGCAGCAAAAGCCCAAGTGCGGTCGGCGAGGATAAAGATGGGGTCAGTTCCCATGGCGGTCGATACCGCCGCTGCGACACCAGTATTGCCATCGAAGACGAAGCTCCAGATTAGACCTGAAGCCACTTCTGCAAGAATAAAGGGAGCAAAGAACACCAGACGGAACAAAGTGTTGGCCGGGGTCTTCTCATAAACCAGCAACGCGAGACCCAGCGCCATCGGCAACTGGATGAATAATGACACACCAACAATGGTCAGTGTGTTGAGAACGGCTCGCCAGAAGATGCCGTCGGTCAGAACCTGTCGAAAATTATCGAGGCCGACAAAATCGGTGGGGGTACCGTAACCATTCCATTTGAACAGGCTGTAGTAACCGGCATCGACCAAAGGCAGCGCTACAAACACAGTGAATAACAACAAAGAGGGTGGCAACAGCAATAACACCGCCTTCGTGCGGCTGTCGGCGAACACGCGCGAGAAGCCGAGATCATTCTCTTTGTTTGAACTGATGGCAACCATGTTGGAGCTCCCGTTTGCGACATGAGGATGAGAAGCTGCCGGGCACTCGAAGGCGCCCGGCAGAGAATTCAGTTAGCGGGAGGACCACGCCTTCTGAACTGCGTTGGCGGCATCTTCAGGAGAGACACCATCTTGCGCCAAATCTGCTGCGGTGTCGTTGATGACGGCACCGACGTCTGATCCTAATGCTTGATCGAGGAACACCTGATGGAAGCCAGAGGCTCCGAGCGCGTTTGACATCACCTTGAAGTAGGGGTTGGTGACGGCATCTCCCGATCCTTTGGCAACAGGTATGAAGAGGCCTTGCCCACCGGCCAGCTTTTGGTTGTCGGTGTTAGTCAGGAACTTTAGGAATTCAACCGCCTCAGGCGATGCTCCAGCGACCGTCGCAAAGCCGTTTAAGCCACCGAAGGTGTCGGTCTGCTGGCCAGCCCCTCCGGTCACGCCGGGAAAGCGGATAACGCCAAGCTGGTCATCGGGAAGGCCCTTGCCCGAGGCCGAATTCTGTTTTTGCGTGCCGTAGTCCCAATCGCCCATCAGGTGGAAAAGGGCCTTGCCATCGCCGAACTGACCAGTTGCCTGTTCAAAGGTGGTATCCATAAAGCCAGGCTCGAAGGGCTTCATGTCGACAAGTGCCTTGAAATCAGCTCCGGCCTTGATGAAGGGTTGAGCAGCAAACCCATCGCCTTTGCCGGACATGGCTGCGGCCATGCCCTCCTTTCCGGCTTCACGCACCATCAGATAACCATAGTAGAAGTGGACGGGCCACTTGTCCTTGCCACCGACCATAATGGGGATGATGCCGGCATCCTTGGCCTTCTTCACCGCGCCCAAGAAATCATCCCAAGTTTTGATCGCCTGCGGATCAATTCCAGCTTTTTTCGCCAAGGCCAAGTTGGTCCAGAACACCACGTCACTGGCCTGAGTCGGTGCACCATAGACCTTGCCATCAACTGTAAATGCGCCAACACCAGCGGCCGACAACGAGTCACCCCACGCGCCAGTCATTGATGATGTGATGTCCTTCAGCACCCCGGCCTTTGCCTGCTGCTCGAGCACACCGCCCGACCAACTGAAGATGATGTCCGGCTTTTGGTTCGATTGCAGAAGCGTCGTCAACTTTTGCTTATACGCCTCGTTCGCCAGATATTCAAAACTGACCTTGGTGCCTTTATGTGTCGCCTCGAAATCAGCGATAACATTCGTGTAAAAGGCCTTTTCATTTTCGGGAACCTCTGGGCGCAACACTTTGACGGTGGTGTCAGCCAGCGCCATGGCCGCTGACAAGGTGATAAACAATGCTGAAGCAGCAAGCCCTAGTGTTAAGTGACGTTTATTCATAAACTTCCTCCTGTTCAGTCGCGGACTGGTGCCGCGTATTGGCTAAATACTCAAACAGCAAGAGTGCCGATTGAGCGGGGTGGCAGTGCAAGCGCAGCAACACCGCGGCCGTGCTGCACACGGATTATTTTTTCGGCCGCGGATGGGTTCTGGATAACGAAGATTTTGCTTCCGTCTGGATTGTGGAAGGCCAATGTATTGGCAGCGTTTGGACCAATTGCCTGCAACACTGCTGCACCCGGCTTCACGAAGGCGGAAAAGTGCTTCATCACGTAGAATTCGGGGTTGTATGTTGCGCTGCGCGTGGCGGGATCAACCGTCACCATTGAATTTTGCTTCCAGCCCCAAGTGCTGAGCCCGCCAGGCTCCAACACCATGTTCCAATACAGGTAAGCTTCGGCGCCATTGCTCAGATAATGTTGGATCATATCAAAAACGTAGTGGGCGTGGTCCCAATCGTTGCTGCCATCACCGCATTCGTTTTCGGTTTGGATGATCGGTAGATCAGGATAGGCCTGACGGGTCCGCTGCACACCATGCTTTCCGGCCCACTGAAAGCCCAGCCCCTTGATGTATTTGACCGCTTCCGGATCTGAAAGAATAGTGCCGGCCCACTCGTTGAAATCACCGCGCTCAATCGTGCCTGCCCAAATTTCAGTATCAAGGCCGGCCGCCTCAAAGGCCGGACCGAGATCGTCGCGGATGAAATCGCGTATCTGAGCTCCAGTCCACAGGCAGGACGGAAACTTTTGGTCCGAGTTCGGCTCATTCTGGACATGGACCGCAGCGACATTGAGACCTTCTTTCGCGTAGGCCTCAAGGAAGCGCACAAAATAGTCGGCATAGGTCTTGCGGTAACGTGGCTCCCAAACAAGGGTTCCATAGTTATGGGCCTGCGGAAATTTCATCCAAGTGGGCGAACTCCACGGCGATGCAAAGAGGTGGAAGTCGCTGCCGCGCACGGCGCGCGCAGCCTTGATATAGGGGATGAGGTGACGGTGATCGCGCACGATGGAATGCGCCTCCATCGCAAAATCGCCCTCGGTTTCATTGTGGCTATACCAGCTTTCTGCGTAGTCATTGGCACCTATTGGCAACCGACAGTAATTGAAGGCGCAGCCAGTTTCGGAAAACAGGGCACCCAGAACTTCGCCACGGCTATTGTCATCTAGGAGGGTCAGCGCTTTCCAGCCAAGTTCGTTGAAACAACCGCCAAACCCCTTGAAGTTCGAAGTGATTGCACCACCGATCTTCACACTCACATCGTCGTGTGTGGAATACTCAACGCTTTGTCCTCTCACCCACTGCGATGATGGAGACGACGTTGTAACCTGCAAGACCATTCCCGCTCATCCTTCAGGGCAAGGTTCCGCAATTGAGCAAACGAAGCCACGGCCCGCGCCAATCAAGAAACCAAGCTAAAAAATCCTTTCGCTGGCGCTTGTGGACGTCAGCGATTGTGCCTATTGAACCCGAATTCATTCGGGATTTGACCGAGCGACAATTAAATTGCTGCCAGGCTTGATCTTGGTTGCACCAATAGCGCAAACAATGGTGAGATGCAATACTTCATTCACTGAATTAAGTAAGTAGGCGGGAACTAATGATACTCAAGGGTGACCAAAGCACGACACGTGCACTCAATCGGCGGCTTATTCTTAACTGTCTGCGGCGGGAGGGTGATTTCAGCCGTGTTGATATTGCAGTCGCCACTGGGTTGAGCCCAGCCGCGGTGACGGGCGTCACCGCCGAATTGATCGCAGATGGTATTGTCATTGAACGCAAGGGGGGGAAAAGCAGCGGCGGTCGCAGGCCAATCCCACTCAGCATCAACTATTCCGGTCATTGGTCAATCGGCTTCAAGGTGAGCCAAGCTTGGCTACATGGCACACTCACTGACTTGTCTACAAAGACAATCGGAACCTGCGAACTCCCCCTCTCTGACCAGAAACCAGCAACTGTTGCCGCCGCAATCAAAAATGGCGTGGCCATGCTATTGCGCGATCAGCGCACCAACCGCCAAAAACTTGTCGGTGTTGGCGTGGCGATGCCAGGGGTGGTTGATGTGAAGCGTGGCGTGTGTTTGGTCTCACAGCGCATGGGCTGGCAGGATGTGCCAATCGCAGAATTGATTGCATCACAAATCAACGTTCCGGTTTGGGTTGAAAACGATGTCAACGCTTTTGCCATCGCCCAACAGCTTTTCGGACATGGCCGCAGGCGCGATTCGGTCTTGGTCCTGATCGTGGGAACCGGCGTCGGGGTGGCATTGATGTTCAATGGCCAAATCCACCGCGGCGCAAGATTTGCTGCAGGCGAAATTGGGTTCCCAGTTGACGACCGCTTGGCACCGACCGCCACCGAGGACCGATTGAGTTGGGATCTGCGTTTGTCTGAGCCAGCGATGGTACGAACTTGGCAAAAGATGTGCAAAACCTCACCTTCGCTTCCCCCTGATCTGCAGCAAGCCGCTTTGATGGCCAATCCGGCGGCACTCGAATATCTCGGCGGGGTCGGGCGCGAGATCGGGCGCCGTTTGGTCAGCATTATTGATCTCATCGATCCTGAAGTTGTTGTCATCGGTGGCGAGGCCGTGCGTTTTGGTTCGGCCCTCATCGCACCGCTTGCCAACGTCGTGAAAGAAACCTCGTTTGGTGCTCTGCCACCCGTTGAAATTGACTGGGACAGCGAAGTGTGGTCGCGCGGGGCCTCCGCCCTTGCCATCCAGCAGTTCTTTGATTTTGAGAGCATGGCAGGATTTGAAAAAAAGAGAACAAAGCGACGCGCACTCGAAATCTTAGGAGCCGTTGATTAAGCGCTACCGAGCATAAGCCTAGTTTCATGTCCAAGTTTAACACCAAGTGGGCAGAATGCATGACTTAAAGTGTTGATTGTGATGATCGGTTTGCATTCGCGCGCGTGCGAATGCGTATCACAAGCTGATATTGGTTCGGCTCTGTTCTTGCCTGCTATGGGTCAAAGTGAGCAATGCAGCAGGCTTCCGGCCACTTCCGCTTTGTTAGAGTAGCCAGAAATGAGGTTAAAAGTCTTACACATAAACTTACACATTTCTATTTGAAATTAATAAAATATCTAAAAAAATCAAATGGTTACGGTAACAAACAACGGACTTAAAATCCGTTGGAAGAAATTCCGTGCCGGTTCGAGTCCGGCCGCCCGCACCACCTGTTTGTGAGTACGCCTGATACTTGATGAGGGTCAGGAGCGGACTACCTCTAAGCCCATGGCAAGGTAATTTTCGTTTCTGGCCAAGAGGACGTTACTACCTCCTTGCGAAGCCTTACAAGGTTCGTGTCTTTATAGGGCAGGGGCGTCCGCTTTTGCCCTGATAACGGACAACTTGCGATCACTCGACGACTTCTCAAATGGGCCAACATGAGACCCAGGGCAACCGTCAAACTATGTCTGCAATACATCTGATAGCCGCCAGGTTTTCTCAAATAGCGGACATCACTCACTGAATGTCAGCTAAGTAATTTTGAGCGGACAAGTCGCAACCCCGCCATGAGGTCTCAGAAGGGCCAGAAGCAGAAGTTTGCTGTCCGAGCGAGAAAGCTTGCTCTGCGGCAAAAGGCGACATCTCGACCCGGTGAGAGCCATGGGCGTCAGCCGATGTAAACCCCTTGCATCAGGAAAGCCGCGTTGACGCATTGATTCTCATCAATGACATGACTTCTTTTCCGCGCGATGAGTAACAATTGGTCCATTCCGGCGCATCCATGCAGGTAAGAGAGCGGGTTGGTAGGCAAAGCAGCCGCGGAACGTTTTCCTGCCAGTACGCGGGATCATGAGTTGCAAGGGGTCCCCCTATGAGTGAGCCGCGCAACCGGGTTGTACAAGTCAGGCGCTTCGGTGGTCCCGACGGGCTTGAAGTAGCCGAAGCGCCCTTGCCAACGGCCAGCCGCGGCGAGGTCCGCGTTCGCGTGCTTGCCTCAAGTTTAGAGTACACTGATGTATTGATTCGGCGCCACCTCTACCCGCAAACTTGGCTCCGCCGACCGCCATTCGTGATGGGCTATGATGTCGTCGGAGAAGTCGACCAACTCGGCGATGGCGTGCACGGCTTTCAACTCGGCGACCGCGTGGCCGATATGACTGTGATCGGGTCGAACGCCACCTATCGCACGCTCCGGGCTGACCGCCTGACTCGCTTGTCGGCCGGCGTTGACGCTGCGGAGGCGGCTACACTGATCTTGAGCTGGATGACCGCATACCAGCTCCTTCACCGCGCGGCCCGGGTGCAGCAAGGCCAGCGCGTGCTCGTGCATGGAGCCGCCGGCGCTGTCGGTCAGGCCCTGCTCGTGCTCGGCAGGCTAGCCGGGCTTGATCTGTGGGGCGCTGCGCGCGGCGAGCATGCCGCGTTGATCCGCGAGCTCGGCGCTACGCCGATCGACTATCAACGCGAAGACTTCACCCGCGTCCTACCGGGCGGGTTCGACGTCGTCTTCGACGGCATCGCTGAGAACGGCTATCGTCGCTCGTTTGCGGCGCTCAAGCGCGGCGGTCAGCTCTGCGCCATTGGCTACTCGGCGGCCGTGCAGGCTAAGCGTCGGATGCCTACCATCCTGATGTGGATTGGGCGCCTGTATCTCTGGAGGTGGTCACCTGGCGGCAAGCGTGCCGGTTTCTACTCGATTAACGCGATGCAGGCGCTGCATCCCGCCTGGTTCCGAGAGGACCTGGAGCACCTGTTCGGTCTGCTGACAACTGGCGCTATCCGGCCGCGCGTCGCCGAGCGGATCTCCTTCGATGAAGTCGCCGATGCACACCGCCGTATCGAGGCGGGAGGTCTCGAGGGCAAGCTCGTCCTGTGCCCGGAACTCCCGTCGCGACGCGAACGGGTGTCACCTTAGCGAGGGCCGCGCCCCACTTCCGTCCAAGTCACGCCCGCGATCTTGCTCTAAGAGTTGGTTCGTAAATTTCGCGCGCAGTAATGGATGATAGGCCCGGCTGTCGTCGATACTTCGCCAGAATGTCCGCTCAGGGTCAAACTCAGAAGTCGAGCAGTTTCGGCGATATGTCTGCCATGCCTCCATGAGCCGACATTTCACAAATCAGCATTGAAGTCGGCTAGGGGCCAGAAGCGGACAATTCCTTCAGGTACTATTTCAACCAAACATTGGTGCGAGGTGATCGTTCAAGAACATTCCGACAGGGTCGAATCTGCGGCGCAAGGACTTAAACGCCTCATACTTCTCGAACTGGGACGCCAGGCGCTCGCCCGTCATGAAGTGCAACTTGCCCCAATGGGCCCGACCTCCCTGTGCGAACAGTCTCTGGTCGCACATTTTTAGATATGGCCAATAGTCTGTGCCGGGTTTGCCGGATACCGAAATTACAACCGAGTTGCGCTTGTATTTGGGACTGAGCCATGCCTGATCTGCCGACACAAAGCGGACCTCCATGGGAAAGATACTGTCCGGCAGGTTGCGGAGCATGAATTCCCGTTGATCCTCAAAAGCATCTCGCGCCGATTCAGCCGGGAGTAGGTACTCAAGCTCGTGAAAATTCGGCTCGAACACATGTGGATAGATTCGATAGGAGCGATCAATTCGTTCATTTGGCGGCAGCGGTCGCGTACCTGGCTCCTCTGCCGTTTCCTGGTAGAGTTTCACCATGCAGAAATCGGCTTTTGCCGGCGGAAAACCATAGAGTTGGGAGGACGCGTCGGTCGGCATCCAGAAGAATGAAAAGTGACGGTACTCGGTCAGCAGCTGAACCCACCTCTCCCTCAGTTCGTCGAGTGGCATGAAAACGACCTGTTCGTGAAGATGATAAGCTGGTGCCAACTGGATTGTGAGTTCAGTCATGACGCCTAGCATACCAATTGAGCATTGAGCAGCAGCCATCTCGTCAGGAGTCTTGTCGAGTGAGAGTTCACGGATTTTGCCATTGGCATCGACGAGACGGCAGGCGGACAAGATTGAGGAGAAACTGCCGAGAGTTTGGCCCGATCCATGGGTGGACGTTGCAACAGCACCCGCAATCGTCTGGGTGTCGATGTCGCCCTGATTTTTCAGCGCGAGGCCAGCCTCCCAAAGTGGCGCCCCCAATTCAGCAATCGTGGTATGTGACCTGACGGTTGCTGTTCGCGACGTTTTATCTATGGCAGTGATGCCAGTCAGCCCACGGGTGTCGAGCAACATGCCGTCTGTGCAGCTGACTGAGGTAACGGAATGTCCAGACCCCGGCGTCCTCAGACGAAGCCCGGAACGCGAGGCCTCGACGATAGCCGTCACGACATCTTGCTCGCTTGACGCTTCAACGATACGTGCGGGTAAACAACTTTGATTGCCGAACCAGTTAGTCCATGCAGGGGCTTGCAGTTGGAAGCCATGGAAGTTCTTTGTCATGCTCGACCCCTCTCAAGTTACACAGAAACCAATAAAGTTCGATTTGGGCGCCAAGATACTCGCAACTCTGCTAAATACCATCATAGGCAGAGCATCTGAGACGGCAAAGAAATAGATCCGGAAACAAACCGCAGTCGCAATGTCTCGGATGGGTCAAACTGAGAAGAATCGCACGCAGGGGGCCACTTCCGCTTTGTTAGGATAACCGGAAATGAGGCCAAAACGACTTACACATAAACTTGCACATTTTCAGTTCAACTTCTAAAAAGTAATAAAAACAATTAGTTACAGTCATCAGTGACGAACTTGATATCGGTTGGGAGTAATCCCGTGCCGGTTCGAGTCCGGCCGCCCGCACCAGTCTTCGCCCTTCGGGCTACGCCTGGCGCAGCCAGGTGGAGCATGAAGGGTGAAGACTGTCCGGCGTAGCGCAGCGAAGACGGACTGATTGGAACTTCTCTCCCTCGCCAAATTAGTAGGAGTGTGTAGGTTGCCGCCATTGGCAATTTGGAGACGACCCTATGACCTCCCTTGATAAGGTGCTTGCTGAAGCCGTTGCAAATCTTTGTGGCCAAGCGGCCAAAGACCGCGGCTTTGCATGAGCGGGCGAAGGCGGTGATGCCGGGGGGCAATACGCGCACGGTTTTATTTTCGGCGCCGTTTCCCATTCGCGCTGAGCGCGCCGAGGGGGCAACGATCTGGGATGTGGATGGGCATTCCTATCTGGATTTGGTGGGGGAGTATTCGGCCGGCATTTATGGCCATTCCAATCCGCGCATTCAGAAGGCGGTGAGCGATGCACTTGCGCAGGGGCTCAATCTCGGGGCGCATCATACGCGCGAAGTGATTTTTGCCGAGGCTGTGACAAAACGCTTTCATCTTGATCTCGTGCGCTTCACCAATTCGGGGACGGAAGCCAACATGATGGCGCTTGCGGCAGCGCGCTGTTTTACCAAGCGCAAGAAGATCATGCCGATGGAGGGCGGCTATCATGGCGGCACACTCTATTTCACCCATGGCGCCTCGCCGGTGAACGCGCCGTTTGACTGCGTGCTGGCGCACTTCAATGACATTGAGAAAACCCGCGCGCTTATTGCTCAGCATGCGGATGATCTTGCTGCCGTCATTTTGGAGCCGATGTTGGGAGGAGGCGGGTGTCTGCCTGCAACGCCGGAATTTTTGGCGATGTTGCGGGAGGAAACCACGAAACGCGGGATCGTTCTGATCTTTGACGAGGTAATGTCGTCACGGCTCCATCCCAATGGGCTTTCGGCCCAATACGGCATTCAGCCCGACCTGAAAACCCTTGGGAAATATATCGGTGGCGGCATGAGCTTCGGCGCCTTTGGCGGCAAGCGTGCCATCATGGAGCAGTTCGATCCATCGCGGCCCAATGCGCTGCCCCATGCGGGTACCTTCAATAACAATACGCTGACCATGATGGCGGGACATGCGGGGATAACCGAAATTTTTACGCCTGAGGCCTGCGTGGCTCTTAATGAAAAGGGCGAGAAATTGCGCCATGATATCAATGATCTCTGCATGCGGTATCAGGCCACGCTGCAGGCGACGGGTGTGGGGTCGATGCTAACGCTGCACCCCATTGCTGGCTCCGTCGTTAGACCAGAAGATACGGAGAAGGGGGATAACAGATTGAAACGGCTGCTTTATCTCGATCTTCTTGATCAGGGAATTTACATCGCTGAGCGCGGCTTCATGGCGCTATCCTTGATGGTGGCCGCCCCTGATACGCAGCGGCTTTTGGAGGCGCTGGAAAGCTTCATCAAGCGCTACCGTCATTTGCTGGTGGCTTCGGCCTAAACCCCAGGCTAATATGTATTGAACGCACATTCAATAGGGGAGACCATCATGCTCAAGTCGGCCAGCAACCGCTTCAACGCGCAGGAGCTGTGGCAGAAGGACCATGATCATTTCCTGCATCCCTGGACGCATTTTGACAGCTTCAAGAAAGAAGGCTCCCTCCTCATCGTCGAAGGCGAAGGCACCCATATCACGGACGTGAATGGCAAGCGTTACCTCGATGGCCTCGGCGGCATGTGGTGCGTGAATGTGGGCTATGGCCGCAAGGAAATGGCGGAAGCCATGGCGGAGCAGGCGCTGCTGCTGCCCTATGCCAATGCCTTTGTGGACATGAGCAACGCGCCGGCGGCCGAGCTAGCCGCCAAGCTTGCGGAGTTAGCACCAGGCTCACTCAATCATGTAGCCTTTTCAACGTCCGGCTCCTGCGCCAACGATACGGCGATCAGGCTCGCTCATTTTTACCATGCGCGGCGCGGCGAACCCAGCCGCAAGCACATTATCTCGCGGCACAATTCCTACCATGGTTCGACTTATCTTACGATTTCCATTGGCAATCGTTATGGCGACCGTACGGAAAATTTTCACTATCTCTCAGATTTTATCCATCACCTTTCGGCGCCCTATCCCTATCGGCGGCCAGAGGGCATGACAGAAGATCAGTTCACGGATTTTCTGGTGGAAGAATTCAAGGCAAAAATTCTGGAAGTGGGCGCGCATAATATCGCAGCGTTCATTGCGGAACCCATTCAGGGATCAGGCGGAGTGGTCACACCGCCTCCCGGTTATTTCAAGCGCATGTGGGAAGTGGCGAAAGAGAACGGCATTCTGTTCATAGCCGATGAAGTGGTGACGGCATTTGGCAGACTGGGCCACTGGTTTGCCAGCTATGATGTGTTCGGGGTTGAGCCGGATATCATTGTTTCGGCCAAGGGACTGACTTCAGGATACCTGCCGCTTGGAGCCACGATTTTTTCCGATGCGGTTTATGAGTTGATCAGCCAGCCCGGGCCAGATGTATGGTTTGCCCATGGTTTTACTTACTCCGGCCACCCCGTGTGCTGCGCGGTGGGCCTGAAGAACATTGAGATCATTGAGCGCGAAGGCCTGCTTGATCATGTGAAAGTGGTGGGTGATTATTTTGAAAAACGCCTGAAGGAATTGGAGAGCTTGCGCCTGGTTGGCAATGTGCGGGGCAAGCGGCTGATGATGTGCGTGGAGTATGTGGCTGATAAGGTTACCAAGGCGCATCTCCCGGATGAGATCAATATTTCAAAGCGCATTTCAAACCTGTGTGAGCAGCGCGGACTTCTGGTGCGGCCACTGGGCCACCTCGACGTGATGTCGCCACCCCTCACGCTGAGCATAGGAGAAGCGGATTTCCTCGTTGATACGCTGCATGGCGCAATTGAAGAAGTGACCCATGATCTGGTGAAGGGCGGCCTGTTGCCCGCCGTCGCTCGGCCAATACAGCACGGCGGGAATTAGGGAATTGTCTTCTCCTGCGAAGAGGGAGAAGAGGGCGCTTTTACCTCGATCCCCTCACCTTTCCCATTGCTGCGCAATAGGCCCCTGTCCTCTCCCATTTCATGGGAGAGGACAAGATCAGCAGCTGAAAAGATAAATGTCTTCCGGCCCGTCCTTCTCATCGATTTGGGAACCGATCTGGGTTGCGCCCAGTTTTAGGGCAAGTGCCAGGGAAGCCACGTTCGTTGGCTGAATTGAAAGAATGATGCTTTCAAGCCCCTGGGTCTTGGCCCAGGCGGTAAAGGCCGTGACGGCTTCGTAGGCAATGCCTTGTCTGCGCCACGGCTCGAATATGGTGTAGCCCAATTCGGTGGCCAGACGCTCTTTGCCATTAAGCAAGAAGGGCATGGGCTTGTGATGGCAATTCATGTTGCCGATGATGTCGCCGGATTCTTTCGAGGCGATGGCGCGGATGGACCAGGGGGCGTAAGTTGGGTCTTCGAGCCATTGATCATAGCGCATTTTATAAACCCAGGAATCTTCGAACCACTCCTCCGGGAGTTTTTCGCCGACCAGACCCTCCGTCGCCTTGATATTTCCAGCAGCGGTGCTGGCAAGGCCCGCGAGGGGAACAAGGCGCAGAATGAGGCGATCAGTTTCGATATGAATCACAGGGCAGCTCGCAAATGGCGGGCGAGATTTCCCTTGGCCCCGGCTTCGACGCCGCCAAGACCTAGCCAATTTGCCATGAGGAGCAACTCGTTGCTCAGGGCTTCGGCTGTTTCCATTGCGTCGGCATGGGGTTCGAGGTGGGCAGTGTTGGCGCGCAGTACTCCCGCCTGGCGATCGGCTTTCAGGCATACCCGCGCTGCAAAGCGGTCTCCCATCAGGAAGGGCAGGACATAGTAGCCAAACTTGCGTTTCTCAGCAGGCGTATAGATTTCGATACGGTAATGAAAATTGAAAAGCCGTTCGGCCCTGGCGCGCTCCCATACGAGTGGATCGAAGGGCGAAACCAGTGCCGTGCCGCCGGCCTTGCGCAGAAGTTTTGTATCCTTGTGAATAAAAGCTTGGTGCTTCCAATCCTGCACCTGAATCGGAACAAGTGTTCCGTCTTCAATGAGTTCGGCAAGGGCGACTTTGGTTTCGGCTACAGGCAGGCGGAAATAATCACGCAGATCAAATTCGGTGCCTACGCCAAGGGCAAGGGCGGAGAGCTCCATGAGCTTGCGGAAAGTTTCGGGCTCAGATGGCGTTGACCTCTGTAAAACCTCCGAAGGAATTACATTTTCAGTGAGATCGTAAATGCGCTCGAAGGAAGGCCGTGCCGCTGTCGTAATGAGGCCCTGGTCGAAAAGTGTCTCAAAGGCCATCTTGCCCTTGCTCCAGCCCCACCAGCCGCCTTGACCTTTGCCGCTGTCGGGAAAGTCGCTCACCGCCGTGGGGCCGTTGCGCCTTACGAAATCGAGCACGCTGTTCACATAGTCACGTTCGTCGTGGGCAAAACGGTTCATCGAGCCGTAGGTGCCATTGCCATTCAGGGCGCGGTTCATGCGCCAGCGCATGAGGGGATGCAGGTCGAGCGGCACGAGGCTTGCCTCGTGGGACCAGCATTCAAACATGGTGCGCTTCTTGTTGCTGAGGCTGCGGGCATCAAGCGTGGCATGGTCGTAGTGGCCAAGTCTTGAGAACACGGGCAGATAGTGCGAACGCACCAATACATTTACACTATCGATTTGCAGCAAATTGATCTGATTGATCGTATTGCTGATCTTCGTCCAATTCGCTTTGCCCTCGCGTTTAGGAAAGGTGAAGCCTTGCGCGGCAAGTGCCAACCTTCGGGCTTCAGCAAGGGAAAGGGAGGATTTCATTCAAGAATTTTTTCCAACGTCTGGTGATAGGGAGCAAATCCAAAGTCGTAATAGGCAGCGATCGCTCCCACATTCTTGGCAAGAACGCCAATGCGAAAAATATTGCGGCCCTTGGAACGGGCTACTTTCTCGCAGGCTTCCAGGAGAGCCTCTCCAATTCCTTGCCGCCGTGCCGATTTTGTGACGAGAAGATCAGCAACATGGGCGTAAGTGTAGGCAATCTCGTCGCTCGTTCCGTCGGCTTCGCATTTGGTAAGAATGGTTGCGTATCCCAGCAATGCGTTGACGTGTTCAGCAACGAGAATTACACCTTCATTCTTGGCACACCATTTCTTGGTCTCTTCCAAATACCAGGGGCCAATATCCTCAGGCGGTTTCCCCCACCTGTACATTGAAGATTCGTATTCCTGCAGTTCGCGCACAAGTTCAACGACCTGCGCTTCGTCGCTGTCCTTGTATTCGCGAATGGTGACGGCGGCGCTTATGCGGCCTCTTCGTGCCAGACGGCAGCTTCGGGTTTTGCCTCGCCCGGCTTGAGTTTGGCGTTGTGCCTGAAAAGGGTTGAACAGTATGGGCAGACGATTTCTTCGTCGGCACCCATGTTCAGAAACACGTGCGGATGATCGAAAGGGGGCCTGGCGCCGACGCACATGAATTCCCTGGAGCCGATCTCGATTTTGGATAGCCCCATGTCGTTTTGAAAATGGGGCGTTGCAGAAGAAGCCATGTGATCCTCGAAATTCCTTGTGAGGGGAGCCAAATAGCATATCTTGGAGGCCATGCACAAATTCAATTCGGACAGTGTGGAAATCGCCTTTGACGATGTAGGGCAGGGCGAGCCAATTCTTCTCATCCATGGTTTTGCTTCCAATGGCCGGGTGAACTGGGTTGATACGGGCTGGGTGAAAACCCTGGTGGATGCGGGCTACCGCGTGGTCACCATTGACAATCGCGGCCACGGGGAGAGCGAGAAACTCTATAATCCCGATCTGTATTCGGCTCCCGACATGGCGGAGGATGCGCGGCGTCTGCTGGATCATCTCGCCATAAAGCGCGCCCATGTCATGGGCTATTCCATGGGGGCACGGATTGCCGCTTTCCTCGCCATAAATCATGGTTCGCGTGTGGGGGCGGTGATTTTTGGTGGCTTGGCCTCGCGCATGATTACAGGCGTAGGTGGCGGGGCCGAGATTGCCCGAGGGCTTGAAGCCTCCTCGCTCCTCGATGTGACTGACATTACGGCCCGCGCCTTCCGGGTTTTTGCCGAACAAACCCGGGGCGATTTGAAGGCCTTGGCGGCCTGTATCAAGTCATCGCGGGTGAAGATTACCGAGGAGATGCTGGCCACCATCAAGGCTCCCGTGCTGGTGGTTGCGGGTGAAAAAGATGACGTTTCAGGCGAAATTGGCCCCCTTGTTGCGGCCATTCCGGGGGCAACCGGAGTTACGCTTCCCCACCGCAATCACATGAACGCGGTGGGTGACAAGCAGTTCAAGGCTTCGGTCTTAACCTTCCTGAAAGCCCATTTACTGGACATTGACAATTAACGGGGGCACTCCCCATCTGTAACCCAATCTGCTATAAATGTGGTCTTGAGGAGAAGTTGCAATGCGCCAGTCCACCAAACCGCAGGTCGTTCAAGCAATTGATCCCGTCTGGGACCGGATGCGCGGGGAAGCCGAAGAGATCGCCCGCAAGGAGCCGGTTCTTGGCGGCTTCATTTTTGCGGCGGTGCTTAATCATAACACTTTCGAAAAGGCCTTGGTGCATCGCCTGGCGCAACGCCTTGGCAATGTGGACATGAGCGCCGAGCTTGTGGTGCAGGCCTTTGAAGACGCCATGGAAGAAGAGCCGGAAATCGGCCATGCGGCGCGGGCCGACATTCTTGCCACTTTCGAGCGTGACCCCGCCTGCCATCGCTATGTCGATCCGCTGCTCTATTTCAAGGGCTTTCAGGCTCTCCAAACTCACCGCATGGCACACCGGCTTTTGCAAATGGGCCGCCGTGACTTTGCCAATTACCTGCAAAGCCGCTCCTCAATGATTTCAAGTGTCGATATCAATCCTGCCGCCAGAATTGGCAAGGGCATCATGATTGATCACGGCCATGACATCGTGATTGGTGAAACCTCGGTGGTTGAAGACAATGTTTCCATTCTGCAGGGCGTGACGCTGGGCGGCACCGGCAAGGAATCCGGTGATCGGCATCCCAAAATCAGGCACGGCGTGTTGATTGGTGCAGGTGCGAAGATTCTTGGCAATATCGAAATTGGCCATTGCTCGCGCGTGGCGGCCTGCTCGGTTGTGCTGCATGACGTTCCGCCGAACCGGACAGTTGCAGGTGTGCCGGCCAAGATTGTTGGCTATGCCGGGTGCGAGGAGCCTTCGCGGGCCATGGACCATCAGGTTGATGATGTTGCAGACCAAGTGGAATAGCGTTAGACCTCAGCCATTCACTTTTTAGGAGCCTGCCACTTTGAAGCCCGATGAACTTGCCAAGCTGACCAAGTATTTTCGCAACACCTTTGGCTCACAGACGATTTCCGTTCGCAAGCGCCCGCAAAAGGATGACAGTTGCGAAGTCTATATTGCCGAGGAGTTCATTGGCGTGATTTCGAAAGACGAGGAAGACGGCGAGCTGTCTTACCATTTCTCCATGGCCATTCTGGATATTGATCTGGAGTAACGCCACAAGCTGTCATCCCGGCACCTGTTGGACTGCAGTCCGGTTAAGTTCTGAGTTTGAAAGTTGCGAACATTGTCCTCGCCCATGAAATGGGAGAGGAAGGGACCCATTGCGGAACGCAATGGGGAGGTGAGGGGAACGAGGTGGAAGTGCCCTCATCTATCCCATCCGTCTTCGCTGCGCTACGCCGGATGGGCCCCTTTCTTCTCCCGTTTCACGGGAGAAGACGTTTTGAGAATAGTTTTTGGCAATGCTCTACCGCGTGAACTCCTTCAAAAGAATCTGGGCGGTCTCATCAATATCTTTCCATTCCTCCAGTCTTTGACGTGAGAATCTCACGCGCGCCATCACGCCTTGGGTTACGGGCCAGAAACGTTCGCAGATAATTGGTCCAAGGACTGAAGGTTTCTTATCGCATCTGATAATTTCTCCAGTAGGCGCCACGAGAAGTTCTGAATCCGTATACGGAGAATCGGTCTTGAATTTTCTGAGGACGAGCCCCGCTTCCTGGCTCTCGGCTGGATCGAGATAAACACTGTAGATCGGGTCCATGCGTTCTTCGAGCCCGGTTCTGCCTTCGCGGGGTTCAAGTGTTATCAGCACCCAATTCTGCAGGTCCGTCGGCAAGGCGTGGACGATGTTGAGCTGCTGCCGGTCAAACGGCCAGGGCAGCCGGAGATCGATGCGCTTTGCGTCGCCCAGCATGGGCTCGTCGATGCTCGCCACAATGGTTTCCGGAAGGGTGAATTTCATGCCTTCCAAGGTGGCCACAATCATCTTTTCGGATGGCGAGCCGATCTCGGGCCGGCCAAAAAGCAGTGAAGGGTGGGGGACAAAGTAAATTGCCAGCAAGACGCCGGCGAGACTGAAAAACACCATGGCCGCGAAGAGGAGGAGAATCCCGAGCGAACGTTCGCGCCGGCGCTGCAGCAGGTAGTTAAGATGATGACTGGCCACGGGGCGAAACTATAGGTCGGGCCTTCCGTCTGGTCCATGACTTGCTGCACTGCCTCTGGGGTCGTGTGGATGTGCCTGAATGATACAGGCCAGGGGTAGGGTGAAATGGATATTGTGTATGTTGCTTACGTTTTTGCGGTTGCCATGGGGATTGTGGCCGCAGGCGTCACAGGAAGTTTATGGGCCCTGGCTACAGGGGAAAGACCGCGTTTTGGCCTGTTGCTTGAACCCAGCGCATTTGCGCCAATTCGCGCCCTGGTGGTCGTGACTTATGCACCGCTTATGATTCTTCTCTGGGCATGGCGTTTTATCGACCGTCCCATTACGGGAATGCTGCTGGTTGCTGCAAGTTTGGGCTGGAGCTTTCTGCAAGGTGTATTTATCCTGACGCAATTCTTTGGCGTTACCTGAACGGAAATTATTCATGGCGATATACGCTCTCGACGGCATTGCTCCCGAACTGCCGGAGGAGGGGGCTTACTGGATTGCTGCCAGCGCCGACGTCATTGGTCGTGTGCGGCTGGAGCGAAACGCCAGTATCTGGTTCAATGCCGTCTTGCGTGGCGACAATGAGCTGATCTTGGTTGGCGAAGGCAGCAACGTTCAGGATGGTTGCGTGTTGCACACGGATATGGGCTCGCCCCTGACCATCGGCAGGAACTGCACCATCGGCCATCAGGCGATGTTGCATGGCTGCACCATTGGTGAAAACTCGCTTGTCGGCATCGGAGCAACAGTTCTCAACAATGCGGTGATCGGCAAGAATTGCCTGATCGGCGCCCATACGTTTGTCCCTGAAGGTAAAGTCATTCCCGACAATTCGTTGGTCTTTGGGGCACCGGGCAAGGTTATGCGCGAACTCGACGAGGCCGCCATTTCGCGACTGACGAATGCTGCTTCGAATTACGTGCGCAACTGGCAAAGGTTTGCGAAGGGAATGCGGCTTGCCTAGGTTTTAACCTTGTGCGCTTTCCTGGTTTTTGAGGGTACCTGGGCAATCGTGTGATCAGTGTCGGTCAGCAAGCTCAGTGCGGCCTTGCGCGCTGCCTTGGCATTGCCGCGGGTTACGGCTTTCAAAATGGCTTCGTGCTTTGGAATGAACATGTCGGGTTCGGGATTGTGGGTCGACGTATATTCAAACATGTGGGTAAGCGCCGACTCGATCATAATTCCAAAGGGAGTGAGCAAGGCATTGTTGGCCGCGGCCAGAAGCGCCAAATGAAACCTTACATCAGGCCCCACCGAATTCCGGCCCATTTTTGCTTTTCGCATGTCATCAAAGGCTTCGGTGATGGCGCGCAGTTGCAGGGGCGTGCGGTTAAGCGCTGCGAGGGCGGCGATTTCCGGCTCAAGGATTTTTCGCACCTCTTGCACAGAGGCAAAAAATTCCTGCGGGTTCATGGCGGCGATGTGCCAGGAGAGAACATCACGGTCGAGGATATTCCAGTTCTCGCGGGGCTCCACGCGCGAACCGATTTTTGTACGGGATTTGAGCAGGCCTTTGGCGGTGAGTGTTTTTACGGCTTCACGCACGGTGGTGCGGCTCGCGCCATAGATGCGGCACCAGTCGGCTTCGTTGGGCAAAATTGCACCGGGCGCATATACGCCGCTAAGTATTTGATTTCCGATGCTTTGGGCCAATTTGCGGTGGAGGTTGGTGTCGCCGGATTTGGCAGCGGAAACCTTTTGGCTCAATTTTCCGGCGTTCATTTTTTTCTCACTTTGCGCCAAATTATCATACAAATAAGCATTGCACGACGGCGTCCAATATCCTAACAGTAACGCTTCTGGGCGGAATTGTCCGGAAAATTTATACTGCAGGAAGACTGCATAATGGGAGGAAAATATGTTTACTCGTAGAAATTTCTTGGTCGCTTCGGTGGCCGCAGGCGCTCTTCTGGCCACTGGCCAGGCGATGGCAGCTGACAAGGGCCTCATCGGCATTTCGATGCCCAACAAGACATCGACCCGTTGGATTTCCGACGGTGAAACCATGGCCAAGCTCGTGACCGACTTGGGTTATACAGCCGACTTGCAATATGCCGATGACGACATTCCAAACCAACTCGCACAAATCGAAAACATGGTGACAAAGGGCGTCAAGGCTCTTGTTATCGCCTCAATCGACGGCACGACGCTGTCGGATACGCTGCAAAAGGCCCATGACGCCGGGATCAAGATATTTGCCTACGACCGCCTGATCAGCAAGACGGCAAATGTTGACTATTACACCACATTTGACAACTTCGGCGTTGGCGTATTGCAGGGCAACTCACTCATCGAAGGTCTAAAGGCTTCCGGTGCTGGTCCCTACAACGTGGAGCTTTTCGGTGGTTCGCCTGACGACACCAATGCCTTCTATTTCTATGATGGCGCGATGTCGGTGCTGCAGCCGATGATTGACTCGAAGGAAATCACCATTGTTTCAGGCCAGATGGGCATGGACAAGGTCGGCACACTGCGTTGGGACGGTGCCGTTGCACAGGCCCGGATGGATAACCTGCTTTCGGCCAACTATACCGACAAGAAGGTGAGCGGCGTATTGGCGCCATATGATGGCCTGTCACGCGGCATCATCTCCTCGCTCAAGGGCGTGGGCTATGGCGGCGCAGACCAGCCAATGCCTATCGTCACTGGTCAGGATGCCGAGTTGCCATCGGTCAAGGGCATGATTGCCGGCGAGCAGTATTCAACCGTGTTCAAGGACACGCGCGAACTCGCCAAGGTGACAGTCAAGATGGTTGACACCGTATTGAGTGGTGGCACTCCGGAAATCAACGATACCAAAACCTACAATAACGGCGTGAAGGTTGTGCCGTCCTACTTGCTGACACCATATTCGGTTGGCAAGGCCGACATCACCAAGATGCTGGTTGATTCGGGCTACTACACCCAAGCCCAGATCGACAACTAGCAGCCGATCCCCGGCGCGGGCTTCGTAACTCTTGCGAGGCCCGCGTTTTCGTATCATCATGATCCGTGAAGAGCGGGATGAGCCGCCACCACTTTGGGGAGGATTGGGATGGGCGCAGCGCCAATCCTCGAAATGAAAAGCATCACCAAGACGTTTCCGGGCGTGAAAGCCCTGACGGATGTCAACCTGTCTGTGATGCCCGCCGAAATTCACGCTGTGGTTGGTGAAAATGGCGCAGGCAAATCAACATTGATGAAGGTCCTGTCGGGTGTTTACCCGGCAGGCACCTATGACGGCGATATCAGTTTCGAAGGCCAAGAACGAAAATTTGGCACGATTTCTGACAGCGAGGACATCGGCATCATCATCATCCATCAAGAGCTGGCTCTCGTGCCGCTTCTCTCTATCGCCGAAAACATCTTCCTCGGCCATGAGCCTGCCAAGCGCGGTGTGATCAACTGGTTTGAGGCCTTTGCTCGTACCAAGGAATTGCTGAAAAAGGTCGGCTTGAACGAACACCCCAACACTCTGATCACCAATATTGGCACGGGCAAGCAGCAGCTCGTCGAGATCGCCAAGGCATTAAACAAGAAAGTGAAATTGCTCATACTCGATGAACCAACTTCGAGCCTCAACGAGACGGATTCAAATGCCTTGCTGGCACTTTTGAAGGAATTCAGGGCGCAGGGCATCTCCTCAATTCTCATCACCCATAAACTCAATGAAGTTTTGAAGGTAGCAGACCGCATCACCGTGCTCCGCGACGGAAAAACAATTGACACGCTTGATACCCGCACGGCGAAAGTGAGCGAAGACCGCATCATAAAGGCCATGGTGGGCCGCGAACTGACTGACCGCTATCCACCGCGAGACGCCAAAATTGGCGAGCCGATTTTCGAGGTCAGCAACTGGAGCGTCTATCATCCGCTTCATTCTGACCGGCAAATGATCAAGAATGTCAGCCTCACTGTCCGCAAAGGTGAAGTGGTTGGTGTAGCTGGGTTGATGGGAGCGGGCCGCACTGAGCTTTCGATGTCGCTGTTTGGCCGCGCCTACGGACAGAAGATTACGGGTGAGGTAAAAATTTACGGCAAGCCCGTTGATGTTTCAACCATCCCCAGGGCCATGGCAGCAGGTCTCGCCTACCTCACAGAAGACCGCAAGACCTATGGTCTGGTGCTGATAGATCACATCAAGCACAATGTGACACTGGCTAATCTCGAAGGAGTTTCGAGCCGTTCCGTGATCGACGAACTCAAGGAGCTGGGCGTTGCCAATAAGTACCGCAAGGACTTGGCTATCCGCTGTTCTGGAGTGTTCCAGACCACGGTCAACCTTTCCGGCGGCAACCAACAAAAAGTTGTCCTGGCAAAATGGCTGTTTTCCGGCCCGGATATTTTGATACTTGATGAGCCAACGCGTGGCATTGATGTGGGCGCCAAATATGAAATCTATGGTATCATCAACCAACTCGCGGAGGCCGGGAAGGCCGTGATTGTCATTTCCTCGGAAATGCCCGAACTCCTGGGGATTTCCGACCGCATCTACGTGATGAACGAGGGAAAATTTGTGGCCGAAATGAAGGCCAAGGACGCTACGCAGGAAAAGATCATGCGGGCCATCATGAAATCATGGGAAGACTAAGATGACCGAGATTACGACACAGGCGCCATCCAAGCCCGATATCGGCCGTTTCATCCGGAGCAACATCCGCGATTACGCCCTGCTGCTCTCGCTGCTGGCGATCATGGTGTTCTTCCAGTTCAGCACTGGTGGCATTTTGTTCAAACCGGTAAATATGACCAACCTTATTCTGCAGAACAGCTATATCGTGGTCATGGCGCTGGGCATGTTGCTGGTGATTGTGGCAGGCCACATCGACCTGTCGGTCGGCTCGGTTGCGGGCTTCATCGGGGCGGTGGCGGCGTTGATGATGACGGGAACCATGCCGTTCTACCAAGGTGTTTTGACAGGATTCAAATTCGACGCGCTCACCACTGGCATTGCTTGCGTGGCGCTTGGAGGACTGATTGGAGCTCTGCAAGGCTATTTCGTAGCTTATTACAAGATTCCAGCCTTTATCGTGACGCTGGCTGGCATGTTGATTTTCAAAGGTCTGTCGCTTGCCGTGCTGGGTGGTTCCTCTGTCGGTCCGTTCCCGAAAGAGTTTCAGCTTTTGTCATCAGGCTTTGTGCCAGACATATTCACGATCTCCATGTTCGATGGGCCCTTCAACCTGCTGGCGCTGATCATCGGCGCCGCAGTGACGGCCATCATTGTCTATTTCAATATAAAGGAACGGCGCGAACAGCAAGCCCATGGCCTCGCCGAAGAGCCCAGCGTCATCTTCCTCGGCCGCAACCTTCTGGTTGCTGCGGCCTTCCTCACTTTTGCCTTCCTCATGGCCCGATACAAGGGCCTCCCCAATGTGCTGATCGTCATGTTCACGCTCATTGCACTGTTTGTCTTCATCACCACACGCACGACCTTTGGCCGCCGGGTCTATGCCATGGGTGGCAACGAGAAGGCGGCCAAATTGTCGGGTATCAACACCGAGCGCATGACCTTTTTCATTTTTGTCATCATGGGCGCTCTCGCAGGTCTTGCCGGGCTGATCTTTGCCGCCCGGCTCAATGTGGCAACGCCAAAAGCGGGACTTGGCTTCGAGTTGGAAGTCATCGCTGCTTGCTTCATTGGCGGGGCGGCTGTCACGGGCGGTGTCGGCAAGATCATCGGCGCGGTGATCGGTGCCTTCATCATCGGTGTGATGAACAATGGGATGTCCATCCTGGGCGTCGGCATTGACTGGCAACAGGTGATCAAGGGCGCGGTTCTGATGCTCGCCGTATTCCTCGACGTCTATTACAAGAACAAGGCCATGACCCTAAAAAGGCGGAGCCGGCACAGGGTGGGACTGTGCCGGCTCCTTAAAGCCCGGCGGTTGGGGGATTGGGGGGACGCCGACCGGGCCTAGCTCGTTAGTTGCGACTTATGTCAGCGGCTGGTGCCTCCGGAGACAAAACCACTGTTTGATGTCGGTTGCTTTACAAGTGCCATCCACTGCGTAGGATTGCTGTGGGATTGGCGCTTGAGAAACGTGTAATTTGTATCGCTCCAGCGCAGCACGTCGTTGCGCCGGTTATCGAGAATGAAATCGCCGCCATCGGCCGTGACGGTGAGAACCGCGTGGCCCCCGTTACTCTCATCGAGAACCACGGTGATGAGCAGGGCTTCAGGCGGAAAGCCCAGGCCTTCGAGATAGCGCTTTTTCAGCAACAGATAATCTTCGCAGTCGCCGGCATCGGTGGGGTAGACCCAGCGCTCCGGTTCGCCGTAGAGATCCTGGTCGCTCACCGGGGCAATCTTGCCGTTCACGTAGGTGTTGACCTGGTAGATCAGGTTCCAGCGCTCGGGAGACATGGCGAGCTTGAATTTCTTGCCACCCCGTGGTTTGCACTCATCGGGATTTGACGCGCAGAACTGCACATAGCCCACGGGCGGCAGCGTCTTGCCGAATTCGCTGGCAAAATATTTCCTGGATTGGCCTTCGGGAGCCTTTGAAGCGGTGTCGTAAGCGAATGCCATAGACGAACTCCAGAAGATTCCTAAAAGTGCCGCCCCCACAGCGGTCTTGATGTTCATTTGATGCCCCATTCCGTTTATATTTATGGGGCCAACATACACAGGCGCTCTTTCCGCGCCGTTCAGAACGGAGGTATAAGTCTATGAAAATGCACGCTAATATTGTTTCAATTTGTTAACCCTAAGGGCTATTTAAGCAGGGGTTGCTTTCGGGCAATTGCCCTGTTATTCCCCAGCGCATTCGCAAATGACGTGCGGTCGTGGCGGAATTGGTAGACGCACTACCTTGAGGTGGTAACGGGGAAACTCGTGGAGGTTCGAGTCCTCTCGACCGCACCACGCTTCGCCCCAGTGGGCGTAGCGTGTCCGGCGTAGCTCGCAGAGCGCAGACGGACTGACAAAGAGTTAACCAAGATGCTGGAACTTCGCCCCAATTGCGAGTGTTGTGACCGCGACCTGCCGCCGGAGAGCAGGGATGCTCGGATTTGCACTTATGAATGTACGTTCTGTGTGGAGTGTGCCGAAACCGTGTTGAAAGGCGTGTGCCCCAACTGCGGTGGGAATTTTTCACCGCGGCCCATTCGTCCCGCGCATATGCTTTTGAAACACCCGGCTTCGACAAAGCGGGTCGTAAAAGACGGCGGCTGTGGGATTCTGTGATGGCATTGACACTTAAGAAATGAATGTATGTTTTGATCATCAGGGAGAGGATTTTCCGAGAGGATTTCCACTTGGAGCGGCGCCGTAGTCGGCATGGCCATTAAGCCCGCACACTAGAGGAAATCGAAAATGAAACTAACACGCAGATCATCGTTTAGCCTGATGGCGGGAGCCGCTTTGGCCATGCCCTATATCAGCCGGGCCCGGGCCGAAGGGGAAGCCGTGCTCAACGTCATCAATTGGACCGATTACATCGGCGAAACAACAATTGAGGATTTTCAAACGGCTACGGGCATTCAGGTCGCTTACGACATGTATGATTCAAGCGAAGCCATGGAAGCCAGGATTCTGGCTGGCAATTCCAGTTTCGATGTTGCGATCCAGACGGGCTCCACACTCGAACGCTTCACCGAGGCCAAAGTCTATCAACCCCTTGACCGCTCAAAATTGACCAACTGGGGCAATCTTGATCCGGTGAGCCTGAAAACTATTGAAGGCTGGGATCCCGGCAACGTCTACGGTGTTCCCTATATGTGGGGCACCGTGGGCCTGACCTTTAATGTCGAAATGGTCAAGGAACGCATTCCCGATGCGGACATGACCACTCTCGACATACTATTCAAACCGGAGAATGCCGCCAAGCTTGCGAACTGCGGTATTTCAATCCTGGAAAGCCCCGGCGATGTAATACCCATGGTGCTGGCCTATCTGGGTCTTGATCCCAACACAACCAACCCGGCCGACTTTGATGCAGTCGTGAAAGCCTTCGCCCCCATTCGCCAACATATCCGGGCTTTTGATGCGTCCAACTTTTTGAATGCCATTGCCAACAAGGAATTGTGCATGATCAATACCTGGTCAGGTGATTACGCAACCGCCAATGCCCGCGCCACGGAAGTTGGGATCAAAATGAATCTCGCCTATTATGTGCCCAAGACCGGCTCGCCAGTGTGGATGGATATGTGGTGCATTCCCGCTAACGCCAAGCATGTCGAGAACGCCCACAAGTTCATCAACTACATGATGGAACCTGAAGTCATCGCGAAATGCACGAACTACACACATTATGCGAATGCAAATCTCGCGGCCAACAAGTTTGTGGACCCCGACATTCTCGATGATCCCTCGCTTTATCCCGATGACGAAGTGAAGAAGCGTTTGTGGACCCCGAAGTCGGTGAACTCAGATGTGGAACAGGCCCGAACTCGAGCCTGGAGTATGATCAAGGCAGGTTCACCATCCTGACACGGTGAAGCCGTTCACTTTGCAGGGCGGACCCCACCGGGGCTGATCAAGTACAATTTTCTGACCGTGTCAGTGTTGCACTACCCGACTTTCGCGCCAGAGATCGCGGACGCTTTCCAGCACGGCGGCAACTGTAATCAGGGCGATGCCCAAAATTTCCCGCAGGCCGAAGGGCTCGCCTGACCAGAGGGCCGAGCTGATGGCGGCGGCGCTGATTTCTGTCATGTAGAGGACGCCGACGATGGCCGGGGCGAGGAGGGGCACGGCCCACATGGAGAGCCAGACTCCCGGCATGGCGATCAGGAAGATGAAGGGCAGAAGCCACCAGAGCTGACTCAGGACCAGGTCAGCAGGTGGGGCGCCACCGGTACCGGTGACGGCCAGCAGGATAAGCAACAGCGCGCCCGTGAACATGAAATTCTGCAGAAAGAGATCAAGGGGTTTCTGGTCGCTGTGATGGCGGAGCAGCACTATGGAGGCGGCCCAGGCGACTCCTGCCACGACGGCGGCCCAATCGCCGCCGTTGCGTGGCCAGGGGAAGCCCTGGTCGATGCCGAGAATGATGAACATGCCGGAGAAGGCAACGGCAATCGCGAGCCAGCGGATGGGTGTTATGGCTTCGCCCAAAAAGACGCGGGCCATGATCGTTGCCCACACAGGATTGAAATAGAACAGGATCATGGCGCGGACGATTTCGGTGTGGAGGAATGAGAGGGAATAGAAAAACTGGGTGAGCGCCATGCTGAGTCCAATGGCGAAAAGCCAGATGCCGCCGGCGCGCTGCTGGCGCCACCGTGCGAGGAAGAGCGGCAGGAGAATGATGGCCGGCGTGGCGTTGAAAATGATGAAAGACCAGAAGGCGTCAATCCCCGCGCCGTTGAGGCCGCGCAGGGGAATCCAAAACAGGCCCCAGGCAATGCCGGAGAGGGCGACAGCGATCTTCGCCAGATTTTCGGTTCGCATTGGTTGCCTTGGCCCCGGGAATAGTGTTGAGAGGTTGAGTTAGAGCGCAACGCTTGAGAGCAGGCAAGATGACGGACGTGCAGGGCGATATGCAAGTGGGGGATGAGTGGGGCTCGATTGCGCCCGACTTTCTCGAGCATGTCGAAAAGGCCCTGGCCAGCGACGACCAGAAGGCGGTGCGGGCTGCCACCCGCGAGCTGCATGCGGCAGACCTCGCCGATCTCATTCAAAACCTCGATCAGGACAACCGCGTCAAGCTGATTACGGCCCTGGGCCGCAGCTTCGATGTGGAGGCGCTGGCCGAGCTTGACGAGGACGCGCGTGATGCGCTGATGGAAGCGCTGCCCAATGAGGTGATCGCTTCGGCCATCAAGAAGCTCGACACTGATGACGCGCTCTATCTCATCGAGGACATGGAAAAGGAGGAGCAGGAGGAAATCCTCTCCAAGGTTTCCAAGGAAGACCGCGCGACGCTGAACCGGGCGCTGGATTATCCGGAATATTCGGCGGGCCGCCTGATGCAGACGGAGTTTGTGGCGGTGCCGGAATTCTGGAGCGTGGGCCAGACCATTGATCACGTGCGAAGCGCCCGGGATATCCCAGACGATTTCGTTGAGATCTATGTGGTTGATCCCGGCTTTCACCTGAAGGGTGTGATGCCTCTGGCGCGCATCTTGAGATCCAAGCGCGACCGGAAAGTTTCCGATGTGATGGACGATGAGCAGACGGTGTTCAAAGTGCTCGAACAGCAGGAAGACATCGCCTACAAGTTTGAGCAGTATAATCTTGTCTCCGCCGCGGTGGTTGACGATGCGGGCAGGCTGGTGGGCACGCTGATGGTGGATGACATCGTGGATGTTATCCAGGAGGAGGCGGAGGAAGATATCCTGCATCTCGGCGGCGTGGGCTCGGAAGAAACCATCACCGACACGGTGTGGCAAACGACGCGATCGCGCTTTTCCTGGCTGTTTGTCAATTTGCTCACGGCCATTCTCGCCTCGTGGGTGATCTCATGGTTTGACGGCACGATCGAGCAGATGGTGGCGCTGGCCATTCTCATGCCGATTGTGGCTTCGATGGGCGGCAATGCGGGCACCCAGACCATGACGGTGGCGGTGCGGGCGCTGGCCACGCGCAATCTGGGCCCGCTCAACGCGATGCGCGTGGCACTTCGCGAATGTTCGGTGGGGCTCATCAACGGCTTGCTCTTTGCCGCCATCATCGGCGTGTTCGCCTGGTGGTGGTTTGGCTCGGACAGGCTGGGGCTGGTCATCGCCGCGGCCATGGTGATCAACCTGATGGCTGCGGCGCTGGCCGGAATCCTGGTGCCTCTCACGCTCGACCATTTCGACATCGACCCAGCCATCGCATCGGGCACGTTCGTCACCACGGTGACCGACGTGGTGGGGTTTTTTGCGTTTCTGGGATTGGCGGCGATCTGGCTTTTGTGAGGGAATCTCCCTCCGTTTCTCCATGGTCGGGCTTCGATGTTCAGCCCGGTGACATCGTTGCCCGACCATGGAGAGTGGGGATGGGGCTACATTTCCACTTGCCGACCGTCCTCGGACTTGATTCGAGGAATTATGAAAACGGCAACGCTTTCCATCAGGTGCGCCACGGCGGCCTTGCCACCGCCAGAGCAATTGCCAATGCCTGGCAGCAGTCTTTAGCTGTGGCTGCTAGCACGTTGATTTTAAACACTGTTTAATTCTTTATGTGTTGACTGGCGCTTATGTCTCCGACGTTAATTCGGAAACACTCATGACACTGGAGAGCCAACATGGGCGCGAGAGATTTTGAAAGTCAGTTGCGGGGATTGCGTCTTACAACGGCAGAAATCACCTACCGCATGCCGGACTTCCGGGACATTATGCAGATCTATATCTGGCAAGACTACGACCTGGCGCCAAGGTTTCCGAAACTGATCAAGTTCCTGGATTTCTGGTCGCATAATCTGGATGGACCCCTTGCCACCATCCGGGTGGCGCAAGCCGGGCTCGTGGCGCCTGCGCAGTTGAGCTACGTCGGAACCGAGTGGCGCCTTCACTGATCATCGTCCATCAGAGCCAAGCAAGTTCATTTTCCATCTAACAGAACTCTTGGCCTGCCCTCATCTATCCCATTCCACTTCGTGAAATGGGCCCCTTTCTTCTCCCGCGTCGCAAGAGAAGTCGTCAGTGGCAAATTCTCAATTCGAGCCTTTGTCCGGCTCATTTTCTTAACCGGACCACTGAGGCGCCGCGAAGTGGACTAGGAAACGTCTTTCGCCCGGTTCTTGAGGAGCGCGATCACCCGCTGGCCCGCCGCAATGAAGCCATTTGCATCGAGAACGTACTCCTGAATGTTGTCACCCGCGCTGCTGATGTCTCTCATGGAAACAGTGTCGCCAACATTGCCGCCAATCACCCGCACGACGTGGCTTGTCACTTCAACCACAATATCGGAATGGCTTTTGAAGTCGGAGTGGTTCTCCGCATAGTCGTAGGTAAAGGTTCCAGGACCCCGGTTCCGGTGAATGATATCGCCCAGTTCCGGCTTCTTTTCGGTGCGGCGATAGCCCCAGAAGGGCCGGTTCATTCGCCCGAGAATCCTCGCCTGAATCGCATCATGGGAAAATTTCGAGTGTGACTGATCGAACTTGAAGTTGGCGTAGGCAGCGTGGGCCCTCCTTACCACATAGGAAATGAAAGCCGCGGACCAGGGCACTTCCTCGCCGTTGGGATAAAGGCTTCTGCCATCATAAGTCAGGCCAATGCTGGCCCACATCTCGCCCACATACCTGTAGAAGGGATCAGTGGCTTCATGGGCCTGCCCTTTGTCGAACCTGACCCACTCAGAGACTACCGAACGCAGCAGGGCCTCAATCTCAGGAGCGAGCGGCTGGCGCACATACTTGCCAAAAACGAATCCATCCTGCCCGTCAATTTGAACTTTTTGCCAGCCATCAACAGGGGAGGGACCGAGATCGTTAAGCGGCTGGCATATCGTCAGCTCACGGATGATTTGCCCATCCGGGCTGGCGCGGAAGTTTACACCTTCGGTCGTCGTGTAGGCATTTGCCACGGCAGGCGCAGCGGGGGCCGCTTCCGCGAGGCCTCCGCCAAGAGTTGCATCATGGGGATGGGCGGCCATCCCGGCGACGACCGGAGCACCGGACAGGCGGAACACGCCAATATCGGCGGGAGTCCATTTCAGCACATTTACGTCATGGGTTATGTCCGTTTCACCGTGCGTGCGGTCTGGCGGGACCTGGCGGAACGCCCAATCGTTTCCGTAGAAGAACTCTTTCGTGCCGCGAAAGCCCCTGGACATGGAAATCCATGGCACTTCAATCAATTCCTCATCGAGAAGATTTTGAAGAACCAGGCCGCTCCCATAGGCCCCAATCCTGAAGCCCGTGCCAATCGTGTTCTTCACTTCCTCGAAGTAGGGGAGAATGAAACTGTTTGTTTCCGCCGTGGAAAAATCCGCATCGGCGGCAAAGAGGATTGTTGTTCCAGGCGGCTGGCCGATTTCAGCCGCAAACGCCATGGCACTTCTTGCGTTGTTCCTGCCGTTCACCGGGCCAAAGTCCCCCGGCAGCCGGTTCCTGTCCTGGAACACCGGCAGGAGGTTGAAGCCGTCGTCCGAAATGACTTTGGCCTCATTGACGGAAAGCGTCTTGGGCCGGTTCGTGGAAGCATAGTAACGGATGATGGTTTTGACGGAATGGGTTTTCAGGTAGTCGCGGAACTTTTTGCCCGCAGTGGTATCCAGCTTGATATTCGTGTCTACGGCAGACCAACCAGTGTCATTTCCAAAGTCAGATTTGTAGCTCATTGCTATGACCCCATCCGATTTGCGGTTGAATAGAAATAATAAAGCAACCTAAGGTCAATTTAAGTCCAAATCTTGGCGAGCCGCGAAGTCTGGGTCGTCGGCGCAAATCGATCAAATCATCTGTTTCGGATAGAGCCGGTCGGGGTGCCCCTTTGTCCCCGTTCAAAAGGGGTGTAAATTCAGCACCAGCTATTGGGAGGTTGCCCATGAAACCAATTCTTCCATGCCTTGCCATATTCCTGCTTGCCTCCGCTCTGCCCGCCGAAGCCAAGCTGAAAGGCTGTTTTGAGCGGGTGTATGACGCCGACCACATGGACAGCCACAAAAACCAACGCGTGCGCGCCATGCAAATGCAGCTTGGTTTTCATGAACCGAATACCGAGCTGAAAAGCGAAGGCGATATGGACTATCTGGCGGTAAAATTCCTCGCTGACGACAGGCTATTTTACGCGGGGCCGCAATGCACTGGCACCACCTGCCGGACCGAGCGGGACGGCGAAAGTCTCACCCTGGCCGAAACAAAAAACGGCCTGACCGTGACGCTCGAGTCCAAGCTCCGCGTGGATGAGGAAGGCATGGGTGGCGAATCGGGTGCAGACATTTTGCCCGATGCTGACGACAAGGTTTTTGCGTTAGTTAAAGTGAGTGCAGAGCATTGCACATATTTTTACGGGAAGTGAAGTCCGCAAAAAAGAGGAGATAGGAGCGGAGTTCCACAGAATATGTTGTTGACAGCATACCGACTGGTTGGTATGCCACGATATGACGCAAGCGAAGGCTACTCCCGATACGAAAACCAAGCTGCTTGACGCGAGCCTGCAGGTCATTCGCAGCAAGGGTTATGCGGCGACTTCGGTGGATGATCTCTGCCGCGCGGCGGGGGTGACCAAGGGCGCGTTCTTTCATCATTTCAAGAGCAAGGAAGACATGGCGGTGGCATCCGCTGCGCATTTCGGCGCCATGGCCGAGGGGCTGTTTTCCCATGCCGGTTACCGCGATCTGGCGGACCCGCTTGACCGGCTGCTTGGTTATGTGGACTTGCGCAAGAGCATTTTGCGGGGCGAGGTTTCGCAGTTCACCTGCCTGCTCGGAACCATGGTGCAGGAGGCCTATGAATCGAACCCGGCCATCCGCGCGGCGTGCGACCAATACATCAGCGCCCATGCGGCAACAGTTGAGGCCGATATTGCCGAGGTGATGCGGGTGCGCGGCATGGCGCCGGGCTGGAGCGCATCAAGCCTCGCACTTTACATTCAATCGGTGTTGCAGGGGGCCTTCATCCTGGCCAAGGCCAAGCATGGGCCCGCCGTTGCCGCCGACTGCATCGATCATTTGCGGCGCTATCTGGAACTGTTGTTCAAAACACCAAGGGAGAAATTGCAATGACTGAGATGGAACGCGTGATGCAAGGGGTTATCCCTTATTTGAGTGTTGATGGGGCGGACAAGGTCATCGCCTTTTATGAAAAGGCGTTTGGCGCGAAAGACCTGGGCACCATGCGAAGCGAGGACGGCAAGCATGTGATGCACAGCCAGCTTGAAATCAACGGCGGGGCGCTGATGCTTAGCGATGCTGCAATCATGGAAGGCAAACAGGTGACTTCCAACAGCTATACGATGCAGCTTGTCACGCGCGAGGGCGACAGGTGGTGGAAGCGCGCCGTCGATGCGGGTTGCACCGTGGATGTGCCATTTGCGATGCAGTTCTGGGGCGACCGCTGGGGGAAACTTCGCGATCCGTTCGGCATCAGCTGGGCGCTGCTTGAACCGGGGCCGGGACGTTAAATTTTTTCCTCTCCCCCAAGGGGCGCTGTCGTATGCACATATCGTTTCACCATTCATTTCACGTCAAAACTCAATGTAAATCTGCAGCTCCCACATTATTCGTCATCCCGGCGTTCGCCGGGATGACGGAAAAGGAGAATGAATTCAGCGCGTTGATAATTGCAAAGATGGCAACAAAGATATGTGAATCCGATAGCCGAAGGGGCGAAGGAGACGAGAAGTGAATTTTATCAATGGGAGTAAATGACATGGCAAAAGTTCAAAAGATTTCGCCGTTCCTATGGTTTGACAATAACGCGGAAGAGGCGGTGAAGCTCTACACGTCGATTTTCGGCAACTCAAAAATCGGCAAGGTGATGCGCAATGGCGATAATGGGCCAGGCCCCAAGGGCAGCGTGCTGGTCATGGACTTTGAGCTGGAGGGACAGCAGTTCAATGCGTTGAACGGCGGGCCAATGTACAAGTTCACCGAGGCGATTTCATTCATGGTGCTGTGCGAGGACCAGAAGGAAGTCGACCGGCTGTGGTCCAAGCTCACAGGGAATGGCGGCAAGGAAGTGCAATGCGGCTGGCTGAAAGACAAATTCGGCCTGTCCTGGCAGATCGTTCCCAAGGTTTTCATGGAGATGGTTGCCGACAAGGACTCGGCCAAAGTTGGCCGGGTGATGGCAGCCATGATGCAGATGGTGAAGTTCGACATCAAGAAGCTGCAAGCGGCCTACGACGGAAAATAGGGAAAGAAAATGGCCGAGCTTACCATCACAACTTTCCTGACGCACGATGGCGTCATGCGATCACCCGGAGCCTCACGATGACCATCACCATTACTGCCTTTGAGCGGTCACCCGATGGCGGCAAGGGATTGTCGCGTGATACGCGCGTTCGCTGGGCGCTTGAAGAAGTGGGCCAACCCTACGAGGTTAGCCTGGTTTCGTTCCGTGCGATGAAGGAACCCGCGCATCTGGCGCTTCATCCTTTCGGCCAGATTCCGACCTATGAAGAAGGCGATCTCGCCCTGTTCGAGACAGGGGCAATCGTGTTTCACATCGCCGAGCGCCATGCGGGCCTGCTGCCGGACGATGACACATGCCCGGGCGCGCGCGATCACTTGGATGTTTGCCGCACTCAGCACAGTGGAGCCGCCGATCCTTGAACTCGCAACGCCAAGCTTCTGGAGGGCGATAAGCCCTGGAGCAAGGAGCGCCTGCCTCTGGTCGTGGATCGCGTCCGCGACCGGTTGAAGCAACTTTCCGCTCGCCTTGGCAGTGCCGACTGGCTCGATGGCGCCTTCAGCGCGGGCGACCTCATGATGGTGCATGTGCTGCAGAGGCTGAAACCATCGGGCATTCTCGGCGAGTTTCCGAACTTGGCCGCCTTTGTCGCCCGCGGCGAAGCGCGGCCTGCCTACAAGCGGGCTTTCGACGCTCAATTGGCGGTTTACACCGGCAAGCCACCGACCGGCTGATAAAGGTCCGCTCTGGGCTCAAAAAACGAGGGCACGGGCCATTGAGGGCCAAGCTTGCAATTTGGGGAAAATGCGCCTAGAAGCCGCCCAAATCCAAATTATCCCCTTTTCAGGAGAACACGAGCTTATGGCGCGCGTCACGATTGAAGACTGCATTGACAAGCTGCCGAACCGGTTTGAACTGGTTCTGCTTTCGGCCCACCGGGCGCGGATGATTTCGCAAGGGGCCCCCATTACCCTTGACCGGGACAACGACAAGGACCCCGTCGTTTCGCTCCGCGAGATCGCCGATGAGACGATCAACAAGGATGACCTGCGCGAAGAGTTCATTCACGCCATGCAGAAGCATGTGGAAGTGGATGAGCCGGAGCCAACTGACATGCCATTGCTGACGTCCAGCGTTGCCGGCACCGTGGGCGAGCAGGTAGCGGGCAAGGAAGACGAAGTTGAATTCGAGCAGATGACCGAGGAAGAATTGCTCCGCGGCCTCGAAGGCATGCCGCCCGCTGAAAGCCCCGGCAGCCAGCGCAACGGCTACTGAACTCACAAATCTTAAGAATATTCAGGCCGGGCCCTCGCGTCCGGCCTTTTTTGTGCGCATGTTCCAGCAAAGTTGCACGACTTTGCTGTTAGGAACATGCGCCATTTAATCATTGGCGCGAATTCTAATCGTTCGGGTGTTCCCACCCGAACGGAAAGCGCGCTAAACTCAATCCATGATGCGCCAGTATGAATTGGTTGAACGGGTCGTAAAGTATGACCCGGACGCGGATGAGGACCTGCTCAACCGGGCCTATGTCTATGCCATGAAGGCGCACGGCAACCAGACGCGGGCCTCGGGCGAGGCCTATTTCAACCATCCCCTGGAAGTGGCGGCCATTCTCACGGAAATGAAACTGGATGACGCCACCGTGGCGGCGGCACTGCTCCATGACACGGTGGAAGACACGGAAACCACGCACCAGGAAATCGAAGAGAAGTTCGGCAAGGAAATCGCCTCGCTGGTGGATGGCCTGACCAAGATCAAGAAGATTGACCTTGTCACCACGGAAGCCACCCAGGCGGAAAATTTGCGGAAGCTCCTGCTTGCCATGTCGAAGGATGTGCGGGTTTTGATGGTGAAGCTGGCAGACCGGCTGCACAACATGCGCACCATCGAGCATGTGAAGCCGGAAAAGCGCCTGCGCATTGCCCAGGAAACCATGGACATCTATGCGCCACTGGCGGGTCGCATGGGCATGCAAACGGTGCGTGATGAATTAGAGGACATTTCGTTTCGCGTGCTGAACCCGGACGCCAACAAGATTATCCAGGACCGGCTTTCCCAGCTCCATGAGGAAAGCGGCGATGTCTTACGCGAGATTGAAAAGGCGCTGGCCACCAAGCTGGCCGAGAATGGCATCAAGGCGGAGGTCTATGGCCGCGAGAAACGGCCCTATTCGATCTGGCGCAAGATGGAGCGCAAGCATTTGTCGCTCGGCCAGCTTTCCGACATTTTCGGTTTTCGCGTGCTGGTTGGCACCGTGGACCAATGCTACCGCGCCATAGGCATTGTGCACCGGACATGGCGGGCCATTCCGGGGCGGTTCAAGGATTACATCTCAACGCCAAAGCAGAATGATTACCGTTCGCTGCATACGATTGTGATTGGCCCCCATCACATGCGGGTTGAAATGCAAATCCGCACGCGGCTGATGCATGAAATTGCCGAGCGTGGCGTGGCGGCGCACGCGCTTTACAAGGATGCGCCTGATGCGCGTGAAGCGCTCGATGGATTTCGCGCACCGGGGGCTGAATCCAATGCCTATCGCTGGCTGCGCCATCTGGTGGAAATGCTGCAAGAAGGTGAAGTCACCTAAGGAATTTCTGGAACATACCAAGCTGGAATTGTTCCATGACCAGGTGTTCTGCTTTACGCCTAAGGGACAACTCATTGCTTTGCCGCGCGGTGCCACGCCAATCGATTTTGCCTATGCGGTGCATACCTCGATTGGCGACAGCTGCGTGGGCTGCAAGGTCAACGGAAGGCATGCGCCGCTTGTGGCGGAACTCGAGAATGGAGACGAGGTTGATATCATCCGTTCCGATGCGCAGGTGCCGCCTCCCGCCTGGGAAAGCATAGCGGTTACCGGAAAGGCTCGGGCTGCCATCAGGCGCGCGACGCGCGCTGCCATGCGCAAGCAATTTGCCGGGCTTGGCCGTGAAATTGTCGAGAAGCTTCTGGCCAAGCAGAACAAGCCCATGGTGGCAAAGGAGATTGCCGCCGCCGTGCCGCGCCTTGGCCACAAGAATGTGGACGACACAATGGCCGCGATTGGCCGAGGCGATCTCTCGGGTTACGACATGTTGAAGGCCATGGGGCTTACGGTTGAAGCAAGCCAGATGCGCGAATCGCGGCGCAAGGGAACGACGAAAAAGTCGGATCAGTCACAATCAGGCTCGGTTCCCGTGCGGGGACTGAGCGGCAACATGGCGTTCACGATTTCCAAGGAAACGGGGGCGGTTCCGGGGGAACGCATTGTGGGCATTTCCATGCCGGGCGAGGGGGTTACGATCTATCCGATTTTCGCCAAGGCCCTTGAGCAATTCGACAGCCAGCCGGAACGCTGGATTGACCTGGCCTGGGACACCTTGGCCTCGCAACAGAAGTTCCCGGCGCGAATAAATGTTGTTCTTTTGAACGAAGTGGGCGCTCTGGCACAGGTCACCCAGGTCATCGGCGACCAGGGCGGCAATATCGATGAGCTGCAGATGATGGCGCGGCAGGGCGTGCGCGACTTTTTTGATCTGGACATTCTGCTGGAAGTGCATGATGCACGGCATCTGAATGACATCATCGCCGGGCTCCGGACCCGGAGTGCGGTGAGTTCGGTGACGCGGGCAACGGGGTAGCAGATGTTAAGCCACGACGAGGTATTGGGCGAATTCCGCGCGGCTGGTGCGTTGCTCGAAGGGCATTTTATTTTGTCCTCGGGCTTGCACAGTTCGCGCTACCTGCAATGCGCCAGGGTTCTTATGGATCCCAAGCGGGCGGACCGCCTGTGCCAGTCCCTGAAGGCGCGAATCACTGACAACATCCGGCCACAAATTGATATCGTGGCATCGCCCGCCATGGGTGGCGTCGTGGTGGGTTATGAAATGGGAAGGCAACTGGGGGTTCCCGCCATTTTCTTCGAGCGGGTCGATGGCAAGCTCGTGCTCCGGCGCGGTTTCACCATCACCAAGGGCGCCCGGGTTCTAATGGTCGAAGACATTGTAACAACCGGGCTCTCTTCGCGCGAATGCATTGCCGGGATCACGGAGGAGGGCGGAGTGACCATTGCTGCGGCCTGTCTTATTGACCGCTCGGGCGGTAAGGCGGATTTGGGGGTTCCGCTGTTTGCCTTGACCAGCCTCGAAATTCCAGCCTATCCGGCAGACGCTCTGCCGCTGGAGCTGGCTGCCATTCCGGCAATCAAGCCAGGAAGCCGGGGCCTCAATAAATGATCATCGGTTTGGGCAATGATATGGTGGATATCAGGCGTATTGAGCAAACGCTGGAACGCTATGGCGCACGTTTTGTGGCGCGGATTTTTACCGATATCGAACAGAAGAAGTCAGACCGGCGGGCGCAGCGGGCTGCTTCCTATGCCAAGCGCTTTGCCGCGAAGGAAGCCTGTTCCAAAGCGCTAGGCACCGGATTTCGCCGGGGGGTATTCTGGAAAGACATGGGGGTTGTGAATGAACCTTCAGGCCGGCCTACCATGCAGCTGACTGGCGGAGCGAAGCAACAACTGGAGCGAATCACCCCTGCCGGGCACCTCGCCCGTATCCAGCTTACCATCACCGATGATTACCCGTACGCGCAGGCCATTGTTATCATTGAGGCTGTTGCCGCGCCCTGACTGTGGTTAATTCGTCACAGTACCCGAGCTTGCATGGTGCTACATTGCACCTCATATGGGGTTGGCGCTATAGCCCAAGGGGCGGTCGGAGCGCAGGAAGCGCAATTTTAATGCACAAGAGAGACTACCACATGGCGGCGGCACAGGATATGCGCCAGAAATCCGAAGAGGGGATCTGGGACACCGTAAAGGTGATCATCCAGGCGCTTCTGATTGCCTTTTTCGTGCGGACCTTCTTTTACCAGCCGTTCAACATTCCTTCGGCCTCCATGTATCCAACCCTGAAAGTTGGCGACTATCTCTTTGTTTCCAAACTTTCCTACGGCTACAGCAGATATTCCTTCAATTTCTCGTTTGGCGGTTTTGGCACAACCTGGATTACCTGCTGCCCCATCGATTTTCCGGGCCGGGTGGTTTTGGCCGATACGCCAACGCGTGGCGACGTGGCCGTGTTCAAGCTGCCAACGAATACGGAAGTCGACTATATCAAGCGGGTGATCGGCCTGCCCGGCGACCGCATTCAGATGCGCGACGGTGTTCTCTTCATCAACGGCGAACCGGTGAAAAAAGAGCGTATTGAAGATTATGTGGACACCGAGGTTCAGGGCGAAGGCGGCGGGCATCCCATTCCGCAGTATCAGGAGACATTGCCTAACGGCGTGACCTACCATGTGCTTGACGAGGTGGCAAATGGGTCGGCTGATAATACGATTGAATATGTTGTTCCCCCCGAACATTATTTCATGATGGGTGACAACCGGGACAATTCAGAGGACTCGCGGTTTCTGGAGGCGGTGGGTTATGTGCCCATTGAAAACTATGTGGGACGGGCGGACATTATTTTCTTTTCTATTTCGCGCGGCACAACCATTTGGGAAGTCTGGAAATGGCCTTTCGAAATCCGCTGGGGCCGCTTCCTGAACCTTCTCTAGGCGTTCCGGGTCTTGGTCCGATTTTCACAAGCGCGGCATGAAGAGATAAAACAGCGTCTTGGCTATCATTTCAAGGACACGGTTCTGCTGCGCCATGCGCTCACCCATAGCAGCACCAACCGCAAGCACGACGACTATCAGCGCCTGGAATTTCTGGGTGACCGGGTTCTGGCGCTGGTGATTGCGGAAGAACTTTTCCGGCTTAATCCGTCGCACCGGGAAGGGCACATGGCCAACTTGCACAGCAACCTGGTGCGCGGGGAAATCTGCGGCGACGTGGGCAAGGAACTTGGCCTGAGTGAATTTATTGTCGTGGGGCATAGCGAGCAAAAGAAAGGCGTAAACCTCATTGCCTCCGTTGTAGGTGACGTGGTGGAAGCGCTGATCGGCGGCATCTATCTTGATGGCGGCCTGGATGAAGCCAAGGCCTTTGTCCTGCGCAATTGGTCGCGGCACATTGCGGAAAACCGGTCTGTCAGCAAGGACCCCAAGACATTCCTGCAGGAATGGTCTCTGGCACGGGGCCTGCCCATTCCGGATTATAAGATACTCAAGCGCGAGGGATTGGAGCATAGTCCTTTTTTCACCGTGGAACTGAATGTCAAAGGCAAGGACGCGGTTCAGGGGTCTGGGCCGTCCAAGCGTTTGGCTGAAATGGCAGCGGCGGACAATTTTTTGAAACGTGAGGATATCCGTCAATGACCGGGACGCAGTGCGGGTTTTGCGCCATCATTGGGGCCCCTAATGCGGGCAAGTCCACGCTGGTCAATCAGCTTGCGGGCTCGAAGGTCTCCATCGTTTCGCACAAGGTGCAAACAACAAGGGCAAGGCTGCGGGCCATCTTCATGGAAGGGGCTTCGCAAGTCATTGTCGTAGATACGCCGGGAATTTTCAGCCCGAAGCGCAAGCTTGATGAGGCGATGGTGGAAAATGCCTGGAGCGGGTCAGCGGAGGCTGATGTGACCGTGCTTCTCGCCGATGCGCGGCTGGGCCGCAATGATGATGTCATGCGCATCATTGATGGGTTGAAGAAGAACAATACCAAAGCCCTGCTTGTGCTCAACAAAGTTGATCTCCTGCGGCGCGAGGTTTTGCTGGAAATTTCCAAGCGCTTTAATGAAGCCTATGAGTTTTCCGATACGTTCATGATCAGCGCCTTGAAGGGTTCAGGGGTTGATGACTTGCGCAAGAAGATTGCAAGCCTGATGCCTGAGGGGCCCTGGCTTTATCCGGAAGACCAGGCCGCCGATGTGCAGATGCGTTTCCTGGCTTCGGAAGTGACACGGGAGAAAATTTATCTCAGGCTTCATGAAGAACTGCCCTACGCCTCAACGGTCGAAACAGAGACTTGGGAAGAGCAAAAAGATGGTTCGGTCAAAATTGGGCAAGTCATCTTTGTCGAGCGCGACAGCCAGAAGGCCATTGTGCTGGGCAAGGGCGGCCAAATGATCAAGCTGCTGGGGCAATTGGCGCGGGAAGAACTGGAAAAATCCTTTGAACGGCGGGTGCATCTTTTTCTCTTTGTGAAAGTGCGCGAGAACTGGACTGAAGACCCGGAGCGCCTGCGCATGATGGGTTTGGGGAATTGAGGCCGTGACATGGAATGGCGCGATCACGGCGTAATTCTCTCGGTTCGCCGCCATGGTGAGACCAGCGCCATTGCAGAACTTTTGACGCCGGAGCACGGGCGCTGCCTGGGCCTGGTGCGGGGCGGCAGATCACGCATCCAGCGGCCAGTTTTGCAGCCTGGAAATTTTGTGACCGCGACCTGGCGCGCACGGCTTGAGGATCACTTGGGCGTATTTGTGTTTGAACCGCTGAAACTGTCGGCGGGTACGATTATGGAAAATTCGTTCCGGCTTGCGGGCCTTACCACACTCACCAGCCTTTCGCAGACCTTGCCGGAGCGCGAGCCGCATCAGCGCCTGTATGATGCCTTTCAAATTGTGCTCGACGCCATCGACAATGATGGGCATTGGCCGGCACTGCTCGTGCGTTGGGAGTTTGGCCTGCTGGAGGAATTGGGCTTTGGCTTGGACCTGAGCAAGTGCGCGGTGACAGGAACACTTGAAAATCTTTGCTATGTTTCACCAAAAACGGGGCGAGCTGCTTCTCTGCAAGCCGGTGAACTCTACCATGATAAATTGCTCAAGCTTCCTGGTTTTCTTTTGGGGCAACCTGTGAAATCAACCGAAGATATTCTCGATGGGTTCAAGCTCACGGGCTACTTTTTGGAACGTCACATCTTTGAACCGCGCGGGCTTGAAATGCCGGAGCAGCGCCAGCGAATGCTTTCGGAACTTGCCCAAAGGATGCATTGACCTAGTGGCGTTGCGGCTTAAAGGATACTGAATGCTCGGACGATTGAACCATGTGGCGATTGCGGTGCCTGATCTTGAGAAGGGCGCCAAGATCTATGCTTCTGTTCTGGGGGCAAAGGTTTCGGCGCCGCAAACGGAAGCGGCGCATGGTGTGCGCGTGGTGTTTGTCGAATTGCCCAATACCAAGATTGAGCTGCTTGAACCGTTCGGCGAGAATTCGCCAATCAAGGCGTTTCTGGAGAAAAATCCGTCAGGTGGCATGCATCATGTTTGCTATGAGGTGGCGGACATCATGGCTGCCCGTGACAAGCTGGTGACCGAGGGCGCGCGGGTGCTTGGTGATGGGAACCCCAAAACCGGGGCACACGGCAAGCCTGTGCTGTTTCTGCATCCCAAGGATTTCTGCGGCACGCTGATTGAACTGGAGCAGGCATGAGCCTCGTAAGCGCCATTGCGATTTACTTCATCATCTGGTGGCTGGTGCTGTTCATGGTGCTGCCGTTCGGCATTCGCAATGCCCATGAAGCAGGAGAAACGGTGGAAGAGGGCAATGAGCCGGGGGCGCCCACAAACCCGCGCCTTGTTCAGAAGGCCGTTATCACAACGATCCTTGCGACGGCGGTATTTTCGGTTTTTTACCTGGCTGTCACGCGGGGCTGGTTGAGCCTCGACAGCCTGCCGTTCTACAACTCAATGCCCAACCCAAACTGAAACAATAAAAAAAGGCGAAGCTTTCACTTCGCCCTTTCTAAGTCACTTGGCCTTCCATTTTCCTGTCGATCCCTAGAGATCAACGGGGCAGCTGTCCTACGGTTACCCGCATGCGCGCCCGGAAGCATCCTCCCCAGACCTGGGTCCACTTTAGAAGTAAACACCGGCGGTCTTGTTCTTGATTGGCGGCGAAGCTAGCACAAAGATTCGCCGTGTCACGTGAAATATTACGCAATTGTGTCTTGACAATGAAATAGCCCGGCTTGTGTTCCCGTTTGTTTCCCTTAAAAGGGCGCAGCACAGGCCATAAGAGGATTCCCATGCGACTTTCGCAGTATTTCATGCCCATTTTGAGAGATGACCCGAAGGAGGCGGAAATCGTTTCGCACAAGCTGATGCTGCGGGCGGGCATGGTCCGGCAGGAGGCGGCGGGCAACTACTCCTGGTTGCCCATGGGATTCCGGGTTCTCAAGAAAATTGAACAGATTGTACGGGAAGAACAGGACCGGGCAGGGGCACTGGAAGTGCTGATGCCGACCATCCAGCCTGCCGAGCTGTGGAAAAAATCCGGGCGCTATGATGCCTATGGCAAGGAGATGCTGCGTATCAAAGACCGCCATGACCGGGAGATGCTTTATGGCCCGACGAATGAGGAAATGATCACGGATATCTTCCGCCAGGGTGTACAAAGCTACAAGGACCTGCCGCGCAACCTTTACCATATCCAGTGGAAATTCCGCGACGAGGTGCGGCCGCGCTTTGGCGTAATGCGGGGCCGGGAATTCCTGATGAAGGATGCCTATTCCTTCGATGTGAGCCGCGAGGCGGGGCAGCATTCCTACAACAAGATGTTCGTGAGCTATCTCCGCACCTTTGCGCGCATGGGACTTAAGGCGGTTCCGATGCGGGCGGAAACGGGGCCTATCGGGGGATCGGACAGCCATGAGTTTCTGGTTCTGGCGGATACGGGGGAAAGCGGGGTTTTCTTTGACGGTGACTTCCACGAAATGGACTGGGACAAGGTTGACGTTGATTATGATGATGTGAGTGCCGTAGCCAAACTGGTGGAAAGTTTTACGTCCAAGTATGCGGCCACGGATGAAAAACATGATGCGCCGGAGTTTGAGCGCCGCGTTCCTGCGGCGAAGCGCATGACGGGACGCGGCATTGAAGTCGGGCATATTTTCTTCTTCGGCACGAAATATTCGGAGCCGTTGGGATGCGAAGTGCAGGGCGCTGACGGCAAGAAGGTCGCGGTGCAGTCAGGCTCATATGGCATTGGCGTTTCGCGGCTTGTGGGCGGCATTATCGAAGCCTCCCATGACGACGCTGGAATCATCTGGCCTGAGTCGGTGGCGCCTTTCCATGTGGGCCTGATCAATCTCAAGGTGGGTGATGCGGCTAGCGATGAAACCTGCCTTAATAATCTACAAGGCGCTTCAGGCCAAGGGCATTGAGGTTCTTTATGATGACAAGGATGGCGGAGCCGGCGGCAAATTTGCGGCGATGGATTTGATCGGTTTGCCGTGGCAGGTGATCATCGGTCCGCGCGGATTGAAAGAAGGAATTGCCGAGGTTAAATACCGCAAGACGGGTGCCCGCGAAAATGTAGCGCTTGACCAGGTTGTGGGGCGCTTCACAACCTGATGGAAAATGACCTTCCAGACACCAAGCCCTTTGCCAATTTTGAGTGGATGCTGGCGCTGCGTTATCTGCGGGCGCGGCGGAAGGAAAGTTTTATTTCAGTTATTTCATTGTTTTCATTCTTGGGAATTATGCTGGGCGTTGCGACGCTGATTGTTGTGATGTCGGTTCTCAATGGTTTCCGCGCCGAGCTTCTCGACAAAATTCTGGGCTTTTCCGGGCACGCGACCTTTTATCATCAGGATTTGACGCCGATTTCCGACTTCAGGGAGGTTCAGGCGCGGCTTGAAAAAGTGGACGGCGTGAAGCGGGTGATTTCGCTCGTCGAGGGGCAGGCCATGGCTTCATCTTTGAAGAGCAGCACAGGCGTGCTGGTGCGTGGCATCGCCGAAGCCGATATCGAGAAGCTTTCGAGCATCAACAACAAGGAATTGCAGACGGCGATCACATCGCCCGGTATTCCTGATCTGACGCCCTCGTTTGCGGGGTTTGACAAGTCAGAGGGGATTGCGGTGGGTGAGCGGCTGGCCTGGCGCCATCAGTTGGGTTTAGGCAGTGTACTGACGATAATTTCGCCCAATGGACCCGACACCGTTATGGGCACGGCGCCGCGCATCAGGGACTTTACGGTCGTGGCCATCTTCAAGATTGGCATGTCGGAATATGACGAAGGCATTGCCTATCTGCCGCTTGCCGACGCCCAGGAATTTTTTGTTTCCGAAGAAGGCGCCACCGGGCTTGAGGTGATGGTGGATTCACCTGATGATATCGGCGCCATAGTTCCGGCATTGCGCCAGGCGGCCGGACCAGAGCTGTGGATGCAGACGTGGAAAGATCGGAATGTGGCCTTCTTCAACGCGCTAGCGGTTGAGCGTAATGTGATGTTCCTGGTGCTGACCATGATTATTCTGGTTGCCGCCCTCAACATCATTTCCGGCCTCATCATGCTGGTGAAGGACAAGGGGCATGACATTGCCATCCTGCGCACCATGGGGGCCACGCGCGGCGCGGTTCAGCGGGTGTTTCTGATTACGGGTGCTGCCATCGGCGTGGTGGGAACATTCGCGGGCCTCATTCTGGGAATCCTCATTTGTCTCAACGTTGAAAGTATCCGGAAGTTCGTTCAATGGCTTTCCGGCGTTGATCCGTTCAATGCGGAAATCTATTACCTGGCCCAGCTTCCCGCGGTGATTGATTACACCCAGACCTTCTGGATTGTGATGATGTCGCTGTTTCTGTCGTTCATTGCAACGCTTTATCCTTCGTGGCGGGCAGCCAAGCTCGATCCGGTCGAAGCCCTGAGGTACGAATAATGGCGCCCGCCCTTGAGCTTCGCCATGTGGCGCGGTCTTACGCGGAAGGGGCAGGGCGCCTCGATATTTTCAAGGACCTGGCGCTGAAGGTTTACGCTGGCGAGATCGTGGCTCTTGTGGGCCAGTCGGGTGCCGGCAAGTCCTCGCTGCTTCATATCGCTGGCCTACTGGAAGCGCCGACATCGGGTGAGGTTTTTATTTCGGGGCAGAACTGCACGGCCCTTGATGATACGGCGCGCACCCGCATTCGCCGGATTGGCATTGGATTTGTCTATCAGTTCCATCACCTGCTGCCCGAGTTTTCGGCGGTGGAAAATGTTGTCATGCCGCAACTGATTGCTGGGGTCTCTAAACCCGCAGCGATGGCACGGGCGAAGGAACTTTTGGACAGGCTCGGGCTGGCCGAACGTTTTCAGCATCGTCCGGCGGAAATGTCGGGCGGTGAACAGCAACGTGTGGCTATCGCGCGGGCGATCGCCAACCGGCCGCTGTTGCTTTTGGCGGATGAACCCACGGGCAATCTTGATCCTGACACCTCGGCGCGGGTTCATGAGGAATTTCTGCGCCTTATCAAGGAAGAGGGGCTTGGGGCGTTGATCGCCACCCATAACATCGCCCTGGCAAAGCGCATGAGCCGTATCGTCAGTTTGCAGTCCGGCATACTTGTGGATGGCTTAGCCTAAGACCTGCCGGGATTTGCGAATCTGGTCTAGACTTGGATCATGGCCACTGATTCAAAGCTTCCAACCTTTATTCATTTGCGGGCCCATTCGGCATATTCGCTAGCTGAGGGTGCGTTGCACATCAAGCAGATGGCGGTGCTGGCCAAGGAAGCGGGCATGCCGGCTTTGGCCATAACCAATTCAGGCAACCTATTTGGGGCGCTGGAATTTTCGGAGGCTTTGGCAGAAAAAGGTATTCAACCCATCATAGGCTGCTCTCTTCGGGTCGAACTCCATCAAGTTACCGCGGATGCGACAGCGCGAACCCCGCCTCACCCCAAAAAGCTGCCGCCGCTTGTGCTTCTGGCCAAGGATGAAACGGGTTACCGCAACCTCATGAAGCTTTCGAGCCGGGCCTATCTTCTCACGCCGGAAAGCGAAGTGCCGCATGTCACGTGGGAGATGCTCGAGCCGCTGAGCGAAGGCCTCATTTGCCTTTCTGGCGGACCCGATGGGCCAATCGACGAGGCGCTCGTGCAGGGGCAAAGTTCTCTCGCCAGGCACTTGGTGGAACAGCTTAAGGCGCTGTTTGGTGACCGGTTCTATATTGAACTGCAACGCCATGGCACCGATGCGGAGCGTGCGAGTGAACCCGGCCTCATTGAACTGGCTTATGAACTGGATGTTCCGCTGGTTGCCACCAATCAGGTTTATTTTGCCAGGCCCGACGACTATGCGGCCCATGACGCCTTGATCTGCATTGCGGAGGGGCAGGTCGTTTCTTCCGATGACCGCAGGCGCGTGACGCCAGAACACTATTTCAAATCGCAGCAGGAAATGGCGGCGCTGTTTGCTGATGTTCCGGAGGCCATCGAGAATACCGTCGAGATCGCCCGGCGCTGCGCTTATATCGTTAAGGGGCATGCGCCAATTCTGCCGCGTTTCAGTGATGGCGACGAGGCAGAAGAATTGCGCAATCAGGCGAGGGAAGGTTTGGCGCACAGGCTTGCCACCGTGGGCATGGCGGATGGCTTTACGCTTGAAAATTATGAAGAGCGCCTCGACTTTGAGCTCGGGGTTATCATCAAGATGCGCTATCCCGGCTATTTCCTGATCGTTGCAGATTTTATCAAGTGGGCCAAGGCACAAGATATTCCGGTGGGGCCGGGGCGCGGCTCAGGTGCGGGTTCGCTGGTGGCCTATTCACTCACTATCACCGATCTCGATCCTTTGCGTTTCCAGCTTCTGTTTGAACGTTTTCTCAATCCCGACCGTGTGTCCATGCCCGACTTCGATATTGATTTTTGCCAGGACCGGCGCGACGAGGTGATCGACTATGTGCAGCACCGTTATGGCAGGGACCATGTGGCGCAGATCATTACTTTTGGAAAATTGCAGGCGCGTGCGGTATGCCGCGACGTAGGCCGGGTGCTGCAAATGCCCTATATGCAGGTGGACCGGATTTCAAAACTGATCCCGATGAATCCGACAAACCCGATTGGCTTGAAGCAAGCGATTGACGGTGAACCCCGCATTCAGGAAGAGCGTGACCGCGACCCCACGGTGCGGCGCATGCTGGATATCGGCTTGAAGCTTGAAGGGCTTTACCGCCATGCCTCAACCCATGCGGCGGGCCTTGTGATCGGTGACAGGCCGCTGGAGGAACTTGTGCCGCTTTACCGCGATCCGCGTTCGACGCTTCCGGCGACGCAATTCAACATGAAGTATGTGGAAAAAGCCGGCCTGGTCAAATTCGACTTTCTCGGATTGAAGACGCTGACGGTGATCGACAAGGCCCTGAAGCTCATTCACGCGCGGAAGCCCGATTTTGATATTGCGAAAATTCCGCTGGATGACGGCCCAACCTACCACATGCTGGCGCAGGGAGACACGGTGGGCGTGTTCCAGTTGGAAAGTTCCGGCATGAAGGATGCAGTGCGCCAGATGCGGGCGGACCGGTTTGAAGACCTTATCGCGTTGGTGGCGCTTTATCGCCCCGGACCCATGGCAAATATTCCAACCTATTGCGCGCGCAAATTGGGCAAAGAGCAGATTGAATACTTGCATCCGAAGCTTGAGCCGATCCTCAAGGAAACTTTTGGCGTTATCACCTATCAGGAACAAGTGCAGCAAATTGCCAAAGATCTGGCCGGTTACACGCTTGCGGAAGCCGATCTCTTGCGCCGCGCCATGGGCAAGAAAATAAAATCCGAGATGGATGCCCAACGGGAGCGCTTCTTGAGCGGTGCCACGGAGCAGGGGGTTGATCGCAACATTGCAATCCAGATTTTTGAGGCCTGCGCGAAGTTTGCTGAGTACGGATTTAACAAGTCCCACTCGGCCCCTTATGCCTATATCAGCTACCAGACGGCTTATCTTAAGGCCAATTATCCGGTGGAATTTTTGGCGGCTTCGATGACACTCGACATGGGCAATACCGACAAGCTGCAGGTGTTCCGGGATGAGGCGGTGCGGGTGGGGATCAAGGTGTCGCCGCCTTCGATCAATGCCAGCGCCATTGATTTCAGCGTTCGGGATGGGGTGATTTTCTATTCACTTGCTGCATTGAAAAATGTTGGCGTGGGGGCAATTCAACACTTGATAGTAGCGCGCGAAGCGGGTGGCCGCTTTGCTTCGCTTGGGGACTTTGCTCGACGCGTGCAGGGTTCCACGCTGAACAAGCGGGCTCTTGAGAGCCTGGCCAAGGCCGGGGCATTCGATGAGATCAATGCCAACCGGGCGCAGGTTCTGGCGGGGGTTGAAACAATTATCGCCACATCGAGCCGCACCAGCGCCGAGGCTGATGCGGGGCAGAATGATTTGTTTGGTGCGGCAACGGGGACGAAGGAAGAGCTGGTGCTGCCGATGCGCGATGTGTGGCTGCCGATGGAGCGACTGTCACAGGAGTTTGAAGCGGTGGGCTTTTATCTCTCGGGTCATCCGCTTGATGATTACATGAAGCCATTGGCCAAGCTTGGCGTGGATACATGGGCCGCGTTCCAGCACAAGGCGCTGACCAAGGGGGCGAGTGCCGGAAAGCTTGCAGGCACCATTACGCACCGGCAGGAACGGCGTTCGAAATCCGGCAACAAGTTTGCTTTTATCGGCTTCTCCGATCCCACCGGGCAATTCGAAGCCATTTGTTTTTCGGACACGCTGGCAGCTGCGCGGGATTTGCTGGAGCCCGGCAAGGCGGTTATCGCGCGGGTTGAATGCGATGTTGAAGGTGATGAAATAAAACTTCGCCTGCAAGGGGTCGAGGTCTTGGACAAAGCCGCGGCCGCAATTGTCACAGGGCTCACGATATTTGTACGCGATACTAAGCCGCTGGATTCTATTGCGATGAGATTAGGCTCAGGCGGCAAAGCGCCAGTGCGCATGATTTTGCAATTGGAGTCGGGGCGCGAAGTTGAGTTGTCACTTGGCAACAAGTTTGCGGTCACACCGCAGATCAAGGGTGCCATTAAGGCTATTCAGGGTGTGGTGGATGTGCATGACTTTTAGAGACTGAGGGCCCCAATTGCATTCACGACAACTGATATCATCTTACGGCTCGGCGATTTCGCAACTTTTCGCGAGGGTGAAGATCACAGCTTCAACATCTCCCAACTCAAAGCGCGCTTCATCGGAAAGCCACAGCCAGCTCCAGCCCCAGTTCCAAGAGAACTTCAGGGTTTTGGCTGTCCGGAGTTCGGCAATGTCGGGAGTATTTTCGCGAGTGAGGAGGCGCTTGTTGTCAGAGGCAATCCAGAATTCCTCGCGGGGAATTTTTTTGTCTACTGTTGCGAGGAGTTCAATCTGGCCGCGGCTCGAAAGTGAATCCTCAAGTTTTAACCATTGACTCCACTTGGTTGAATCTCCGGATTGGCAGGCGATTGAATAGATGACCGCATAGTCGTCACTGGATGCGATGAGGTTTGAGGACAGCACCGAAGCTGAAAAGATAATGGCGTCATTTGGGGCCAGAGATTTTCCGAAACTCCACGCGCCCAGCTCCTGTGATGCGGCATAATCTGCCGAAAACAGGGTTAATAGAACCAATCCTGTCAATTTGAGCTCTAATTTCATCGCGGGGGCAAACTATCGTTTGAATGGCTGTTATGCCACCCCATCTTATCTCCTGATTTGCCATTTTCCCAGTAATACGGCTAAATTGACGTGATTCATGTTAGAGAGAACTGCTGGCTTTCGCGCCGGTTTTGGAGACCCTAAAGATATGAAACCATTTGCCATTGCCGGTATTCAGATGCACCTAAATCATGGCTCCAATATTGCCGCCATGCGGCAGCGGATTGATCTCACCATGCATCTCTATCCCTGGGTGCAGATGGTCATGTTTTCCGAGCTCGCGGCCTTCGGTCCGCTGCTTCAGCATGCCCAGCCTCTTCCAGGATCGGTGGAGGCGGATTTTCAGGATATGGCGCGGCATCACCGCATCTGGCTGATCAACGGCTCGATGTATGAGCGGCGCGAGGGCGGCATTTACAACACCACTTCGGTGATCAATCCGGAAGGTGAGATTGTTGGGCGCTATCGCAAGATGTTTCCGTTTCGGCCATTGGAGCAGGGCGTGCAGGCGGGGACTGAGTTTCTGACATTTGACATCGAAGATGTGGGCAAGTTCGGCGTGCTTGAATTGTTATGACATTTGGTTCCCGGAAACCTCGCGGCAACTCACAGCCATGGGCGTTGAAGTGATCCTGCATCCGGTGATGACGCATACCATTGACCGCGACGTGGATATCGCCATCAGCCACGCTACATCGTCAATGATGCAATGCTACATTTTTGATATCAATGGTCTGGGGGCAGGAGGAATTGGCCAGTCCTGCGTGTTCGATCCTTCGGGCCGCGCGCTTTATCGCGGGGATGCGACGGAACAGATTATTCCCATTGAGATTGACATGGAACAGGTAGCCCGTTCGCGCGAGCGCGGCATTCGCGGCCTTGGCCAGATGAGCAAGGCTTTCCGGGACAGGCCTGTCAATTTCCCGGTTTATGAAAAGGGATTTGATACCAGCTATCTCGATAGCTTGGGATCCGTGGCCACGCCGCGCCGCGTTGACGAGGCACCACCTGCCAATGTCAAAACATTTCCGATGCGGCGGAGTTTTTTGAAGTAGGTCTAATCCGCTTCCCTCAGAACATCTTATTCGCGGCGTGCATGGGCGGTGGCTTGGGTGCGGAGGAGCCGGTGACGGCTATCGATTCAAATTCCCGGTTGATGGCTTTCACCCAGGCCTTGGCGCGATCAGTCAGCTGCCGGTCGTCGGTCTGGAAACGGCCGCGCGACACCAAAATGCCGAGGTCCGCGCCGTGGTAGCGGTAATCGCCGGCTGAATAGACGCGGAGGTAAAAGGCTTCGTCTTCATCGGATACCACGAACCAGTCGATGGATTTGCGCACCAATTTTATCGCGCCCTTCGCATCCATGCGGTAAATGCCGGACGATGGCGCCTTGGTGATCATCTCAACCTGGTCAACCGGGTATTTCAGGATGAGCTGGCTCCAGTTATCGAATTCGGACCACCGCTCCTGCACCTTGGAAAGATCAAGCTCCCAATCCACATCCATGAATTCCAGCAGATGGAACATGTAAATGGGGCAACCGCCGTAGGTGGAGGTGATCAGGTTTGTCAGCGGCGAGGCGCCGGAGATGCGGGGATTGATTTCGCCGAGATAAACTTCGCGGCTATCCGTATCGATCAGGAAGTCCATGCAGAAGGCGCCCTTGTAACCTGACTTGTAGAGCTGGTTGCCGAGCTTCTGCGCCATTTCGGTGACGGCCTTGCGTTCCCTGTCCATACCGCCAGTGAACACATCATTGCCGCACCAGCCGCCCTTGTAAGGGGTGACTTCAGGAAATCCGGTGATGTCGGTTTGCATGGGCCCGACAAGCGTTCCGTGCCGCGTGGCAACCGCCTCGACGGTGCCTGGCAGATGGTTGATGCGGCGCATGATTTTCAACTGCTCATTTTTCATGTCGTCCACATGGATTTCCCAGTCTTCCTCGGATTTGATAAAGAAGGTGGTGCGGCCTGAATCGCCATAGGGTGTTTGCACCACGAGGTCGTGGCCCAGTTTTGCCTTGTCGGCGAGTTCGCACAGGTCTTCGTAGGTCTTGGCCGTGCCCATGGTGTTGGGGGCACTCTGGATGCCTGCCTCGTTGCCGAGCTTGGTTGTGGTAATCTTGGAATCAATGTGCTTGCGCAATTTAGCAGGCGGAAGCGCTATCTGCTGGCCCAATTCGCCGGCCAGGAATTCGGTTTCCTCGTCAAACATCACGAGCATCAGAAGGCCCGGCCCGCGCTCCTTGAGGCGGGCGCGCACTTCCTTGTGGCGCAGCAGGTAGTTGTTCACGTCTTCGATGGATTTGAACTCGTGGGGGCCGTGTTCGCGGGGCACCACGATCTTTGGGTGGGTGCCATCGAAGCTGTCGAAGAAGTTTATGTATTCGAATTTGTTAATCCAGCGGCCAAGGCCCAGAATGTTGTAGGGCGTTGGCGACAGGAAGGTTATGGGCGTTTGGTTTTGCCTGAAGAAGGCATAGATTTCTGACAGGCTTGTCAGCTTTGTTTTCTTTGCAGGCTTCGCCAAAATCACTCTCCCAGCACAGGTATTGGGAGGCAAGTTAAGCCTAAATCATACAAATAGAAAAGCTGCTGTTGGCGCCGGGAAGCGAATTTTTATTTGGTTGCGGCGACGTTGGGGCGCTCAAGCGGGCGGGCAAACTCGATGCCAACTCCGTTCTCAAGGTAACGCACTACGCGGCCGCGCATTTTACCCAGCATGACGTAGGTGCCAAGGCTCGGCATGACGTCGACGACGATACCAGCGCCCGAGACTGAGATGTCGATGACTTCGCAGTTATAAACCCGGCCATCGGGAAGAGTGATTTGCGACTGGCTGTCGCGGGGTTCAAAACGCGAGTGCCTGCGGCCTTCTTCGCCGCTTGCTGTCTTGTCGTTCAACCATTTGATGCGTGATTCAAGTTTTTCGAGGCGCACGCCCTTGAGGGCGAAGGTAATGCGGAAACCGCCAGGAACGGCATTATGGGTGATCGCTTCAATGCGGCCCAGTTCTTCGATGTAGGCCACAATGGTCAGGCCCGAATAGGGCATGTGATCGCTTAGAAAGATGGCGCCCGTGGCAGTTAGATCAGTAACCTGGCAGGGGTGCTCGGACATATCGGGGAGCATGTAGCGGCCAAACAACGCCTTGGGTTGATCCGGGCTTGCGGCTTCTTCATGTTTTTCGGCAGTTGCGTTCACTTCAGAACCTCTAATCTCCGTCCCGCTTCGGACTCTCTCCCCGAGGGCGTTTCTGGTTACACTTATACCAGATACAGTAACCCTAATGCTGGCCTGTAAAGGCCAAGTTAAGGAAAGTGCTTATTTTGACTAGGGTCGTCCACCTTTAATCAGGCGCAGGCCACCCGGAGAGGTGCTGGCGCCCCGCAGGCTGGCAACCAGCTTGTCGCCGGGCAGGGGCTCGGTCCAGATGTTGCGGCTGCCGGAAAGTTCCTTGTGGGTAATGCCGTCATAGCCAAGACCGGAAATATCGCGGAACGGAAAAACTCCGCCAAATATATGAAATCGCAGACCATTTCTGGCATGGATGGGCAGGCCCAGAAGCTCCGCCCTGATGACTTGGTCGCGGTCGGTTGTCAGGCGAAAGCGAACGAGGCAGGGCTGCAGGCTGGTTACAACCGTATCAAATGTCTGTTTCAAGGTTTTTTGCTCAAAAGTTCCCCAACCCTTGAGTGCATCGGTGTTGGTGAGCTGCTGGCGGTAGAGCAGGCAGGTTTCGCTGCCCGCGAGGCGCCATTTATAGGTCTGATGGAGGAAATCGCGATCCAATATCACCAGGTTTGGAACGATGTCGCTGATCTGTCTCAAATCGAGATCGTCGCGGCTGGGGGCGGCATTTTCTGCCCGAATTTTTTCCCAGAAACGGAACAGGGCGCGGGAGCCGGGATGCATGATCTGGGAATCGGCTTGGCTTGTTTCCGTATTGTCGTTAACTAACATTGCTTAACCCCAAGGGCAGGGGCCGCCTCGCCGCCTGTGCCAATCATGAACTTTCAGGCCATGTGTTGCAGGGGCCATGCCATTCGACCGGAGATAAATCACCTATGAATGAGCCAGCAACGATGGAGGCTGAAACTCCGGCCGAGGAGCCATTTTTCCGGGCTCCGAAGGTTGTCCTGATTTTGATTGCCCTGCTGGCTATTGTGCATGGGGTCGTTCAAGTTGCCGGGGAGAACTGGCAGGTTTGGAGCCTCTACGCCTTTTCATTCATTCCGGCGCGGATTACGGGCGAGGCGGCCTTTCCGGCGATCTGGGGGTCGCAGGCCTGGTCATTTCTGACCTATGCGTTTCTCCATGCTGACTGGTTGCATCTGTTTTTCAATAGTCTGTGGCTTTTGATTTTTGGCTCCGTTGTGGCGCGCCGGTTGGGACCATTCAGGTTTCTTATGCTCGCCTCCGCGGCGGCAATCCTTGGAGCAGTTGCAACGCTTCTTACACATTGGGGAGAAGTGGCAATTGTGATCGGGGCATCGGGTGCGGTGTCCGGTGTCATGGCGGCGGCCATTCCGCTGATGTATGGCGGTGGACTTCGCCTGGGTGATACTTACCGGATGGACATAGCCACGGTCACGCCGCTGCGGCCTTTCGAAATCCTGACGAACAGGCGCGCATTTATTTTTACCCTTGTCTGGATTGCGGTCACACTGTTTTCGGGTGCGAGCGGCTGGACCGGCGCTTCATTCGTGGAAGAGGGCCGCATTGCCTGGGAAGCCCATCTCGGGGGATTTATTGCAGGGCTTTTTACCTTTTATTGGCTTGATCCCCGGAATTGATTTACCTTCTGCGCAGGCGTGATAGAGTGCTCTTACAAGAGCTTTAGCCACGGGAGGTATGAATGTCCGTATCCCACATTCTTGGTGTCAAAGGCCGGTCCGTCATTACGGCCACGTCAAAGGAAACGGTGCAAAGCATCGCGCAAAAACTTTCGCAGAATCGCATCGGCGCGGTTGTCGTGGTTGATGACAAGGGAGGCATAGCGGGCATTGTTTCCGAGCGTGATATCGTGCGGGCCCTTGCCGATCATGGAGCAAAATCCATGGCCATGGCGGTGTCAGGCATTATGAGCAAGACGGTTAAAACATGCAAAGTTGGTGACAGTGAAATTGAATTGATGGCTTTGATGACAACCCATCGCATACGCCACTTGCCGGTGGTGGACGGTGGCAAGCTTGCCGGCATGATATCCATCGGCGATATTGTGAAGTTCCGCATCGAAGCGATTGAGCGCGAGGCGGAAGACATGAAGAGTTACATCGCGTCGGCTGGGTAGGCGGCTATTTTTCGTAAACGAAATCCGGATCGAACAGTTTTTCGTTGTCGGTGAACTCCAGTTCGCCTTCGACGATTTTCCGGTAGAAGCAGGATCTGCGGCCCGTGTGGCAGGCAGCTCCGTGGCCTTCTGCAGTGACCTTGATTTGCAGAACATCCTGGTCGCAGTCGGTGAGTATGCTGATTGCGGCAAATGTTTCGCCGGAGGTTTCGCCTTTTTTCCACAGGACCTTGCGGGAGCGGCTGTAGAAGTGCACCTGTCCGGTGATCAGCGTTGCATCGAGGGCTTCCCGGTTCATGTAGGCAAACATAAGGAGCGCTCCATCGCGCACATCGGTGACGATGGCGGGGATGAGGCCCGTCTCATCAAACCTCAGGTGAAGCGCCTTCGTTTCATCGAGGGCGCCGGTCATCAGAGCGAGAAGCCGCCGGACGGCGAGCGCACCAATTCCATGAAGCGGGCTTGCATGGTGGGGTTGGATTTGAACTCGCCGGTGAATTGCGTGGTGATGGTTGCCACATTGCGCTTGCCAATTCCACGCATTGACATGCAAGTGTGAACCGCTTCAATCATCACGGCTGCGCCGCGCGGTTTCAGGCTGGTGCAAATAGCGTTGGCAATCTGGGCGGTCATGGTTTCCTGGGTTTGCAGGCGGCGGGCGAAAATTTCAACCACGCGAGCGAGCTTGGAAATGCCCACGACCTGTTCGGTGGGGAGGTAAGCCACGTGGGCGCGGCCCACGAATGGGGCGATGTGGTGTTCACAATGGGAGGTGAATTCAATATCGCGCAGCATAACGATATCATCATAGCCGCCGACATCGGTGAAGGTGCGGGAAAGAGTATCGGCGGGGTCTTCACCATAGCCGCTGAAATACTCAAGGAATGCCTTGGTCACGCGGCGGGGCGTATCCAGAAGGCCCTCGCGGGCAGGGTCATCGCCGGCCCAGGCCAACAGGGTGCGCACGGCGGCTTCGGCTTCTTCCTGAGACGGACGCTTCAGTCTCGAATCCGTGGTTTCGCGTTGAAATTTCTTGATAATAGCGTCCATGTTGTCTCTTTGGCGTTGGGTACTATATTGACTTTACTACTGTTTCGGTTCTTCCCATATCATGGGGGGTAAATTGAGGCAAACCAGCAAAGACCATTGGTTAAGCAAGACCGACCCGGATATGTGAATGATTAACGAGATTTACAACAGGAAGATTCTGGAATTCGCGGCTGATATTCCCCTGTTGCAACGCTTGGGTGCGCCGGATGCCACGGCTGTGGCCCATTCCAGGCTTTGCGGCTCAAGGGTTACCGTTGATCTCAAAATGAAGGGCGATGTAGTTACTGACTTTGGCCAGGAGGTGAAAGCCTGTGCCCTTGGGCAGGCCTCATCATCGGTCATGGCGCGGCATGTTGTTGGCTCAACCGCAGCCGGAACTCCGCGCCCTGAAAGAGCAGATGTATGCCATGCTGAAGGAAGGCGGCCCGGCGCCCGCCGGCAAATGGGCGGATTATGAAGCCTTTATCCCGGTTCGCGATTTCAAGGCGCGGCATGCGTCTACGCTCTTGACTTTTGATGCGGTTACGGATGCCATTGCGCAAATTGAAGCGAAAGCAGAGGCTGTATGAGCAAACCCGCTACGTTGGACCCCAAGACCATTATCCCCAGAACCGCAACGGTCTACCCGCCGGAGTTTGCCGGAGCCGTCAAGGGCCGGGAAAAAAGAGCCCTTGGGGATTTCTTTGGCCTCACGCAGTATGGGGTGAACCTGACAACGCTGGCTCCCGGTTCGTGGTCGGCCCACCGCCATTGGCACGAGAACGAGGACGAATTCGTCTTTGTCGTTGAGGGTGAAATCACCCTTATTGATGATGCGGGCGAGCATCTGCTGAAGCCCGGCATGTGTGCGGGCTTCAAGTCGGGTGTTCGCAATGGCCATCATCTGGTCAACAAGACGGAGGTGCCTGTGAGCTATCTGGAAATTGGCACACGCGCTCCCATCGAACGGGCCTATTACCCGGAGGCCGACATGTTTTTTGAAAAGGACGGGGCTAAAACCACTGTCACCAGGCGCAATGGTTCGCCATTTTAGCGTCTCTTATTTTCAATATCGGGTGCTTTGGGAAAGCGTGATTGCAGGTCGCGGTCGGTGACGCTCATGTGATTGCGGGTGTATTGCTCGGAGGCATCGCGGAGTGGCTGGAAATCCCAGGGGAAATGATTGCCGCTTTTGAGCGCCTCGAACATCATGAGACGGGCGCGCTGGCTTTCGAGAACTGCCGCATTGATTTTGGGAATATCGAATTTGGTCACCACTTCGGAGTGGAATTTCGCAGCGATGGGATGGCTTGTTGCCATGTTGTTCAACTCGTTGGGATCGTCAACGAGATTGAACAACTGATCTGGATCGGTCGGGCAGTGAATATATTTCCAGGGACCGCGCCTTAGCATGTACATCGGTGCGACTGTGCCTTCAGCGAGATATTCGCCCCAGGCCGTTGCTTCCAAATGCTCCGCAGCGCCATTGAGCAGCGGATATAGTGAGCGGCCGTCGGTTGGTCTTGCCAGTTCGGCTTTGACTTCTGACGCAATATCTACAAGGGTTGGCAGGATTTCTGTCAGCGACACGGGTTCCTTGACGCGGCGCGCGCTGAATTTTTTTGGCGCGGATACGATCAGTGGAATATGGGCCGAAGGTTCGAGATAGGACATCTTGTACCAGAGGCCGCGCTCGCCCAGAAAATCGCCATGATCAGAGGTAAACACGATCACGGTATTTTCCAGCTGCCCCGTGGCTTCGAGGGCATCGAGTAATTGCCCGACGAGATCATCGATATAGGAAATGTTGGCGTAATAGCCATGCCGCGCGGCGCGAATGTCGGCCTCGGTCACGGTGTAGTCCCGCATGGCTGAAACATCATAGAGCCGCTGGCTGTGGGCATCGAGCTTGTCCCGCGACATTTGGCCGACTCGCGGCAAATCCATATCTTCGTCGCGGTAGAGGTTCCAGTATTTGGCACGTGCCGCGTAGGGATCATGGGGGTGGGTGAAGGAGGCCATCAGGCAAAAGGGCTTGCCGGGATCAAATCGTGCGTAGTCATAAATCTTGCGCACGGCAAGAAAGGCAACTTCATCATCGTATTCAAGCTGGTTGGTGATTTCGGCGATACCGGGCTGCAGAACGCTGGTCATATTGTGGTACCACCAGTCGATGCGCTCCTGCTTCAAGCGCCAATCAGGCGTCCAGCCGAAATCGGCGGGGTAGATATCAGTGGTCAGGCGTTCTTCAAGGCCATGCAATTGGTCGGGGCCCACGAAATGCATCTTCCCGGAGAGGCAGGTTTTGTAGCCTTGCAAACGGAGATAATGGGCCCATGTTGGGATGGATGATGGAAACTCCGCCGCGTTATCGTAAACGCCCGTGCGTGAGGGAAGCAGCCCGTTCATGATGGTGGCGCGGGCCGGCGCACAAAGTGGACTGGACGAATAGGCGTTTTCGAAGACGACGCCGGATTTTGCGAGACGGTCGAGGTTGGGGGTTTTTGTGACCTTGTGGCCATAGGCGCCAAGGAATTGCGCTGCCAATTGATCTGCAATGATGAAAAGAATATTGGGTTTAGCCATGATGAAATTTCTGCTGCTGTTTCTGATCCGGACTTACCAGCTGACATTGTCGGCAATTATGGGCAGGCGCTGCCGCTATTTGCCGACCTGTTCGGACTATGCCCGACATGCGATCGAAAAGCACGGGGCATGGCGGGGATTTCTGCTTGGCCTGGCCAGGGTTTCGCGCTGCCACCCCTGGGGCGGGGATGGTTTTGATCCGGTGCCGGAGATTTACGAGGGGCCGGAGTGGCGGCAAAAGAAAAGGGGCCCCTGAAAGGCCCCTGATCGGTGATCCAGTTGGCGTTTACCAGCCGAAGTTATAGTTCACGCCAGCACGCACCATGTGGATGTCATTGAATGACTGGGTGGCGTCAAATACGTTTCCGCCGCTGGACAAGCTGAAGTCGGCGTCGGCGAGATTGACATAGAGATACTCGATCCGGCCGCTGAGGCTTTGGCTGAAGGCATGCTCAAGGCCGCCACCAGCCGTCCAGCCGGTGACCCACTGATTGTCGCTTTCCGTTGTTGACATAACAGCGCCGAATTCTACGTCAGCGGCAGCCAAGCCACCGGTAAAATAGAGCAAAGTGTTGTCGAAGGCGAAACCGGCGCGGCCGCGAAGTGTTGCAATGCTGTTGAAGCTGAGTTCGGTGTCGATGCCGGGCTCGTCATTGGTTGCAACGGTGCCGCCAAGTGCCCAGTCGCCTTCGATACCCATGACAAAGCTGTCCATCTGGTAGTTCCAGCCGGCCATGAAGCCGCCAGCGTAACCGATGCCGCTGTGTTCAAAGTCGGTGTAGGTTGCAACCGCCGGAGCGACGACTACGCAAGCCACACCGCCTGTCGTACAAGTGCCGTCGAAGATTCCATCTTCGGCAACAGCCGCGCCAAAGATGCCAATGGAGGGGCCGGACCAATCATAGGTTCCTGGGCGGAGATCTCCAATCGGCGGCGGAACGTCGAGATCAGCTGCAAATACCGAAGCAGATGGAATCAAAACCGCGATTAGAAATGCAAGACGCACGAAGAATTTGTTCATGTTATTACCCGACCCTATTGTTTGCCTATCGTTCGGGCTGAACATGAAGTGTTAAGGTTAATACGGGGTTATTTGGAGATTAAGGCCGGGTAAATAATGGAGCAATTTGTGTGCAGACTTGACCTGACCGCGAATTTGAGGCCATAAGCGCGGGATCGAATCCAAAGAAATCGCTTACCTGCATGTGTTGGCAGGAGTGGGCAGGAGGAAAGCATGATTACGTTGACATTCCCTGATGGCGCAAAGCGCGAAATCGAACAGGGACTAAGCGCCGCACAGGTTGCGGCCTCCATCGCAAAATCACTGGAGAAAAAGGCAGTTGCCGCTATCGTCAACGGCGTGCTGGTTGATCTCCATGATCCCATCACAGCTGATGCTACGTTGCAGATCGTCACACGCGAGGATGACCGGGCGCTTGAACTCATTCGCCACGACTGCGCTCACGTTTTGGCGGAAGCCGTGCAGGAACTTTTTCCCGGAACGCAGGTGACCATTGGCCCGGTGATTGAAAACGGTTTCTTTTATGATTTTTTCCGCAATGAACCCTTCACGCCGGAAGATTTCGCGCCAATTGAAAAGAAAATGCGCGAGATCATTGCGCGCGACAAGCCTTTCACAAAGTCGGTGAAGACACGCGAAGAGGCGAAGGAGTTTTACCGGGCGAAAGGCGAGATGTTCAAGGTTGAACTCGTTGATGCCATTCCCGGCAATGAAGACATTAAGTTCTATGACCAGGGCGGATGGGTGGATTTGTGCCGCGGGCCGCACATGACGAGTACGGGCAAGATCGGCAATGCCTTCAAGCTGATGAAGGTGGCAGGCGCCTATTGGCGCGGCGATTCCAAGAACCCGATGCTGACGCGCATTTATGGAACGGCTTGGGCGAGCGACAAGGATTTGCAATCCTACGTCACCGCATTGGAGGAGGCCGAGAAGCGCGACCACCGCAAGCTTGGCCGCGAGATGGATCTGTTCCATTTTCAGGAAGAGGGGCCGGGCGTGGTGTTCTGGCATGCCAAGGGCTGGACGATTTTCCAGCAGCTCATCGCCTATATGCGCAGGCGCTTGTCGAAGCTCGACTATCAGGAAGTGAATGCGCCGCAGGTGCTCGACAAGAGCTTGTGGGAAACATCTGGCCATTGGGGCTGGTACCGCGAGACGATGTTCGCCGTCACCTCGGCCGGCGAGGAAACGGGCGACGAACAGGTGTTTGCGCTGAAGCCGATGAATTGCCCTGGCCACGTGCAGCTTTTCAAGCATGGTCTGCGTTCCTATCGCGAGTTGCCCATGCGGATGGCGGAATTTGGCAATGTGCATCGCTATGAGCCGAGCGGCGCGCTGCATGGCCTGATGCGGGTGCGCGGCTTCACCCAGGATGACGCCCATATTTTCTGCACGCCGGAGCAGATGGCGGATGAATGCCTCAAGATCAATGATCTCATTCTCTCAACCTACAAGGACTTTGGTTTCGAGCAGATTGTGGTGAAGCTTTCAACGCGGCCAGAAAAGCGCGTAGGCACGGACGCGGACTGGGACCGGGCCGAAGACATCATGAACAAGGTTCTGGTGAAAATCGCCGAGGCCTCAGGTGGCGCGATCAAGACTGCGATCAATCCGGGCGAGGGGGCGTTCTACGGTCCCAAGTTTGAATATGTTCTCAGGGATGCCATCGGCCGCGACTGGCAATGCGGCACCACGCAGGTTGATTTCAATCTGCCGGAACGGTTTGGCGCGTTTTACATCGGCGCCGATGGCGAGAAGCATGTGCCGGTGATGATCCACCGTGCCATCTGCGGTTCAATGGAGCGCTTCCTGGGGATTCTGATCGAGCATCACGCGGGCCATTTCCCATTGTGGCTGGCGCCCGTGCAGGTGATGGTGACGACGATCACGTCTGATGGCGATGAGTACGCGCTGAAGGTGCGTGATGACTTGCGGAAAGCCGGACTTCGCACTGAGGCTGATCTGCGCAATGAAAAGATCAACTATAAAGTGCGCGAGCATTCGCTGGCGAAGGTTCCCGTCATTCTCGTGGTCGGAAAGCGCGAGATGGATGAACAGGCGGTGAATATGCGCAGGCTTGGTTCTCAGGACCAGAAGTCGATGAGCCTTGCTGATGCCATTGCCGCACTGGTGGCGGAAGCGACCCCACCGGATCTGAGGTAGGCCCCACTTCGGTTACAAGCGTGATACTTGAACTGTAATTGGCGACGCTACATATGTCTCCCATGGAAATTGGGATGTATACGTTTGCCGATATGGGACCTGCGATTTCGGCGGGGCAGCGGCTTAATAATCTGATTGAAGAGATTGAGTTGGCTGATCAAGTCGGTCTTGATGTTTATGGGGTGGGCGAGCACCACAGGCCGGATTATGCGGCTTCGGCTCCGGCTATTGTGCTGGCGGCGGGTGCGGCGCGGACCAAGAATATCCGGCTTACGTCGGCGGTGACGGTTCTTTCTTCCGACGACCCGGTGCGGGTATACCAGAATTTTGCGACGCTAGATTTGCTTTCCAATGGCCGCGCCGAGATCATGGTGGGCCGCGGCTCGTTCATCGAGTCCTATCCGCTGTTTGGCTATGACCTCAACGACTATGACGTGCTGTTTTCGGAGAAGCTTGACCTGCTCTTAAAGCTGCGGGCGCAGGAGCATGTGAGTTGGTCCGGCACCATCCGCGCGCCACTTAACAACGCTGGCATTTATCCGCGCGCGAAACAAAACCCGTTACCCATCTGGGTGGGGGTTGGCGGCACGCCACAATCGGTGGTGCGCGCGGGAACGTTGGGTTTACCCATGGCGCTGGCGATTATCGGTGGTGAACCTGCACGCTTCAAACCTCATGCGGACTTGTATCGTGAGGCGGGGAAAAATTCCAAATCCCTACGTCTCAGTCTCAACATGCATGGCTTTGTCGCGGATGATGCGCAGCAGGCGCGGGAACAATTTTTTCCCGGCTATCAGGAAGTCATGACGCGGATCGGTCGTGAACGCGGCTGGCCGCCCACGACGCGGGCGCAATTTGATGCGTCTTGCGGGCCGCGCGGGCATTTGATCATCGGCAATCCTAAAGACGTGGCCGAGAAAATCATTACCCTTCACAAGATTTTTGAAAATGATCGAATTCTGGTGCAGATGGGCCTAGGCTCCCTGCCGCATAAGGACATGCTGCGGGCGATTGAGTTGATGGGGAAAGAAGTTGCACCTTTGGTCCGCGAAGCTGTTGGAGGAAAGACATGACTTTACCTCACATTCCTGATCCCTTGCCCGGCGACGCTGCTGCTGCAGATGCCCTCCCGGTTGTCATTATTCCACGGGTGCGCGACATCGGAGGCTTTGAAGTGCGTCGGGCGCTGCCCTCAGCCGAGCGGCAGATGGTGGGACCGTTTATTTTCTTTGACCAGTTTGGCCCAATCACCATGCAGGCGGGTCAGGGGCAAGACGTGCGGCCCCATCCGCATATCGGTCTCTCCACCGTGACGTGGCTGTTTGACGGCAAGATGTATCACAGGGATAGTTTGGGGTCGGAACAACAGATTGCTCCCGGTGAATTGAACTGGATGACGGCCGGCAAGGGCATTGTGCATTCCGAGCGCACGCCGGCTTTGGAGCGGGCGCGGACGCGCCAAGTGTTTGGCATTCAGAGCTGGGTGGCGCTGCCCAAGGCCCATGAGGAAACCAAACCGGCCTTTGAGCATGTCGCAATGTCGGCGTTACCACTTATCAGCGATCATGGCCGCGAAGTGCGCGTTGTTGCAGGTTCGATCTATGGAGCCTCGTCACCGGTCAAAACCCATTCGGACCTGTTTTATGCCGATGTGAAGCTCGCGGCGGCGGCAAAGCTGCCGCTGCCGGTTGAGCATGAAGAGCGCGGAATTTACATAGCGGAGGGTTCACTGGAGATTGCCGGACAGGTTTATGGCGTAAACCAGTTGCTGGTTTTCCGCCCCGGGGATGCCATCACGATCACGGCGCGCAGTGATGCCCGCTTCATGATGTTGGGCGGCGAGCCCATGGATGGGCCGCGCCATATCTGGTGGAATTTTGTCTCCTCATCCAAGGAGCGGATTGAGGCTGCCAAGGAAGACTGGAAACAGGCGCGCTTTGATATCGTGCCCGGCGATGAAACGGAATTTATCCCGCTGCCTGCGGCTTAAGAGGCCCCCATCCGCCCTGTCGGCCAATCTCTCATACTCGGGTCATGCCCGTGCACGGGCGAAGGCGTCCGTAAGGGCGGATGAGGGCCTATTCGCCGGGGGCTTCAATCAATAAACCAAGTCACGTTCAGTTTTCGCATTCCTGTAGCGCGGGTGTCACAATCCGGCTAGATTTTTCCGGGTGGACTAACCCCGACAGGAGCCCCGTGCATGGCAACCAATAATCCGGCTTCCGTTCTGATCGACGCGGTCCGCAAAGCTGTAACAGGCAAGCCGGGCAAGGAACTCGTAGGCCTGCTGCTTGAGAATGCCCCGCCCGACGATCTGCTGGGAGCCTCGCCGGAGATGCTGGCGCAGCTTGCAGGCGGCAGGCTCGCTTTCCTCAGACGAGCGAAAACCGGGCCGGGCGAAGATTGCGGTCGCCAATCCGGAAGGCGCGCTGAATGGCATCACCACCATCGACATCGTCAACGACGACATGCCTTTTCTGGTCGATTCGACCATAGGCCTGCTGGCCGAACGCGGCCATGAAGTGCGCTTGGCACTCCATCCGGTCGTGGCGGTGAAGCGCGATCTCACCGGCAAGCTCCTCGATATCGCGGCAAAGCCTGCGGCCGACGGCACGGCAACCCGCGAGAGCTTCATCCATATCCATCTCGCGCGCTTGTCCGCGGAAGAAGTGGCCGCCCTCGAAGCCGACCTTCGCGCCGTCTTCGCCGATGTGCGCCAGGTAGTGATCGACTGGCGCGCCATGCAGCAGCGCCTGCGCGAAGCGATCGACCACTACCAGAAGGACCCGCCGCCCATTCCCATCGAGGAATTCACCGAGGCGATGGCGTTCCTGCAATGGCTGCTCGACAATCATTTCACTTTCCTCGGCATGCGCGAATACCGTTTTGCCGGAGGGGCCGCGAAAGGCTCGCTCGAAGCGGTGCAAGGCAGCGGGCTCGGCATTCTGCGCGATGCCGCCAAGGAGGAGGTGAGGGGAGCCTCGGCTTCGCACCTGCCGGCGCCGATCCGCGAATTTTTGCGGCTTCCGGCGCCGATTATTATTACCAAGTCGGATCTTCGCTCCACCGTTCATCGCCGGGCGGCGATGGATTATGTCGGCGTCAAGCTGTTCGACAGTGCGGGCGAACTCACGGGCGAATTGCGCGCCATCGGGCTTTTCACCTCCTCGGCCTATACCCAGAACCCCAACGATATTCCGCTCTTGAGGCGCAAGCTCACGCGCGTCGTGCAGGCTAGCGGCTTCTCGCCGTCGGGCCATTCCGGCAAAGCCTTGATTGCCGTGCTCGAAAGTTTTCCGCGCGACGAGCTTTTCCAGATCGACGGCGAAACGCTGGAGACCATCGCCCATGGAATCCTGCGGCTCGAGGAACGGCCGCGCACCCGCCTTTTCGTCAGGCATGACAAGTTCGACCGCTTCGTTTCGGCCTTTGCCTTCATCCCGCGCGACCGGTTCGATTCCGACGTGCGCCGAAGGGTGGGTGAAATCCTGGGCGAAGCTTATGGCGGACGCGTCGCCTCCTTCCAGCCAACCTTTGGCGAAGGCACGCTGGTGCGCGTTCATTTTATCATCACGCGCGAAAGCGGTGCCGCCGTATTTCCCGATATTGCCGAAACCGAACAGAAGGTCGTGGCGGCCGTGCGCAATTGGGACGACCGGCTGGAAGAGTCCCTGCATGCGGCAGGCAGCGATGGCTTGCGTATCGCCCGCTGGCGCGGCGCCTTTCCGCCGGGCTACCGCGATGCGAGCGAACCCGAGAATGCTATTGAGGACATCGCGGCAATTGAGGCGCTGGGCGAAGGCGATGAAGTAGGTGTCGAATTCCTGCGAGGGAGCAGCGATGCAGCGCAGGAATTGCACTGCCGCCTCTATCATCGAGGTGAGGCAATAGCGCTGGGCCTCCGGTTGCCGGTTCTGGAAAACCTCGGGCTCCGGGCGATTTCGGAAACGACCCATGTGCTGTCTCCCGCAACGGCTACGGGCGCGCGCGCCCCCGCCGTCATCCATGACGTGCTGCTTCTCGCACCCGCAGGCGCTGCAACCGAACCTCCGATTTTACGCGGACTCGAAGCGGCCTTCCGAGCCGTGTGGACGGGGCTTGCCGAGAATGACGTTCTCAATTCCCTCGTGCTGACCTCGGCGATGACCTGGCCCGAGGTGGCGCTGCTCCGCGCCTTCGGACGCTACATCCGCCAGTCGGCGGCATCCTATTCGAATGACTACATGGCGCAGACGCTGGTGAAGCATGCCGCCATCGCGCAACTCATCGTGCGGCTGTTCTTCGCTCTTTTTGATCCCCGCGCTGTGGATGAGGCGAAAGCCGAAACACTGCGCGGCGAGATTGAGGCGGCCCTGGCCAAGGTTCCCAATCTCGACGAGGACCGCATCATCAGGCGTTACGAAAATCTTGTGAGTGCTATCCTGCGGACGAATTATTTCCACAAACCGAAGACTGACGGCGAACCGCCGGTCATCTCCTTCAAGATCGATTCGAAGAAAGTGGAGGGGCTTCCCGATCCCAAGCCCTTCGCCGAGATTTTCGTCTATGCAGCCGATGTCGAGGGCGTGCATTTGCGCGGCGGGCCGATCGCCCGCGGCGGCATCCGCTGGTCGGACCGCCCCGAGGATTTCCGCACCGAGGTGCTTGGGCTTGCCAAGGCGCAGAGTGTCAAGAACGCGGTGATCGTGCCGGTGGGCGCCAAGGGCGGTTTCGTGCCGAAGCGGCTCAAGTCGGGCGACAGCCGCGAGCAGATCCAGGCCGAGGGCATCCGCGCCTACAAGCGCTTCATCACAAGCCTGCTCGATCTTACCGACAATCTTGCTGGCGCTGCAGTAAAACCTCCGGAAGCAACTGTCCGGCGCGATAGTGACGATCCCTATCTGGTCGTTGCCGCTGACAAGGGCACCGCGACTTTCTCCGATACCGCCAACGGATTGTCCCAAGACCACAAATTCTGGCTCGACGATGCATTCGCCTCCGGTGGCTCGGCGGGTTACGACCACAAGAAGATGGCCATCACGGCGCGCGGCGCCTGGGAGGCGGTGAAGCGGCACTTCCGCGAAATGGATATCGATATCCAGGCGCAAGCTTTCAGCGTAATCGGCGTGGGCGACATGTCGGGCGATGTGTTCGGCAACGGCATGCTGCTGTCGCGGCAGACAAGGCTTCTCGCTGCCTTCGACCATCGCGACATCTTCATTGATCCCAGTCCCGATGCGGAGCGCTCCTTCGCCGAACGTGAGCGGCTTTTTGCGCTGCCGCGCTCGAGCTGGCAGGACTATGACAAATCGCTGATCAGCAAAGGCGGCGGCATTTTCCCGCGCCAGCTCAAGGCCATTCCCCTGTCGCCCGAGATGCAGGCGCTGAGCGGTCTCACGGCCAAAACCGCAACACCCCAGGAGCTGATGCATGCGCTTTTGCTGGCGCCCGCCGATCTCCTGTGGTTCGGCGGCATCGGTACCTATGTCAAAGCGACACCTGAGCAGAATGCCGAGGCGGGCGACCGGGCCAATGATGGGCTTCGCGTTGATGCTTCGGAGCTTCGCGTCAAGGTTATCGGCGAAGGCGCCAATCTCGGCCTCACCCAGAAGGCCCGCATCGAATTTGCCCTCAAAGGTGGTCGCGTCAATACCGACGCCATCGACAATTCAGCGGGCGTCAACTCATCCGACATCGAGGTCAATATCAAGATCGGCCTGTCGCGCGCGGAAGCCGCAGGCCGTCTCACGCGCGCCGAGCGCAATGTCTTCCTGGCCGCGATGACGGATGAAGTGGCAGGCCTCGTGCTGCGCAACAATTATCTGCAGACCCTGTGTCTTTCGGTGACCCTCGAACAGGGGACGGCAGAGATCAGCTATGCCATCCAGCTGATGACGAGGCTTGAGCGCGGCGGACTGCTCGACCGGAAACTCGAAGCTCTGCCGGCCGATAGCGTCATCCTCGAGCGTGACATGCGCGGCGGAGGTCTGACGAGGCCTGAGCTCGCGGTGCTGCTCGCCTATGCCAAGATTGCGCTGAGAAGCGAGATCGTGGCCAGCTCCGTTCCCGATGATCCCTATCTGTCGCGCGAGCTCCGGCGCTATTTCCCCAAGGCCATGCAGGAGCGCTTTGGCGAGGACATCGACAATCACCGCCTGCGCCGCGAGATCATCGCCACCATGCTGGCCAATGGCATGATCAATCGTGGCGGCCCGAGCTTCGTCGCACTCATAGCAGGCGAGACGGCGGCAAAATCCGCCGACATCGCCGCAGCCTATGCGGTGGCCCGCGACAGTTTCGATTTTCTCGACATGGCCGGAGAGATTGATGCGCTTGATACGCGCATTGCCGGCAGTGTGCAGAATGGCCTTTATGCCGACCTGCAGCGCCTGCTGCGGAGTGCCACGATCTGGTTCCTGCGCCATGAAAAGCTGGGAGACGGCCTTGAGGACCTGATCGGACGCTATCGCAAGGGATTGGATGCCGTTGAGGCAGCATTGGCGGATAGCGTGCCGGAGGCTGACCTTGCCGGGATGCGTGCGCACAGCAGCGACCTGGTGAAGGCGGGCGTGCCGGAGCAGACGGCGGCGCGGATTTCACGCCAGCGCTTCCTGGCGCGTGCACCCGATGTGGTGAAGATCGCCGCCCAAAGCGGGGCCGGTATTCCTGCCGTTGCGGCCGCACTCTACGGCTCGGCTTTCGAACTCGGCATCGAAAGGCTGATCGAGGAGGGGCTACGTCTCAAGGCGCGTGATGTCCTCGAGCGCCAGGCGATCAACCGGCTGATGGCCCAGCTCTTTTCCACCCACCGCGCCGTCGTCACCCGCATCGTCGCAGGCGAGGGGGGCCTTGCCGGCTGGCGCGAGCGGAATGACGAACGCCTCGCCAATGTTATCGCCACGATCGAGACGGTCCTGGCCAGCAAGCCCTTCGACATCGCCCGCCTCGCCGTGGCCCAGGGAACGCTTGCCGATCTGGCGGTGATGTAGAACCGGGCTTTGGCAGCATATGTTTGGCAAAGTGCCCTCATCCGGCCTGCCGAATGAGGGCACTTCGTGTTGTGCTACACCGTAATCTGGCTGCCTACTTCCACCACGCGGTCAGTCGGCAGGCGGAAGTAACTGCTGGCGTCATTGGCGTTGCGCGCCAAGCCGATGAACAGCGTGTCCTGCCAGACAGGCATGCCCTCGTGTTTTGAAACCCTGACACTGCGCCTGGACAGGAAGAACGACGTCGTCATGATGTTGAACTTCCAGCCGAGCTTGCGGGCAAGGCCAAGCGCTTTTGGCACATCGGGCGTTTCCATATAACCGTAGCTGATGATGAGACGGCTGAAGAGGTCGTTCAGCTTTTCAATCTTCACCCGCTCTTCCGGGGCGACGCTCGGGCTGTCGCTGGTGCGGACAGTGAGCACCACATTGTTCTCATGCAGCACCTTGTAGTGCTTCAGGCTGTGGAGCAGTGCGGTTGGCGTGCTCTCGGGATCGGACGTGAAGAACACAGCTGTTCCCTGGACCTGATGGGGCGGGCGCTTGGCAAGCGATTTCACGAGGTCAACGAGCGGCACTTCAGTCTTTCGGGTTTTTGCAAAGAGGATTTGCGAGCCCCGACGCCACGTCCACATCACCAGAATGATCAATGCGCCCAAGGCTAGCGGAACATAACCGCCGTCGAACACTTTCAGCGAGTTCGCCCCTAAGAAAATTATGTCGAGAGCGAGCAAGGGAAGCATCATGGCGAGCACTGCCCAGAGCGGCCATTTCCAATATTTCCAGATTACGAAAATGGCCATCATGGAGGTCACCACCATGGTGCCCGTCACCGCGATGCCATAGGCCGAGGCGAGGCTGCCCGAGGTCTTGAACATCACGACCAAAGCAAGCACACCAAACATGATGAGCCAATTGACTTGCGGCATGTAGATCTGGCCGGCGTGCGCTTCCGAGGTGAAGCGGATTTCCATGCGCGGCAAGAGTCCAAGCTGGATGGCTTGACGGGTGAGTGAATAGGCACCGGTGATCACCGCCTGGCTGGCGATGATGGTCGCGGCCGTGGCGAGCACTACGATGGGAATGAGTGCCCATTGGGGCATCATGAGGAAGAAGGGATTTTCAATTGTCTCCGGGCTGTGCAGAAGTAGTGCGCCCTGGCCCAGGTAGTTGAGCAGGAGTGCCGGGAATACGACAATAATCCAGGCGAATTGAATGGGGCGTTTGCCAAAATGGCCGAGGTCGGCGTAGAGCGCTTCGGCACCGGTCACGGCAAGGAATACGGCATCCAAGGGTGACAAGGCCAATAATGCCATGGGAACCCAGGAAGCTCACGGCATAGGCTGGATTGAATGAAAGCAGGATGGCGGGATAATCGCCAATATGTGCAAGTCCCGCCAAGGCGATGGCTATGAACCAGACAAGTGTGATGGGGCCGAAGAGGGCGGCAACACTTGCGGTGCCGCGGGCCTGGACGGCAAACAGCGCGAATAATGATTGCCAGCGTAATCGGCAAGACATAGGGCTCGAGTGCCGGGGTTATGATCTTGAGGCCTTCGACGGCCGACAGAACCGAGATTGCGGCGTGATCATCGCGTCGCCATAGAAAAGCGCCGCGCCGATCATGGCGAGAATGGGAATGAGCACCATTTGTTGCCCATCACGCGCTGGGCCAGCGCCATGAGGGAAAGGGTTCCGCCTTCGCCTTTGTTGTCGGCGTTCAGCAGGATGAACACGTATTTACCGTAACGACGAGAATGAGGGCCCAGATGATGAGCGAGAGGACTCCGAATATGATGGCTTCGGTTATGGGGCCGGTCTTCTCTGTGGCGGCGAGCACCGCTTCACGGATAGCGTAGAGTGGGCTGGTTCCGATGTCGCCATAGACGACGCCGATGGAACCCAAGGCCAGGATCCAGAAACTTGGCGGCTTGTGGCCGCCAGCCTGAATTGCGGGATCGTCGCTTTCGCCCCCGCTGGTTTTTTCTACTGCAGAAGTTGTCATTTTGTTGCTCCATTGATTTGCTGCACTGCAGCAAAGGGGAGGTGGTTTACTCCCTTGCTAGGTGAGCCGATCATGCAAAGTGGGCATGGCTGGATTGTAAGGGTGGAAAGGGCAATAGCGCTGACTAAAGCACGTAACACATTGTCATTACACATTAATTTCAAGCGAAATTGGAGCGATGGACTAAAAATTAGGCAATTGCCAAAACGACCCTTCCGGTAATTTCGCCCTTTTTCATGCGGGTGAAAATGGCGTTGATGTTCTCGAGGGGCTGGGTTTCGATATCGGCTTTCACCAGGCCCGAGGCTGCAAAAGCGATGGCCTCGTTCAGGTCCTGGCGAGTTCCGACATTTGATCCGCGCACGGATATTTCACTGTTGACGATGCTGGAGATCGACAGTCGGATCTGGTCGGCGTCACCGCCGGGAAGGCCGATGAAGGACACTGTTCCTGCTGGTCTCAACATTGTTACGGATTGTTCAAAGGCCTTTGCCGATACGGCGGTGACAATTGCGCCGTGGGCTCCGCCACCAGTTTTTTCTTTTAATGCTGCGCCGGGATCGCCTTCACGGGCATCGATCACAAGTTCAGCGCCCAAGCGTTTGGCGTGATTCAATTTCTCGGTGGAGACATCTACTGCGGCAACACGCAAGCCCATTGCCTTTGCGTATTGAACTGCAATGTGGCCCAACCCGCCTATGCCGATCACGGCCAGCCATTGGCCGGGCCTTGCGCCGGTTCGTTTGATGCCGCGATAGGTGGTGACGCCGGCGCAAAGAATGGGAGCCATTGCATTCATGTCCACATGATCCGGCAAACGTCCGCAGAAGGCGGCGGGGGCTACCATGTATTCGGCATAGCCGCCGGGCTTGCTGTAGCCGGTGGCTTCGGTGCGCGGGCAAATGGTTTCCATACCCTGCAAGCAAAATTCGCAAGTTCCACAGGACCAGAACATCCATGGCACGCCGATGCGATCACCTTTTTTGAAATCCGCCACGCCTTCGCCCAGAGCTTCAACATGGCCCGTGACTTCATGGCCGGGAATGAGCGGGAGCGTGGGGTGCGGAGTCCAGTCTCCTTCAACGGCGTGCAAGTCACTGTGGCAAACGCCGCAGGCTTTGACCTTGATGAGCACTTCGCCGGGGCCAGGCTCAGGCCGTCCTACGGTTTCAATTGCAAGTCCTGCCCCGATCTTGCGGAGCACGGCAGCCTTCATGGTTTTGCTCAAGATTGTTCCTCATTGCAGTTGTACGGCAAAGCCTTTTGGTGTGGCCATCTCCCAGCGTGGCGCATAGTCGGTGGTGCGTTGCCATTGAGCAATTCTCCGGGCTTCACGCAATGAAAAATCTATGGAAGTGCCTAATTTCCGAGCAGGATGTCGCGTTGCTGGCCGGCGGTGATGTCAAAACTTGCCGTCAGGAGTTCATTGCCAATCTGGGCCTTTGCAACGTAGCTGCCGGGTTTCAGCACAATGCTTGCCGACAGCCCGTCGATGGCGGGAAGCGCCTCGCCCTCCTTGTTGGTCACCAACCATAACACCTTGGTGTCTGGAGCGCCCACATAGGAAAGTCGCGCCAGTCCTGCGGCATGGTCAATTTCGACAGCGCTCATGACGCCGGGTTTCACATGCACGTCGGCTACTGCCACGGCATTGCCGGCGGCGAAACGGCTTTCAATGCGGTAATCACCGGCTTTCACGCGCAGGATTTCTCCCGGCATTCTGGACGTCGTGATGAGCTTGCCCTTGTTGGGGCCAGAAAGGGCATAAGACGAGGGACTGGGCCTGCGCAGGAGCAAGGCCTAATCCCTTCACGCGGGGCAATACGCGAATGCCGCCGACATCGAGCACAAAGCTGACGATCAGGCGATTGGCTTCAAGCAAGGTCAGGGTTTGTGAAAAGCTGGCAGCGCCGTAGAGCGCCTGAACTGAATAGTCTCCGGGAGGTACGGCAACAGTGGCAAGCTCGGTACTCTTGTCGTAAACCACGGCCCCTTGGGAGTCCCTGAGCGTCCAGGCGATATCGCGCTCTATCAGCCCACCGGAATCGGAGAGCCGGGCGCTGAGCTCCAGTCCCTCGTTGCCGGGCTTTACGAGCTCAATGGCAATATCGTGGGCTACCTGGTTCTGGAAATTTGGCGCTGCAAGCGTTAGCGCACTTTCTTCCAATGGTTTTGGGGCGCCAAGCGCATCGGTCCAGGCAAACTGGGTTAGAAATAGAACCGCCGTCAGAAGAGCCGCGGATGTCGCGCTTTTCTGACGGCGGATTTGCACTGCACGGGTGCTGTCGTCGTGCATGCTGTCGTCCCCTTCTTCTCTGCTCCCCCAGCCATCCGGCCGGTGACTGAATCAAAGCACGGGCCGCACGCGGGGGGCAACGGAATCCTTAATTTTTAGTTAACAAAGATTGGCCAATTGAAATCATTGCGTTTTTGGGTTCCAGCCGCCACATTGCCGGAATCATGACAAAACTGAACGATTTATCCTCTCCATTGAACTTCCTCAAAACCAGAAAATCCGGATCGGTCAAGGCTTTAGGCCTGCCGGGGCCGAGCTCAGCGCAGATTTCGGAGATTCTGGAAATAGCCGTGCGGGTGCCCGATCACGGCAAGCTCACGCCCTGGCGCTTTGTGCTTTTCGAAGGGGTCGGCCCGGGCGGACATCGGAAAGGTATTTGCGGAGCGCTGGAAGGTTTTGCATCCGGATCATGGCGAGGAAAGCATCGCGTTTCAGCGTGGGCTCTTCATGCGGGCACCTGTAGTCATTGCCGTGGTTTCAACGGCGGCTCCTCATGTCAAGATTCCCGAGTGGGAGCAGATGCTCTCGTCGGCTGCCGTATGTTACAATATGGTGCTCGCGGCCACCGCCATGGGCTTTGATGCCCAATGGCAGACCGATTGGGTAGCCTATGATGCAGAGGCCAATGCCGCGATGGGGATTAAGGGAACAGAACGGGTGTCAGGAATTATTTGCATTGGAACTACGACTGCGCCGCTCGAAGACAGGCCCCGGCCCGATCCGAAGGCGTTGCTGACGCGTTGGGGGCAGGCATGAGCATTCGCGGCGTTCTTTTTGACAAGGATGGCACGCTGATCGATGTGAATGGCACGTGGGTGCCGATCTACCGCCAGCTGCTGTGCGAGCAGTTTGATATTGAACCTGGCGAAGCAAACGGGATGATGGAGCGTGTAGGTTATAATCCGAACACTGAGGGTTTTTACGCCAATTCCATTCTGGCCTCGGGCACCACACGCCAGCTCATTGAAAACTGGTGGCCCGATCTGGATGAGGAGGGAACCCTTGCGAAGGTCCGCATGATTGATGTGGACTATGCGCCGCTTTCCAAATCGCTGTTGAAGCCCCTGATGCCGTTGGCGCCACTGCTCAAGGAACTCAAGGAGATGAAGCTGCATGTGGGCCTTGCCACCAACGACAGCCATTATTCGGCCTGCAATCACCTGAACCATCTCGGGGTTTTTGATTTGTTTGATGAAGTGATTGCGGCTGATACGGTGGCGGTGCCGAAGCCGTCCGGCGACATGATCCGCAAGTTTGCATCCACCGTGGGATTAAAGCCTTCCGAAATTGCCATGGTGGGCGACAATTCCCACGACATCGAAGAGGCCCGCAATGGCGGGGCAGGGCTTGCGATCGCGGTTCTGAGCGGCAATGCCTCCCACGAAGACATTGCACATCATGCCGACTACACACTTGAAAGCATTGCGGCTCTGCCTACCTTGTTAAGGTCCCTCTCGCATGTTTTATAACGCTATTCGTAATGATCATGGCTTTGCGGTTGATCCCTTCAAGTCGCTCATTGCGCGGCCCATCGGATGGCTGTCAACGCTTTCGGCTGAGGGCGTTGCGAATTTGGCACCCTACAGTTTCTTCAATGCGGTTTCAGAGCGGCCCCATTACGTTGCCTTTGGCTCGACCGGTTACAAGGACAGCTTGCGGAATATTGAGGCGACCGGCGAATTTGCGGTAAACGTCGCCACCTATTCCATCCGTGAAGCCATGAACATGAGTTCATCGGTTGTGCCCTCGCATGTGGATGAATTTGTTCTGGCCGGGCTGACGAAAGCGCCTTGCCAACTCATCAAGGCGCCGCGGGTTGCCGAGAGTCCTGCCAATCTGGAATGCCGCCTGTTTAAAACGATGGAATTGCCCGATGATGAGGGCAAGGTTTCCAACTGGCTTGTGGTGGGCCGCGTCATTGGTGTTCATATCGATGACAGGTTCATTGAAAATGGCCGGGTAAATTCCGATGCCATGCAGATGATCTCGCGTCTTGGCTATGCCGAATACGCCACAATCGATGATGTCTGGCGGATGCGCAGGCCGGACCCTTAATTCACGACGTGCAACCTAACCTTGCCTCGAATTGCCGCTGAGTCGCGCTGCGAGTCCTGAACAGGGGCGGAACGCCGCATTCTCGCCACAGTTATAACTCCTGTTGACAGCCTTGTTTTCCAGTTCGTTGTCAGTGGCTTAAGGTCTGTGGAAAAACTGTGGATAAGGTGCTTAACGTCTCGTTAACCAAGTGGGGCTCAGGAGTCGGTCGACGGAGTTTTATGGGGGCAAGTTTTCCGTCTGACCAGCAAGGAAGACTCAGTATGGTTAGGTGCCTTTTGATCGACAGGGATGCCACGGAGCGCAAGCGCGTTTCGCAGTTGCTCGGCGATCTCGGCTTGAATTTCGCCGAAAGTTCCCAGGCCGATGAGGGCCTTAAGTATTGCAACGACAATGCACTCGATGTGGTGGTGATGGCGGCGAGCCCGGAAGGCATGACGCCCCGCGATTTTATCAGGCGAATGCGGAAGTCGGCGCGAGGCAAGAAGCCGGTGGTTATTCTCTATGCCAATGAGCCCGATGCGGAAGAGATTGGCCAATCCATCCTGGAAGGGGCGGCGGATTTTATCATGCAGCCCTTCGATCTCGAGCTTTTGCAGTTCAAACTGCATCAGGCGGGCGTGATATAATCCACTTAAGCGTGTATTAAGAGACGTGGTGAACCAAATATTAAGGCTTCGCACGTAGCCTGAGACAATCCGAAGATGAATTGATTGGCTCTGTTATGCGTAGTGAACCCAAGCCCGGTCTTGATACCACTGTATTCCTGGAAGTTATTGAGAATGGTGACGCGATGGCGCGCACCAAGCTCGCCGTGCAACTTGCCACGCTTTTGAGCGCGGAGGAAACCTCCAAGGCCGATGCCGCGCAAGTGGTTCCGGTAGTGTTGAAGCTCTCGGTTGATCCCGTTAAGGAAGTGCGCCGTGTCCTGGTGGATGGGCTGGTTCCCATTGCCAATCTCCATGCGGACATCCTGTTTTCCATCGTTGCCGATGATGATGATATCGCCCTTCCGTTTCTGGCGGTGACACCGGCGCTCAATCACTGGCACATGCTGGCCGTTTTGCGGGTGGGCGATATCGCGCGCCAACAGACAGTAGTTCTTCGGCCTGATCTTTCGAAAGAAGCGCTGGCCTATACAGTGAAATCCGCGCCGCTTGAGGTGTGCATGAGCCTGTTTGACAATGGCGCGGTGCAGCTCGACGACGGCGCCTATCACACGCTCTATATCCGCTTCGGCCAGGTGCCTGAAATGGCGGAACTTCTGCTGGGCCGCCCGAACCTGCCGCTTGATATCCGCATCTTGCAGGCCAAGCGCGCCTCCAACCGCATGCAGCAACTGATGGCGGAGCGCGGCTGGACGGCCGACAATGATGCGAACGAACTTGTGGCGGATGCGGAAGAAACCGCGATCCTGTGCATTCTCGTTGAGGCCAGCAATGACGAACTGGCTCGCGCCATACCTTTTCTCGTTTCAAAGAAAATGCTGACACCTTCGATGATTGTGCGCGCTGCGGCCATTGGTGAAATGAAAGTGGTGCAATGGGCACTGGCACATCTTTCCGGCGTGGGTTTGAAGCGGGCCCATGAGCTCATGTTTGGCCGTGGGTTGATGGGGCTGAAATCACTGCATAACAAGTCCGGCCTGCCGCAATCCTGTTATGGCTTGCTGATGGCTGCCTGCGATGTGGTGAAGGATGCGAAGGAGGAGGGACTTCCGCTCGATCCTGAAGGTTTCGGCCGGCGACTGATCGAGGCGCTGATGACGCGCTACGAAAACATGCAAAGCGCCGAGCGCAGCAAGAACCTGGAATTCATCGGCCGCTATGCCGAAGACCGGGTACGCAAAATCGCCAAGCGGTTGCGGGCGGATATGGTGCGCGCCGCTTAAAACTTGAACTGCTCGTTCAGCACGCGTTCGGCCAGGCTGTGGCCAGGGTCGAAGAGGATTTTTACCGAGCGTTTTTTATCCTCGGCGATCTCAACGGTTTTCACGTGACGTACCTCTACATGGTCGGCCACGGAGGCGACGGGACGCTTTTCAGGTTCCAGGACCTTAATTGTTACCTTCGCATCGTGGGGCAGTACCGCTCCGCGCCAGCGGCGAGGCCTGAAGGCGCTGATCGGCGTCAAGGCGAGGAGCGAAGAATTCACCGGCAAAATTGGTCCGTGGGCGGAGAGATTATAGGCGGTGCTGCCGGCGGGAGTTGATAGCAGGAGCCCGTCACAGATCAGTTCTTCAAGACGCACCTTGTGATCGATGGAGATTTGCAATTTTGCCGCCTGCGAGCGTTGGCGGAGCAGGGAGACTTCGTTGAAAGCGATGCCCTTGTGAGACTTGCCACTTTCATCGGTGGCGACCATGCGGAGGGGCCGGATGACAGTGAGTTCAGCCGAATGTAAACGCTCCAGCAATTCTCCTTCCGCGTAGTCATTCATCAGAAAGCCTATGGAGCCGCGATTCATTCCATAGATTGGGGTGCCAGTTGAAACGAAGCGGTGCAGGGTTTGCAGCATGTGGCCGTCACCGCCCAGCGCCACTACGACGTCAGCATTTTCCGCCGTGGCGTTGCCATAGCGTTTGGCCAGCCGGGCTAGGGCTTTTTTGGCTTCAGGCGTGTCGGAGGCCGAAAAGGCGATGCGGGTGTAATTCATGTCGCTTTCGTTTGCGTTGACAGGTGAGGGCTTTGCCACCATTGAAGTCCCACGACCTTAGCAACCCCTGAAGGACCCAAGCAAGCCCATGCGTTCCCTCGTATTTTGCACCACCTGCCGCTTTTCCGCGATAGAAGCCACGGGTAGCGATGGACGCACGGGCGGGCAAACCCTCATTGACCATATGAAGGCCGTGGTGGCCGAGGCGGGCCGCGAAGATATCAGGATTGAGACTCAGGCCTGCCTGTGGAATTGCAAGCGCCACTGCAGCGTAATATTGCGCGATGACCAGCGCTTCACCTATTTTACCGGAGACCATGTGCCGGAGCGGGCTCAGGCTGAAGCAATTCTTGCCTGGTTCGATTTGCATGGGGCGACGTTAACCGGTGAAGTACCGTTTCGCGAATGGCCGGGCGCCATGCGCGGGCATTTCATTGCGCGCATACCAAAGGCAAGGCCATGAGCATTCATCTCGTTTTCGGGGGGGCGCGATCGGGCAAGAGCCGCTATGCGGAAAGCCTGGCGAAGGGGCAGAAATTTTATGTGGCGACGGCCGAGGCCCTGGATGACGAAATGGTGCAGCGTATTGAAGCCCACCGGCAGCGACGGGGGCAGGGATGGGAAACTTTTGAAGTGCCCCTGGATTTGGTTGGCGCTCTGCAGACGATAGATGGAAGGGGGCGATTTATCCTTGTTGATTGCCTGACGATCTGGCTGAGCAATTTAATACTTGTGAAGCTGGATGCGCGGACAGAAATTGAAATGCTCTGTGAATGCCTGAAGACAATAAAGTCGCGGGTGGTGTTGGTGTCGAACGAAGTGGGCCTTGGCATTGTTCCTGCCAACGTCATGGCCAGAAATTTCAGGGACGACCAGGGATTTCTCAATCAGCGGGTTGCTGAAATTGCCGATGAAGTCGTTTTCATGGTGGCCGGACTGCCAATGGTTCTTAAAAAAATGCCGCGCAAAGTGCCCCCACGCAAAGCAAGAAAGTCATCGCGGTCCCGTAAAGCCTAAGGCCTTTCCGGATATCGTCGCGATTCAAGGTTTCGCGGCCCTCGCCCATCCAGGGCAGATTGACGAGACTTCCTTCGTAGCTGCGCGGGCCGCCGAATTTCACGCCGAGGCTTGCGGCAAGTGCTGCCTCAGGCCAGCCCGCGTTGGGTGAATTGTGTTTAGGCGCATCGCGCCACATGGCTTGCAGGGCGATCTTGCCCCGTTCCCGGTCAGTCCATGCGGCGGCACCTGCAAACAATAATCCAGAAAGGCGTGAAGCCGGAAGATTGACTAGATCATCGAGCCGCGCGGCGGCCCAGCCGAAATCGATATAGCGCTCGGACTTGTGGCCAATCATCGAGTCCGCCGTGTTGATCGCCTTGTACATCACAATGCCGGGCAGGCCGAGCAGGGCGTACCACAGCACGGGTGCCACGATGCCATCACTGGTATTTTCGGCAAGGCTTTCGAGGGCTGCTTTTGTCACGCCTGATTCATCGAGTTGCGCCGGATCGCGGCCGACGATCATGCTCACTGCTTTGCGCCCTTCCGCTATCGAAATATCCAGTCCCTTGCCGGCGGCACTTACATGCTCGTGCAAGGAATGCTGCGCAATAAGCGAAGTGGCAAGCAGGGCTTCGATGATCCAGCCAAATTCGACGGTTGATAGGAATGCTGAAATGAGGACAGCTGGTACTGCAACAGCGGCTAGCAGCAAGGCGAGCGCCGCTGCGCCCCTGAGACGGGCCTGATAAGGCTCAGCGTCGGGATCGTAAAGCGCGATCTCAAGCTTTGAAAGAAGATACCCAATCCATTCGACAGGGTGGCCGATCTGGCGATAGATCGGTTTGGGGTAGCCGAAGACGCGCTCCGCGAGGAGCGCCAACGTGGCTGCGGCAAAGTGCAAGCTCATATTTCACCAGCCAATTCCAACACCTGATCGAGATTGAGATGTTGTTCCATGTGGGCTGCCAGTTCATCAAGAGTTTTTTCAATGAGAGTTTCGAAGGCGAGGCCGCTCGATTTGGCACCAAGAGTTTTCAGGTAGTTGCTGCGGAAACTATCGCTGGCAAAGCAGCCATGAATATAAGTACCGCTCACCAATCCATCGGCGCTTGTGGCACCGTCATCATGGTTGCCAATTCTGGCAAAGGGCCTGGCGCAATCCGCGCCATGTGAGCTGCCGAGATGAATTTCATAGCCCTCAATCTGTTCGCCACTGGCCAGGTGGGTGGCCTTCACACGGGTTAAAGTCTTGTCGGGCAGGAGGGTGGTTTCGATGTTGAGAAGCCCCAAGCCTTCCACGCTGCCTGCGGAACCTTCCACGCCTTCGGGGTCATGAATCTTCTGCCCCAGCATTTGATATCCGCCGCAGAGTCCAAGTACGCGGCCATTCCGCCGGACATGGGCTTTGAGATCGATATCCCAGCCTGCGGTGCGGAGGCTCGCCAGATCGGCCATGGTTGATTTTGAACCCGGGATGACCACCAGATTTGCATCACCGGGAATGGCCTTACCCAACTCAAGAAATGTAACTGAAAGACCGGGTTCAAGCCGCAGGGGGTCGAGGTCATCAAAGTTGGCGATGCGAGGCAGGCGCAGGACTACAATTTTGTAATCACCGGAATGGCTTGCGAGGGTTTCTTCCAATGCCACTGCATCTTCGGCGGGAAGATTTTTTGCATTTGGGAAATGGGGGATGATGCCCAGGCAGGGGAGTTTGGTGGTTTCTTCGAGATATGTTTTGCCATTTTCAAAGAGTTTCACGTCGCCGTGGAACTTGTTGATGATGAATCCCTTGAGGCGTGCCTTGTCGCTTGCATCAATGACCTCAAGAGTGCCGACAATGGAAGCAATCACGCCGCCCCGATGAATATCGCCCACGAGAAAGGCTGGAATGTTAACGGCTTTGGCAAAGCCCATGTTGGCGAGGTCGCCATCGCGCAGGTTTATTTCGGCGGGGCTTCCTGCACCTTCGACGATGATGAGATCAGCCTGCTTGCCGATCTTTTGAAAGCTTTCGACGATAGCCGGCATGAATTGCTGGCGGTTTTTGAAAAAGTCGCGGGCCGTCATGGTTGCGGCGCGTTTGCCCTGAATGATCACTTGCGCACCGGAATTGGTTTCCGGCTTTAACAGCACTGGGTTCATGTGAACGGTTGCAGGTTGCCGTGCGGCGCGGGCCTGCAGGGCCTGGGCGCGGCCGATCTCGCCGCCATCGCTGGTGACAGCGGCATTGTTGGACATGTTCTGCGGCTTGAAGGGCATGACTTTCAATCCACGATTGGCGAAGGCCCGGCACAGTCCAGCGGTCACGAGGGACTTGCCCACGTCGGAGCCGGTGCCCATCAGCATAAAGGCGCGGGGTTTCACGGAGCCTCACATATAATGTGAGCGTAGGAGCCCATCACATGCCCACGTCTCAGTCCGATTGAACCCAAATCTTGCCCGCTTGCATCACTTGCCGCGAACAGGCGGTCGGCGCTGCCCTCGCTTGCGATGGTGGAGTAATGAAATTCATGGCCACGCAGCGGTTTTGTCCATGGCCCGCCGAGGGGCTTGAGCTGGCGATAGCCCAAGTGAAGTTTGCGTGTGGCGAAGCTTGTAGTTAACGGCAAGAGGCCTGCCATGGCGTGGGCTTGACCGCTAGCGTCGATCAGTGCGTCACCCAAGACCATGTAGCCACCGCATTCACCGTAAATGAGCGCCTTGGAATTTCTCAGGCCGTTAAGAAACTGCTGATTTTGAGAAATCTGGCCGGCATGGAGCTCGGGATAACCGCCCGGGAGGAAAATGGCATCGCAATCCACCTTTGGCGCTTCATCTTTCAGGGGCGAAAAGAAAGAAAGTTCTGCGCCCGCCTTTTTCCAGCTTTGCAGGATATGGGGATAGGCAAAACTGAAGGCCAGGTCGCTGGCGACTGCAATTTTCTGGCCCAGAGGCGGCAGGATCGACCCGGTAAGTGATTCGGGGCGGATTTCCGGACCAAGCGTTAATAACTTGTCAAGTTTTGTTTCACGTGCAACGGCTAAGCTTGTGGTTTCAATAAACAATTCAAGCTCTTGATTCTCTTGCGCTTGCACCAGTCCAAGGTGCCTCGAAGGCCAGTTGAGTGAGTCACTCCGCCGCACGATGCCGAGGATGGGAATGTCGAGGGGCGTAAGTGCGGAGGTGAGGATGGCGGCGTGCTTGTCGCTGGCCACGCGGTTCAGAATCACGCCAGCGAAGGTCAGGCCTCTGCGATGGTTAATGAAGCCTTGTGCCTGGGCGGCGATGGATTGGCCTTGGTGGCTGGCGTCAAGAACCAGGACGATGGGAAGCCCCAGATCCTCGGCGAGGTCAGCAGTTGAACCCCTTGCACCCTGGGGACCGTCAAACAGCCCCATGACGCCTTCGACGATAATCAGGTCCGCATCATGGTTAATGACGCCTAAAAGACTTGCGACCATCTCCCGTTTCATGGCCCAGGGATCGAGGTTGAGGCAGGGCTGGCCGCTGGCGGCTTCATGGAAGCGGGGATCAAGGTGATCGGGGCCGACCTTTGCAGAGGCCACCTTAAGCCCGCGATTCCTGAAGGCGCGGAGCAGGCCAAGGGTAAGCATGGTTTTGCCGCTGCCTGATGCCGTGGCCGCAACGACGAAGGCCTTAGCCAATGGTATTCTCCCGGAGCGCTGGAGAGTACCAATCCAGCATTTCGCGCCAATCGGAGGCATGGCCGACGACGACAATGGCAGGGGTTGGCGGATTGTTTTCAGCCACAAAGGCACCCGCCTGTTTTAGCGTGGTTGACGTCACCATTTGCTGGGGAAGAGAGGCATTGGAGATGATGGTCACGGGGTCGCCCGCGTCCCTGCCGCCTTCAATCAAAGCCTGAGCAATCTCGCCCAAGTGTTTGACTGCCATATACATTACAATAACGGGGGAGGCCTTGGCCACGGCTTGCCAGTTTACGTTGGCTGGCATTTTTCCGCTGGCGTCGTGGCCGGTCAGGAAAATCACGGAATGGTTGGTATCGCGGTGTGTTGAAGGGATTCCGGCGTAGGCCAGGCCGCCGACACCCGCCGTAATGCCCGGCACGATGCGGAATGGGATCTTGGCGTTGGCCAGGGCCTGACTTTCCTCGCCGCCGCGGCCGAACATAAAGGGGTCGCCGCCCTTCAGCCGCAATACCCGTTTTCCCGAATGGGCCAGTTCAATCAGCCTCAGGGAAATATCCTGCTGGACGGGAGAAGGCTTACCGCCACGCTTGCCGGCGTATTCCAGGACAACACCGGGCTTCACCCAACGCAGAATGTCCGGGTTCACCAAGGCGTCGTAGACCACCACGTCGCAGTTCTGCATGGCGTAGTAGCATAGCAATGACATGAGGCCGGGAGCACCGGGGCCTGCACCCACGAGCCACACCCAGCCTGCTTCAAAGATGGGGAAGGCTTCGCCATCAAGGCGGGCAAATCCACCCGTAGCGGCATTAACCGCGTGCATCTCAAGCGCTGATTTTGTTGGTTCGCGGCTCATAGTTCCTTATACAGTGATCACATGCGAATAGAGAAGCCCGAAGGCGAATTAAGGCGAGGCTGGACCACGGGTGCATGTGCGGCTGCGGCTACCAAGGCGGCGTTTGCGGCATTGCTCACAGGCAAGTTTCCTGATCCCGTATCTCTTGTTTTGCCCAAAGGTGAATGCCCGAGTTTCGCGCTAGCGCTGGAGGGCAAGGGTGAGGGTTGGGCGCAAGCTGGTATTATTAAGGATGCGGGCGATGATCCGGACGTGACCCATGGCTGCACGGTGATTGCCACGGTGCGGATGACGGGCAAGGGCATTACGTTCAAAGCGGGGTCGGGAGTTGGCACCGTAACCAAAGCGGGGCTTCCCATTCCGGTAGGTGAGCCCGCCATCAATCCAATCCCGCGCGAGATGATGCGCAAGGTCATTGAAGAGCAGGGCGGACGCGATGTGGAGATTGAGATTTCCATTCCCGAGGGTGAGGCGCTTGCGCAAAAAACCTGGAACCCAAGACTTGGGATTATCGGCGGGCTTTCCATTTTGGGTACCACCGGGATCGTCCATCCTTTTTCCTGTGCGGCCTGGATTGCGTCCATCCATCGTGGTGTTGATGTGGCCCGTGCCATGGGGCTCACGCATATCGCGGGATGCACGGGATCAACATCTGAGGATGCGGTGCGGGCGCTATTTTGGTTTGCCGCTGGAAGCCATGATGGACATGGGTGATTTTGCGGGAGGTTTGTTGAAGTATGTGCGCGAGCATCCCGTTGCCCGCGTTACCATCGGGGGTGGATTTGGAAAAATTACAAAGCTTGCGAAGGGGGCAATGGATTTGCATTCGGGGCGCTCACAGGTGGATTTCGAATGGCTGGCAAATTTCGCTCCTGAAAATCTCCGTGGCGAGGTGATGGCCGCGAATACCGCTCAACAGGTCTTGGAAATGCTGGGGCCCGGCCTTGCGCAAGCAAGTGGCAAGGGATGCCAAGGAACAAGCTGTAAGAGTTTTGCGCGGGAGCCTGGTCGCCGCTGACGTTATGATCGTTGACCGCGGGGGTAAAATCATAGCCCATGCCGAGTAAGCGCGTTCTCATCCTGGGTGGCACGTCCGATGCCCGAGTCCTTGCTGCTGAATTTATTGCAGCGGGCTATGAAACTGTCACTTCGCTTGCCGGAGTTACTGAGGCGCCAGTGATGCCCAAAGGTGAAGTGCGTGTCGGCGGCTTTGGCGGCGAAGAGGGGCTTTATGCCTACCTGAAGGAAGGAAACTTTGCAGCCCTTGCGGATGCAACGCACCCCTTTGCAGCTCAGATTTCCCGGCACGGCTTTAATGCTGCAAAGCGGGCAGGGCTTCCCTATTTACGATTGGAGCGTGAGCCATGGCAGCCCGCTGCGGGGGACCACTGGATTGGGGTTCCCAACATAGCAGGTGCCGTCGCCGCCCTGCCGTCTCAATCGCGCGTTCTGCTTACCATTGGGCGCAAGGAGATTGCCCCGTTTCTTGCGCGGAGCGACATAGCAGGCGTTGCCCGCATGATTGAAAAACCGCCCTTTGAATTGCCCCAGAATTGGCACCTCATTCTGGCGCGGCCGCCTTTCAGCATTGTGGATGAGCGCAATCTGATGGCCACTTACCGCATCACCCACTTGGTGACCAAAAACGCAGGCGGGGCGCAAACCGAGGCCAAGCTCGTGGCGGCGCGGGCGCTGGGGCTGCCCGTCATCATGATCGCAAGGCCCCTGAAACCGGTAGCCCAAGTCTTTACCGTGGCCGCGGCACTTGTTGCCGCGTTGAGGCAGTTTCTGCCCGGGAGAGAATAGTTCACGGCAGTTAGTTTTGCATCCGGCTTGCAATTCGGCTTGACCCCAATGTCGTTTGGCGCTTGTCTGTAGGCAGTGGGGTGAAAAAAAATAAAAGCACCCCTAAAGGGAGACGACGAGTAAACCAAACGCGGATGCACGGCGGTCTGGAAGGCCGTTTGATGGCGTCCGCACATTTCAAAAGGAAGGTAAGTTATGAAACGTAAAATTATGGGCTGGGTGCTTGGTGCCACAGCAAGTGTGATCGCCGCGACCGCTGCCACAGCCGGCACGCTCGATGATGTCAAGACCAAGGGCTTTGTGCAATGCGGCGTGACGACAAGCTTGATCGGTTTTGCATTTCCTGATGAGCAAAATAACTGGACGGGCCTGGATGTCGATTTCTGCCGCGCCGTGGCCTCGGCCATTTTCAACGATCCGCAGAAGGTGAAGTTCACGCCGCTCAATGCCAAGGAGCGCTTTACGGCGCTGCAGTCGGGAGAAGTCGATCTCCTGTCGCGCAATACGACTTGGACGATGAGCCGCGACACGTCGCTTGGTCTCAAATTCGCCGGTGTGATGTATTATGACGGCCAGGGTTTCATGGTGCGCAAGGCGCTTGGCGTCGACTCGGGCCTCAAGCTTTCGGGCGCGGCCGTTTGCGTGCAGACCGGCACCACAACTGAACTCAATCTTGCCGACTATTTCAAGGCGAACAAGATGGATTACAAGGTCGTCGCCTTCGAAAAGGAAGAAGAAGTTATTGGCGCCTATGAGGATGGGCGTTGCGATGTTTACTCGACCGACCAATCGGGCGTTTATGCCCAGCGCCTGAAACTTGCCAATCCGGACGATCATATTGTTCTGCCTGAGATCATCTCGAAGGAGCCCCTCGGTCCGCTGGTACGCCAGGGCGACGATGCCTGGTTCAATGTGATCAAGTGGACTTACTACGCATTGCTGACTGCCGAGGAATTCGGCATTACCCAGGCCAATGTTGATGAGATGAAGGCTTCGACCAATCCTGAAATGAAGCGCATCCTTGGTGTGGCGAATGCCGATGGTTCAGCTGCGGGCTTCGGCACAGGCATTGGCCTTTCGGAAGAATGGGTGGTGCAGATTGTCAAGGGCGTTGGCAACTACGGCGAAATCTTTGAGCGCAATGTCGGTCTCAACACGCCGCTCAAGATTGCCCGTGGCAAGAATGCTCTGTGGAATGCCGGTGGCCTGCAATATGCTCCACCAATTCGCTAAGTGATACGTGTGGGAGTCCGGTCATGTGCCGGGCTCCTACTTTCTACGCGTTAGGCAAATGAGCAAGACCGGATAACCGGCAGCGTTTATGGGGAGGAGGCGTTGAGCCTCCAGATGAGGGTGAACGGGGATGACAGCCGAAGTCGGTGGCTTTGAGCGTCCAAGAGTGTCGGTTTGGAACGATCCGAAGGTCCGTTCGATCGCCGTGCAGGTTATCATGGTATTGGTGATCGGGTTCTTTGCCTATGAAATCGTTCACAACACAATCGCCAATCTCACCAAGCGGAACATCTCGACGGGGTTTGCGTTTCTCAACAAGTCTGCGGGCTTCGATCTCATCCAGTCGCTGGTCGAATTTTCAAGCGAATCGAGTTATGGCCAGGCCCTGATCGCTGGGTTCCTGAACACCCTGCTGGTTGCGAGTTTTGGCATCTTCTTTGCCACTCTGCTCGGATTTTTTGCCGGCATCATGCGGTTGTCAAAAAACTGGCTGGTGTCGAAACTCGCGACACTTTATGTCGAAGCGATACGCAATGTGCCGTTGCTGTTGCAGATGTTTGTCTGGTATGGCGCCGTGCTGCAAACCGTTGCCGGGCCCGAAAGAGGCCATCAATATTGGCGACATGTTTTTCCTTTCCAACCGCGGCTTCAACATGCCCAACACGATTTATGGCGAAGGCGCATGGCTGGGACTTGTCGGATTGGTGCTTGCCTTGGTCGGGGCATTTTTCGTGCGCCGCTGGGCGCTCAAGCGGCAGGCGGCAACCGGGCAGCCGTTCCCTTATATCATCGCCGGAATTGTCATGGTGCTGGCGCTGCCGGTTCTCGGGCTTCTACTCGCGGGTTGGCCGATCACTTTTGATTACCCGGTTCGTGGCGCCTTCAACTTCAGCGGCGGCACGACGATCATTCCGGAATTCATGGCGCTGCTTCTGGCGCTGAGTATCTACACGGGCTCATTCATCGCCGAGATCGTGCGGGCCGGCATCCAGTCGGTGAGCCATGGCCAGACTGAAGCGGCCAGCGCCTTGGGATTGCGGAACATGATCACGACCCGGCTGGTGATCATCCCGCAAGCCATGCGCGTGATCATTCCGCCGCTCGCCAGCCAGTATCTGAACCTCACCAAGAACTCATCCCTGGCGGTGGCGATCGGTTATCCCGATCTGGTGGCGACGGGCGGCACGGTTTTGAACCAGACTGGGCAGGCGGTTGAAATCGTGATGATCTGGATGGTCGTCTACCTCAGCCTGAGCCTTCTGACGTCGGGCTTCATGAACTGGTACAACGCGCGCATGAAACTGGTGGAGAGGTGAGGAAATGAGTGCCAATTCCCCCACGGATGCCTATGTCCGCACCGAGGAAGCGCCGCTGCTGCCGCCACCTGTTACAATGGTCGGTGTACCGGGCTGGATTCTCACCAATCTTTTTCCGAGTGTCGGCAACGGCGTTCTGACGATCATTGCCGGTGCGTTCCTCCTTTGGATCGGCTGGGGGATATTCGACTGGGCATTGTTGAATGCTGTCTGGAGCGGCAATGATCGCGAAGTCTGTGCGGTTGACGGTGCAGGCGCATGCTGGCCATTCGCTGCGGTGAAGTTTGCGCAATGGATCTACGGGTTCTTCCCGATTGACCAGCGCTGGCGGGTCAATGTTTGTTTCATTCTTGGTGCGGCTGCATTGGTTCCGATGCTCATGCCCTCGGTGCCCTACAAGAATTGGAATGCAATATTTCTGCTTATTGTCTATCCGCTGATCACGCTCATCCTGTTGACTGGCGGACACTTTCCGATGGCACCGGCGGCTTTTCTCAGCGCCTTCACTGTGCTGGCTCTCGCTGCGGTCTTTCTGCCGTTGATGGCCTTTGGCATTGAAGAGGGAATCCAGAGCAACCGCATCGGACTTGGACTTGCGGGATTAGGTATTCTGGCATGGCTGTCATCCTTTGCGTTCGACTTCGGTGTCGTTCAGACGCCACTCGGCGTTTTCTCATTGGGCAGCGTCCTAACGGCCGCTTTCATCGGGGCGGGAGGTGCCATGGGCGTGGCTCAGTTGCTGAGCGCGGCGGATTTGGGCGCGCGGGCGGCATTGCAGAGTTGGGGCATCGGCGTGGCGGTTGTGTTCGGTGTCATGCTGGTCATGAAAATCGATTTCGGGCTTGAGCCCGTCGAAACGACGCAATGGGGCGGCCTCCTGGTAACCCTGGTTGTCGCCATTTCCGGGATCGTTGCGTCCCTGCCGCTTGGCATCCTGCTGGCCCTGGGGCGGCGCTCGCAAATGCCGATCGTCAGAGGATTCTCGGTGGTATTCATCGAAGTCTGGCGCGGCGTGCCGCTGATCACGGTGCTGTTCATGGCCAGTTTCATGTTGCCGCTGTTTCTGCCCGAGGGTGTCACCTTCGACAAATTGCTGCGGGCACTTATTGGTGTGGCCCTGTTCTCGGCGGCCTACATGGCGGAGGTGGTGCGCGGTGGCTTGCAGGCAATCCCGAAGGGGCAATTTGAGGCGGCGCAGGCGCTCGGGCTCTCGTACTGGAAAATGATGAATCTCATTGTTCTGCCGCAGGCGCTGAAGATTGTCATTCCCGGCATCGTCAACAGCTTTATCAGCCTGTTCAAGGACACCACGCTGGTTTCGATTGTCGGCATTTTTGATCTTCTGGGTTTCGTGGTCACCAGCTTCCAATGACGTCAAATGGGCCTCACCGCAAACGGGCAGCACTGGCTATTTTGCAGCGGCACTCATGTTCTGGATCTTTTGTTTTGGCATGTCGCGCTATTCACTGTTCGTCGAACGCAGGCTTAATACGGGTCACAAGAGGTAATCATGGCAACTCTCCCAAAAATAAAAGCGACAGAATCTGGCTCACCGGAAGTTGCCATTTCCATATCGGGCATGAACAAATGGTATGGCGAGTTCCATGTGCTGCGCGACATCAACCTGTCGGTTGACAAGGGCGAGCGCATTGTCATCTGCGGGCCATCGGGATCGGGCAAGTCAACGCTCATTCGCTGCATCAACCGTTTGGAAGAACACCAGAAGGGCCAGATTGTCGTTGACGGCATTGAGCTCACCAATGACCTCAAGAAGATCGACGAAATCCGCCGCGAAGTGGGCATGGTGTTCCAGCATTTCAATCTTTTCCCGCATCTCACAATTCTGGAGAATCTGACGCTGGCGCCAATCTGGGTGCGCAAGATGCCGAAGAAAGACGCGGAAGAGCTGGCGATGAAATATCTCACAGCGCGTCAAGATTCCCGAACAGGCGAAGAAGTATCCCGGCCAGCTCTCGGGGGGCCAGCAGCAGCGGGTGGCCATCGCGCGCTCGCTGTGCATGAACCCCAAGATCATGCTGTTTGATGAGCCGACCTCAGCGCTTGATCCCGAAATGATCAAGGAAGTTCTGGAAGTCATGGTCGATCTCGCGCAGAGCGGCATGACCATGCTGTGCGTCACCCATGAAATGGGCTTTGCCCGGCAGGTGGCCAACCGGGTGATCTTCATGGACCAGGGCCAGATCATCGAGCAGAATTCGCCGAAGGAGTTCTTCGAGAAGCCGAAGAGCGAGCGGACCAAGCTGTTCCTGAGCCAGATTTTGCATTGAAGTCATACTCTTGGCATGAACCCCGCGCGGGTTAGGCTGATTTTTGCAATCAGCTGGATTCGAAGTTCATGAAAAAATTGCTCCTGATCTGGTCGCTTTTTGCTGCTGTGCTTTTTGCGGCTGCGGCTCACGCGGCAACTCTTGACGATGTGAAGGCACGGGGCAAGCTGCTGTGCGGGGTCAACAGCGGGTTGCTCGGTTTTGCTGCGAAAGGCGATGATGGCGCCTGGGCCGGATTTGATGTGGATTTCTGCCGTGCGGTTGCCGCTGCCGTGCTGGGCGATGGGGCAAAGGTTGAATTTGTTCCGCTCACGACACAGGACCGTTTTGAGAAATTGAAATCCGGTGCTGTCGATGTGCTGGCGCGCAATACGACTTGGACGTTGGAGCGCGAGAGCAAACTTCCCTTGCGGTTTGTCGGCGTGAACTACATGGACGGGCAGGGTTTTCTGGTGGCCAAGGCGCTCGGCGTGAATTCGGTGTTCACCATGAGCCAGGCGGCCATCTGCTTTCTCACGGGCACGACCACGGAAGCCAATGTGGAGGATTTTTTCCGCGAGCGGGAAATGGTTTTCACGCCGGTCAAATTCGGCACCATTGATGAAGTCGTTGCGGCCTATGAGGCGGGCAAATGCGACAGCTATACGGCGGACCAGTCGCAGCTTTATGCGATCCGGCTGAAGCTCAAGGCGCCCGACGACCACATCATTCTTCCCGATGTCATTTCGAAGGAGCCGCTCGGCCCCATGGTGCGCCAGGGTGATGAGCAGTGGTTCAACATCGTGCGCTGGACCCTGTTTGCGCTGATCAATGCGGAAGAACTGGAAGTGAAGGCTGCGGGGGTTGATGAGTTGAAAACCAGCAGCAAGAAACCAACCGTGCGGCGTCTGCTTGGTCTTGAAGGAACATTTGGCGCCGATTTGGGGCTTGATGCGGATTGGGCGGCGCGGGCGATCAAGGCAACGGGCAACTACGCGGAAATCTTTGAACGCAATTTGGGCAAGAGTTCAAAGCTTGGCATCGAGCGCGGGATCAACGCGCTTTGGAATGCGGGCGGGTTGCTGTACGTGCCGCCGGTGCGCTAGCAATCCCTCTTTATTTTGTAGTTCCGTTTGTATAATTTTACATTAGATATACTCAATATCGAACAAACCACTTATCATACGCAAGGTCTGGATGGCTCACTGGCAGTTCTGACCATTTCGGACATCGCCAAGGACTTGGCTGGCTTCTCAGGCGAGGGTGACAAGGTATTTGCTGTGAGAACTCCTCGGGGTTTTGAAATTGACGCCCTATGATCGGAGGATTTTCGAAAAGGCCTGGAAGCGTGCGCGTGAGCTTCATGAGGCAAATACCCCAATGCTATGAAAAAGCTGGCGGAATAGCCGAAATCTCATGATCTGGCTCACAAGGAACATGCGTTGAGGCGTTCCACCGGGAATTGCTCGTGCGTTTTGGAGGGGCCGACAGCTTGCGCGATGAGGGGCCCTGCTGGTGCGCTGGCTGGGCCTGAAAACACATTTGCCTACGAACCTGGTGCTGATGTCTTTCGACTGGCGGCGGCCTATTGCGGGGGTATGGTCAATAACCAACCGTTCATTGATGGCAACGAGCGAACTGGTATTTTAGCCGCCGTTGTTTTTCTGGACCATCAATGGCGTCGAAGCCAATTTCGACGAGGCGATGATAGTGGCCATGGTTTATGTCTGGTGGCGAGTGAAGTTACGGAAGACAAACTTGCTGATTGGCTGCAGACACATCTGCCGTCAATCGTTGACCTTCATCACTTTCGATTTCTGGTCATAGGGCGTGAAGCCCATTTTTTGGTAGAGGGGCAGGGCTGCCGGGCCATCGAGGGTGCAGGTTTCAACGATTACCCGTTTTGGCAACTTGGCCCAGGCGGCGCGGATAGTTTCGGAGAGTAGCCATTTGCCGAGGCCTTTGCCCTGAAACTCCGGAATCAGCCCGAAAGTATTCCAATCTCGATAGTGTTTTCTTCGCGGGGGACCAGCTCAAAATATCCTGCGGGCTGGCCTCCCACGTAAAGCACCCAGATTTCCACGCCGTCTTCGTGAATGAGTCTTGGCGGCCATTTCGGCGTCGGAGATATGGCGTGCGGTCGTGCCAGATGATGTTCTTGGCCCACGGCCCCATAGAGGAAGCGGTAAAAGTCAAGGAGATGTTTTCGGCGCGCAGCAGCATGAGCTTTAGGTTTGATGGCGGGTGACACGTGATGAATGGACTCTGACATTCATTTCCAGAAAGGTGACTGATGGTTTCCATTTCTTTCGTTTTCATGGCGCCGGTGGCCACGGGCGTATCAATGGCCGATCCCCATTCGACCCATGAGCCGTCATAGAGCGCGTGGTCGCGGGCGTTGAGTGTGGTGAGGCCCAAGCGAAAGTATTGCCGCCGTCACGCCGGAACCGCAGCTTGTCACTACTGGCTTTGTAATATCGATGCCGGCGGTTTCAAAAACTTTTGCCAATTCCGGTTCCGGTTTCAATGTGCCATCTGGATTCAGGAGTGTGGCGTAGTGGATATTCTTGGCGCCAGGCATGTGACCTGCGCGAACGCCGGGGCGTGGTTCTGGTTCTTCGCCGCGAAACCGTCCGGGTGAGCGCGCGTCGGCAACCTGCAGCGCCTTTCTTACGTCGGCCTTGTCGCGCACCATCATGGATTGGAAGCGGGCGGTGAAATGGCGTTCCTGAGGTTTTGGGGCAGGGCCATCCTCGAGAGGGCGGTTTTCCGCTTTCCATTTGAGCAGGCCACCATCAAGCACTGCCACATCATCATGGCCGAAGACCTTGAACATCCACCACACGCGGGCCGCTGAAAACAGGCCAAGGCTGTCGTAGCAGATCACCTTCTTGCCATCGCCGATGCCCATCTTGCGGACATGGCTCGCAAATTTTTCAGGCCTGGGCAGCATGTGGGGCAGGGGGCTTTCCGTGTCAGAAATCAGATCGATGTCGAAGAACTGCGCGCCCGGGATGCGCTGTTCCAAAAATTCCGCCTTTGCATCGCGCTTTACTGTTGGCAGATGCCACGAGCAGTCGAGGATCGAGACATCAGGCGATTGGTTGTGTTCATCGAGCCATTGGGTTGTAACTAGTTCTTTCGTCATGGGATTTCCGGATTACGCAAAGGCCAGGCGGATGCGCCGGTTGATTTTGCCTTTGTTCTCAATTTTTGCCACGCGCATGGGGCCGATCTCGGCGGTGGATTTTACGTGGGTGCCGCCACAGGGCTGCAAATCAATTTTGCCTTCGTCGCCAATCATCACAAGACGCACCTTGCCGGTTCCCATGGGGGGCTTCACGGACATGGTGCGCACGAGATGCAGGTTTGCTTCCATCTCTTCATCGCTGATCCAGCGAAAAGTAACCTTGTGATCTTCAAGGATGAGTTGGTTGATGCGCGCGGCCAATTCTTCCTTGTTGGGAATTTGGCCTTCGGGAATATCAAAATCAATGCGCCCGCCGTCGTCGGAAATGGAACCGCCGGTTACCGGGAATGGCACGCAGGCGCACAAGCAGATGCATCATGGTATGGGCCCGCATATTGCGGTAGCGCGTGTGCCAATCTAGAGCGAGCGTCACAGGTGTGCCGAGTGCCGGAAGGTCATCGGCACTTGCTGGCACATGGACGACGTTCTTCATCTCGTCATAAATGGTGGTGGCAATCTCAATGGGTTTCCCATTGAATGCCATCGTGCCCTTGTCGCCGGGCTGGCCACCTGCTGTGGCATAGAAATTGGTTTTATCCAGAACAATGCCGCCGCGCTCATTGATGCCGAGAACCGTGGCATCAGCAGATTGCAGATAGGCATCATCGCGGAAAAGCAGTTCAGTCATTCTCAAGCCGCCTCGAACACCGTCGGCACCATTGGCGTTTCGGTCAGCCATTTGGGAACGGGCAGGCCTTTTTCGCGCAGGAAGTCCGGATTGAAAAGTTTTGAGGCATAGCGCGTGCCGTAGTCGCAAAGGACTGTTACAATGGTGTGACCCGGCCCCATCTGCTTGGCCAGTCTGATGGCTCCCGCCACATTCACGCCGGTTGAGCCACCCATGCAGAGGCCCTCATATTCCAATAGGTCGAAGGCCATGGGGATGGCTTCGCTGTCGGGGATCTGGAAAGCCTCGTCCACCACGGCGCCTTCCAGATTGGCAGTGATGCGGCCTTGGCCAATGCCTTCGGTGATGGAGGAGCCTTCGGATTTCAGTTCGCCGGTCTTGTAATAGCTATAGAGGGCCGCGCCTAAGGGGATCGGCCAGCGCAATTTTTACGTTTTTGTTGCGTGATTTCAAACCCATGCTGACGCCAGCTAAGGTTCCGCCTGAACCTACGGCGGAAACGAAAGCGTCGACTTTGCCATCGGTCTGAGCCCAGATTTCAGGGGCGGTGGTCTCGATATGGGCCTGGCGGTTGGCCACATTGTCAAACTGGTTGGCCCAGACAGCACCCATGGCCTTGGCCAGGCGGCCGGAATATTTCACGTAATTGTTGGGGTTCTTGTAGGGTACTGCGGGTACCTCCACGAGTTCGGCGCCCAACTGGCGGATCGCGTCCTTCTTCTCCTGGCTTTGGGTCACGGGGATGACAATCACCGTCCTGAAGCCCATGGCGCGGGCCACGACAGCCAGGCCGATGCCGGTATTTCCGGCAGTTCCTTCAACGATGGTGCCGCCGGGTTTCAACTGGCCCTTGGCGATGGCGTCCCTGATGATGAACAGGGCGGCGCGGTCTTTCACCGACTGGCCGGGGTTCATGAATTCCGCCTTGCCCAGAATCGTGCAACCCGTGAGTTCCGAGGCCTTTTTCAGGCGGATGAGGGGGGTATTGCCAATGGCGGCAATGACGTCGTTCTTGATATCCATGGAAAACTCCGAGCTTTGCCCCAGCAATGCCCGACATGGGCCAAGAGGTCAAATGCTCATGGCTTATGGGTACCCTTTGATTATTGATGGCAGTGCCATGTGCGAAGAGGCAAGCCGCCGCCCAAACTGCACGGTAACTTCGATCATCTATCCACAAGAATTATGCTCGCATAAGTAGGTGTATGCGACGATTGCAACTCGTGCTATGGTGTTGCTTTGCGGGAAAAATCCAAGGAGGCTCACATGGCAGACAAGGTTCTGACGTTCCTGGGTGTTCACGGTTTGGGAGATCATCGTGCTTCCGATTGGAAGTTGAAATGGCCCGACGCGATCAATTCCGCTTTTCCAAAAATTGAAGGCCTTTCCCTCAAATTTGAATTCGTCACCTATGATGACATATTCGCGGAGACGGATATTTCTTTTTTTGATACTGCTGGGGCCCTGTGGAAACTTGCCAAGAGCGGAGCTTCCTCGATCGTACGCCGCGAGCGAGGGGTGATATCGGACATTTCAGACAAAGTCAGATGGACCGCCGGCTATGTAGTGGCCTGGGTCGAAGACGAAAAATTCAAGCGCGAGAGCCGGAGACGCGTCCTTGATGCGGTCCGCCAGCACCGGCCAGACGTTATCCTCGCCCATAGCCTCGGCTCGCTGGTAACTTACAATGCCTTCAGTCATCAGGATGCAGAGGAAGAGGAAGTCAGGCGGTCGCTGGCAAAAGCCAAATATGTAACCTTTGGATCACAAATCGCCAATCCGTTCGTTCTGCGCAACCTCACGAACGGCCGTGTCCAGCCATTGGACGTGAGCTTCTGGCATCATCTCTATAACATCCACGACGATGTGTTTACGGCGCAAATCCGAATGTCGGACGCAGCGAATTTCCGGCAAACCGACACGCCGTTCGATGATGAAGGTGTGGCAGACCACGCCGCAGAGAGCTATTTCAGCCACCGCGCAACAGTCGAGAATGTTTGGCGGACAATTGGTGCGGAGGCGGTTGGCGCCCGCACGTTTGGATCGGCCCCCACTGTGAAAGCCCGCAAGGCCGTTCCTCGCGACCGAAAGAATCAAAAGGCGCTCCTTGTCGGCATCAATGACTACCCGGACCCTGCCCAGCGACTTGAGGGTTGTATCAATGACGTATTCACCATGAGTGCAGTGCTGCAGGATTGCGGCGTTCCCCCCGAAGCAATCCGCACTTGCCTGGACGGGCGGGCCACGGCGGATGGCATTCTCAGCCGATTGAAGTGGCTGCTCGATGATCCCAAGCCTGGCGACGAACTGGTTTTTTACTACAGCGGACATGGGGCCCGAATTCCGGAGTACGGCGAAGATTATGAACCCGACCATTTTATTGAAAGTCTCGTCCCCTGGGACTTCGACTGGTCGCCCAAGAAGGCCATATCGGACGATCAGATTTTCAGCCTCTACAGCCAGCTTCCCTATGACTGCCGACTTGTGATGATCTTCGACTGCTGCCATTCGGGCGGCATTCATCGCGATGGAGGCCAACGGCCGCGTGGAATTACGCCACCGGACGATGTCCGGCACCGCGAGTTGAAATGGGATAGCAAGACTGAGATGTGGGTCAGCCGGGAATTCACGCGGATCAATGAAAAGTTTACTTCCGAAAAGCAGGTGGCAGTCGATTTTTTTGGGCAAAATGGTGCGACCCAACGCTTGGGCCGGGCTTCAATGCTTCGCGGCCTCTCCTCCGGCCAATATGCGCGACTGAAGAAGGAAAATGCCGTCTTGGCGCAGGGACCCTATTTGCCCCTAATCATCGAGGCTTGTGGTGAGGCGGAGCTCTCTTACGAATATAGGCACGGCGCAACCAGCCACGGCGCGTTTACCTACTGCTTGGCCAACATCTTGAGAAATCAGAGCCGAACCAAGAAACCGATCACCTTCGAGACTTTGATCGCCAAAACCCGGGAACAACTCGCTGAACTTCAATACGATCAGAATCCACAGGTTCTAGGACCAAGTAAGTTCGTGAAACACAAGGTGCCGTGGAAGGCCAGATAGCGGGCGGCCACTGACCAATGCATCAGACGGCTGCGGCGCCCCCTTGAGCGCCGCAGTATAATCTGGCTCCTCGAGCTGGACTTCGAACCAGCGACCATTCGATTAACAGTCGAATGCTCTACCAACTGAGCTATCGAGGAATGTTGGGCGCCGTATAGCAGAGGGTCCTGCCAACGAAAAGACTTTTTGTTGTTTCTTTGCTAGGCCCCATATAGGAGCCTGCAGAGAAGAAGGAATTGTCGTGGCAAAGGTCAATTTCGCGGGCTACAAGGTGAATGTTCCGGGTCATCCGTTACTGCGCGTGGTTTTTGGCATTGTCCTCATTGTTGGCGGCCTGTTGGGATTTCTGCCAATTCTCGGATTTTGGATGGTTCCCCTTGGAGTGATTGTGCTTTCGGTTGATTTGCCGCCGGTGCGCCGGTTTCGCCGCAATGCCACAGTCAGGATCGGCTACTGGCTGCATAAACGCTGGCCTGGGCTTGCCAAAAAAATGGGCTACGGCGCGCCGCGCGATGATAAATTGTAGGAAAATTGGAGGCCTCGCCCAGAATCGAACTGGGGTGCAAGGATTTGCAGTCCTCTGCGTAACCACTCCGCCACGAGGCCTTCGGGCGGCTGTATAGGGGAGGAAAGTTGCGGAAACAACCCAAACCTCAAACATGTTGAATCGTTGTCAGCAGCGTACTTGGCGGAGATGGACTTCACGGCCCAGTTTGGCTATCAACACTGGTATTTCAATGATTTGATATGGGTCAAGAAATGACGAATTTTGCAGCGGCGCGGCACAATATGGTCGAATCACAGGTGCGCCCCAACGGGATTACGGATCACCGGATTATTGATGCGATGGCCGCCGTGAAACGCGAGGATTTTGTGCCGGCCGAGCGCAAGACAATTGCCTATCTGGACGAAGACGTGCTGCTGAAAGAAGGGCGCTATCTGATCGAGCCCATGGCCTTTGCCCGCATGATTCACCTGGCCCTGATCAGGCCCACGGACCGGGTACTCGTTGTTGGCGCGGCTACGGGCTATGGCGCCAGGATAATTTCAATGCTGGCAAAGTTTGTCGTGGCGCTTGAGAGTGATGCGGAACTGGCCGGCCTTGCCAGGGGCTATCTTGCGGACTGCAGCAATGTCGAAGTCGTTGAAGGCGCTCTTGCTGCCGGGCACGCCGGCCGGGCTCCCTACGATGTAATCATTGTCGAGGGCCGAATTGCCGAAGTTCCCGAGAGCCTTTTCAATCAGCTTGGCAATGACGGCCGCATTGTTGCGGCTGTCGGTAACACGGATGTTTCCGACATGCAGATTGCAACCGTGAATGACGGGCACCGCTCGGCGCGCTCGGCTTTTGACGTTTCAATTGCCGCCTTGCCGGGCTTTGCCGTGGAAAAAGCGTCATTTGTTTTTTGAACAAAAGGTTGCAAAAATACACTTCGATTCCCGACGGGAATAAACTAGGATTGAAGTCTGAATAATAAGCCATAGATAGGCAGTTGCCCGGGACGGCAGGAATTTTGAAGTGTGGTACGGGATGCAAAGTAGTATGAAGCGTTGGACGAGAATACTATTGGCCTCGGCTGCCTTGGTGGCGGGGGCGGGGCAGGTTTCGGCGGAGTCGCTGGTTGACGCCATGGTCTCGGCCTATACGGGCAATCCTTCGTTGAAGGCCGAACGCGCCCGGCAACGGGGAACCGATGAACAGGTGCCGCAGGCGCTCTCCGGCTGGCGTCCCACGGTCACCTCGGAAGGCTCAATCAGCAACGAGTGGTCGAATTCGAATACCGGGCCTTCAACGGAAGTCTCGCCGAAGTCGGTGTCCATCGGCCTCTCACAGCCGATATTCCGGGGCTTCAAAACCATTAACGGAACCAAGGCCGCGGAAGCCAATGTTGAGGCCGGCAGGCAAGGCCTTCTGGCAATCGAACAGGATATTCTTTTCCAGGCCATCCAGGCCTACATGAACGTCATTCGTGACCGGCAGATTGTGGGGCTGCGCCAAAAGAATGTCAGCGTTTTGCAAAAGCAGCTGACCGCCGCAGATGAGCGGTTCAAGGTTGGCGAAATCACAAGAACAGATGTGGCGCAATCGCGCGCGCGGGTGAGCGGGGCGCAATCGAACGTGGCTTCGGCCAAGGCGAGCCTGGCTGCGAGCGTTGCCAACTATATCAATGTCGTGGGCCACGATCCTGGCAAGTTGAAGTATCCAAAACTTGCCAAGCTGCCAAGATCCCTGGCGGAAGCACAAGCGGCTGCGGAAGAAATCAATCCCAATATTCTGTCGGCAGCTTATGTTGAGGAAGCCTCAGCGATTTACTACGGAGGCGTTAAAGGGTGACCTGCTGCCGGCAGTTGATTTGGCGGCTTCCGCCACCATGACAGATAATCCTGCCGCAGGCGTTGGATCACCGCGAAAGCGCAAGAATTGAAGGCGTGCTCACCATTCCGCTTTATGAGGCGGGCCGGGTTTATTCATCGGTGCGGGAAGCCAAGCACGTCGCCAGCCAGCGCCGCCTCGAAGTCATACAGGCGGGCCGCGCGGTACGCGAGAGTGTTTCAATTTCATGGAACAATTTGATCGCAGCGCGGGAAACCATTCGTTCGGCAAAAGAACAGGTTTCGGCCGCCGAACTCGCCCTTGATGGGGTGCGCCAGGAATATTTTGTAGGCTCGCGCACGACACTTGATGTTCTCGATGCGGAAGGTGAAGTCGTAAACGCGCGCATTACCCAGGTTTCGGCCGAACGTGACCAGATTGTTGCGGCCTATCAGATATTGGGTTCCATCGGGCGTCTGACGGCGCGCGACCTCGCTCTTCCGGTTGACTACTATGATGCCGAGGAGAATTATCTCAAGGTGCGCGGCAAGTGGATTGGCACCGGCGCTGATACGATTGAATAATTTACCTGGCTATTGATGGACGAAGTGAAGTCTGGTTTGTTGGGGCGGCGAGGAGGGGACTTACCGGTGACTGCTGAACCAGACATGGAAAGTTTGCTGGCTTCCATCCGCAAGGCCATTGACTCGGATATTGGCAAGAATACCAGGCCCTCGTCGGCTGCTGCCGTTGATCCGCCGTTCAGAGGGTCAATTGGGGAACAGCGGGCCAACTACGACGACCTCCTCAGGAGAGCGCGGGACTCCTCTGGCGAGATTTCGGAATTGCGCAACAAGATTCAAAAAAATCGCTCGAATGCCGGTTATGTGGAACCGGCGCCACGCCTGCCAATCGTGAAATCACTGGCACCCAATGCGCCAGCTCCAGCAACAAGAACGGGATTTGCGGGAATTCTTGGCGGTGACGCCACAGACGTTGCACCTTGGGCCCCTAATTCCCGGCGCGACCTGGATGCGCCGAGCCTTCGTCCCACCATTCTGGACCGCGAGCCAGACTACCAGGCAAATCTTGATGGGGCACAAGTCTATCCCGATGAGGTGGGCTGGGCAGAGGAAGAGCCGGCTTATCTTCCGTCCGCGCCGCTCATGTCTGCCAATTCGGCGGATGCGGCTAATTCGTCCTTCAACCAGCTTGCCGATACGCTGATGGCGCGGGCCCTGGGCGAGCGCACCATTGAGGACATGACCCAGGACCTGCTGAGAGGCATGCTGCGGAGCTGGCTTGACGCGCATCTGCCCAGCCTTGTTGAAAAGCTGGTTCGGGAAGAAATTGACCGGGTGGCGCGCCGCGGCCGTTAACCATCCCGAGGTTGGTACGGGCCTTGCTTTGTTAATGTTCATGTTACTGGAGTTGTCCCATGTCTGAACACCGGCAGGCCATTCGAATGCGCCGCCTGAAGGATGCGCGCCTGGTCTTTAATGGCCGGAAGTCGGTGATGAATTGCACCGTGCGCAACGCCAGCGAACAGGGCGCCAAGCTTCTGATGGCTGAGCCCTATCAGGTGCCAGTGGAATTTGAGCTGACCATTTCGGGAACGGACCCAAGGCCCGCCCGGAAAATATGGTTCAAAGAGAACGAAATGGGCGTGAAGTTTTTGTAGAGTGCCTGTCCTCTCCCGCGAAACGCTATCGCATGCACATGTCTTTTCGCCATTCAATTTACGTAAAAACTCACTGTATATCCGCAGCTCTCACATTATTCGTCATCCCGACGAAAGTCGGGACCCAGACTTTCCGCATGCTCACTGGTTGCAAGTCTGGGTCCCGGCGTTCGCCGGGATGACGGAAGAATGAATGAAATCAGTGCGTTGTTAGTTGCAAAGATAGTAGCAAAGATGTGTGAATCCGATAGCGCGAAAGCGGAAGAAGACGCTGGTCGCAGTTCTACCTCCTGCCAGTTGCATGCCGCGGCGCTCTAGTGTTTATAGCGCCCGAACCAGCAACCAAAGATTCCCTCTATGCTCGAGAAGACCTTTACCCCATCGGAAATGGAAACCCGCCTCTATGAGGAATGGGAATCGCGCGGCTTTTTCAAGCCAGGCCGGAAGCCCAAGGCCAAGCCATTTACCATTGTGATTCCGCCGCCCAATGTGACGGGCTCGCTCCACATGGGGCATGCGCTCAACAATACCATTCAGGACATTCTCTGCCGTTTTGAACGCATGCGCGGGCGCGATGTGCTGTGGCAGCCAGGAACGGACCACGCGGGGATCGCCACACAGATGGTTGTCGAACGCCTGCTGAAGACGGAAAACAAGACCGACCGCCGCACCATGGGGCGCGAGGCATTCCTCAAGCGCGTATGGCAGTGGAAGGAAGAATCGGGCGGGATTATTTCCAAGCAGCTGCGCCGCTTGGGTGCTTCGTGTGATTGGTCGCGCGAGCGCTTCACCATGGACGACGGACTGTCCAACGCGGTGCGCAAGGTGTTCGTACAGCTCTACAAGGAAAAGCTGATCTACAAGGACAAGCGCCTGGTGAACTGGGATCCGGTGTTCGAGACGGCGATTTCCGATCTCGAAGTTGAGACGCGCGAAACCAAAGGGGCGATGTGGTCATTTGCCTATCCGCTGGTGGATGGCCCGATGGACGGAGTTTCCGAGGTTGTTATTTCCACCACGCGGCCTGAAACCATGCTGGGAGATGGCGCCGTGGCGGTGCATCCCTCGGACGAACGCTACAAAAACCTGATCGGTAAACTTGTGCGCTTGCCCATTGCCGAACGCCACATTCCCATCATTGCGGATGAATATCCCGATCCGGAATTTGGCACGGGTGCGGTGAAAATCACCGGCGCCCATGACTTCAATGACTTCGAGGTGGCGCGGCGCAACAACATTCCGCTGATCGTGCTGATGGACAAGAAGGCGCGGATGATTTCCACGCCTGAGAACAATGTACCCGAACGCTATCAGGGCAAGGACCGCTTCAAGGCGCGCGAAATGGTGCTGGCAGGAAATCGAGGAGCTTGGTTTTTATCGCGGCAAGGAAGACAAGATCATTCCGCAGCCCTTCGGCGACCGTTCCAATGTGGTCATAGAGCCGATGCTCACCGAACAATGGTATGTGAATGCCGCCGAGATGGCCAAGCCAGCAATCGCCGCTGTTGAAAAGGGCGATACAGTTTTCGTGCCAAAGAACTGGGACAAAACCTATTACGAATGGATGCGCAATATCCAGCCCTGGTGCATTTCGCGCCAACTCTGGTGGGGCCATCAGATTCCGGCGTGGTATGGCCCGGACGGTACGATCTTCGTTGAAGAGACACAGCTTGCCGCCGAACTTGCGGCCAAGAAACACTACGGCAAGGAAGCAGAAATCACGCGCGATGAGGATGTGCTCGACACATGGTTTTCTTCCGCGCTCTGGCCGTTCTCAACGCTGGGCTGGCCAGAAGAAAACGCTGTACTGAAGCGCCATTACAAGACCGACGTTCTGGTCACCGGCTTTGACATCATCTTCTTCTGGGTGGCCCGCATGATGATGATGGGCCTGCACTTCATGAAGGAAGTGCCGTTCCACACGGTCTATATCCACGCTTTGGTCCGCGATGAGAAGGGCCAGAAAATGTCGAAGTCCAAGGGCAATGTGATTGATCCCCTGGAACTCATGGATGAATTCGGCGCCGACGCCCTGCGTTTCACCCTTTCCGCCATGGCGGCCCAAGGGCGTGACATCAAGCTCGCCAAATCCCGCGTTGAAGGTTATCGCAATTTCGGCACCAAGCTGTGGAACGCCGCGCGCTTTGCTGAAATGAACGGCGTTGCCCGTGATTTCAATTATGATCCGGTGGCGGCGCGCGTCACCGTCAACCGCTGGATTGCCGGCGAAGCTTCGCGCACGCGCAATGCGGTGACCAAGGCCATTGAAGAGCATCGCTATAATGAAGCCGCCGCGGCGCTTTATCAATTCGTGTGGAATGTCTACTGCGACTGGTATGTGGAACTGATCAAGCCCATCCTGGGCGGGAAAGATGAATCCGCCAAGAAAGAAACACAGGCCTCGGCTGCCTGGGTTCTCGACCAGATATTGGTGTTGCTGCATCCCTTCATGCCGTTTGTGACGGAAGAACTCTGGCAGCAGACCGCCACGCGTGAGCACTGGCTCATGGAAGCAAACTGGCCAAGCTACAAGGGCCTGGGCGATGCCAAGGCGGACAAGGAGATCGAATGGGTCATTGCCATCATCTCCGAAATCCGCTCGGTGCGAGCGGAAATGAATATTTCCGGCGGGTTGAAAATTCCTTGCGTGCTTGTCGGCGCCAACAAGGACTCGCGCCGCATTGCTTCCGCCTGGGAGAATGAAATCATCCGCTTGGCGCGGCTATCATCTATTTCGTTTGAAGACCGGGTGCCAAAGGCCTCGGCGCAGATCGTGCTGGGCGAAGCGACGGTGGCATTGCCGCTTGAAGGCGTCATTGACTTCGCTACGGAAACGGCGCGGTTGAAGAAAGAGCTGGAGAAGATCGAGAAGGAGTTCACCGCAATTGCCGGACGGCTGGGCAATCCCGGTTTCGTTGCCAAGGCACCGGAAGACGTATTGACCGAAACCCGCGAACGGAAAGCCGAACTTGATGTGCAGCGGACAAAGACAGCTGAGGCGTTGAAAAGGCTGGGGTAGGGCCCTCATCCGGTCTTCGGTCATCTTCTTGCCAAGGGCATGGGAGAAGGCAATAACCTTTAGAGATTATCGCCTTCTCCCGTGGCTCTTGGGTCATGGGAGAAGGTGCCCGAACGGGTCGGATGAGGGCCTCTTTATCGAGTGTTTCAATTTAAAACTGAAGCGCCCTAGTCGAGCGGAAGGATCACACCGCGCTCGATTTTGAAGACGCCGGAGTTGCGAAGAAAATTCTCAAGGGTCCGGTGGCCTTTCTTGTAATTCGGCATCCTTGCGGACAATTGAGTTCCGAAGACCCGCGGTGTTACCGCCCTGCCGTTGGCACTGAGATTCCGGTAAATTTGCAGAAGCATGTCCTTGTCGATTGGCGGTGTTGCGGCTGGCCTCTTTGCCGGAACAGGCGACGGTTTTGGGGCGGGGGCCTTTTTCGGCGCCACTGCGGGGACAATGGTAAAGTGATCGAAGGCAGACTGGAGAGGCTTTGTCGCCTTGCTTTCTCCCAGACCATCAATGCCCTTCCCCTGTTCGCGGACGTGGATGGCCAGTTGCATGAAATCCGCATCGCTTGACACGATAACCGCGTGATCAAACAGGCCCCGGTGCAGGAGCGAAACCACGTCAATCGTGAGCGCGAAGTCGCTGGCGTTTTCCTTGCTGGCGCCAGGCGGGGTTTGCATCGGGACGATGTGGTGGTCCTTCATGGCCTTGTCCCATTTCTTGAGGCCCGCCGTGCCGCCGTAGCAGCGGGCAATCGTGAGTTTTCCCAGTTCTCCGCATCTTTTGAGATAGTCCGGGACATATTTGGCCGACGCATTCTCCGCGTCGATGAACAGTGCTACTCTGGGCCTCGTTGTCATGGATGACATCCTATTCAGTGGCTGACGCGGACGTGACTATGAAGCAATATAACGCGATTTCAATCCTCTCCGACCATATCGAAACGCCCCTTGGAACCATGCTGCTTTTGGCGCGGGACGGGGCGATGATCGGGCTTGAGTTCGACGACCATCCGGAACGCGTGGCGCGGGATTTGCGGCTGCGGTATGGCACTTCGGAGCGGTTTCCGGCGGATAACCCCAATGGGTTTTCGGACCGTATCCGCGCCTATTTCGCTGGCGATTTTAAAGCCATCGAGGGCATTCCGACCGATGGCGGCGGCACGGAGTTTCAGCGCAAGGTGTGGGAAGAGCTCAAGCGCATTCCCTGCGGGGTGACGATTTCCTATGGCACGCTGGCCAAGCGCCTGGGCGATCCCAATCTCATGCGGGCGGTTGGCCTTGCCAATGGCCGCAATCCCATTTCCATCGTGGTGCCCTGCCACCGGGTGATCGGGGCCGATGGCTCGCTTACGGGTTATGGCGGCGGGTTGCGGCGCAAGGAATGGCTGCTGAAGCATGAAGGGGCGCTGCTGATTTAGGCGTCGATCCGTTTTCGGGTGGCTCTCGCCTAGGGACGCTGCCAAATTCCAGGCATGATCACATATCTTGCAATGTCCACTGAAGAGGCGCGCAAATTCCAGTCGGGCGCACCTGATGCCTATGGCCTGCCGCCGGAACGCCGTGTGTCCGATGGCGATGGGGTTCCCTGCCGCCACTGCCTGCAGGATGTGGGCAAGGGCGAGGACTATCTCATTCTTGCCTACAGGCCATTTCCGGCCCTGCAGCCCTATGCGGAAACTGGGCCGATATTCCTCCATGCAAAGGCTTGCGCGCGAGCTGATGATGCACATGAAACTCCGGCGATGTTGGCCAGACGCGCGGCCCATCTCATCAAAGGTTATTCGACTGATGATCGGATTGTTTATGGAACGGGCAAGATCGTGCCCTCAGCCGATCTCGATACAGAAGCGGCGAATATCCTGAAACGCGATGACGTGGCCTATGTGCATGTCCGTTCATCGGTGAACAACTGCTACACTTGCAGAATTGAGCGCGCTTGAATTTATTCCTTGACTCTTATATTCCTATGTGACAGTTATATTCCTGTCCATCCCGGAAGGGGTCTCGGTCATGACGGTGATCATAGATGGGGTGGATGTGGCGCCTGCGGGTTTGGTGAGACGATCATCAAATTCCCGGGAGCGCGGGTGGTCCTGTGGACACTACGGATCCAGTGCGCCTAAATGGCTAGACAACTCTAGCGCAATCCCTCAGAACCGTGCGATCTAGGGCTCTGCAAGTGCCAGATCGGACAGGCAAAAATCGCCGCGAAAGCGTGGGCGCGGACTTCGCGTCAACCGCCGGACTACCACGACCGGCATTCTTGCGAGCTTTGCGTCCACGCAACCCTTCGCTTCTCTTTCTACCCTCCGGAAACGGCATTACCGTTTTCACCCCCGGCGAAGCTATGCCCAACGCTCATTGACAAGTGAATCTGAACTACCCCTTCGCCGTTTTCCGGTTGCGCAGCACGTGTTCGTGGCCTGCATCATAGAGGGCGCTGTCGCGGAATTCCTGGGCGCCCAGCACATGGCCTACAAGAATGAGTGCCGTGCGCGTGAGCTTTGCGGCCTTCACCAGTTTGGCGATTGTTGACAGCGTGCCCTTGATGATTTTCTGGTCGGGCCAGGTCACGCGGTAAACCACGATAACGGGGCAATCGGCGCCATAATGCGGCGTCAAGGCGCGTTCGACATAACCCAAATTGCGGATCGACAGATGGATGGCGAGGGTGGCTTTGCTGCGGCCCAGTTCTTCCAGTTCTTCGCCCGGCGGCATGGCGGAGGCCTGCATGGTGGTGCGGGTGAGGATCACGGTTTGGGCGATTTCGGGCAGGGTGAATTCGGTTTTAAGAACAGCAGCGGCGGCGGCGAAGGCGGGCACGCCGGGGGTGACATCATAGTCAATGCCGAGTTGATCGAGCCTCCGCATCTGTTCGGCGATGGCCCCATAGATCGAAGGATCACCAGAATGGACGCGGGCTACGTTCTGACCCTTGGCATGTGCCGTCTCAATCTCGGCTATGATCTCGTCGAGATGCAGAGGTGCCGTATCCACAATGCGGGCACCAAAGGGGGCTGCCTTCACGATTTCCTCCGGCACCAGCGAACCCGCATAGAGGCATACGGGGCAGGATTGGATGAGCTTCAGCCCGCGCAAAGTGATGAGATCGGCAGCGCCGGGCCCGGCACCGATGAAATGGACAGTCATAGGGTTTCTCGTTTCTTGGCATAGCCGCGGGGCGTGTAGGCGTAGGTCTTGCCATCGCCGCGGGCGAAGGATTTGGATTGGGATGAACCCACCATCACGAGGGTGAGCATATCGACATCATCGGGATTGAAGTCTTGGAATTTCACGATGCGTACATTTTCCTCGGGCCGTCCCAAATTGCTGGCGATGATCACAGGCGTATCGGGCAGGCGGTGGTTCTTCAGAATTGCAAAGGCGCGCTCCAGCTGGTCGCGGCGCTTCATTGAGCGCGGATTGTAAAATGAAATGACAAAATCGCCTTCCGCTGCCGCCTTCACACGTCTCTCAATCGCTTCCCAAGGTGTCAACAAATCAGAAAGCGAAATGCAGCAGAAGTCATGGCCAATCATGGCGCCAGCCTTCGCAGCGGCGGCCTGGAAAGCGGAAATACCGGGAACGACGTCAACGCTGATACGATTGGGCTCGAGATCAATGATCTCATAAACCAACGCGGCCATTGCATAGATACCTGCATCACCCGAGCAGACAAGGGCCACATATTTTCCCTGCTTCGCGAGATCAATTGCATGACGGACACGGTCCTCTTCGCCGCCAAGCGGAAAGCGATGCTCGATCTGATCCCGCTTCAAATCGGCAATGAGATCGAGATAGAGGCCGTAGCCCACCCAATCCGTTGCCATAAACAGTTCATGTACGGCGGCCTGACTTCGTGTCCATTTGCTTCCGGGGCCAATGCCAACCACGGCTATGTTGCCCCCCAAGCGGCCACGCATCTCAATTATCGGCGAGGGCGCCCGGGCGATTGCAACAGTCGCTCGCTTGCTTTTGGTTTTGGGGACAATCAGTACCGCGTCAGGACCAGCGGCGGCAAGTGCTGCTGCCTCGGCCACGCCGGGAGTTCCAACTTCCGACATTACATAGTCTGATGGCGTTTGCAATTTCGGAGCGAGTGCATTCAACTCTTCGGCAGTGAAGTAGTTTATGTTGAAGAGGGAGGATATTGCCGGTTCATCTTCCTTGACATCAATTGACGCATAACCAGCAACGGATTGGATGGCGAGGTTATTTTCGTTCAGCGTACTTTTTATGAGATCGACAACTTCTTCACGACTGGTGCCTCGTTCACAACCCACGCCAATTGCGAGCGTGTGCGGGTGGTAGACGAGTTTGTTTTCATTCCTATCTGCGATGTTTTCGCTTACCTCGACCGTCACCCCGGCGAAAGCCGGGGCCCAGGGAACGAGGTTGAGATGCTTAGTGTCATTGCACCTGAACGGTGGTTCTGGGTCCCGGCTTTCGCCGGGATGACGGATTAGAGATAGAGAGGCGCCTGCGAGCAGCGCCGCCGTTGCTAATCTCACGTGCTCGGGGTTTGCAAGGGTGTAGCCTGGCAGAGTTTCGTCCAAAGCGAAACCAAAACGTACTTCGCTAGCTGTAGTAATCGCCGCGTGGCCGGTGCAGATTAATGCAATCTGGCGTGCCAGGTCGTTTGCTCCGTGATGGCCACCAAGCAAAGGTACGGCGGAGGAGCCATCCTCCGCGACTGCGATAACTGGTGGTTCTGTGCGTTTGTCGTTGAGATGAGGCGCAAGGGCCCGAATGAGAATTCCACTTGCACATAGACCAATGATGGTGCGGCCTTGCTGGAAAAGCTCAGCCAGATGGGTTGTCGCCTTGGCGTAGGAGACATCGCCACCTCTGACGCAATCAGGTGCATGGATTTCTCCGTCCAGTTCGGCCTTAAGCCTTTGTGCAAGAGGCAGCGCCGAAATGCCAAGAATGAAGATGACTAGCTTCACCACGACTCGCCGCCTGTGTAGACCAGAATGGTTGTGAAGTAGGGCAGGCTGTCGCCTTCCACATCCTCCACCTTGCGGATGCGTTCGTTGTCGCGGGTGGCGTTTTCGATCACCACGGCCCTTGAAATCAGATCAAGTGCGGACAGGATGTTTTTGATTTTACCGAAGTGGCGGCCCACTTTGATGATGGCGGTGGACTGCGCCGTTTGCAGCTCTTCGCGCAGGCGGTCCGGCTCCAGCGTCGCGGGCAAGACTTTCAGCACGTCATTGCGGGCGGAGAGCGGGCGTCCGATGCGGGCGGCAGCGGCCGTGATGGAAGAGACGCCGGGCACGACGATGGTTTCAAAACGATCGGCAAGGCGGGCAAAGATGTACATGAAGCTGCCGTAGAAAAACGGATCTCCCTCGCAGAGCATGGCCACGTCGTGGCCTGCTCTCAGATGTTCGGTGATGGCGGCAGCACCTTTGTCGTAGGCCTCCTGCGCGGGTTCGCGCTCGGTGCGCATGGGCATGTCGATGGCGAGTTCTATGACATCGTCGGGCATGAAAGGCTTGGCAATGTCTCGCGCGGTGCTCTCGGTGCCATTGGCTGCGAGATAGGCCACCACGGGGGCGGTTGAAATGATGCGCCAGGCTTTCACCGTCATCAGTTCGGGGTCACCGGGACCAACGCCAAGGCCGTAAAGAATGCCAGTTTTTTTCACCATGGCTTTTGCGTTCTCCATTGGGTGACGGCCATGCGGGGTTTCAGGGCGCGGTAGGGGCCGATCGGTGTGAGATGGGAGATTTCCAAGCGGACTAAATCTCCACCGTATTTTTCCTGCAGGTCATAGAGATGCATTTCACCTTCAATGGTGACGACATTTGCCACCATGCGGCCACCGGGCCTCAAATGTTCCCATGCGGTTTCGAAGACACCCGGTATGCCAACGCCGCCGCCAATGAAAACCGCGTCAGGTCCGGGTAAACCTTTCAATGATTCCGGTGCGTGGCCCGCAACAATTTTAAGGCGCGGAGTGCCGAGACGATCAGCATTTTGCGAGATCATACTTAGGCGTTCAGTGTTTGACTCAAATGCAATCGCTTCGCAGCCCCGCGTTGAGCGCATCCATTCGATAGCTACCGAGCCACATCCTGCGCCGATATCCCAGAGGAGTTGATCGGGGGCGGGTGTCAGTGCCGCAAGGGTGGCAGCGCGCACTTCGCGTTTAGTCAGTTGGCCATCGTGGACAAAGGCGTCATCGGGAAGGCCTGCAAGGCGCGACCTGATATAAGGTTTTGCTCCTGCCACGCATTCAATGGCCAACGTATTGAGATCGGAGAAGGTTTTGGCTGGCAAGGAATCGGCGGCAAAACTGGTTTTCGCCTCCCGGACGCCTCCCATGTTTTCAAGCACAGTGATATTGCTTTTCTCGAATCCGCGCGCCACCAGACGGCGAGCCACTTCGGGGATGGTGCTGGCGTCTTCCGTGAGGACAATGAGTTTTGCGCGTGGCTGTATGAAGGCTTCGATATTTGCAGGGTCACGCCCGTGCAATGTCAGCGTATCGCAATCGGGCAGGGACCAGCCCATGCGAGCGGCCACGTGGGAGAACGCCGAGAGATGGGGAATCACGCTCATTTCTGCAAAGGGGATGAACTCAAGCAGCTTTCGCGCAACGCCGAAATTCATAGGGTCACCGGTGGCGAGGATAACTGTGTTGCGGCCGCGCAAGGGTTTCATTTGGTCGACAACGGCTGAGAAGGGCTGCGGCCATTCCAGGCGCTCGGCTTTCAACGCGGGAAGAAAACTGAAAAGGCGCTCTGAACCGACGATCACATCAGTGTTTTGCAACACAATTTTAGCCGTGGCAGACAGGCCCTCATAGCCGTCTTCACCCATGCCAATGATGGTGAGCCACTTGCTCATGTGAGGCCTCTCGACAGGCCATTCACACAGGCCGCTGCCATGGCCGAGCCGCCCCTGCGGCCCAGCACGGTGGCAAAAGGAATGCCACGGGAATTTCTGAAAAGTTCTTCCTTGGATTCGGCAGCGCCGACAAAGCCCACGGGGAAGGCCGCAATGGCTGCGGGCCTCGGGCCGCCTGCATCGATCATTTCGAGCAGGGCATAAAGTGCTGTGGGAGCATTGCCGATGACAACCAGAGCGCCTTCCAAGTCGGATTTCCAAAGTTCTACGGCTGCGGCGGAGCGGGTGGTTCGTTTACTTATGCCGATTTCACGGGCGCGCGGATCGTTCAGTGTGCAGATGACATTCAATTTCTTGTCGATGATCCCGTGGCGCAGCATTTCGGCATCGGTGAGAATTGGCTTCGCCAGCGCATTCGTTGCGACCTCGACAAAGTCAGCAGAAATCCGCAAGTCGCCAACAATATCCGTCATGCCGCAGGCGTGGATGATGCGGATGGCAATAGCTTCCGCGCTGGTGGGCAGACCTGAAAAATCAGCTTCGCTCCGAATAATGGCGAACGACTTTTCATAAATTGCCGATGGATCGCGGATGTAGTCCATCACTTCTTCTTCATGCTGAGGGGGCCGAGGGGATGCTTGGCATGGGGGTAGGGCGCATGGGTGTGGCCATCGTCATGGGAATGATCGTGGTCATGATGATGGTGCGCGTGGTTCACAATTTCGAACGGACCCTTGGCGTTGATGCCTTCCACATGATGATGGTGGCTTTCCTGCACCGCGCCCACATCGGCCTCAAAGCCCAATACGGCGGTGCGGTATTTGCACATCTGGCAATTCATGGCGATGTCGCCGGTCAGAATTTGTTCAACGCGCTCCACGAAGGTATCGATCACGGCGGGATGATCATTGAGATAGGGGGCCTTGATGAACTCAATGCCGGGATGGCGCGCGGCAACCTCATCGGTTGCGTCATAAATGCGCTGCACCAGAATTCCGGTGAAGAGGAAATAGGGGAATACTATGATGCGCTTGTAGCCGAGCTTTGCCGCGTGTTCGAGGCCAGGTTCAACCAGCGGGAAGGTTACGCCAGAATAGGCCGTCTCGGCCCAGCCAAAGCCAAAGCCTTCCCAGAGAATGCGGGTGACTTTTGAAACATTGGAATTGGCATCGGGGTCCGAGGCGCCGCGCCCCACGACGACGAGCAGGGTTTCATGGAGGGCAACGCCTTGGGGAGCGGAATCAAGGGCTTCCTGAATGCGGTCGCCAGCGGCGCGCATCATCTTGGGGTCAATGCCCAGTTCCTTGCCGTAATCGATTTTCAGGCCGTTGGCGGCGGCATAGGTGTTGAGCACCGATGGAATGTCATTCTTGGCGTGGCCCGCCGCAAACAACATGCCGGGAACAGCGAGGACACGCTCAACGCCTTTTTCCTTCAGCACATCAAGGCCATTGCGGATGATGGGCGTGGCAAATTCGAGATAGCCATATTCCACGGGGTATTGCGGCAGGCGCTTTTTCAGGTGCTCGGAGAGCACGGCAAATTCGGTGACCGCATCCTCATCCCGGCTGCCATGGCCACACAGCATCACGCCCAGTTTTTTTGACATCTCATCTGCCTTCCAAAATGCGGCGCAACCGGTTGCCCGGCTCGGAAGGCAGCTCCGGCTTTGGCTCCTTGAGAGGTAAGCCGCACCGGAATAGCTTTCAGTCCCTCGTGGGGAACGCTGCTGAAGGCTCTTTCATAGGCGCAAGCGGGATTCTGGACAAGGATAGAAGCGGCGGCTTATGCTGCGCTCACGGCATGGCAGTATTGGAGATTTCCCAATGGAAACGGTAAAATTCACCCAGATGAAGGATGGCGACCGGGAAGACTACGCCTTTCTCAATACCCATGAAACGGAGTATGCCGCGGGAACTGCCGACCGTTTGCTGAAGGCCATGGTTGAACTCGACAAGTCCATGTCCGGCTACAAGATCACGCGGCTTGGCCATTCGCTTCAGGCCGCAACGCGGGCGTGGAATGCGGGCGCGGATATCGATTGGGTGGTATCGGCGCTGCTGCATGACATCGGCGATATTTATGCTCCGTACAACCATGATGAATATGCGGCGACAATCCTGCGGCCCTTCGTGCGCGAGCAATGCGCCTGGGTGGTGCAAACCCATGGTGATTTCCAGATGGCCTATTACGCGCAGCACGTGGGCGGCAATCCCAACAAGCGGGACGCTTTCAAGGGCAATCCTTATTTTGATGATTGCGCCGAGTTTTGTGAAAAATGGGACCAGTCCAGTTTCGATCCCGATTACGAAACAAAGCCGCTGGAATTTTTTGCGCCCATGGTGCGGGAGGTCTTCGCGCGGAAGGCTTATGCGCCTGCAGTCGTCAACAAAGGTGCGCGGGTGAAACTTTCTGATGAGGCTACGGCGGCCCAGCGGAAGATCATCTGACCGTCATGCGAAGTGTTATTGCCCTCTTCCTGATGTCCTCGTCGGCGATTGCCGCGGACTGGGGCAGCTACGCAAACGCCCGCTTTGGCGCGACCATCGATATTCCACCTGGATTTGTGAATGACGTGCCGGAACCTGAAAATGGTGATGGCCTCACATTTCATTCGGTTGATGGCAAGGCGGAATTGTTCGTCTGGGGCAATAATCTGGTTGAAGCGGATTTCAATCAGGACGTTGCCGCGCGGCTGAAGAGCGACATCGAGGATGGCTGGAACATTTCCTATGTGGCGGGGGTTAATGGTTCTGGCTGGCAGGTCTATTCAGGAACGCGCGAAGGCCGACTGCTCTATGCGAAATCCATCTCATCGTGCAAGAACACCCAGGCCCTGCATTTCCGTCTTGAGTATCCTGAGGCGCAGAAAACGATTTTGACCCCGTTGTTGCGCGCCTTGCCAAATCTCTGAAAGCCGGCCCCGCGACCGACTGCCCCTAAAACTCTATCCCGGCTTGCGCCTTAACGCCGGAGCGGAAGGGGTGTTTGATCAGTTCCATCTCGGTCACGAGATCGGCGATTTCGATGAGTTCTTCCTTGGCGTTGCGGCCGGTGATGACGATGTGCTTGTCGGCGGGCTTGTTGCGCAGGACGTCAAGCACCTCGGCCAGGGCAAGTAATCATAGCGCAGAACGATGTTGAGCTCGTCGAGCATGACCATTTTATAGGAGGGATCAGCGATCATGCGCTTGGCTTCCTCCCAGCCTTCCCGCGCATGGGCGATGTCGCGGTTGATGTCCTGGGTTTCCCAGGTGAAGCCTTCGCCCATGGCCTTGATGGTGACGAGTTCCGGGAATTTTTCCAGCACGGTGCGCTCGCCGGTGCCCCAGGCGCCTTTTACGAATTGAATGACGCCGGCGCGCATGCCATGGCCGATGTGGCGGAACACCATGCCGAAGGCAGCGGTGGATTTGCCCTTGCCTTTTCCCGTGTGAACAATGAGAAGGCCGCGCTCAATGGTTTTGCCCGCCATGATCTTGTCACGCGCGGCTTTCTTCTTTGCCATCTTCTCGTGGTGCCGCGCGGCATCAATTTCTTCGGTCATTGTTGAAGTTCCTTGAGCAGATCATAGGCCGAATTGAGGCGCGGTGTCCAAAGCCCGCGCGTGGCGGCCTCTTCAAAGCGCTGCGGCGATTTCCTTCAGCGCCGCAGGATTGTTCACGGTGATAAATTCGCGGGTATCCTCGTCGGCCAAAAACGCATCATAGGCCAAATCGAAGTGATGGGTTTTGACCGCGCCGGTGGTGGCGGCAAAAGCAAACATGTAGTCCACGGTTGCGGCAATCTCGAAGGCGCCCTTGTAGCCATGACGCTTCACGCCATTGATCCATTTTGGATTCACCACACGTGAGCGCATCACGCGTCCCACTTCCTCTTCCAGCGTGCGGATCACGGGACGCTCGGGGCGGGAGTGATCATTGTGATAGACGCGGGGCTGCTTGCCGGAAGCGGTTTCGACGGCTGCCGACATGCCGCCTTCGAATTGATAATAATCATCGCTGTCCAGCACATCATGCTCGCGGTTGTCCTGGTTTTGGACCACAGCTTCAATGTTTTTGAGGCGCTGGGTGAATTGAGCCTCGTCCTGAACGCCCGCTTCCTTTGCGCCATAGGCGAAGGCGCCCCAGGTGACATAGGCTGCGGCGAGATCGGCGCGTTCGGTCCAGATTTTTTCATCAATGAGGGCTTGCAGGCCTGCGCCATAGGCTCCGGGCTTGGAACCAAAAATGCGGTAGCCCGCCATTTGCCGGGCGTCGGTTTCGCTGATGCCGGAATGTTGCAGGCCTGTGGCCTCTGCCTTCATGCGGGCCGCAATGGGGTTATCGGATTCATCTTCATCAAGCGCACCAATGGCGCGGATGGCCTTGTCCAAGAGCTCAATTTGGGATGGAAACGCATCACGGAAGAAACCGGATATGCGCAATGTGACATCCACGCGGGGGCGGCCCAATACGGCTAGCGGGACGATATCAAAACCGGTCACCCGCCAGCTTGAAGGCTCCCAGACTGGTTTTGCGCCGATCAGGGCCAAAGCCTGGGCAATATCATCGCCGCCGGTGCGCATGTTGGAGGTGCCCCAGGCGGAAAGCCCAAGCGCTTTGGGGTATTGGCCGAAGTCCTGAAAGTGGCGGGTGAGCAGGTCTTCGGCGGATTTCTGGCCAAGGTTCCAGGCTGTTGGGGTTGGAACCGTGCGGTTATCGAGGGAATAGAAATTCCGGCCCGTAGGCAACACGTCCAGGCGTCCCCGTGTCGGAGCACCTGAAGGGCCGGGGGCTACGCGCCTTCCGTCAAGGCCGGTCAGGAGTGCTGCGATTTCATTAGGACCGCAAGCACGAAGTTCTGGCCGAATGACAGTGTCAATCTTTTCCAGCACCGCTTTTACATTTGCCTTGTCATCGCCGTGAATACTTGGACCCAGTTCGTTGTATTGCACGATGGGTCCAGGTTTTCGCCGTGTTGGGGCGAGCAGGGACTGGGCACAGGCTTCCAGCCTTTCCACCGTGTCGCCATTGGTGCGCCATGGTTCATTGACCAGTTTCAATAGAGCGACAGGCTTTGCCCCGTTCCACCGATCCGACATCACACAAGTTAACGGATCAAACTCGGTGAAGCCGAAATCACTTGCCAAAGCGCGGATAAGCGACTGGTCGCCAGCTTCGCCAAGGCCTCGCGGCACGCGGGTGAGGGCCACCAGCAGGTCGGTTTCCTGCAGGCCCGTTGGCGACGTGCCGAGGATATGCAAACCATCCCGGATTTGCGCTTCCTTGAGATCGCAGAGATAGGCGTCGAGCTTGGTCAGGTCGCTGTCATCGTCGCCGGTGAAGCCGGCGTCGACGTCCAGTTTGTTGCTGCGGGTGAGATCGAGAATGTCTTTCTTAAGCGCGGCAAGCCTGCGGCGGTCAAGGCCCGAGGCGAGATAGTATTCATCGACCAGCGCCTCCAAATCCTTGAGCGGCCCATAGGTTTCAGCCCGCGTGAGCGGCGGTGTGAGATGATCGATGATAACTGCCGAAGTGCGCCGCTTGGCTTGCGTGCCTTCACCGGGGTCATTGACAATGAAGGGATAAAGCTGCGGCAGGGGGCCATGGGCAATTTCAGGATAGCATTCGGGGCTCAGGCCGTTTGCTTTTCCCGGCAGCCATTCCAGATTGCCATGCTTGCCGTTGTGAATGATCGCATTGGTTTTGAAGACGTGGCGGAGCCAGAAATAGAAGGCGAGATAGCCATGGGGCGGAACAAGAGCCGCATCATGGTAGGTGGCTTTGGGGTCAATGTTGTAACCGCGGGCGGGCTGTATGCCGACTGCTACATTGCCATAGGTTAGGATTGCGAGATGAAAGGCGCCATCGCGAAAGAAGGGATCAGTTTCCGGAATGTCCCAGCGCGAGGTGATCTGTTCACGAACGGAATAGGGCAGGGCTTCAAAATGTTTCCGGTAGTCATCCAACCCCAATTGCACGCCATGGGGAGCAGGAGATGAACGCGTAGATGAAAGGGTCTGAATGAGGTCATTTCCGCTCTCGGGAAATTCGCCAACGTCATAACCCGCGCCCTGCAGCGCGTTCACCATGGCGATGGTGCTGGCAGGGGTGTCATAGCCCACACCATTGGCAATGCGGCCATCCCGGTTGGGGTAGTTGGCCAGTATGATCGCCACTTTGCGATTGGCTTTTTCCGCGTGGCGCAGGGTAATCCAGTTTGCCGCGAGATCAGCGACATAGTCCACGCGGTCCAGAACTTCCTTGTAGGTCACAATGCGACATTGGGTGGGTTCGTGGTAATGGCTGTCGCTCTTGAAGGAAATAGCGCGGGAATGAATGCGGCCATCGAGTTCCGGCAGCACCACGCTCATCGCAAGATCGCGACTGCCCAGGCCTTGTGTACTCGCTCGCCAGCTTTCTTCCGAGACAGTGCTGAGAACAACTTGTAGAACCGGGCAATCATATTGAGCGAGGGGATCGTCGTTTCCGCCCGATGAGACCGCAAAGGACGTGGCATTCAGCAACAGGCTTGGCGGGCTTTCCAAAAAAGTCTCGTGGACGAAAGCTACGCTGGCCTTGTCCTTCAGGCTGGCCACAAAAATCGCCGCGCAGCCAATGCCGCGTTTTTCCAGGGCGTTGATCAGGGCATCGATGGGCGCCGTTTGCGCGCCTTCGACAACGGAGCGATAGAAGATGAGGCCCGCCCCGTGCTTGCCCGCAGTTCTGCGATAAATGCCTGCGGGCGGAAGCGTTTCGGCGGGTGCTGGAATTTCGCTTCCCTCAAGCAGGTGCTTGCAATAGCCCAGAAACTTCGCGGCGTTGGGCTGGCCCCCCGCCGCCAGATAGGTTCGCAGGCGCTCGCAATCCTGCATGGGCAAATTTGAGCGGGAAGTCAGTTCATGGTCGGGCTGGGCATCGCCGGGCAAAACGACAAGCTTGATGTCATTGGCTTTTGCCAGCGCCTCAATCTGCGCGAGGCCATAGGGCCAGTAGCTTGCGCCACCCAACAACCGCAACACAATCAGACGGGCGAGGCTCAGGGTTTTTTCGAGGTAGAGATCGACCGATAGATTGTGTTGGAGCTGCAGGAAATTGGCAAGCCGCAACGTGGGAAAGGTGCCTGTGTCATAAGCCCGAGCCAGCGCTGCGATTTCACTATCCGCGGCACTCAGGACCACGATATCGGCGGGCGATTGCTTGAGGTCGGCGGCTTCCGCCGCCCCATCAATCACGCCACTTGTCGTGGCCAGAAGGTGCATCAGCCTTGCAGGGCCGCAGCAATCGCCTGCTGGTCCATACCCTTCACACCAATCACCACGAGCCTGGTGGTGCGGTCTTCATCACCTTTCCACGGCCGGTCAAAATAACTGTTCATGCGCGGTCCCACAGCCTGAATAAGCAAACGCGACGAGGACCCCATTATGTTCGCAAATCCTTTGAGTCGCAAAATGGTACTGTCGTCGATCACATTGGTGATGCGTTTCAGCAAGGTGTCGCGGTCTTTCACACCGGGAAGGGTAACCGTGAAGCTGATGAAGTCATCATGGTCATGCTGCGTCTCGCCTTCCATCTCGTGGTGTGAGAGCCTGTTGCCCACGTCTCCCTCAACGGCGGAACCAAGGCCAAGCAAAGCTTTGACGTCGAGCTTGCCGTGTTCGCTCAACAGGATGCGGGTACCTTTGCGAATTTGTCCTTCGATGTCGGCAGTCACGTCCAGGGTTTCCTCGTTGTCGAGCAATCTGTCTTGTTGAGGATCACCATGTCGGCGCAGTTCAGCTGATCTTCGAACAATTCCTCAATGGGATTTTCATGTTCCAGTTTGGGGTCCGCCTGGCGCATGGCCTGAATGGTGGCCTCATCATCGGCGTAGCGGCCTTCGGCCAGGGCCTTGGCATCGACCACGGTCACCACGCCATCAACAGTGACGCGCGCCGCAATCTCCGGCCAGTTAAAGGCGCGCACCAGAGGCTGGGGCAGGGCGAGGCCCGAAGTTTCGATGACGATGTGGTCAATGGGTTTGGCGCGGTCCAACAGCTTCTTCATCGTCGGCACGAAATCATCGGCCACGGTGCAGCAGATGCAGCCATTGGCGAGTTCGATCACATCTTCCTCTTTACACAGAGCATCGCCACAGCCTTTCAGCACTTCGCCGTCCACACCCACATCACCAAACTCGTTGATGATCAGGGCAATTCTGCGGCCATCGGCGTTTTCCAGCATGTGGCGGATGAGAGTGGTCTTACCGGCTCCGAGGAAGCCGGTAATAATTGTTGTTGGAATTTTTCTGGTGATCATGATGCGTAAACATCCTTGCCGAACCTCTGCAAGGCAAGGCCCAGGAACAAGCCAATCAGACTCCACAACACGGCTGAGGCTGCAATGGTGTTTGCGGCAAAGCTTGCGGCAAGGCCAGCGGGCACCGCCGTTTCATGGGTAAGCGGCTGAGGCGCACCAATGACGTGGGGCAGGGCGATAAGAACGACTGCTGCTGCAAGCCATACCATTTCGCGCCTGGTAGCGATCAGGAATATCCCGGTCCCCGTGGCGATGATTGTTGCCACCCACCAGATCTGGCGTGAAACCAAATCGCCAGCAGGCATTCCCGGAAGTTCGGGAGCAAGCCCGGCCCCCGGTGCAACTGTTACGGCCAGAAAACCGCATAGCCCCCATATCAGCCCGTTCTTCGGCGTGATGGGAAGTCCCGTCAGCAAAGAAACACCTGCCAGCAAAATTGCAAAGCCTGCGCCAGTGATGACCGATGCGAGCGTGGTCGCAAACGTACGCGGCCAGCCATCGGCAGGAGCCCAATCCTCCGCTTCAGGTTCTGGCGTTGGAGTTGTCGCAGCGGCCGTTGCAGCTGCGCCATCTGAGTGTTCTGATGTTCCTGCCGCATGGTCGTGGGCAGGAGCTGTTTCAAATACTTCTGCGGCGAGTATCAGGGGTGTTGTCCGCACATGCTGAACACCACCATAGACAAAGCCAGCCGCCATTCCCGCGATGAGTGCCGCGAGCACAAGCCTTCCAATCATGATTTTGGTCCCTGATTTTTAGTGGCAGGGAAAGCCGATGGAGTGGCGCGTGTCGTGGGCCGCGTTATGGGCCGCGCTGATGTGGGACATGCCAACGAGGAAAACGAGTGATGCGCCAAGGAACAGGCAAACTGCCCCGGCTGTCACGCGCTGCGATACACTTAAAGTCGTGGTAGAAGTTTTAACCGTGGTCATGGACACCCTCCGTGCGACCGTTATCGTGTGGGGCTTTCACCCCGGCTCTTGCACGGCAGGTCTCCTGACTTCGCGGGTCGCTGGTTTCATGTGCGCCTTCCCGGTTTCCCAGTGGCATAGTTCGCATAAAACCTCGCCGCTTACAGTTGCGGGGGCAGTCACGGTTTTGGCCCCTTTTGGGTCGTCCGCACCGTGTTCCCTGTTAGGCTCTTCACCGTATGGTTTCTGAGCACCGAGCATTCCTCTTGTGCCAGTTGGTGGCCAGTTCCGTCAACCAGTTTCTGTGACGCGGCTTGCCTTGACGAAGGACCAGCCAAGCGTGGAAGCCGCGGCAGCAAGAAGAATCAAAGCTCCGCCCAGGAATTGGACAGGGCGCAGCACATGGCCAAAAGCCATCATGTCCACGAGCACGGCTACCGCGGGATAGATAAAGGAGAGTGCGCCAATAATGTGTGTCGGCAATTTTTGAATGGCACCATAGAGCAGGTAGTACATCAGTCCCGTGTGCACGATGCCAATTGTCACAAGGCTCAGCCATTGGCTGCCTGATGCAGGAAGTGTGGAAAAATCGGCAAGAGGGGCAAGCATGACCATGCCGGTGGCCACTTGTATCAAGGCAATCAAATGGGGTGGCGTGCCTTTGAGCCGTTTGGTAACCAGGGATGCGATGGCATAGAGAAAGGCCGCCGTCAGGGAAAGGCCAACACCCAGGAGAAAATTTGTGGAGGCTGATTGTCCGTCGGGTGTGAGAACGATGAGAAGCATGCCGGCGAACGAAACGGCAAGCCAGCCGAGCTTTGTGGCGGTAATCCGTTCGCCGAGAAACGGGCCGCCCAATATCAGCAGCATGAAAGGCTGCGTATTGTAAATGATTGTTGCCAGCGAAATGGATGTATCGGAATAGGCCGCAAAGAGGCACACCCAATTCAAGACAATTGCCACGCCTCCGAGCACCGCCAAGCCGAGGACTTTCCAAGTGATGGGCTTCAACAGGCCGAGTAACCCGCAAACCGCCAGCAGGGCAAAAACGGCAAACAGGCAGCGCCAGAATACGACGTTGAATACCGGTTGGCCTGAAATCACTGCAAACCAGCCAATCGTTCCTGAAATGAGCATGGCGGCGCTCATTTCTATCGTTCCGCGGGTAATATCCTTGTGCATGGCAAGGAGAATAATTGGTGCTTTCCGTTGCTTATATAGAGATAGTAAGGTACTCTTGCGCTTTCCCCTAATAATATGAGGCATTTTTGTGCTTGAGGCTAAAATGGATGAAGTGGACCACCGGATTATCGACCTTCTCGTACTGAATTCGCGCCGTTCTCTCAAGAATTTGGGTATGGCGACCGAACTGTCCTCGCCGAGTGTGATGGATCGGGTCCGCAGGTTAGAAGAGAAGGGGATTATCCGGTCTTTCACAATTGATGTTGATCTGGAAGCCCTGGGCTACAGCCTGCAAGCCATTGTGCGGGTCAGGCCACTGCCTGGCATGTTGCATATCGTCGAGCGACTCATCCAGGAAACGCCTGAATTCATTGAGTGCGATAAGGTCACCGGCGATGATTGCTTTATTGCAAAGCTCTGCTTCCGTTCCATGGCGCAGCTTGATGCAATCCTTGATCGGATCACCGAAAAAGCCGAAACGAATACCTCAATTGTGAAAGCAACGCCGATAAAGCGCAGGTTGCCGCCCCTTGGCAATTGACTGCGAATAGGTTATATTGAACGCACATTCAATATAAATAGAGATGATCATGAACATGGTTTCAGAGGTTCGGGCCAGGCTGGATGATGACAAGCGCGGCGGTTTGCCGAGTTGGACCTATACAAATCCGGAATTTCTCGAAATCGAGAAGGATGAGCTGTTTCGCAAGACGTGGCAGGTTGCGTGTCATGTGAACGACGTTCCCAATATCGGCGATTACTACAGCTTCGATCTCGTCGGCGAGCGCGCCATCGTCGTGCGTGGCAAGGATAATGTGGTGCGGGCTTTCCACAATGTGTGCAGGCACCGCGGCAGCCGGGTTGTGGCCACTGAACGTGGCACCTGCAAATCGGCCATCGTTTGCCCTTTCCATGGCTGGTCCTACAATCTGGATGGAACGCTGCGCGCCGTACCCCAGGCCAAATCTCTCCCCAAACTTGATGCGGTCGAACATGGTCTGACGCCCGTTGATTTTGAAATCTGGCATGGCTTTGTGTTTGTGCGTTTTGTGCGCGGCGATCAGCCATCGGTGGCTCACATGATGAGCCCCCACGAGGATATCATCGGGCATTACCGAATTGCCGACACGAAGCCCTACGGCAAGATGATCACCCAGAAAATGCCGGTGAACTGGAAATCCGTGCGCGACGTGGATAACGAGGGCTATCATGTTCCCGTCGCCCATCCGGCGTTGCAAGATTTGTATGGCAACGGATATATTGACGAGAGTATGGGCTTTGGGATCACACGCTCGAAGGGCGTGTTCAATGACAGCCGCGACCGCTACTGGAGCGTGCGGAACTACAAGAAATTCCTGCCGACCATGGAACACCTGCCAGAAAGCCAACGCAAGGTCTGGTACTACTACGGCATTTTCCCCAACATGGTGTTCATGCTCTATCCCGATCTCATCGGCTTCTATCAGGAGTACCCGGTTGGCATCGACAAAACTATCCAGCGCTTCTCCTACTACGCCCTTGACGATAACCGCCGTGAAACCAAAGCCTCGCGCTATCTCGCCGAGCGCATTGATAAGTTGACAGGTACGGAGGACACGCAATTGATCGCCTGGTGTTTCGAGGCTTTGCAGTCTTCCGGTTACAAGGGGCTTATCCTCTCGGACCTAGAAAGCGGTGTGAGAGTTTACCATGACATGCTGCGCCAGGTTGTTCCCGTGGTGGGACTTGCGAAGCCGCCGGTTCCCGGTTCCATGGCTGAAACCAACCGCAATTTACGGGATGCGATCCCGTCCTTGTCTTGGGGTCGTTAACAGGGTTGATACAAATCCAGCGTTGGTTTACCTAGGCCACAGCCTTCCTTCGGCGATGAAGACGAATCAGGCGGCAGTTCCAAGGTTGGCCAGGAGTCCCGATGCAGCCCGCGCAGAAGCAGACCAGAGGTGAAATTTCGAGCGCCTTGCTGGCTAGTCGTGCGGCTTTTGCCTCGACGGCGCTGTTCAGTTGCCTGGTCAATATCCTCATGCTCACGGGCCCGCTGTTTATGCTGCAGGTCTATGACCGGGTGCTGACCTCGGGCAGCGTGCCAACGCTCGTTGCCCTCATCGCCATCGTCATTGCGCTTTATGCCTATTACGGTTTTCTGGAATATCTCCGCGCCCGCATTCTGGTGCGCATTGGCAGGCGGGTTGAAGAAAGATTGCGCGACCGGGTTTTTGATTCCATGGCTGAGCATGCGCTGCGGCGCACGCAAGGGATTGGCGGGCAACCCGTCAATGATCTCGCAACCATCCGCCAGTTCCTCTCGGGCCAAGGGCCGTTTGCGTTTCTGGATATGCCGTGGGTGCCAGTCTATTTGCTGGTCATATTTCTCATGCACTGGGTGCTCGGGGTTGCCTCGGTCATTGCGGCAATTGTCATTTTCATTCTGGCCCTGTGGTCTGAGAAGGCAACACGCGGGCCATTGGCGGAAGCCAATTCCGCGATGGTCAAATCAACGATCATGACCGATGAAAGCCGGCGCAATTCGGAAGCGCTGCATTCGCTTGGCATGCGGGGCGCCATTCGCAAGAAGTGGGCGGAAATGCAGCAGGTGGCGCTGGATCACCAGACCGTTGCCAATGATGTGGGCGGCAGCCTCAGTGCCGCATCGCGGGTATTGCGCCTCATGGTGCAATCGGGAATTCTGGCGCTCGGTGCCTATCTCGCTCTTCAGCATGAAATTTCAGCCGGTGCCATGATTGCCGCTTCGATCATCATGGGCCGCGCGCTTGCTCCGGTCGAACAGGCGGTTGCCAGCTGGCAACAGTTTTTGGGTTTCCGCAAGGCGCTCGAACGGCTGGGAAATATTCTGGCGTCAGTTCCAGCGGTTGCCAATCGCATGAAACTTCCGCAACCAACCGGCAAATTGGATGTCGAAAATCTCATTGTTCAAATGCCGGGGGCGGAGAAAGCCGCTACTTCAGGGCATCAGCTTTACGGTTGAACCGGGCCATGGCATTGGCGTGATCGGACCAACCGGGGCTGGCAAATCCACACTGGCGCGGGCTCTTGTTGGCGTCATGCCGATTACGCGCGGCACCGTGCGCCTCGATGGAGCCACCCATGACCAGCGTGATATTGACGAGGCGGGCAAGCTTATCGGCTACCTGCCGCAGGACATCCAATTGTTTGACGGCACGGCGGCGCAGAACATCGCGCGCTTTGATGTGGACGGCCGACCCCGCGAAGATTGTTGAAGCAGCACAGCTTGCCAATGTCCATGACCTCATCATGCGCCTGCCCAAGGGTTACGATACGCCGTTGGGCGAGAATGGCGCCAGGCTTTCGGCGGGGCAGCGCCAGCGCGTGGCGCTCGCGCGCTGTCTCTATGGAGATCCCGTGTTGTTTGTATTGGATGAGCCCAATTCAAATCTCGATGCGGAAGGCGAAGCAGCGCTTGACCGCGCCATTCGCGTTTCCATGGAACGGGGGGCTTCCGTCGTGGTCATTGCGCACCGTCCCAGTGCGCTTGCTTCCATTCAGCAAATTCTGGTTTTGAGTGAAGGCAGGACGGTGGCGTTGGGGCCGCGTGATGAAATCCTGCGAAAGGTGCTGAACCGGCCGGCTGTGGGCGCCGCGCAACCCGCACAACCGCTGTCCAAGCCCGCGCTGATACAGGCGAATTAGGCGATGCAAACGATCAACACAAATTCCTCGATCCGCCGCTTTCAGGTCATTGGCTTCCTGTCTGTTCCTGATCATGGTTGGTGTGGTGGGCAGCTGGTCAGTTCTTACCGAACTGAATGGCGCTGTCATTGCGCCGGCCACGATCATGGTTGAATCCTATTCGAAGAAGGTTCAGCACAAGGAAGGTGGCATTGTCGGTGAAATCCGGGTGAAAGATGGTGACCGGGTTGAAAATGGCCAGGCTCTGGTAATCCTCGACAACACGGAAACAAAATCCGAGCTTGCCATTATTGATGGCCTTCTGGATGAGGCCCTTGCCAAGCGCGCCCGGCTTGAGGCGCAGCGCGACAGGGCATCGGTCATAACTTTTCCAGATGAAATTTTGGCGCGGGCAAGCGAGCCGGAATTGGCGGCCATCATGGCGGGTCAGACCAAACTGTTTCGATGCGCGCTTGCAGGCCATTGTCGGAAAGAAAGAACAACTCAACCAGCAGATTGGTCAGTTAACGGAGCAAATTGGCGGATTGGATTCCCAGAAGTCAGCCAAGGAAAAGCAATTGAGTTTGATCAGCGCCGAACTCACCGATCTGAAAGACCTGCAGAGCAAGGGACTTGTCCCCGTCAGCCGCGTGTTGGCGATGGACCGCGAAACGGCGCGGCTTGACGGCGAGAGGGGCGAGCTTGTAGCCAGCAAAGCCTCGGCAGAAGCGCGCATTGCCGAAGTGAAACTGCAAATCCTGCAGATTGATGAAGAAGACCTGTCCCAGACCCTGACGGACATGCGCGAGATCGAAGGCAAGGTTGCCGAGTTTAAGGAACGCAAGCTACGCCGTTGCCTCTCGGCTTGAACGCATGGTGATCAAGGCGCCGATTACGGGTGACGTCTATCAGCTGGCGGTTCATACCATTGGTGGCGTCATTGGCCCCGGCGAGCCCATTATGCTTATTGTTCCGGAAGCCGATGATCTAATCCTGCAGGCGCAGGTCATGCCGCAGGACATTGATCAAGGTGCGACCGGGGCAGATTGCCCATATCCGCTTTCCGGCGTTCAATTCCAGGCTCACGCCCGAGGTTGAAGCAGAGGTGACGCAGATTTCCGCCGACACGAGCCGGACCGACCCGAACTCGGCACCATTCTATTCAGTGCGCCTGATGATCTCGGCCAAGGAACTTATCAAACTTGGCAACAACAAACTGAAGCCCGGCATGCCGGCGGAGGCCTTCATCCAGACGAAAGCCCAGACGCCGCTCACCTATTTCCTGAAGCCGCTCACTGACCAGTTCGCCCACGCGCTGCGCGAGGGTTAACCTCCCGTTTTCCTTTGAATTTCCCCTGGAAACGGAGTCTTAACCCTAACATCCTATTACTGAAAGGATGAGTGTCCGTAGTGTAATCCTTGCGTCTGTTAGTTCCGCGTTTCTTGCTGCATGTGTGGCTGCATCCGGTCCGGCATTCGCTGCCACCAAAAACCCCAATGAAATCATCGCTGAACAGGCTTACCAGGCGCTGGCGGCGGGAGACCAGAGGGCAGCGATTAACGCGTATTCACAGGCGATTGAATCCCAGGATTTGCCCACGGAAGTGCTGGCGAATGCTTTGCTCAATCGCGGGCTGGCCCATCAGCAGATTGCCTTGTACCAGGATGCCATCGATGACTATACGGCCGCCCTTCGCCTTGATGCGATGGGTGCCGGGTTGCGGGCAACTGCGCTCTATAACCGTGGCCTTAGCCATCAGAAGTTGAACGCGCTTTCGGCGGCGGTGGAAGATTACACCAGCGCCCTGTTTCTCGACCCCTCATTTGCCCATGCTTATTATGGCCGGGGCAATGCGCTTCGCGAAAGCGGGCAGTTTCTTTTTGCCCTGTCGGATTATGAGAAGGCCGCGCGCTACAAGCATCCAAATATCGAGCATGTCTATTTTGCGGAAGCGCTTGCCTTTGAAAATCTGAAGCGTCCCGGCGATGCACGGAAATCACTGGAGCGCGCCATTGCCGCCAATCCCAAGTTCAATCTAGCCATCGAAAAGCTGGCGGCCTTGCAGGGAAGCGGGACTTCCAAGCCTGTATATATGGCAGCCTTTAATGCAGGCGGCGGCCAGACCACCGTTCGCAAACCTGATCTGCCAAAGGCTGTCGAGCCCACTGACGAATTGTTGACGGCGGGCGTGAGCGATCCGATTCTGACGGCGGCAGTGAGCAAACCTGCTGTTGCCAAAATTCCGGACCGGATTCCTGTCGAAGAAGAAAAAATCGTGGCTGTTGAAGTCGTTGAAGAGGAAGAACCGGCCGCCACGGAACCGGCGGTTGCCGAATTGCAGGAAGTAGAACCTGCCGAAGCGCCGGTCGCCGATGGCTGGAGCGTGCAATTGGCTTCCGCCACGAGCGAAGATGGGGCCTGGTCAACCTGGGAAAAGATGAAGGCCAAGCATAAGGCGCTGGCGGCCCAGAAACCGGTTGTGGTGCGCGCCGATTTGGGCACCAAGGGCATTGTCTTCCGGGTGCGGCTTGCGGGCTTTGAGGACCAGAATGCCGCGAAGAAAAGCTGCTCAAAACTGAAATCGAGTGGCGTTTCCTGCTACGTGAGCAAGCTCAACTCCTAGGCGCTTGGTTGAAATATCCTGCTTTATGAGACGGTGGGAAAAGGTACGCCCAAGTTGTGCGTCTAAGAAAATGGGTACAGCGATAGTTTGGCGACAGGCTAACTAAACGCTGCACTACTCCTACTGATAAACAGCTGCGATAATCTTTGAAACCGACGTTATTTCGTTTTCATCAAAATGTTCAAATTTTAGGATTCCTTCAAAACTCTGGATAACCGTCCACTTTTTGCCTTTTTCAATAAAGGCACCAAGGATGTGGCGGCCATTGCGAGTAGTCAGTGATACGCGGTCACGTATTGTCACCTTGCTTTCGGAATGGATGAACAGCATGTCTCCCTTTGCGTAGTAGGGTGCCCATGTCATCGCAGTGACTTCCATCACCTCACAATCTTCGAGGATTCTGGCGAGGTCACTGACCCTGCCAGTAGTTTTCTTATCTTTCATAGCCCGCTCCTCTTCTAGTTAACAGTCGAGCTAGTAACTGAAGTGTCGTTCAACAGCATGGCTAAAATGCTTCTAACCCTAATCAATACCGATGACTGTCAGGGAAAATGGAATCGAAATTACAGGAGTTCGGTAACACGAGTTGGTGCAGGGTAACGCCCGCGGTCCAATGGTGATTATTTTTCACCTTCGTCCTTGATTTCGCGTACCGCTGATACGACCTCAGCCTCCAGCCAGCCACGCAGAAAATATTCCGAAATTTGATCGATGCCTGTCAGTTCACCGCCCGCTGCCTCGTCGAAGGACACGGCTTCTTCCTCACCCAGTATTCTGAAACGTGACGCTAACCCCTGCCGCCACACGAGTAACTCCAAAGGTGCATGCAACTTCATGGGAGCAGGGGGCAGTTCGCCGGCAGTTAGGGCGGCCCAGATGCTGGCGGCGTTGGTGCGCAAGCGCAGTCTTTGAACTGAAGGGTGTGGCTCCAGAAAAAAATTTTGCGGATTTCTTCCGACGAATTCGGAAAATGTCAGGGCGGGAGCTTCGGGTGCATTGAGTGCGGCATGAAAGGCTTTTTCCAAACGGGCCAGATCCGAAAGCTCCGGGCTTCGGGAAAAAGGTTTTGTCAGGTCGAGAAAATTGGGCAAATGCAGCGAAAGGGCACGGGCTTTTGGAACCTTGGTTGAATAGGCCGCGATGCAGTGTCGGCCCATCGCGTTGAAAGTGCTTACTCCCATGTAAAGTCTGAGCCTGGCGTAATCGTCAGCCAGAAATTCCGTCAGCCGCGCCACGTCCAGGTTTTCATCAATGGCAATCATGGGCCTTTGATGGCGAAATCCTGGGTCACTTGCCAATCACGAGCGCGTTCGGGGCCTCACGTTAGCGTGATTGTGGCAGGCTCATTTCAGCAGGAAAGTGATCTTCATGTTCACCCGCCACTCGCTGACCTTGCCATTCTTGACAACGCACTTGATGTCCTGCACCCAGGCGCTTTCAATCTGATCCAGGGTCGTATCGGCGCGCTTGATTCCGGATTCGATTGCGTCTTCAATGCTCTTGGGCGACGATGCGGTAAGCTCGATTACTTTTGCGACTGTGGTCATGATCTATCCAATCCTCATGGCGGAAAACATTGGCTTTGAGGTTTTCCTTGGGGCCATGTTAGCATAGGTGGTTCATCCCTAGTCCAGAGGTAATCGTTTATTTTATGCCGCTACATCTCATTAAATTATGTGTCGGTGTTTCGGAAGTGTCCGAACTCAAGCAATGGGTGAGAGACGCAAAAAAAGGTCTAGAGACTCTGGATCACACGACGCGGATGTTCCCGAAACGCGGCGATGAGATATTGAATGGCGGTTCACTCTACTGGGTCATTCGCGGCATGATCCTGTGCCGCCAGCCCATTGCCGGTCTTGTTCCTGTCAAGGGCAAGGACGGAATCTCGCGCTGCCGCATTGATTTCAAGGCAAGGATCGTTCCCGTCTGGCCCACGCCACGGCGGGCTTTCCAGGGCTGGCGTTACCTCAGTGCCGAAGATGCGCCAGCGGATTTGAAAAAAGGGGCAATTGCAAGCGAGATGAATGAAGACATGCGGAGAGAGCTGTCAGCGTTGGGTTTGCTTTAAATTAAAGCCCTCAAACTTCAATATTATCAATCAGCCTTGTCTTGCCGATCCAGGCGGCGGCCAGGAGGCGCAGTGGTTCGTCGCTGTGGGATAGGGGCACGTCGAGGGTTTCGGCATTCCTGGCGGTCACGTAGTCAACTTTGAAGCCGAGCGTGGTCAAGGAACGCGATGCGGCGCGCATGGCTTTTTGCGGATCGGTTCCGGAGCGGATTTTCTCTGCGGCCTGATTAAGCGATTTGTAAATGGCGGTTGCCTGGTGGCGCTCGGTCTTGGTGAGATATTGATTGCGCGAGGATAGCGCCAGGCCATCGGGCGCGCGCACTGTTGGAACGCCAATCACCTCAATGGGCAAGTCAAGGTCGCGCGCCATGCGGGTCACGACCTGCAACTGCTGGTAATCCTTCTGGCCGAAGATGGCGAAGTCGGCGCCGCTTTGGATGAAAAGCTTGGCCACGATGGTTGCGACGCCGTCAAAGAAGTGGGGGCGGAATTTGTCTTCGAGATTGGCTTTGGCTGGACCTTTCAAGACCACAGCCGTTGCAAAATTCTCGGCATAGATTTCATCGGCAGATGGGGCAAAGATCAAATGGGCTCCGGCCGCCGCAAGTTTGGCCACATCGCCCGCCTCATCCCTTGGGTAGCGGCTCAGGTCCTCGTTGGCGCCGAATTGCTTGGCATTCACAAAGATTGTCACGATCACCCGGTCGGCATGTTCGAGGCCTTCGGCCACGAGGGTGAGGTGGCCTTCGTGGAGTGCTCCCATGGTGGGGACAATCGCAACGGTCAGGTCATCGCCCCGCCATTTCGCCGTTTCGCGGCGCAAACCTTCGATTGTGCGGATAATCTTTGGCTTCACGATTTACGGTCCCTGAGTTCGCGGAATCGGCAGCAATGGACTCTCCTTTACTTGCTCCATGACAAAGTAGGAATGGGTGCTTTCGATCATGGGCAGGGCGCCGATGATGCTGCCGAGGATTTCGCGGTATTCCGGCATGTCGCGCACGCGGATTTTCAGAAGGTAGTCAAAGCCGCCACCAAGCATGTGGCATTCCAGAATTTGCTTCACCGGCTTCACCGCCGCGTTAAACGCCTTGAGGCTGGCTTCATCGGTGGCTTTGAGACTTACGGTGACGAACACCATCAGCGCCTGATTGAGCGCCACGGGATTTATCCGGGCGTGGTAGCCAATAATCACGCCTTCCTGCTCAAGCCTGCGCATGCGGAGGGTGCAGGGCGTGGCCGACAGGTTCACCTTCTTGGCGAGTTCGACAACGGGAATGCGTCCCTCATTTTGCAATGTGGTTAGGAGCAGCAAATCGATGAAATCTAAATTCTCTGGCATTTCCCCTGTCTTTGGCATTTTTCCCTACCCCGTGTGATTTCCTGATGTTTATACCTTCATACTTGCACAATAATGGCGAGAAAAATATCCTCATTTGTGGCATGTTGCACCCATTCCGGAGGCCTTCATGACTGCCCAAACACTTCGCGCTGCCATTTCTGCCCGTCTCTTTGCCGATGAAACTTCGCTGGTGAAAGAACTGGCGGCGGAGGCGCTGCTCAGTTCAGAAGACCGGAAACGGGTTGCCGATCTGGCCAAGATTCTGGTGGCCGCTGTGCGGGCAAATCGCCAGGCCCAGGGCGGCATTGACGCTTTCATGCAAGAATACTCGCTGTCCTCGGAAGAAGGCGTGGTGCTGATGTGCATGGCGGAAGCGCTTCTGCGCATTCCAGATGCGGAAACCGCCGACAAGCTGATTGCCGACAAGATCGGCGGCAAGGATTGGGAAGGCCATCTCGGGCAATCGGAATCGCTGTTTGTGAATGCCTCGGCCTGGGGCCTGATGCTTACCGGCAGGATTGTTGAACTCGGCAAGGGCACGAAATTTGATACGGCGGGCTATCTCAAACGGCTGATCACACGCTCGGGCGAACCCGTCATTCGCAGCGCCATGAAG
>CAVYAB010000029.1:0-25912 GCA_963766425.1 uncultured Alphaproteobacteria bacterium
AGAATTGCATAAAGCGCCGCCACGCCGACAATTGCGGTAAAAATCGTATTAGCCAGCAGGCTTCCATGAAGCAGGCGCGCATCCTGCACATAGTCCTCAAGCACCATCTCCATGCCAAGCCGCATGTGCCAGAGAATGGAAACAAATGAAAGAACGAGCAGGAATGCGATGACCGGGTCCTGGATACTGACCACCACTTCGGCCCGTGCCGCGCCCAGATGCGAAATAATGAACCACAGCAGGAATATGACGAGCGGCACATTGGCAATGGCCGTCGCCCGCTGCTGCCAGAAATGAGTCGTACCGGATTTATCGGGGCTCATGGCATTACCCCGTAGCCGATAATCCAGAGCAGAAATGTGAGTACAATGGAGCCCGCAAGATTGGCCCGCGCCAGCCACTCAATTACTTTGAGATCATAACCTCGGCCCGTATCCCACAGAAGATGCCGTAAGCCACCTAGCGCATGGTGCATCAGCGCCCAGGTAAACCCAAACAGCAAAAGCCTGCCAAACCAGTGGCCGAAAAACCCCTGCACGAATTCAAAATAACTGTCCGATATTGACGCCGCCGTCAGCCACCACACCAGCAGGATAATCCCGAAATAAAGCCCAACCCCCGTGATGCGGTGCATGATCGACATCATCATGGTGAGCATGGGCTTGTAGATTTGCAAGTGAGGCGAAAGCGGCCGCGCCGAAGACTTCTGTTCAATCATCACCGGGTTCCCAGGGGAGTCCCAAATCTTCTACCTTGTGCAGCGCAATATCGCAAATGGTCAGAAAAGCGCAGAAACTAGATCACGATAACCTTGGTGCCGATGTGCACGCTTTCATAGAGCTCGGAGACTTCCTCGTTCAGCATGCGGATGCAGCCCGATGACGCCGCCGTGCCGATGGATTCCGGTTCATTGGTGCCATGAATGCGAAACAGCGTGTCGCGGCTTCCTTCAAACAGATAGATCGCCCGCGCCCCAAGGGGATTGTCCGGCCCGCCCGGCATCCCGTAGCGCCATTTCTCCAGGTCCGGCCGCCTCCTGATCATTGAGGCAGGCGGCGTCCACGTCGGCCATTCAACCTTGCGCCCCACCTTGGCAATGCCAGCCCAGTCAAAGCCTTCCTTGCCTACCGCCACGCCATAACGGATCGCGGTTTCCCATCCGATGATGTGATAGAGGGCCTTTTCCTCTGTGTTGACAATGACCGTGCCGCGCCTTTCCGGCGTTTCAAATTCAACAACCTCCGCCCCACGATAGTAAATTTTCTTCTTGGCCGCGGCAAAGCCAGAGCTCGGCACCATCGCCACCGCACCAATTATGAAGCTCCGCCAATTCATCAAAATTCCCTGTTCCCAAGGGATTCCTAGCTCCGGACTATTGGCAGGATTGTGGCAGAAGTCCTGTTCATATTTATCTCTGTCATCCCGTCGGCCTGGCTGCGCCCGCATGACGAAATCTGCAGGCGCAAGCTTCTCTCTCAACGGCAGAGGGAAATAGCTTAATCCTTCCGGTTCTGTCTGTTCCCGATCAAATCATCAACCACTGCCGGATCAGCAAGCGTCGATGTATCCCCCAGTGCACCAAAATCATCCTCGGCGATTTTCCGCAAAATGCGCCGCATGATTTTTCCCGAGCGGGTTTTGGGAAGGCCCGGCGCGAACTGGATTTTGTCCGGCGTAGCAAAGGGGCCAATTTCCTTGCGCACATGGGCCACCAGATCCTTGCGCAAATCATCAGAGCCCGTTTCGCCCGCCATCAGCGTTACATAACAATAGATGCCCTGCCCCTTGATGTCATGGGGATAGCCCACAACCGCAGCTTCGGAAACAAGTGTGTGGCTGACAAGAGCCAACTCAACTTCCGCCGTGCCAAGCCTGTGACCGGAAACATTGAGCACGTCATCAACCCGCCCCGTGATCCAGTAGTAACCATCCTCATCCCGCCTGCAGCCGTCGCCGGTAAAATACATGCCCTTGTAGGTCGAGAAATAGGTCTGCACGAAACGTTCATGGTCACCATAGACCGTCCGCATCATGCCGGGCCAGGCATCAAGGATTACCAGATTGCCTGAAGCCGCACCTTCCAGAAACGCGCCCTTGTCATCAACCAATGCCGGCTGGCAGCCAAAGAAAGGCCGCGTCGCCGAACCCGGCTTGAGCTTTGTGGCGCCGGGCAGCGGCGTAATCAGAATGCCGCCAGTTTCCGTCTGCCACCAGGTATCAACGATAGGGCAACGGCCATCGCCCACAACGCGGTGATACCATTCCCACGCTTCCGGATTGATGGGTTCGCCAACGGTACCCAGGAGCCGAAGCGATTTCCGCGAGGTGCGCTTCACCGGCCCCTCGCCCGCCCCCATCAGCGCCCTGATCGCCGTAGGCGCCGTATAAAATGTGTTCACCTGATGCTTGTCGATCACCTCCCAGAAGCGAGAATTCGTCGGGTAATTGGGCACCCCCTCGAACATCAGTGTCGTGGCCCCATTGGCCAGCGGTCCGTAAACAATATAGCTGTGGCCGGTCACCCAGCCCACATCCGCCGTGCACCAGAAAATACAGCCCTCATGATAGTCGAACACATATTGATGCGTCATGGAGGCATAAACCAGATAGCCGCCGGTCGTATGCAACACGCCCTTCGGTTTTCCAGTTGAACCCGAAGTGTAAAGAATAAACAGCGGATCCTCCGCCTTCATTTTCTCCGGTTTGCAATCGGCGGAAACTTTCGCGGCTTCCTCATGATACCAGAGATCGCGGGCTGGCATCGAAAGGCACAGCCCCGCCCGTACGGCGCACCACCAGAACCTTCTCATTGCCCGCGCATTTTTTCAGCGCCTCATCCGTATTGTGCTTCAACGGAATTTTTTTGCCCGCCCGCAGGCCTTCATCCGCCGTGATAATGAATTTGGAAGCACAATCATTGATACGCCCCGCGAGCGAATCCGGCGAGAAGCCGCCAAACACGATGGAATGCACCGCTCCGATGCGCGTGCATGCCAGCATCGCGTAGGCCGCTTCCGGAATCATCGGCATGTAAATGGTAACGCGGTCACCCTTCTTCACCCCATTGCGCTTCATCACATTGGCAAAGCGGCAGACCTGGGCATGTAGTTCCGCATAAGTAATTTTCTTGTCGTCGTAAGGATTATCGCCTTCCCAGATGATCGCCGTCTGGTTGGCCCGCTTCTTGAGATGCCGGTCAATGCAGTTATAGGAAACATTCAGAACGCCATCCTCAAACCACTTGATGGAAACCTTGTCGTAAGCAAAAGATGTATTCTTGATTTTCGTAGGCGCCTTGAACCAATCCAGCCGCTTGGCATGCTTCGCCCAGAACTTTGCCGGCGCCTTCACCAATTCCGCATACATCGCCCTGTAGCCCGCATCATCAACAAAGGCGCGTTTTTTCCAACTGGCAGGAACCGGGTAAGTCTTGGACGACATGGGCGTTTTCCTTATGTGTTATGCCGCAATGTAAGGTCAGTCATGCGGGCCAATCAAGTAGCCTAAAGTTTAAGCAAGTGCCATACGTGGACCCATGACCATCTCCCGCCATTTCCTCTACTTCATATTCCTCGGCCTGTTCTGGGGCCTGTCGCAATCGCTCTACAAGGCCATGGCCCTGCAGAACATGCCCATCAGCCACGTCATTGTTTACGCGGGCTTTGGCGTGGGGGCGGGCCTGATGGTTGCCGCAAAGCTGTCAGGAACCCGGCTGGATTTCAGCCGCGAGGTCATCGTGTTCGGCCTCGGCTGCGCCATCCTCCTGAACATCCCCTTTGCCATCGGCCTCTATTTGATACGCCACCTGCCCGCCACGGAAATGGCCCTGATCGTATCAACCGCCCCTTTCTTTAACTACGTCATCGCACTGGCCACGGGCCGCGAAAACGCCGTGCCGCGCCGGTTGCTCGCCGTTGCCGCTGGTTTTGTTTCGAGTGCCGTGCTGATCCTGTCGCGCGAAGGCATGCTCTCGGGGCAGATTTCCTGGTGGACCCTGGCGGCCTTCAGTTCACCCATTCTCTACACGGCCTACAACTGGTTTGCCGCCCACTTCTGGCCAAAGGACAGGGACGTTTATTCTATCGGCGCATCGGAAAGCTTCTGGTCCGGGCTCGTGGCGGTTCCATTCATGCTCTATTACGCAGCTCCCTGGGGGCCGGCCACACCAGAGCTTTTGGCCTATTGGACCGTTCTTGTAGCGGGCATCCTGTGGATCATCGAACGCATTGCCTTCTTCACCCTCATCCGTGACAAGGGCGCGGTTTACACCATTCAGGCCGTCTATGTTTCAACCCCCGCCGCCGTGATCTTCGCCATATTCTTCTATGGCGGCGGTGCCGATATCTGGCTTTGGATTTCACTTGGAATTCTGATGCTGGCGCTCTGGCTCAACAACTCCGGCTCATCCGTCAGGCCTTCAGTTGCCACACAGCCGTCCGTTTGATTTCCGCATCTTCAAGGTCACGGGTGACGGGAACATTGTATTCAGCGAGTTTTTCAAGCTGATCCCGAGGTAAATAGCTCCGCCCAGGATCACCGATGAATATTTTCGCGCCCTGTTCCTGCCCCTTCCGCAACCAGCTCAGGCAACGTGCAGCAAGTGTCTTTTCGTAGAATAGATCACCAACAAGAATCACATCGGCGGATTGCGGTTGCTGATCCAGCAAGTCCTCTAATTTGATGTCCAAGCTCACTCGATTAAGTTCCGCATTCATCTGCGCAGCAGTAGTAGCAAACTCATCAATGTCAGCCGCGATAATCGAAGCAGACCCAGTCTGCGCCGCAGCAATCGCTACCAGACCAGAACCCGTTGCCAAATCCAGTACCTTGAGATTTTCAACCATACTGGAATTATCTAAAATGTAGCGCGCCAGCGCCTGTCCACCCGCCCAGGCAAAGGCCCAGAAAGGCGGCGGCAAACCCATTTCACCGAGTTCTTCTTCCGTTTTTTGCCACAGGGGCACAGCTTCATGGGCGAGATGCAATTTCACTTCCGGCACCAATGGCGGTGTCATCACAGTCGTATTTTGCCGGATGAAATCCGCTTTGCTCACGTCAGGCGCGGCGGGGTTTTAACCCCACCGAGATCGCAAATGATTTTCCATTCATCGGCGGTAACGGGCTGCACCGAAAGACGCGAATTCTTTACCAGCACCATTTCCTTCAAGCGCTTGTCCAGCTTGATGTCGTCAAGAGTAACCGGTTTCGGCACTTCCATCAGCGCGCGAATGTCCACGCAATCCCATGTATCAACGTCAGCGGTTGAATCCTTGTGCGCGAGCTTGCACACCTCAACGATGCCAACGATGGCCTTGGATTCATTCGAGTGATAGAAGAAGCCCTTCTCTCCAAGCTTCATCAGCCGCATGTTGTTGCGCGCCTGATAATTGCGCACGCCAGTCCATTCCTCGCCGTCCTTGCCCTTGGCCTTCTGCATGTCCCAGGACCATACGCCGGGCTCCGATTTGAAAAGCCAGTACGCCATTACACGGCCTCCGGATTCTTGATCAGCCATTTCCACGGCTTGATTTCAACCGACGCGAACAGTCCCGCAACCGAATAGGGGTCTCGCCCCGCGATCTCGGAAATTGCCGCGCGATTCTGCGCTTCAATAATTACAAGACTGCCCGTGGGGCTGCCCTCATCATTCGTGAATGGGCCGGCGGCCTTCAGGTTGCCGCCAAGACTTTCCAGGAACTTGAGATGATCAGGCCGCGATTTCTGACGCAATTCCAGGCTGTTTGGCTTATCCGTGCATATCAACGCAAATAGCATATTCACTCCCTATCGAATTTCTTCCCGCACCGGCCTCGCCAGCAGCTTGGAAATCTCCTGCGCCGGTTCCGCCCCGTGATCGATGATCGCGGAAACGGCGGCCACAATGGGCATGTCCACCTCATTCAAGACAGCGAGCGAATGGGCAACCCTTGCCGTATGTGCCCCTTCCACAACACCGCGCGAGGCGGCAAGCGCCTCGCCAACAGAACGCCCTTGCCCGATGGCCAGACCGAAGGAATAGTTGCGCGACTGGTGGCTGGAGCAGGTGAGCAGGAGATCGCCCAGCCCCGCAAGCCCCGTAAGCGTTTCAGGCTTTGCCCCAAGCTTTTTGCCAAAGCGCATCAACTCGGCAAAACCCCGCGTCGTGAGCGCGGCCCGCGCGCTGTCACCAAGCCCGCGACCATCAGAAATGCCACAAGCAATGGCCAAAACATTTTTTAATGCGCCCCCGATTTCAACACCCAGAACATCATCGGAGCCATAAACCCGAAACATGGGAAGGCTAAGCGCCTGCGCCCATTCGCCAGCTTCCGCCAGTGTAGGTGCAGCAAGGGTAACAGCCGTTGGCATGGCCTTTAATACGTCGGCGGCAAAGCTCGGACCTGAGAGTACGAATACATGCGCGCCCGGCACAATCTCCGCGACAACCTCATTCATGAATTTGGCGCTTGCCTGCTCAATGCCCTTGGCGCTGATGATCAGCGGAATGTCCTTCGGTGGTTTAATGACGGTCAGCACATCGCGCACCGCCTGCGCCGGCACGGCCAGAATAATGGCGTCATAGCTTTCAAATGAGGCCACATCCGAATATTTCCTTGACCACATGCCAACCTCGTGGCCTGCAGCCCTTGCAACATGGGCCAGTGCCTGCCCCCATGCGCCGTTCCCCGCAATGGCAATGCGCCGCCTCAAACCTTTGCCCCTAACTTGCCAGAGCCATAAACGGGTGTTGAAACTTCATCCAGGGGCCAGCGGGCCCGCGCCATAAAATCGAGACCATCAACCAGGCCCAGCGCCAATCGCTCCGCACCCGCCCAGGCAATCATCGCCGCATTGTCGGTGCAAAGAGCCGCTGGCGGCACAATGAGCTTGAACCCAAACATTTTGGCTGAAGTTGTCATCACATTTTTCAAAGTCGCGTTCGCCGCAACGCCACCGGCCACAATCAAGGCAGGCTCCTTCACCTCCGGATAGGCCTCGCGGAAAGCTGCAAAGGCCATCTTCAAGCGATCCTGCAAAGTTTCCGCAACCGCAGTTTCAAAACTCGCGCACACATCCGCAATATCCTGCTCCGACAAATGCCCCAAATCATGCACTGCCTCGCGCACGGCAGTTTTCAGTCCCGAGAATGAAAAATTGCAGTCCTTCCGCCCCTTGAGCGGCCGTGGAAAATCAAACCGCTGCGGATTGCCGTTGCGCGCATACTGCTCCACTAATGGGCCGCCGGGATAGCCCAGCCCCAGAAGCTTTGCCGTCTTGTCGAAGGCTTCACCCAAAGGCATCGTCAATTGTGGTCCCCAGCCTGCGATATCGGCCAACGCCTTCGACCAATTGAAACTGCGTATGGCCCCCCGAAATCAAGAGAAGCAAATAGGGAAAGGGACAAGGCTCCAGCAATCGCGGCGTAAGCGCATGGCCCTCGAGGTGATTGATGGCGAGCAAGGGCTTGTCATGGGCCATGGCAATGGCCTTGGCGGTGGTAAGACCAATGATAACGCCGCCCAAAAGCCCCGGCCCCGCCGTGGCCGCCACGCCATCAAGCATGGGGTATGTTATTCCCGCCTCTGCCATGGCCTGTGCGACCAACCGGTCCAGATGCCTGATATGAACCCGCGCCGCAATTTCCGGCACCACGCCGCCATAGGGCGCGTGGTCCTCAATCTGCGAAAGCACGATATTGCTGGCAATTTCGCCGCTGCCGTCGGGATGCCTGCGGATAACGGCTGCCGCCGTTTCATCACAGGATGTTTCAATACCGAGGATATGGGTGGCGGCTGCGGCCATGGGATGGATGACGTCTCACAATTTAGCGGTTACGTGCTGAATTCATTCTTCTCTTTCGTCATCCCGACGAAAGTCGGGAACCAGACTTTCCGCTTGTGTGCCGGTTGAAAGCCTGGGTCCCGGCGTTCGCCGGGATGACGGATTATTGCATAGAATTGTATGGTTACCCCAGTTATTGGCGCTAATTGAAAATGTTGGTTCTGTCTGACTTCATTCTGCTCTAGAACGTGGCCTCGCTCTAGCATTCACCGGATACAACTTGCAAATGCCGCGTATAAAAATTGGAACCCGGGGTTCGCCCCTCGCCCTCGCCCAGGCCCGTGAAACCCGCGAACGGCTTATTGCCGCCCATGGCCTTGACCCCGCAGATATTGAGATTTTGCCGATCGCCACGACAGGTGACCGTATCAAGGACCGCCCGCTGAACGAGATCGGCGGCAAGGGGCTTTTCACCAAGGAAATCGAAGATGCCCTGTTGGCCGGTGAAATCCAGCTCGCCGTGCATTCCATGAAGGACCTGCCGGCTAATCTGCCGGACGGACTCACCATCGCAGCCGTGCTTCCCCGCGAAGATCCAAGGGATGCCTTCATGAGCCCCGTGGCCAATTCCCTGGCTGAATTGAAAACCGGTGCTACCATCGGTTCCTCCTCGGTTCGCCGCACGGCGCAAGTCTTGAGGCTGCGCCCCGATCTGAAAACCGTGCAGTTTCGAGGCAACGTTGAAACCCGCTTGCGCAAACTTTCGGAAGGTATTGCCGATGCCACCTTCCTCGCCTGCGCCGGACTGAACCGGTTGGGCCTTGCGGATAAAATTACCGCGGCCGTTCCCGTAGACGTCATGCTGCCTGCCATCGCCCAGGGTGCCATCGGCATTGAAATTCGAGAGGGTGACGAAGCAACGCGCAAATTGTTGGCCGCCATCAATCACACGGAAAGCCAGATGCGCAGTTACCTGCGAGCGCGCTTTTCTCAAGGCCCTTGATGGCTCCTGCCGCTCGCCCTTGGCGGGCCTCGCAACACTGAATGGCAACACGCTGAGTTTCCGTGGCCATGCACTGACACCCGATGGCGTCCATTGTTTTGAAACCACAAGAACAGGTTCAGCAAGCGACGCCGCCCGCATGGGTGAAGAAGCCGGCGTGGAAGTTAAAACGCGCGGCGGCGCGTTGATAGCATTCTGATGCAACTCATCATCACCAGACCGGAGGCAGATGCCTTGCCGCTAAAGGCAAAATTGGAAAGCATGGGGCACACAGCATATCTGGCTCCGCTCCTAAAAATTGTCCCAAGACCTGGCGTTTATATTCCGCCACTGGCCTATCAACTCGTCTGTGCCACAAGTGCCAATGCTTTACGAAGCCTCTATCTGGCCGATGAAATTAAAAATCTTGAATTGCTGACCGTTGGTCCCCAATCACTTTCTACAGCACGGGAGGAAGGATTCAAAAATTGCCAGGCCCATGGCGGCGATGTGCAGGGGCTCGTCGCCCACATTGCTGAGACCTTCGATCCGAAAAATGGCCCGATCCTCTATCTCTCAGGCGCTGAAACCTCAAGCAACCTGCGCGCCCTCCTGAAAGCCTCGGGCTTCGCGGTGGAACGCGTGATCATTTACGATGCCGTCATTCAGGCACCTGCTGAAATTGATAAGGCCTTGGCAAAAGCCAATGGCGTATTGCTCTATTCGCCGCGCAGCGCCCGCATCTGGTGTGACCTTATGGTAAGTTCCAAACTGGAAAAGCAGGCGGCAGCCCCCACCTATTATTGCCTGTCGGATAATGTGGCAAAAATCCTGCCTGAGCCCTGGCAAAAGCGTGTCGCAAAAACGCCCGATGAGGCTGCGATGCTGGCCCTTCTTGATTGACGCCCACGAACCCGTTAGGCCTGTGACATGACAAACGAAAACCCTGAATCGCCCTTGAAGCCACAGGTCATTGACCTGGATGCCGAGGACGTCATTGTCGAAGAGGCTGATAAACCGGCAGCTCCGCCGCCGCCGCCGCCTGCAAAGAAATCAGTTCATCCGGTCGCCTGGCTTGCCATCGCACTGCTTGGCGGTGGCGTTGTTGGCGGCTGGTTTTACAAGGATGTTCTGTCATCCTACGTGCCCAGCAATGAACTGGTCACCGCACAAGCCCGCATAGACACGCTGGAAGCGCAAACCAAAACGCTGGGTGAACAGCTCGTCGCCGTATCTGGCACATCCGATCAATTGAAAACCGAAATTCAAAGCGCAACGGAAAAATCATCCGCTGCGCAAAACGCAAGCGCAGCTCTTGAAACGCGTATTGCCTCCACCGAAGCTGCTGCGAAAGCCGTAAAGGCGGAGTTGGAAAAATTGAAATCTGCTCCTGCTGCGGGAGGAACTACAGGCGCAACCGTAGACAACGGTGCCCTGGCAACACTGGCGCAGCGTCTCGATGTCTTGGAAAAAGATGTGGCGAGTCTCAAGACCGTCAGCACGCCGGGTGATCAGACTGCCGCCACGCGCGACCCTCTCCCAATCCATGTCCGATCTCAAAGCGAAAATCGCATCGGGTGCATCCTACAGCGTTGAGCTTGAGCGCATTTCACGCATGGTGCCAGCCGCCGCCGGATTGGACACACTGTCCGCAAACGCCAATGAAGGCCTGCCCACCGCTGCCGGATTGGCCGCGGAACTCACCAGCCTCATTCCCCTGCTGCCCAAGCAGGAAACTGAATTGCCTTCATCGGAAAATTCTTACCTCGACAGTTTCTGGGATGCCATGAAGGGCGTGATCACCGTTCGCCGCATCGGTGAAACCGATTGGCCAGACCTTGCCGCGAAATGTGCAGCCCTTGCTGAAAGCGGCGATCTCGCCCAGGCCATTGAGAGAATAGACAAGGCAGAAGGCGCAAAGCCCGCGAGCCTTTCAGGCTGGCGTGAGCGCGCCGCAAAACGCATTGCCCTTGAAGCAGCTCTCGAGGAAACCTCAGCTGCTGTGCTGCGCCAGATCACCAGCATGGGTGCCACCCCATGATCAAGCTGCTATGGCGCTTCGGCCTCCTCCTGCTCGCCGCCCTGTTCTTTACCTGGCTGGCCGATCGCCCAGGCACCGTCACCATTCAATGGATGGGCCGCGAAATTCAGATGGCCTTCGTGATCGCCGTCGCCATCGCTTTTCTCACCCTTGCCCTCCTCTGGTTTGTCTGGGGTTTCTTCCGCAGGATCTGGCGCAGCCCCACGGCGGCGCGCGACTATTGGCGCTTTCGCAAAAATCGCAAAGCCTATGAGTCCCTGTCGCGCGGCATCATTGCGGCCGGCGCAGGCGACAGCATCGCCGCTTCAAAGCACGCGGCCATTGCAGGCAATGCCTTGGCCGACGAACCTCTCGTGAATGTGCTCGCCGCCCAGGCCGCCCAGCTCAAAGGTGACCGCGCCTCGGTCAAGCGCATCTTCGAGGCGATGACGAAATCACCGGACACGGAAGCGCTGGGCCTGCGCGGGCTTTTTGCCGAGGCCCGCCAGAATGGCGATGTGACCTCGGCGATGCTCCATGCGGAGCGCGCCCTTAAACTCAATCCGCGATTGGCATGGGCTTCTTCCGCCGTTCTGCAACTGCAATCGCTCCGCAAGGATTGGTCAGGTGCTGCCGCCACATTGCAGCAACAGGCAAAGTCCGGCCTGATCCCAACCGAAGAAAGCAATCAGAAGCAGGCCATCATGCTGGCGGCCCAGGCCATGGCAATTGAGGATAAGAACAGTGCCGAGGCTCTCACCCTTGCGCTTAAGTCCCATAAGCTTGATGCCAGCCTCGTTCCCGCAGCCCTCGTTGCCGCGCGCGTTTATGCGAGCCAGAATACGCCGCGTAAAGCAACCAGGATCATTCGTGAAACCTGGAGCCGAAATCCCCATCCCGATCTGGCCGAAGTTCTGGCCCACGCCAGACCCGGCGATGGCCCCGAGCCCCGCTTCGAGCGGGTGCGCGATCTCGTGAGTGGTTCATCTGATTCACTTGAAGGCGCCTATGCCCTCGCCCGCGCCGCCGTCGCCGCCCAGCGCTGGGATGCGGCCCGCAAAACCCTGGAACCATTTCTGGCCGACCAGCCCCAGGCGAGGTTTTGCGCCCTCATGGCCGATATCGAGGAAGCAACCGGCGACAAGGGCCGGGCCCGCGAATGGCTGGCCCGCGCCATCACGCGCGCCGCGTGATCCCATGTGGGTGTCCGATGGCGTGGCAAGCCCGCGCTGGGTTCCCATTTCGCCCGTTTCCGGCGAAATCGTCCCCTGCCAGTGGAAAACGCCTTTTGAAATGGTGGCGGAACAGAAAACCGAAACACTTGCCGCCCCCACGCCCGCAACCGCCCCCGTGGTCGAATCCACGCCCATCAGGATTGCCAAGCCCGCCATGGCCGAACTGCCACGGCCGCCCGACGATCCGGGCCTTGACGATGACGCCGTGCTTCGCAACAAAACTCTTGTGACAGATGGTTGAAACCGGGGGCAAAACCGTCTATCCAGCCCCCATTCGTCAGCGTTGCCGCTTTAGCTCAGTTGGTAGAGCACATCATTCGTAATGATGGGGTCAGGTGTTCGAAGTCACCTAAGCGGCACCATCCCTCATTTAACAAATTTTCAATCACTTTCTCGGCAAGAACAGCCGGTGCGTAAAGCCCTCCAGCGGAATGAACTGGAAATACGCATAAAAGGCTTTGGCCCGATCATCAATTGCATCCACCACCACGGCGACAGAGCCTATTTGCTTTGTTGAGGCTAATGAGCGTTTCAACGCGTCCACCAACAAAAGCTCGCCGCTTCCCTTCCCTGGTAGTGCCGGTCAACTGCCAGTTTTCCAATAAAAGTCGCCGGACAATGGATAACGCGGCAATTTTTTCGCCACTGCCTCCGGTAATTCTCCCACGTTGATACTGGTGGATAGAAAGCGAATAATAGCCAGAAATCGTTGCAGGCGTATTCCCGACCAGGACAAACGTTGCCGCGATTTTCTTGGTTAAGTTCTGCCCCGCCTGTTCACGGATATAGCGATTGAGCACATCGGTTCCACAATCGAAAGCCTCCCGGTCATGATGCTTTCCAAGCGGCTCAAAAAGTGGAGCGGGCACTACGGCCACTCAGTCCATCAATTTTTTGTAGCGTGAAACCGCTTTCTTCAATCGACCGCTTGCAATAACGGGCTTGAGCAGTGCGGACACAAAAATCTCACGGTCTTTGTCCGACAACGTCATGACTTCATGGTCCTGTATGACCTTGGTGGCAGCGGCCTGCAGCGCGGACACGACAAAATCCGTAAGCGTCCTGCCTTCCAGTTCCGCCGCGCGCTTGAATAGCCGCTTCTGCTGGCTGCTGATACGAGCCTCCAAGCGGCCACCCTTTACGCCATCATCATATGTATCTGTAGATTGCATAACCATTCTTCTCCATCCATATATGTACGTCAAATAGCCGTACGTGTCAAGTTTTTCAATAACCGCCATCAATAACTATTCATAAGACAATTCAAAATTTTGAAATTCGAATCCCCTCGACAAACTGCCGAAATAAGAACAAACCCCAGCCCACACACAAACATGACCCTCGGCCACAGCAAAGGAATTGCTCAGCTCGTGGTGAAAGAGGAGCAGAGACAATGGCCAAGAAAAAACCGCGCGTGGACGATAGCGTCATTCTTTTCGATGTCATCTATGAAGACGGCACCCGGAGCTCGCGCCGGAAAGTTGCCGCATGCAGACCTTGCAGACTCCGATGGTGACGATCACGCCAAGACCCTGATCATGGCGCAGGACCGCGAGATTGCGAAGAAGTCTGGCAATCAGCGCGGAACCGTCAAATCCATCAGCCGATCACCGACTTAAACGGCATTAACCATTGGGGCTTGTAATCTGGCGCCAAAGCGCCCATATGACCCCTATCGAGTTTCGGCCGACTGGCTCGGCTTCGCGCTTTTCAAGTCAAAGTGCTTCAGCCCTCCCCTTATTTCCAAAACATCGACAAGTTGCGCCGTGCATAGTGTACGGGCGCAGCAGCACTAAGCATTTCGTCTTGAAAGGAAGAATTATGCAAACAGGTACAGTAAAGTGGTTTAACGCGCAAAAGGGCTTCGGCTTCATTCAGCCAACCACCGGTTCAACCGATGTGTTCGTGCACATCAGCGCAGTAGAGCGCGCCGGCTTGAGCGGACTCAATGAAGGCCAGAAGGTCTCCTACGAGATCGCCACCGACAAGCGCACCGGCAAGGCATCAGCCGATCGCCTGCAGGTAACCAACTAAGCAAATCTCGTTCAAACCCGTCGACCGCGGATGTACCGGCGGCGGGTGAGGACAGAATGGGTCGGCGATCCTTGACGTTTATCGTCAAGTCGTAAGCACCGATCCAGAGGGGCCGTGTTCTTCGGAAGGAGAGCGCGGCTTTATTTTCATCTCGATTAAGGAGAACAACCATGACAGCCAAGTCCAACCTCTTCATGTTCCGCTCGGAGAAATCTGCCGCATTGCATGGTTTTGCAATGGAATCGGCGGGAGGGCCCCTTCCAAAGAAATTTGGTCCCTGGATTGGTGTTGGCGTCGTGCGCCCCGATCAGGTCCCGCCCCATGGCCTGCGCCGCGCGGCGATTGAAACAGGCATCGCCGCAAATGGCTATCAGCTGTGGCGCAAGAAAACCTCCTGACTTTCGTAGCAGCTCATAACATTTAATCAGCGGAGAAGAGGAATGCATGCAGGTTTTCGTCAGAGACAATAATGTCGACCAGGCCCTCAAGGTCCTGAAGAAGAAAATGCAGCGCGAAGGCATCCTGCGCGAAATCAGGCTGCGGGGCGCTTATGAGAAGCCATCCGAACGCCGCGTTCGTGAAAAGGCTGAAGCAATCCGCCGCGTCAGGAAACTGGCCCGCAAGAAATTGCAGCGCGAGGGCCTGCTTCCCATGCCCAAGTTAAAACCCAAGCTGCCACCGCGCCCTGATATCTTTCGCGCCAGCCGGCCCCTGGCGGATCCATCTCTGTCGCCTGCTTCTTCAATAAAGTAACTGCAGGCTGAAATGAAACGGGGAGCCTCGACTGGAGACTCCCCGAAAACACACTGGGCGTCCAGGTACGCATTACCAAAATCCCGGACTGGCCCTGACACATCCCCCGCTAAGGTTCTGCGTGTCATGGGTTCATCATGGGGCAACAGTGTTTCGAAAGCGTTTCTAAACCACGCGAAAGTGCTTAACAGCCGGTTTATTCGCTGTACCGCTTCGACCGATTAGCCGCTTTTTTGCAGCATTTCCGGCTCTTGCTTGAGCCAGCGCGGCAAAAACTGCGAGAGCCATTTCTTCACTGAAGAATCATGAATCAAATTTCCCGCCAGGTGTTCCTGTGCCTTTTGCGCATTAGGCAGGGAAAAGCGGTGCGCCCCCGTGACGACCCAGCGATGCATGGTGAGGCGCGTGACCTCCGGATGGAACTGAATGCCATAGGCAGCAGGTCCATAACGGTAGGCCTGGTTCTCAAAATGCTCGCCCCTGGCAAAAAGCTTCGCCTCGCGCGGCAGCGTGAAACTTTCGCGGTGCCATTGGTAAACTTCCTGTGGCCACTCAGCGATTCCATCACCGCCGTTCACCGGATAAATGGGATAGTAGCCAATTTCGACACGCTCCTCCGCATGGCCTCCCACGGTTCCACCCAAATGCTTCGCCAGCATCTGCGCGCCAAGGCACACGCCGAGAAATGGCTTCTGCTCCTTCAGGGGCACGCCAATCCAGTCGATCTCGCGCGCAATCCAGGGTTCCGTATCATTGGCGCTCATCGGCCCGCCAAAAATGACGGCACCCGCATGCTCATCCATCGTTTCAGGCAAAGCATCGCCAAGAGGTGGCCTTCGTATGTCAAGCGCGAACCCCATGGCCTTCAGCATCATGCCGATGCGCCCCGGCGTTGAGTGTTCCTGGTGAACGATGATCAGAATTTTTTTGTTTTGCGAAGAACCCATGATTGCTTTTCAGGTCGCCCGGCGCCTGCCAATGACCTGTTTTACAAAGGGAAGCGAAATGCGCCGTGGCGTCATGCGCAGGCCATAGGCCACCAGCTGGTTGAACATGCCTGGAATAACCACGCGGCGCTTGGCCTTGAACCCCGCCCATCCCTGGCTTGCCACATCAAATGCTGACAGGGTGGAACTCCGTTCATTCTGCCCGGCCCGCGCCTGGAAGGCCGTTTTCACCGTTCCGGGGCAAAGCGTGGTAACGGTGACGCCGGTGCCTTTCAGTTCCGAGGCAAGCGCGTCACCAAAACTCACGACATAATTCTTCGTGGCAAAATAAACCGCCATCATGGGCCCCGGCATGAAGCCCGCAACCGAGGCCACATTGATGATCCCGCCCGACTTGGCGGCAATCATGCCGGGCAAGTAGCGCAAGGTAAGATCGGTCAGCACCCGCGCATTGAGGTCAATCATGCCCAATTGCTCTTCCCGCGACAGTTCGACGGAAGGGCCCACGAGGCCAAACCCCGCGTTATTGATCACCACACTTGGAATCAAATTCCGTTCCGCCAGTTCCGCCGCCAGCGCCTGGGTTGCCCCGCTTTCACTCAGATCAAGTGCTACGACATGAACCGGAACTTCATTTTTGGCCGCGATCACGCCTTTCACCCGGTGCAGTTCCTGGTCCCTGCGCGCAACCAGCACCAGGCCATAGCCTTCCGCCGCCAGCACATGCCCAAAGGCTTCACCAATGCCGCCCGATGCGCCGGTGATGAGAGCGAGTTTGTTTTCCATGCGTGGTCCTTAAACACTGGGTATGCCGCCCCAAACGAAACCGGAATTGGAATCACCTTGCGACAAATTCCACGTTTTGTCATGAAATCGCAAATAAACTTAACTTAGGGGTTCCCAAGGGCTTAAGGTGTGCTACACACCGCCTCGCGTATTGACGCGGGATGGAGCAGCCCGGTAGCTCGTCAGGCTCATAACCTGAAGGTCGTCAGTTCAAATCTGGCTCCCGCAACCAAAAAAGCCCGTTATCTCAATGAGATGGCGGGCTTTCCTTTTGATGGGCGAACACTGCGTTCGAGGGTTGCCGTCTAAACCTATGCGGGCAGCGGGGTAGTGGTGTAACCAGTAGAAACGGGAAAGATTGGTTCTTATGGGGTTCACCGCGGAACACTTGAGATCGAAAGTTACGCCATGAAGATTGTGCTTTTTGGCAAGTCGGGCCAGGTGGGATGGGAGTTGCAGCGCGCCCTGGCGCCGCTGGGCGAAGTCATATCGTTTGGCCGCGGACCGGACCATCCAAATGCGGATTTCGCAAAACCTGAAAACCTTGCAAATGCAATTCGGTCGATCAAGCCCGACGTCATCGTAAATGCCGCCGCTTATACTTCGGTAGATGCCGCCGAGGATGAATCGAAGTTGGCCTATCTGATCAACGCAGAAGCACCGCGCGTGTTGGCCCAGGAGGCCGCAAGGGCGGGAGCATGTCTGGTCCACTACTCCACCGACTACGTGTTTGATGGCAGCGGCGCAACGCCGTGGTCGGAAACAGATGTACCCTCGCCATTGAACGTCTACGGTGCAAGCAAACTCGCAGGCGAACGCGCAATTCAGGAATCCGGCTGCCGCCATCTCATCTTTCGAACGAGTTGGGTTTATTCGGCCCGGGGCAATAACTTTCTGAAAACAATATTGCGGCTGTCGGCGGAACGGGAAGAGCTTTCAATCGTCGATGACCAGATTGGAGCGCCTACCGGCGCAGAACTCCTGGCTGGCGTTACCGCCCAGGCGCTCAAGGCCGTTCTCGGCAGCGGAAATGATTTTGGCCTCTATCACCTTACGGCGGCAGGTGAAACATCATGGCATGGCTATGCAAAATTTGTGCTTGAACTTGCGCGAAAGCAGGTAGCGAATCTAAAGACTTCCGCTGTGCTTCCCATTGCTTCCGCCGACTGGCCCACGAAGGCAAGACGTCCGCTCAATTCACGGCTCAGCACGGCAAAGTTGCGCGAGACTTTCGGCCTGGACCTGCCGGATTGGCGGCAAGGCGTGGAGCGTGTGATGTTTAAGCTTCTGGAAAAGCGGGCACAATAGATCATGCGGCTGTCCGATAGGCTCATACTGCGGTTCCTTGGAAAAAACCGCTTTAGATCGCGCCTCACGCGGCGCTTCAAGAATGACCTGCAAACCTTTCTTCAAAGTGGCCAGAAAATCAAATTCAATGCTGTGGCCAGGCCGGATGTCTCGGTGATAATACCGGTTTTCAACAGCGCCCATCACACCTACCGCTGCCTGCAATCACTTTTGTCGGAAGCCAATGTTTCATTGGAAGTGATCATCTTCGACAATGCAAGCACTGATGCCACAACCGAATTGTTGCAGCGCTGTGAAAACATAACTGTCGTGAAAAGCGCAGAAAATCTCGGCTTCGTTGGGGCCGTAAATGCAGCGGCAAGGCACGCCCATGGGCGCTTCATGCTTATTCTCAACAACGACGCCACAATTCTCTCCGGCAGTATTCAGGACGCTACGGAGATTTTTGATGCCGAGCCAAATGTCGGTGCGGTTGGGCCAAGAATAAAACTGGCGACCGGGCATGTTCAGGAGGCCGGCTCCATCATATTTCAGGATGGCACGACGGACGGATACTTGCGCAACAAGAAAACTGACCATCCCAGCGGCATGTATATGCGCGACGTGGACTTTTGCTCGGGCGTGTTTTTTCTGATGGAACGCAGCCAGTTTGCAAATGTCGGCGGACTGGATGAAGCCTTTGCTCCGGCATATTATGAAGACACCGACCTGTGCATGAAGCTTCGCGCCCGGGGCCTGAGAATAATCTACAATCCTTCAATACTGGTTGAGCATTTTGAATTTGGAAGCCAGCCCTCTGTTGCGGCATTTGCGGCAATCGCCAAACGGCGCCCGATCTTCCTGCGGAAATGGCAGGCGACGCTGGATTCGGAAGGCTACTGTAAATCCAAAGTGCCGAATGAGATCGCCAGCAGAAGATTGGTTGCCCGTCCGCGCCTCCTGCTCATTCTGGATGGATGCTCACCAGAGGAATTGCCCGGTTCAATTCAATTGAGCATGACAATCGGCAATCGGAAAAAATTGGCAGGTCAGCCTCTTCATTATCGGTCTGCGCCAGGTTTCCTGGCAAAAATTTCATGCGTTGTTTGGAAACAGGATCGAGCTGATTTTCAATAGCCGGAGCAGCGCGCTATTCAGGCTATTGAAGGCACGCAAGGGTTACTTCGATCTGATTGGGGCAATTGGTCCCCAATCCTCAGCCGCATTGCAGAAACTGCGCAGCACTGCTCCCGATTGCCTGGCAGGCGCCGAAAGCTTTACCGGAACGGAAGCTTCCAAGTTGGAGCAAATCGTGGAAATGTTGGCAGACAATAAAACTACCCAAGGTTGAAAGTAACACTTGGCACAGCATCTTTCCTGGATTAGGTAGTTTGGCAAAGTTAAATCGGGGCAAAAGCACTACATGAAGGGCATCATACTCGCGGGCGGGGCCGGAACGCGCCTGAGGCCGGCAACAACTGCCATATCCAAGCAGCTGCTGCCTGTTTACGATAAGCCGATGATCTATTATCCACTGAGCGTTTTCCTGCTTGCCGGAATCCGCGAAATTTTGATCATAACAACGCCGGAAGATGCGCCGCTGTTCAGCAAGGCTGCTGGGTGACGGCGGAAATTTTGGCGCCAATATCACTTATGCCGTTCAGCACCGGCCAAACGGCCTCGCCGAAGCATTTATCATCGGCGAAAGCTTTCTGAATGGCTCGTCCGCCGCGCTCATTCTCGGCGACAACATTTTCTATGGCGATGGCTTTGGCGATCTCTGCATGGCTGCGGCCCAACAGGAGTCCGGCGCTACAGTTTTCGCCTATCACGTATCCGATCCCCAGCGCTATGGCGTCGTCACCTTTGATCAGGCGACTTTGCTGGCCTCGGATATCGAAGAAAAACCCAGGCACCCGAAATCGAACTGGGCGGTAACGGGCCTTTATTTCTATGATGCGGAAGTCTGCGAGATTGCCAAGGCAGTGAAACCTTCCGCCCGCGGCGAACTTGAGATTACCGATGTGAACCGCGCCTATCTTCAGCGCGGCAAACTGCGGGTCAAGCGTTTGGGCCGGGGGCACGCGTGGCTCGACACCGGAACTTTTGACAGCATGCACGAAGCCTCATCCTTTGTCAGAACCATTGAGCATCGCCAGGGAATAAAGATTGCCTGCCTGGAGGAAATTGCCTTCAGGAAAGGCTTTATTGATGCCGAGTCCGTCGCGCGGTCGGCGCAGGCGATGGGCAACAATGAATACGCGGCGTATCTGCGCAAATGCATCGACGAGACCCCATGAAATGGAAGTAAAGCGATTTGAGATTGAAGGCCCGGCGGAAATCGTGGCCCACCGCCACACCGATGAACGCGGCTATTTCTGCGAAACCTTTAATGCGCAGCGTCTGGCGGGCTTAGGCATCGCGGAACCCGCATGGGTGCAGGACAACCAGTCTTTTTCCGAACGGACCTATACCCTGCGCGGCCTTCATTTTCAGCTGCCGCCATTTGCCCAGGCAAAGCTTGTCCGCGTGCTCAGGGGATCAATCTTTGACGTGGCCGTGGATATCCGCAAGACCTCACCTACCTTTGGCAAATGGATTGCGGGGACACTCTCGGCGGAACGATTCAACCAGCTCTATATCCCCGCAGGCTTTGCCCACGGCTTTCTCACGCTCGAAGCGAATGTGGAGGTGCTTTACAAGGTGTCCGCGCCCTATTCGAAGCCCCATGACCGCACCATCCGCTGGGACGACCCGGACATCAAAATCTCCTGGCCCCTGGAAAATGGCGTCCGGCCGCTGCTTTCAGGCAAGGATGCCAACGCGCAAACTTTTGCCGTTGCAATGGAACAGCCGGTGATGAACGGCGCGAGCAACTGACATGCAAAAGGTTCTCATAACGGGAGGCGCCGGTTTCATCGGTTCTGCCGTCTGCCGGCATCTGGCAGGCGATCTGGGCATCTCCGTCGTGAATGTCGACAAGCTCACCTATGCCGCCAACCCGGCCAGCCTGAAACCGTGGCGGGCCTGCCGAACTACGCCTTTGTGAAGCAGGATATTTGTGATGGCGCCGCCATGCTTCAGATCATGCGGCACCACGGGATTGGCGCCATCATGCATCTCGCCGCCGAAAGCCATGTCGACCGCTCAATTCATGGCCCGGCCGACTTTATCCAGACCAACATCATTGGCACCTTCGCGCTGCTTGAAGCCGCGCGCACCTATTGGTCGGAGCTGCCCACGGCGGAAAAGGCGCTATTTCCGCTTCCACCACATCTCGACCGATGAGGTCTTCGGCGATCTGCCGTTTGATGGCAGCCTCTTCACCGAAGACTCCCCCTACCGGCCCTCCTCGCCCTATTCCTCGAGCAAGGCTTCCTCCGATCACCTGGTGCGCGCCTGGCACCACACCTACGGGCTGCCGATTGTGACGTCGAACTGCAGCAACAATTACGGCCCCTGCCAGTTTCCGGAAAAACTCATTCCGCTGATGATCCTGAATGGCCTCAAGGGCAAGCCCCTGCCGGTCTATGGCAAAGGCGACAATGTGCGCGATTGGCTCCATGTTGAAGACCACGCGCAGGCCCTTGCGGCCATTCTGATGCGTGGGCAGATTGGCCGCAGCTATAATGTGGGCGGCAACGCAGAGCGCACCAATCTGGATGTTGTAAATGCCATCTGCGATCAACTGGACAGACCGCGCTCCTCTGGGCGACGGCAGCTCCCGCCGCAAGCTCATAGCCTTTGTCACCGACCGCGCCGGCCACGACCGGCGCTACGCCGTCGACACAAGCCGCATCATGAATGAACTGGGATGGAAGCCAAGCAGAACGTTTGAACAGGGCTTGGGCGAAACAGTTGACTGGTATTTAGACAACGAAGAGTGGTGGAAATCTTGTCATTAGAAGCGACAAAAAAAATTGGAACATATCTTCGGGGCTGCAAATTCCGATGCGCTCCTTAACCCGAACGGACAATCACTTGCCGCTTCAGATGCTGGTCTTAGCGGCGATTGTTGTAACTGCGTCGTTCGTTTGGCAAGGCAGCAAGGGGCTAAATCTGTGGGACGAAGGTTTCCTTTGGTATGGCGCTCAACGGGTGCTGCTTGGTGAGGTGCCCATTCGTGATTTTATGGCCTACGACCCAGGAAGGTACTATTGGATAGCCGGACTAATGAGCCTTTGGGGTGGCAACGGGTTAATGGTTCTCCGGATTGCTGCGGCCATCTTCCAAGTGTTAGGATTATTTGTTGGCCTATTGTTGGTTGCTCGAACCGAGAAAGATTGTGGAAAGCAAAATATTTGTTACTTGCTATTGTCGGCCGCAATTTTAGTCGTGTGGATGTTTCCTCCGCACAAACTCTTTGATATTTCGCTATCTCTCTTTTTGATTGGAGTTTTGACTTTTCTCATTCAGGGCCCAACAAGCAGGCGATATTTTGTTTCTGGCCTTGTAGTTGGCTTGATCGCAGTTTTTGGCCGCAATCACGGCCTGTATGGACTTGCGGGCACACTCGGTTTCTTCGTTTGGTCGAGCCTCGATCAAACCAATCAAGGCGGTCTGCTTAAGGGCATTGCGATGTGGTCGGTGGGAGTCGTGATCGGCTATATTCCTATACTTCTGATGGCATCGCTGGTACCTGGTTTTGCCATCGCATTTTGGGACAGCATCCGTTTTCTGTTTGAAATCAAAGCCACAAACCTGGCACGTCCAATTCCCTGGCCTTGGCGTGTAGACTTTACTTCGCCACTATCAGGCGAAGCGATTCGAGGTGTTCTGATGGGCTTTGCATTCATCGGGACAGTTGTTTTTGGTGTGCTGGCTATGTTCTGGGTGGTCCGGCAAAAGCTTCAGCGGAAACCTGTTTCTCCTGCCCTGGCTGCCTCCTCTTTTTTGGCACTCCCATATGCCCATTATGCGTTTTCCCGTGCGGACATCCATCACTTGGCTCTTGGCATTTTCCCTTTTCTAATTGGGTGTTTGCTTCTCCTTTCAGCGCAGCCTGCCAAGCTCAAGTGGCCTTTTGCCCTTCTGCTTGGAGTTGCAAGCATATTTGTGGTGTATCCAATTCACCCTGGATGGCAATGTCGCGCAAGCATGCAGTGCGTGAATGTGGAGATCTCCGGCAGCAATTTCCAAGTTGATCCCCTCACCGCGGATGACATATCACTTCTACGAAGATTGGCTGGGAAATATGCCTCAGATGGTCAAAGCTTTGTCGCAACACCCTTCTGGCCCGGCGCATATGCACTGCTTCAGCGCAAGTCGCCCATGTGGGAGATTTACGCACTTTTCCCCCGCCAACAGGGCTTTGAACGAGCTGAGATTGAGCGTATTCGTACTGCAATGCCGAAATTTGCCATCGTTTTAGACCTGCCATTGGACGGGCGCGATGAATTGAGATTCAGAAACACGCATCCATTGATCCACCGATACATTCTGGATAACTTTGATCGCCTGCCAAAATCGTCAAATCCTGCCTATCAAGTTTACACGGCGAAAGAGGGGGTGTTTTGAAGAAAGTCGCTATCCTCCAATCCAACTACATCCCTTGGAAGGGTTATTTCGACATGATTGCTGCTGTGGATGAGTTCATCCTTTACGACGACATGCAGTACACACGTCGCGACTGGCGTAACCGCAACCAGATCAAGACGCCCCACGGCGTAAAGTGGCTAACGGTTCCGGTCCTGGTGAAAGGTAAATACCACCAGAAGATCCGAGAGACGGCAATTGACGGCACTGATTGGGCTGCAGAGCATTGGAAATCTCTGGCACTGAATTATCGCCGCGCACCTCACTTTGCAGAAATCGCGGAATGGCTTCAGCCTTTGTATAATGGTGAGTCATACACACATATTTCGCCCTTGAATCGCCGCTTTATTGAAGCGGTTTGTAGTTTTTTGGGCATCACGACGACCATAACCAACTCATGGAATTATAACCTGCTTGATGGGAAGACGGAGCGCTTGGCAAGCTTGTGTGCCCAGGCAGGGGGTGGGGAATACATCTCCGGCCCTGCTGCTAAGGAATATGTCGACGAAAGCATCTTTACTGCCATGGGCATCACACTGACCTGGTTTGATTACGCTGGCTACCCCGAATACCCCCAACTCTGGAGTGAATTCACTCATGGCGTCACAATTCTCGACTTGCTGTTTAACTGCGGTAAAGATGCACACCGATACATGAGGTATGTGCGCTCATGAAGCTTTCTATTGTTGCAACACTCTACCAGTCCGCGCCCTACATCACGGAGTTTCATCAGCGGGCAAGTGCTGCCGCCAGCCAGCTCGTAGGTGAAGATTACGAAATCGTTCTGGTGAACGACGGATCGCCTGACAACAGCCTCGAGCTTGCAGTGCAACTCACCGAGAGCAATAGCCATGTTGTTGTCGTTGACCTCTCCCGCAACTTTGGCCATCACAAAGCTATGATGACAGGCTTGGCTAACGCTTCTGGTCAGCGTATGTTTTTGATCGATAGCGATCTTGAGGAAGAACCAGAATGGCTACTGAGCTTCACAGGGCAAATGGATGCCGAAGCCAGTGATGTTGTTTATGGCATTCAATCCAAGCGAAAAGGTAAGTTCTTTGAGCAAATTACTGGCCGAATTTTTTATCGCGTATTTCGACTTCTTACCGGAATAACTCAACCGAACAACATCGTGACGGCAAGACTAATGTCACGAAGATATGTTGATGCGTTACTTTTACACCATGAGCGAGAACTGAATATTGGCGGCTTATGGATCGTTACCGGATTCAAGCAATGTCAACAAACTGTCCAAAAACGTTCCACCAGTCCTACGACATATTCGCTCTCACAAAGACTTAGCCATCTCGTCAACGCAGTGACTTCTTTTAGCAGCCTTCCGCTAGTATTTACATTTTACACAGGGCTGTTTATCTCAGCTACCGCATTAAGCTATATAGCTTATTTGATCATTCAGTATCTTTTTATTGGGTCACCACCTGAAGGCTATACCTCAACTATCGCTTCAATATGGCTTTTTTCCGGACTGATAATTTTCTTCATCGGTGTGCAAGGGATTTATATTTCCAAAGTCTTTTCTGAAGTCAAGCAACGGCCAAATACAATTGTTCGCCACGTTTATAAGCGTTTTCAAAGACAGGTACTTCCAAAATGACTACATCGATAAATATTCCGTCCAAATCCTACGGAATTCTTCAGCAGGAAATATCAGTGTCTACGCTTGACGAGGCTGCTGAATCGGCTAGGAATCTTGGTTATGCCATTTTTGACTCAGGATATACGGCACTCGAACTTCAGAGTATATCGGAGGAGTTGATCGGGCCGAGTGCAATACGTGGAAACGTATGGTGAGACAAACCTTAAGAGTGTGAACGAGTTTAATACCGTCCGCTCACTTCTCACGCATGGCGGGGACCTGTTTCTTAGGCTCGCACTTAATGAAAATCTGCTTTCGATAATTAAGAAGTTAATCCCAGGAAAATTTATCCTTAACCAACAGAATGGTGTAATTAATCCAGCACGAGAAACCTATAACCAAAGCGCTTGGCACCGGGATCTTCCCTATCAACATTTTGTATCTACAAAGCCGCTTGCAATAAATGCCCTGTTTTGTGTTGACGATTTCACCTATGAAAATGGGGCTACGTTTGTGCTTCCCGCGTCCCACAAATCTGAAGCTTTCCCTTCCTTGAATTACGTTCAAAGAAATGCAATTCAGATCGAAGCAAAATCAGGATGGTTTATTTTACTGGACTGCATGATCTTTCATGCAGGCGGTTTAATAATACCAATTCAGCGCGGCGGGCTGTGAATCACGTCTTTAATATCCCCTATTTCAAGCAACAAATCAACATTCCGATGAACATGGAGAGTGCGAATATTTCAGCTGAGGCAAGAGATATTTTGGGGTTCACCTATGCAGAACCAACATCCATTTTGGTTATATTTTGACACGAACGGAAAAAAAATAATTACGGGGCAGCAACAAATCGACAGGTGAAAATTTGCTTCGAAGGAAGAGTTCCATGAATGATGTTAACAAGGATTCGCTTCTTTTGGAGGTGGCTACATACTACTCTGAGAAATTGGCGCAACATGGACAAAACCCGCG
>CAVYAB010000030.1:0-19646 GCA_963766425.1 uncultured Alphaproteobacteria bacterium
CACTTGGTTATGAAGCCGCAGCCCAGATGAAAGAACTCGGCATCGGCGTTTCAACCAGCGTTGGCATCGGTGGCGATCCTATCAATGGTTCATCCTTCAAGGACATCCTCGAACTCTTCGAAGCCGATCCCGAAACTCATGCCGTTGTCATGATCGGTGAAATTGGCGGCCCCCAGGAAGCAGAAGCCGCCGAGTATATCCGCGACCATATGAAGAAACCGGTCATCGCCTATGTCGCCGGCCTGTCAGCACCAAAGGGCCGCAAGATGGGTCACGCTGGTGCCATCATCTCAGCCTTCGGCGAAAGTGCCTCAGAGAAGGTAGAAATCCTCCGCGAAGTGGGCGTTGCAATCGCACCGACCCCAGCCGAAATCGGCATCACTGCACAGCGCGTGTTGAAGGCAGCCTGACCATTCCGCTTCCACCCAAATTGCGCTAACATGGCGTGATCGGGAAAAGAGTCCACATGCCTGAAGCACCGGCCTGGTCTATCGCGGGAAGCTATTACGAAAGCTGCAACTGCCCGGCGGTCTGCCCATGCCGGCGGCTCAACGGTGTTCCTGGCGGCGCATCGACCTATGGCCTTTGCCAGTTCATCCTGTCGTGGCAGATCGACAGGGGAGAGGCTGAGGGCGTCACACTGTCGGGCCGCCAAGTTGTGATGGCCGGATTCTACCACGACGCGGAACTTGGCGAGCCGTGGACGATCAAACTCTTTATCGATGATGCGGCGGAACCTGAAACGTTCCGGCAACTCGAACGGATTTTCCTTGGGAGAGCCGGTGGCAACATGCCGTTCACTGCCTATATCGCGACGATCCTGGATGTGGAACCCGCAAAGATTTCGCTGGAGCACAGAGCCCGGACACGAGACCATTCGCATTGGCGGTCTCGGCGGATCGGCGGTGTCGCGGCGTGCAAACTATGACGGCAGCATCTCCTGCGCCATTCCCGGCCATGATCATCCGGGTACGGAATATGTGGCCTCGCTGACGATGAATGACGGGCCGCTGCAGTGGAACTACGAAGAGCGCTGCGGTTTCGCCACCGACTTTGCCTATCAAAGTTGACAATCAAGCTCCGCCTGTTTCTTCTGCAAGAAGCCTTGCACGGCAAGATCGGTGGGCCTTAAGATGGGCATGCGATGCCATCATTCAAGCCTTTGGTGAGAGTGCTTCCGAGAAGATTGAGATCCTCCGCGAAGTGGGGGTTGAATTGCTCCTACACCAACGGAGATAGGCATCACAGCGCAGTGTGTGTTGAAGGCAGCTTAGGTTTCAAGAAAACGTCGCGCTGCTTCCCCGTGTTCAAAACGTAACCGCTCCACATCAACGCCAATAGGCACACCGTCAACGACACGCCATTCGCCTGCAATCATCACGCGATCCGCTTTATGGGCACCGCAGAGGACGAGCGCCGCAATTGAATCGCCCGCACCTGAGAAGCGCAATTCATCCAATGCATAAAACGCGAGGTCCGCCTGCTTGCCCACCGCGATCTCGCCGATATCAGACCGCCCCAAACACTTGGCTGATCCCTGCGTTGCCCACCGCAACACATCAAGATGCGTAACGCTCTGGCCATATTTCAACCGGTTCATCAGAAGGGCATGCCGCACCCCTTCCATCAGATTAGAATTGTCGTTGGAAGCGGATCCATCCACTCCCAGTCCAACGGCAACGCCAGCCTTCTCAAGCTCTTGCGTGCGGCAATGACCGGAGGCCAGCACCATGTTCGACGTTGGGCAATGGCAAACACTCACGCCATTTTTGGCAAGCCTGCCAATCTCGCCATCGGAAAAATGAATGCCATGGGCCAGCCAGGTCCGTCCATTGAGCCAGCCCACTTCTTCCAGATAGTCAACCGGACTAAACCCAAACCTCGCCCGGCAAAACTCATCCTCGTCATAGGTTTCGGCCAGATGCGTATGCAACCGGCAATCATGCTTTGCCGCCAATTCCCCACAGGCACACATCAGGGATTGCGTCACCGAAAAAGGCGAACACGGCGCCAGAGCAACCTGTATCTGTGCGCCCTCGCCCCGTTGATGGTATTTGGCAATCACCCTCTCACAGTCACTGAGAATGGTGTCTTCATCCTGCACCACGCTGTCCGGCGGCAGGCCTCCATCTTTCACCGATAAGTTCATTGATCCACGCGTAACCGTCATGCGCACGCCGAGTTTCAGGGCTTCATCCACCTGGATATCCATGGCGTTATCAAGACCAGCCGGAAACACATAATGATGGTCAGAAGTCGTCGTAACCCCAGACATCAAAAGTTCGGTCAAAGCCAGCCGCGTGCCAAGCCGCATGGCGTCCGGTGTCAACCGCGCCCAAAGCGGATAAAGCGCCTTCAGCCAATCAAACAGCTCCTTGTTGATGGCCTGGGGATGGGCCCGCGTCAGTGTCTGGTAAAAATGATGGTGGGTATTGATAAGCCCGGGTAAAACGACATGGCGCGAAGCATCAAACACCTCGTCCACCACTGCCGAAGGTTGCCGCCCTGCCCCCACCAACTCAACAATCTTGCCGCCCTGCAGCACAAGCCCGCCACCAGCCCCTTCACCCAGTATTGCCAGAGGATTTTTGAGCCAAACGCTCTTCACTTTACCTTCTCACCATTTCTGGGCTAGTCTGAATTTTGGACCACATGGTCAAACATATAAGTCTTTGCATGGACATGGGTTACGCGCAACTCGGATGCCATGAAGAAAATGATAAAAAAATACAGGGAGACGACACTATGAAAACATTAAAGCACACGCTTCTTACGCTTCTTGCAATATCGGCCATGAGCGGAGTGGCCCTCGCCGATGAAATGAAAAAGAAGATTGGCAAGGGCGAAGGCCAGGTCGATATCGTGGCCTGGGCTGGCTACATTGAAAATGGCGCCACTGACAAATCCTACGACTGGGTAACGGATTTTGAGAAAGCCACGAGTTGCAAGGTCAACGTGAAGACAGCGGGCACCTCGGATGAAATGGTGGCCCTGATGAATGAAGGCGGCTTTGACCTCGTAACTGCGTCCGGCGATGCCTCACTCCGCCTGATCGCCGGCAAGCGCGTGCAACCTATCAACACAAAGCTTATCCCTTCGTGGAAAACCGTGGACAAACGCTTGCAAGATGCCCCTTGGCACACGGTTGAAGGCGCCCATTATGGTGTTCCCTATCAGTGGGGTGCCAACGTCCTCGCCTACAATACAAATGTCTTCAAGGAAGCTCCAAAGAGCTGGAGCGTTGTCTTTGAAGAACAAAACCTTCCCGATGGAAAATCCAACAAGGGCCGGGTTCAGGCTTTTGATGGTCCCATCTACATTGCCGATGCCGCCCTTTACCTCATGGCCAAGAAGCCGGAACTCGGCATAAAGGATCCTTACGAGTTGACTGAGGAACAGTACAAGGCCTCCCTCGACCTGCTCCGCGCCCAGCGCGCCCTTGTTGGCCGATACTGGCATGATGCTTTCATGCAGATCGATGACTTCAAGAATGAAGGCGTCGTGGCGTCTTCGTCCTGGCCATTCCAGGTGAACGTGCTGCAGGCCGATAAGGATGCCATCGCAAAAACTCCGGTGGCTTCTGTCATCCCCGGTGAAGGAGCCACGGGCTGGGCCGATACCACCATGATGCATGTGGATGCACCCCATCCCAATTGTGCCTACCTTTGGATGGAACATTCCATTGCACCCAAGGTGCAGGGTGATCTCGCCGCCTGGTTTGGCTCGGTTCCGGCCGTTCCCGCCGCCTGCAAGGGCAATGCCCTGCTCACCGATGCTGGCTGCGACACCAATGGCATGCAGAGCTTTGACAAGGTGCATTTCTGGCGCACACCCGTGGCCAAATGTGCAACCCAGTCCGCCGGCTGCGTGCCTTATTATCGTTGGGCCACAGACATGATCGCGGTTCTCGGTGGCCGCTAACACTTGAGCAAATGAAAGGCTCCCGCCAAATTCGTTTGGCGGGAGTTTTTGTACCATGACAACAGCCGTCAGCTTTCAAAACATCTGCCGTCATTTCGGTCCCGTGCGCGCCGTGGATGATGTCACCCTCGATATTGCCGAAGGTGAATTCTTCGCCATGCTCGGCCCTTCGGGTTCCGGTAAAACCACCTGCCTCCGGCTCATTGCAGGCTTCGAACAACCAACTTCTGGCCACATGGAAATCTTCGGTGTCACCTCGGAGGGTGTTCCGCCCTACCAGCGCAATGTGAACACAGTCTTTCAGGATTACGCCCTTTTCCCCCACATGACAGTGCTGGATAATGTCGCCTACGGCCTCATGGTCAAAGGCATTGATAAGAAAACGCGCCACAGCAAAGCCCATGAAGCATTGACGCTCGTAGCTCTCGGAAGTTTCGGCAGCCGCCGCCCCTCGCAATTGTCCGGCGGCCAAAGACAGCGTGTTGCGCTTGCCCGCGCCCTTGTCAATGAACCCAAAGTCCTGCTGCTCGATGAGCCCCTCGGCGCCCTCGACCTGAAGCTCCGCGAACAAATGCAAGTTGAACTCAAAGCCTTGCAACGCAACCTCGGCATCACTTTTGTTTTTGTAACTCATGACCAGGGCGAAGCGCTCTCCATGGCTGATCGAGTTGCAATTTTTAATGACGGAAAGATTGTTCAAGTTGGAAGCCCGGAAGAAATCTATGAACGCCCCAAAACAAAATTCGTGGCAGATTTTGTCGGTTCCTCAAACGTATTAAGCCCCGCGTTTTCAAAATCCGCCGGTGGCCCGGAAAAATGGGCAAGCCTCCGGCCCGAAAAAATCAGCATCATGCAAGGCAAGGAAGAGGCCCCCACCTGGCATCAATCCACCAGCGCCTCAATCTCCGCCATTCATTATCAAGGTTCGGTCACCCGCCTGAACACCCGCACCGCAAGCGGCGAAACAATCAATGTCACCGTTCCCTCATCGCAGGGAAAATTCGCCGAAGGTGACAAAATCATCCTGCATTGGCCAAAAGAGGCACTTCACATCATGGCAGGTGAAGCGTGAGCCTGACGCGAACAGTTTCCGACACGCTGTTCAGGCGTCCCAACTGGTTTCTGGCGCTATTGCTTGCGCCGCCGCTTCTCTGGCTCGGCATCGCATTTCTCGGCTCGCTTTCCGTTTTCCTGTTTCATGCCTTCTTCTCAATCGACGAGTTCTCCGGCGTCATTAAATATGAGCTGACACTTTCAACCTTTGCCGAACTATTCCGCCTCTCCAACTTTGATGTCATCGTCAGAAGCCTTGTGATGGCAACGGCCGTCACCCTTGCTTCCATCATTATCGCCTTTCCCTTCGCCTATTTCGCCGCACGCTACGCCCGTGGAAAATGGAAAGCCCTGTTCTACATCCTCGTAATGCTGCCTTTGTGGTCCAGCTATCTCGTGAAGGTCTATGCGTGGAAACTGATCCTCGCCAAGGAAGGCATCATCTCCTGGCTTGCCGGACAGCTTCACCTGACCTGGGCGCTGGATGCCCTGCTGGCAACACCCGTAATCGGTGGCCCGTCGCTGTCCATCAGCTTCCTCGGAACCTTTATCGTCTTTGTCTATGTCTGGCTGCCCTTCATGATCCTGCCGACGCAAGCAGCATTAGAGCGCGTTCCCGTAAACCTCATTGACGCCTCCTCTGACCTCGGAGCAACACCGGCACAGACATTTCGGAACGTGATCTTCCCGCTCGCCCTGCCCGGCATTATCGCCGGTTCAATCTTCACCTTCTCCCTCACCCTTGGTGATTACATCATCCCGCAAATCATTGGAAACTCTAGCTATTTCCTTGGCCAAACGGTCTATACCTTGCAGGGAACAGCAGGCAACATTCCACTCGCCGCCGCGTTCACCGTTGTCCCCATCGTTATCATGGGCATCTATCTCGCAATTGCCAAGAGAATGGGAGCCTTCGATGCGCTCTGACAATTCACCACTGTTCCTCAAAATTGCTGCCTTGGCCTGCGTGGCCTTTTTGCATGTGCCGCTGCTGCTGATCTTCCTCTATGCTTTCACCACTGAAGAAAAAAGCTTCCAGTTCCCGCCGCCCGGCTACACCGCGAAATGGTTTGGTATTGTCTGGGAACGGCAAGACATCTGGGACGCCATCGGCCTCTCAGTAGAAGTGGCTGGCATAGCAACCTTGCTGGCACTCATACTCGGCACCTGTGCAGCAGCAGCTGTTTCCCGCGCCAAATTCTTTGGACGCGATCATATCTCGCTGCTCTTCATCCTGCCCATTGCGCTTCCAGGTATCGTCACCGGCATAGCATTGCGCTCAGCCTTCGGCATCATGGACATTCCGTTCTCAACCTGGACCATCGTGCTGGGCCACACCACTTTCTGTATGGTGGTGGTCTACAACAATGTCCTGGCGCGTTTCCGCCGCACCAGCGGAAGCATGATTGAAGCTTCCATGGATTTGGGCGCCGACGGCTTCCAGACTTTCCGCTATGTCGTATTGCCGCAAATCGCTTCAGCCCTTTTGGCCGGCGGCATGCTAGCCTTCGCCCTGTCGTTTGATGAGGTGATCGTCACCACGTTCACTGCAGGCCAGCAGTCCACGCTTCCCATCTGGATGCTCAATGAACTCATCCGACCCCGGCAAAGGCCGATCACCAACGTGGTGGCGATCTTCGTCATAGCCGTCACCTTCATCCCAATCCTCGCAGCTTACTATCTCACCCGCGAGGGGGAGCACACAGGCGGCACGGGGAAATAGTTAGAATATTCCCTGCACGGCGATCATAACAACGGCCATTGCTGCGACAAATCCCGCTTCCGTTGCAATGGCATAGTTGCTCTTCGAAACAAAAAGCCCGTTGGCAACAATCAGCGCAATGATTGTTAAGATAATCAGAATGATCGTTGCCAGCGCATTATGGGCGGCGGTGATACCAACCAGCCATGCCAGCAAAAATGTGCCAATTAATTGTACGATCATAGCAGGAACAGGCATGCCCGCATCGGGATTTGGCTTGACATTGACGCCCTCAATCCATTTTTTGGCGAAGAGCATGGGTGAATACCACGCCCAGCCCAATATGAACGACAGTATCGTGCCAATGATGACAGCCAGCCAGTTTACACCGTCAGTAAGTTCACCCATCGATCATTTCTCCTCTTGGTTCACATCGGCGGCATGCCGGGAAATCTTGGAAGGCTCGCATCCAGATGATCCCACGCGTTCGCCTTTCCGTGGAAGAATACCATCTGTGGGACAATCTTTGAAGGATCATCAAGCGACGTGAGGTTGAGGGCGACTACGCCCAACATGCCTGAAGTCTTGCCCGCCACCATGGAACCGCAAGTCGGACAATGTCCTCGGCTAGCTGTGTTGCCGCTATCGGCAATGTAGTCCCAGTATTTTACCTTGCCTTTCATTTCAACAGCCGCTTCTGGGAACGCCGCAAAACTTGAATGCCCTGCCCCCGAAAGTTGTTGGCAGTGGCGGCACTGGCAATGCCCCGCCATCATGGGCTCTGCGTCCGTTGAAAACCGCACCGCCCCGCAAGCACACCCACCTTCATACTTGGACATGTCATCTCTCCTTATGCTGCAAACAGAACTTCAAGTCTTCCAATGCAACCCACCCAACCTTGATTGTGCATGTCGCGGGTCTTGTCGTCGGCAAATTTGGAATGCGTGAGCGTAAGTTCCGTGCCCGCTCCATTCTTGCGCAGTTCAACGATCACCAGTGTTTCTGCGTCGGAAGAACCTTCCCAGCCCCAGGTGAAGGCAATTTTCTTGGGGTTCACAATTTCCTTGTAGACGCCAAAAACCCTGTGTTCCTTGCCATCCGGCTCACGCATCACAATGCGATAGCTCCCACCAATCTTAAGATCAGTTTCCGCCACAGCCACTTCCATCTCCTTGGTCGGCGACATCCATTTCTTCAGCGTTTTGGGATCCGTCCAAGCGGCGAAGACTTTTTCCGGCGGGGCCTTGATGGTGCGGACGAGACTGAGCGAGATGTCTTTGGTTTTTGCCATGGGGTCTCCTCCAACAGGGCGGTCAGCGCATCAAGGCGCAAGGTCCAGAATTTCTCGTAGTCCGAAAGCCAGCGCGTGGCGGCCTCCATCGGCTTGGGCTCAAGGCGACAGATAACCATCCGCCCGCTTTTCTCCCGCTTTAATAGTTTTGCATCCTCAAGCACATCGAGATGTTTGCTGATCGCTGGCAATGAAATGCCAAATGGCATCGCAATTTCCCCCACGCTCAACTCGGCGCGTTTGGCCAAAGCAGCGAGAATGGCGCGCCGTGTAGGATCAGCAAGAGCGGAGAATGTTGTATCGAGTGTCTGCATCATCATTTAACCAGTTCATTAAATGATTGCACACGCGAAGGGATGATGTCAAGCGGCCGTAGTTTTTCCCACTGCTTCCGACTTCCGCTTCCTGTACTCGGCAAATTGCTGGTCCGCGAGAACACCAATAAGGATGACCGACCCCATCACCGCAAAATTCAATGAACTCGGAATGCCCAACAGATTGACGAGATTCTGCAGCACCTGCAACAGAATGGTTCCAAGCACCACTCCCACAATCGAGCCTTCACCGCCCCGCAGCGAGCAACCGCCAAGCACTGCCGCCGCGATGGCATAAAGCTCATAGAAATTGCCATGCGAAGAAGGTGAAATCGAGCGCGTGTACATCGCAAAGAAAATTGCCGAAATGGCGGTGAGTATCGCGGAGATGACATAGGCCGCAATGATCACGCGGTTGGTGCGAATGCCCGAATAGCGCGCCGCCTCCTCATTTTTGCCGACAGCATAGAGATAGCGCCCAAACACTGAGCGATGCAAAACCACCCACATGAGACAGGCAATCACAATCAGGGCCATGAAGGAATGAGGCACGCCGAAGGTGCGCCCTGTGGTCAGCCACTCCAATTGCGGCAGGCTTACGCCAAAGCCAAATCCAGCCGTTCCATCTTGCGTATAGAACCGCGCCGCACCGCGATAGATAAGCAGGCCGCATAGCGTAACAATAAAGGGCTGCATGTGCATGCGGGTGATCAGCAATCCGTGCACCAATCCCATCACTACGCCAAGCGCCAGCATGAGCAGAAGCGCCAGTGGCCAGGCCATCTCGTGGCCAACAATCAGGTCAACAAACAGCACGCCAAGCAAAGCAATAATGGAGCCCACCGATAATTCGATGCCGCCCGTGATGATTACAAACGCTTGCCCGATTGCAAAAATGCCAAACAGCCCCACCAGATTGGCCGTATTACCCAGGTTGATCGCCGAGATGAAAAGCGGGTTGATCACGGCCACAACCGTGCCGACCACAAGGATCAGAATGAGAAGGCCGATGTCTTTCTTGAACACTGCTCAATCCCTCAATGAATGCTTCCACCCACGGCAAGCTGCAGCACATTGTGCTCGCTGAATTCCGCTCGCTCCAGAAAACCGCTGATCACGCCCTCATGCATCACGGCAATCCGGTCACTCACGCCAATCACCTCTTCCATATCGCTCGAAATCATCAAAATGGCCACCCCTGCATCCGCAAGCTTCCGCAACATTTCGTATAATTCGCTCTTGGCACCAACATCGACCCCGCGCGTAGGTTCATCGCAAATCAGAACGCGCGGATTCATGGCCAGCCATTTGGCGAGAACAACCTTCTGCTGGTTGCCGCCCGATAGCGAGCCCCCCGCATGGGCAACACTGGGGGCGCGAATATGAAGGCGCTCCTTCTGGCGCTCCGCATTGGCAGCAACGATGCTGTCCTTCACCAGGCCCGTCGATGAGCAGGCCTGCATGTTGGGCAAGGCGATATTCTCTGCAATCGAAACGTCAAGCAGCAGCCCGCAGCGCTTGCGGTCCTCCGGCACAAGATAGATGCCTTGAGAAATCGCCTCGCGCGGCGTGCCGATGTGGATGGTCTCGCCATCGACTACAATCTGCCCGGCAAGCAATGGATCTATGCCAAATATCGCCCGCGCCAATTCCGTGCGCCCCGCCCCCACAAGTCCGGCAAGCCCGAGGATTTCTCCTCTTCTTACGCCAATGCTCACTTCTCGGTTTGGATATGTCTTTGTCTGTGCTGCCTTGATTTCAAGCACATGCTCTCCCGGTGCGGCGGTGGGTGGCACATAGAGCGATTTGAGATCGCGCCCGATCATCAGGCGGATCATGGCACCATGAGTGATTTCACCCTTGCCTAGCTCCCCCACCACGCGCCCATCACGCAAGACAACCACACGGTCCGCACATTGGGTCAACTCGTTGAGCCGATGCGAAATAAAGATAACACTCACGCCTGAGGCTTTGAGCCCGGCGACGACATTCAACAGGCGATCAGTTTCGATAAGTGTCAGGCTTGAAGTCGGCTCATCCATGATGACGAGGCGCGAATTCAAGGACAGCGCCTTCACAATTTCAAGGAGCTGGCGTTGGGCAATTGACATGTCGGAAACCATCGTCTCCGGTTTGAAATCCACGCCCAGGCGGTCGAGTAGCGGCTGAACATCTGCATAAAGTCTTTTGCGGTTCACCAGCCGCAATGGTCCGCCATAAAGCGGTTCACGGCCGATATAGACGTTTGACGCCACATCGAGATTGTCGAACAAATTGAGTTCCTGGTGAACGAAAGCAATTCCCGCACCCATTGACTCCAAAACCGAAAGCGATCGCCGCTGAACTCCGTCAATTTCGAGAGTACCCGAGGAAGGCTCAATGACGCCGCCTATGATTTTCATCAGCGTGGATTTGCCCGCCCCGTTTTCGCCTACAAGACCGATTACTTCGCCCGGGGAGACGGAGAAGTTCACCCCCTGCACGGCGTGCACCCCGGCAAAGGACTTGGCGATATCAGTCAATTGGAAAAAGGGATCGGCCATTTTTTGGAAATATGCCCCCGTGAAGCGACAAGGGTTGCATTCTGTACAGGCATTCCCCGGTGACGCAAGAGAAAGCCAGCGCGGGCCCCCACGCGCTGGCCTTTTAGTTTAGCTCATTTGCCCAACGCGGCTTTGAGATCAGCTTCGAATTGATCGACATTGGCCTTGTCGATGATTTTTGTTGGCACAATAATCAGCTCATCGGCAGGCACGCCAGACTTGTCGCCTTCCATGTAGCTGGCCATCAGCTTCATGCCACGATAGCCCCACTCAAATGGCTGCTGCACAACGGTTCCTGAAAAGCTTCCGTCCTTGACCGCACCCAAAGTGATAGGGTCTTCGTCAAAGGCGATAACGGTAACTGCGCCAAGCTTGCCGGCGGCCTGCAAGGCTTCGTAAATCTTTGGCGGGTTATAGGAGTAGAACCCAACCATGCAGTTGATTTCCGGATTGGCAGCCAGGACGTCGTCAACATTGCTGCGGGCACGCGCGAAATCTACATCGTCACCACGTGTGTCAACAAGTTCAATGCCCTTGCCTTCAATGGCCTTCTTGAATCCCGCAATGCGTTCCTTGGCGTTATCAGCCCCGAGGAAGCCCACAAAACCCATGCACTTGCCGCCATTGGGCAAAGCCTTGATGGCAATTTCGCCCGCCTGCACACCAGCATCCGTGTTGGATGAACCCAGATAGGCAATGCGATTGCTGTCGGCGGCGTCGCTATCAGTGGTGAACAGCGGCACTTGGCCGGCTATGCGATTGAACGCATCGACAGATGTTTTGGGATCGACCGACGAAATCATGATGGCATCGGTGCCGGCCGCGACCAGATCGTCCATGAGCGCGTTCTGCAGCGCTGCCGTGCCCTGCGCCGGATACTTGAATTGCAGATCATAATTCGGCAACTCGCCTTGCGCTTTCTTGACGCCAGCTTCAGCAAGTTTCCAGAAATCGGACGCGGCATTCACCACGAACGCCAATTGCTTCTTGTCTTCTGCCTGAGCCCCGGTGGCCATTGCCAAGGCGATGGCAGAAGAGAATCCCAATGCGATTAGTTTCTTCATCATATTCCTCCCGATTATTTTGCTTCGAGCTTTGCGCTCTTTTGGCCGATGCCAGCGGACTTGCGAACATCGCTTCACATAATGATACATTGCTGCTAATATATGTCAATAATGAAAAGAAATATCAAATTAATTTGAGCAATAACATATAGATAACGATGATAATATGCGCATTTATAAAACCTATGAAAGACGTTCGTCAAAACCCCTGTGGTTTCGAACGCTGTCGTGGAATTAGCAATGGGCACTGAGGATCAAACCATGTCTCCGGGAAGCCTGGTTCCGGGCGTTGCACGCACCTCCGGCCCTACCATGACCGAAGTTGCCGCCGCCGCCGGCGTTTCGCAGACCACGGTTTCCCTGGTTCTGAACGACGCATTGGGTGCCCGCCTATCGGTAAAAACCAGGCAGCGCGTGCTTGAGGCGGCCAAAGGCCTGAACTACCGGCTGGTCAAGCGCGGGGCTACCCGTCCGCTCTTTACTGGCCCTAGCGTAATTGGTTTTGTTGTCGATGAACTGTCAACCGACCCCTGGTGCGCCATTGCCATGGATGGTGCCCGCGAGAAAGCCTGGGAGCACGGCCTCACTATCAGCGCCGCCGTCACCCGTGGCGATGCGGAAATGGAACAGGCTGTCCATGCGCAAATGGAAGGCCAGCCCCTGATCGGCCTGATCTACGGCACCATTCAAACCCGCCGCATCACGCCCTCGCCCGCCTTCTACCGGATTCCCACGGTGCTGCTGAACTGCTACACAGCAGACCGCTCGCTCCCTTCAATCATGCCCGGCGAAATTCTCGGCGGCCAAACCGCCACAACTCGCCTCATCAAGGCTGGCCACCGCCGCATTGGCCTCATCGAGGGCGAAGTCTGGATGGATGCCTCCCGTGACCGGCTAAAAGGCTATCGCCAGGCCCTCGCCAACGCCGAAATCCTCTTCGACCCCGATTTGGTGAGACCCGGAAACTGGGAACCTTCGGCGGGCTACGAGCAAACCCATGCGCTGATGAATCTCCCTGATCCGCCGACAGCGATCTTCTGCTCCAATGATCTCATGGCTCTCGGCTGTTATGAAGCGCTAAAGGAACTGGGCGAACGCATTCCGGAAGACATGGCCGTCATCGGCTACGATGATCGTGAAATTGCCCAGTTCACCCGGCCGCCGCTGACGACAATTCTCCTGCCCCATTTTGAGATGGGCACACTTGCCGCGGAATACATCATCAACAATTCCGTGCAGATCAAAGGGCGTCAGCCGCAGATCAAAGTGGAATGCCCACTGGTTGAAAGAAATTCAGTTGGGCCCATCCTGCCAGCGCAAGTAGATTAGGGAGACTGCGATGCTGCTCTTGGTAACAGGTGCAACCGGCAAAGTCGGCACAAATCTTATCGCGCACCTTCTCTCTGAGCCGCGCTGGAACGGCGCAAAAATAAGAGCCCTGTGTCACAATCGACTGATCCCCGAAGCCGACCGTGTAGAAATTGTAAAAGGCAACATCTCTGACCGTGAAGATGTCGAGCGCGCCATGGCAGGCGTCACTCATGTCGTTCACCTCGCCACCTGCAAGGAAATCCCTGAGACCGTAATGGACGTGACCGTGAAAGGCATGTTCTGGCTGCTGGAATCCTTCCGCCAAAGCAAGGAAGCAAAGCAGTTCATCCTCATTGGTGGCGACGCGGGGGTCGGCCATTTCTTCTACCGCCACGACGGCCCCATCACTGAGCAAACACCGCATCAGGCCTACCCCGGCTGCTATGCCCTTTCAAAAGTTCTGGAAGAAGTTCTTCTCACGCAATTCACGATTCAATATGGCATCAACGGCTGCTGCCTGCGCGCGCCATGGATCATGGAGAAGGACGACTTCCGCTGTTCACTTTCCTTCGGCGACGATCTGTTCGGCGGCCCCGATTGGAAAACCATGGTTCCCCGCGCCGTTGCCAAAAATTGCAAAATTGAAGGGACAATTCCTCTTCTTCACGATGCCGATGGCAAGCCGCTCAAGCGAAACTTTGTCCATGTGGATGACCTTGTGAACGCCATCTCCGCAGCCCTCGACAATCCCCTTACTCGCAGCAAACTCTATAACATCTGCATGGACGAACCTGTCGACTATGGCGCAGTCGCAACCTATCTCAGCAAGACAAAGGGATTGGGCTCAATAGACATCCCGAGTTCCTATCATTCAACCTGGCTGGACAACAGCAAGGCCAAATTCGAACTGGGCTGGCGTCCGCGCTATGATCTCGCAAAACTGATTGACGCAGCATGGAACTACGAACGTGCTGCTAACGATCCGCGCAAAGTATGGTATCCCGGCTAAGCCTCGCCGCGTCTCCACTGTTCATTGGTCAGCGCACGGAACTCTTCAAAGCGGTCCTCGGCGATGGCCGCTCGAATGCCCCGCATGAGCTCCTGATAGTAAGCAACATTGGCCCAGGAGAGCAGCATCATGCCGAGCAATTCACCCGACCGCATAAGGTGGTGAATATAGGCCCGGGAATATTTGGATAGCGCGGGACACGCACTTTCAGCATCAAGCGGCCGCGGATCATCCGCATGCTTGGCATTGCGCATATTGATTTTGCCAAACCGCGTGAACGCCTGTCCATGCCGCCCCGAACGCGTTGGCAACACGCAATCAAACATGTCAATTCCGCAAGCCACCAACTCCAGCAAATCATCCGGCGTGCCAACCCCCATGAGATAGCGCGGCTTGTCTTGCGGCAATTCCGGCGCCGTAAATTCGATGGTCTGCAGCATCAGCTTCTGGCCCTCGCCTACCGCCAATCCGCCAATGGCATACCCCTCAAAGCCGATATCAACGAGGCCCGCCGCGCTCATCTTTCGCAACTTCTCGTTCACGCCACCCTGCACAATGCCGAAATTCCCATGTCCCGGCTGTTTGCCAAAGGCCTTGCGAGACCGCGCCGCCCAGCGCAGGGAAAGCTGCATGGCTTTCTCGGCCTCTTTCTCCGTGTGCGGATATTCCAGGCACTGGTCGAGCTGCATCTGAATGTCAGAACCAAGCAGGCGCTGAATGTCCATCGCCCGCTCCGGCGTGAGCTCATATCGTCGCCCGTCAATATGCGACTGGAACGTCGCCCCCTGCTCCGTGATCTTGCGAATCTTCGAAAGCGACATGACTTGAAAGCCGCCGCTGTCGGTCAGGATTGGCCCATCCCATCCGATGAACTTATGCAGGCCGCCAAGCTTGGCCACTTCTTCGGCGCCGGGCCGCAGCATCAAGTGATAGGTGTTGCCCAGAATGATATCTGAGCCCGCCTCCTTCACCTGGTCGAGGTAAAGTCCCTTCACCGTGCCCACGGTGCCCACCGGCATGAATGCCGGCGTGCGGATGTCTCCATGCAGCGTACGGACCGTGCCCAAACGCGCCGCGCCATCAGTCTTGCGAAGAGAAAAGGAAAATTCTGTCATGACGTTTGTGGGAATAGCAGGCAGCAGTCGCCATAGGAATAGAAACGATAATTATTGAGGATGGCATGGGCATAGGCCGCCTTCATGCGCGCCATGCCGGCAAAGGCCGATACCAGCATGAACAGCGTTGAACGCGGTAAATGAAAATTGCTGATCAGCACATCGACCGCAGAAAACTTGTAGCCCGGCGTAATGAAAATATCCGTGGTTCCGCTGAAAGGCTCCAGTTTCGAACTCTCAAGGAGACGCAAAGACGTGGTCCCAACCGCCACAATACGCCCACCTCTTTGCCGAGCGGCCTTCAGGCGCGCCACCGTTTCCACCGAAACCTCACCCCACTCCGCATGCATCTTGTGGTCGCGCGTATCATCAACTTTCACCGGCAAAAAAGTTCCTGCCCCAACATGCAAAGTTACAAATTCTGCCGTAATTCCAATAGCTTCAAACTTTTTCATAAGGTCAGGCGTGAAGTGCAGCCCAGCCGTGGGTGCAGCCACGGCCCCGGCGTATTTCGCAAACATGGTCTGGTAATCCGTGGCATCTTGCACATCCGTGGCGCGTTTGCCTTCAATGTAGGGCGGCAGCGGCATCTGGCCCACCGCGTCTATTGCCTCGTCCAGAACAGGTCCGCTGAAATCAAAAGCTAATGTAATTTCGCCCGCCTCGCCCTTGGCCTCCACGGTCGCGTCTAGATCACCCAACAGGCAAACCTTGCCCTCTGCCCCAAAGCGCAGCCGGTCGCCCACCTGCAATTTCTTGCCGGGCTTGGCAAAAGCCTTCCACCGCGCGTCATCAATCCGCATATGCAGCAGCGCCTCAATCTTGGGCGTTGTGTTGCCGCGCCCAAGACGAACCCCAGTCAAAGCCGCCGGAATGACCTTCGTATTGTTGAACACCAACACATCACCGGCCCGAAGCTGCGAAGGCAAATCACCAACGGCAAAATCGGAAAACCCATCGCCCACCACCAGTAATTTGGCGGCTTCACGTGGAACCGCCGGGCGAAGGGCAATTCGCTCCGGCGGCAATTCAAAATCAAAATCGGAGGTCAGCACGGCACTAACGTGGCCCTACTTCGCGTCTGCCGCAACCTGCATCTTGAAGATCTTGTCGGGGTTGCTCACCGGCTCGCCGCGCTTCAGAGCATCAACATGCTCCATGCCTGAAGTCACCCGCCCCCAAACCGTGTATTGGTTATCAAGGAAGGTTGCATCGCCAAAGCAGATGAAGAACTGGCTGTTGGCGGAATTCGGATTGCCGGAGCGCGCCATCGAGCAGATGCCACGAACATGGGGCTCCTTGGAGAACTCGGCCTTGAGGTCCGGCTTCTTCGAACCGCCCATGCCGGTGCCCGTCGGGTCGCCGCCTTGCGCCATGAAGCCTTCGATCACGCGGTGGAACACCACGCCATCGTAAAAGCCTTCGCGCGCCAATTCCTTGATGCGAGCCACATGCCCCGGTGCCAGCTTCGGCAGGAGCTCAATAACGACCCGGCCTTTGGCCAGCTCCAAGTGAAGCGTATTTTCGAGATCAGCCATTATTGCACCGTAACCTTTACCATCTGGTCTGGCGTTTCAGGCGGTTCACCGCGTTCAAGGCGGTCAACGCAGAACATGCCCTCATTATCTACCTTGCCCAACACCGTGTAGTTGCCATCCAGAAAGCCGCCATCGGCAAACATGATGAAAAACTGGCTGTTGGCTGAATTCGGATCATTGGAGCGCGCCATGCCAACCGTGCCGCGGCCAAAATGCTCTTTGGTAAACTCGGCCTTGATATCGGGTTCTTCCGATCCGCCCGTGCCCGTGCCCGTGGGATCGCCCGTCTGGGCCATGAAGCCGTCAATCACCCGGTGAAAAACGATGCCATCATAAAACCCGGCAGCTGCCAATTTGGAAACCTGCGCCACGTGCAATGGCGCCAGGTCCGGCCGCAGCGCAATGGTGAAGCTGCATTTGTCATTGGTTTCAACGGTGATTTTTTCCGCAGCCATTGCAGGTGCTGCCATCATCAAGGCCGCCATGGCACATATGCCAAGTCTCTTCATTCTCTATTCTCCGGTTTCTGGGTTAATGGGAATCGAAAGCTGGATAGAGCCAGATATCGCCTGAATTGAGGCCGCGCAAGGGCTCAATTCTTAGCGCGCTTCCCGGCAAGATGGAACCACCTTGCCGAAAAGGAACCGCGCCAAGTTAATATGCTGGAGCAAATCCTTGTCGGCGAAAGCCTGCCTCGGACATCATCCGGGGTCATGCAACTTCGCCGGGATTTGCTCTAAGCGCCGCAGCCATCGCCGCCTGCGCTTCCTTCGGGATGAACAGGGAAATATCGCCCCCCATTTGGGCAATCTGCTTGACCAATGAAGAGGCAATCATCCGTGTGGCAGGCGATGCCGCCAAAAACACGGTTTCAATATCGGGCGCCAGGGCCCCGTTCATCTGCCCCATCTGGACTTCGTAGTCAAAATCGCTGGCGTCTCGCAATCCCCGGATGATAAGTCCCGCATGGGCGAGCCTAGCCGCATCCACGGCCAGACCATCAAAGGTCACCACACTGATTTTTACCCCCGTGTGTTCGGCAATGGGCTTGGTCACATGTTCGAGCAGTTCAACCCGTGTCTTCGCCTCCAGTAGCGATTTCTTGCCCGCATGCGTGCCGACCCCCAAAACCAGCTTTTCCACAAGCCTTGCCGATCTTGCGACGATATCAAGGTGGCCATAGGTAACGGGATCGAATGAGCCGGGATAAAAACCTGTGCGTGCCATGGAAATACACTAACCGCTTCATGCTACTGCCGCAACCTGTCAGCTGATGGCAGTAAGCTGCGGGTCAAACATTAAGGAGGAAAATCCATCATGGCCGACGAAAACCCATCAATCATGTCCCATGTTTCGCTCGGAACCAATGATTTTCCAAAGGCCCGGCAATTCTATGTGAGAGTGCTTAGCACACTTGGTTGTCGCATCATCATGGAGCACGAGGGAGCAGCAGCCTTCGGCAAGGCCTACCCCGAATTCTGGATTCGACACCTTTTGACGGTGCAGCAGCGTCCTGCGGCAACGGCGTGCATGTTGGCTTCCTGGCCCAGTCCAAGGCCGAGGTGGAGGCGTTTTTCAAGGAAGCCATTGCCGCCGGAGCCATTGAAGACGGAGACCCCGGCCACCGTCACGACTATGGCGAACCCTACTACGGCTGCTTCGTGCGTGACCTCGACGGCCACAAGATTGAGGCCGCTTTTTGGGACTTTGAACTGGCAGCTAAGCTCGAAATGACCTGAATATTACCGCCCGCGCAAGGCCATCCAAACGCCGCCGGCAGTGAGGCAAATGCCGCTCACAATTTCAATGGCACGGATGCGCGAATGTGAAAGCCATGTTCCAGCCTTCCCCGCCATCAATGCATAACCGGTGTCACCTACCGCGGCAATAACCGCAAAGGTTACGCCCAGGAACAGCGTCTGCTGCATCATATTGCCATCCCTTGAAAGGAACGGCGGAATGAGTGCACCAAAAAGCACCAGCATCTTGGGGTTGGACATGATGACGATGAAGCCCTGTAAAAAGAAACTTCCCTTCGGCCGCGCCCTGTTCACAGCGATGGCGAGGTCGCCTTTGGAGCGGAACAGCTTGATGCCCAGCCAAACGAGATAAACAGCGCCCACCCAGCGGATCACGTCAAACCACACTCCCATAATCTGGATTGCAGCTCCGAGCCCCAGCGCTGCAATGGCAAGCCAGATCACCACGCCTGCCTGCGTACCCGCCACATTCATCAACCCTGCCCGCGTACCATAACGCAAGCTATTGGCAATGATCACAGTAACCGTCGGCCCAGGCACCAGTGCCAGGGCCGATGCGGCAAGACAAAAGGCAAAATAGGATTCATATGACATGGTTGGCTCCTCCAAACATCAAGGGAGCCAGAAATGCCGCAAGACTGTCAAGCGGAATTAGGCGTCACCTTCATCACCCTCGTCTTCGCTCAGGCGTTCAACTGAAACCACATGTTCGTCATCGGCCGTATTGATGACGATAACGCCCTGCGTGGACCGCCCGGCTTTCCGGATGCCGTCAACCGGGCAGCGGATCAGCTGTCCGCCATCTGTCACCAGCATGATCTGGTCGGAATGCTCAACCGGGAAGGAAGCCACCAGCGGTCCATTGCGGTCGTTCACCGCCATGGCCACAATGCCTTTGCCGCCGCGATTGGTGATGCGGTATTCAAACGAAGACGTGCGCTTGCCATAGCCATTGCTGGAAATGGTAAGGATCACCTGTTCTGCCGCTCCCATCGCCGCATATCGCTCCTGGGAAAGTCCGGCGT
>CAVYAB010000031.1:0-16469 GCA_963766425.1 uncultured Alphaproteobacteria bacterium
ATACACCAGCGTCGTTCTTGACACCGAGATTGCCCGCTATCTCGCCGGCGAAACCACGGTGGACGAAGCCGTGAAGAACATTGAAGCGGGCTGGGAAGACGTGACCGAAGACTTCGGCCGTGATTCCCAGATCAAGTTCCAGGGCTTGGCACTCGGCACGGGCAAGTAAAGCTCGCCCGATGTCAGATACGAACGTTTTCGGCCAGCCGGGATCTTCCCCGGCTGGCCTCTCCCTGGAGGAGAGCTGGGGCGAATGGTTTGACCGCCACTCGCGGACTATTTTCATTGCGCCAGCTGTCACCCTCATCCTGATCTTCGCGATCTTCCCGACGTTCTATTCCATCGTCTTTGCGCTGAGCCGTGTGAGGTTCACGGCCGATGGGCTGCAATTCCGCTTTGTCTGGTTCCAGAATTTTTACAAGCAGCTCTTCGGCAATGACCAGGTGCATTTCCTCGGCAAGATCGAGGGCATGGGCGTCGTCGGTACAGTATTCTTTGTAGTTGTGTCCGCCGCTGTTCTCTGGTGGCTCTACAGATCCTTGCGGATTGCGACCTGGGTCGGCATGATCGGCCGCCTGATTTCCGCTGCCGTGGCCATCTTTGTTGCCTGGATCATGGGCGCGACTTTGCTGTCAGGAAATCCCATTGGCACGCTGCTGACCACCCTGTTCTATGTTACAATCGGCTGCGGGCTTCAGTTTGTCATTGGAACCGGCCTTGCCTTCCTCTGCTCGCAGCCCATCTCGGGCAAGAGCTTTTTCCGGGTGGTTTTTTTCATTCCGCTGATGATTACACCGCTGGGCGTGGGATTTGCCATGCGGATGGTTGCTGATTCCTCCAAGGGTCCTTTGTTGCCCTTGTTTGGATTTCTCGGGATTGGAGACTGGATCTGGTCGGCAGACGCGTGGTCGGCGCGCTTCGTCATGATGATCTGCGACTCCTGGCAATGGATTCCCTTCATTTTCATTTGCATGCTGGCAGCTCTCGAGAATGTGCCGCGCGACTACATAGAGGCCGCCCAGGTGGACGGCGCCTCAAGCGCCCAGATTTTCCGCGAAATCATCTGGCCACAGATCGTTCCCGTCGCCGTGACGGTACTGCTGATTCGCATGATCGAGGCCTTCAAGATCGTCGATCTGCCCAACATCATGACGGGTGGGGGACCAGGTACTTCTACCGAATCCATGACTCTCCATTCCATGTACATCTGGCGTTCCAATGATATGGGCACATCAGCGGCGGTTGCCTATCTCCTGCTCATTCTCACCGTCGTTGTCTGCGCCTCGTTCTTCAACTACGTTGTGCTTGGCCAACTTCGGAAGGCGCGCGCATGAGCGAAGCTTCGTTCAAGTTTGAAAAAGCCAATCGCAGCCTTATGGAACGCCTGTTTGAGCCGCCCGCAGTCGGCAAGATGTCGCCGGCCGCGAATGTGGTGGCGCATCTGCTGCTCGTCCTTTGGTCGCTCTTCGTTCTCTTTCCAATTTATTGGGTGATCATCACATCCTTCAAGGATGCAGCTGCGGTGAACCTGGGGCCCTTCTACGTTCCATTTGTGGATTTCCAGCCAAACTTGGATGCTTGGCGAGTGCAATTCAACATTGAGCCCAACTGCGACCTCCCGGCCATTGCCCGGCAGCTCGGGCTACTCTTATACAATATTTTCGTCTTCATCGTTTCGCCTGATCGTTGACGCTCCAGCCCATGGATCCACAGATTTGCAAGATCTATCATGCCTTCACGAATTCCATCGTGGTAGCCATCTTTTCCACTGCGATCTGTGTCGCAGTCGGCTCCATGGCGGCCTATGCGCTGGCCCGCATCCAATACAAGCCGAAGTTCGGCAACATAATGATGTTTGTCGCGTTGGCGCTCGTTGTCATTGCAGCCACCAGCTATGCTCGCGTGCCATGGTGGCTTTCCACGGCGGTTGGGCTTGCACTCTTCTTTTTTCTCGCCCGCGCCTTCGGAAAGCATTTCAAACACACGCTCGGCAATGGCGATATCCTGTTCTGGATCATCTCCCAGCGCATCCTGCCTCCAATCGTCGTTATTATCCCCGTCTACATCATGTTCCAGTCGGTGGGCCTGCTCGATACCCATCTGGCACTGATCATCATGTATGCGGTTGCAAATCTGCCTATCGTCGTGTGGCTGATGCATGATTTTTTTGCCAGTTTGCCGATCGAACTTGAAGAATCGGCGCAACTCGATGGCGCGACCCGCTTCGCCATTTTCTGGGATATCGTTCTTCCGCTGACCAGGCCCGGTCTTGCCGCCACGACACTTCTCACACTTATCCTGAATTGGAATGAGTATCTTTTTGCCGTGTTCCTGGCCTTCGCTAATGTGCAAACCATGCCCATCATGGTGGCTGCGAAGAATGCGGGTGAGAAGGGAATATTTTGGTGGGAAATGAGCGCCATCATTGTGATCATGATAGTCCCGGTGATCCTGATGGCAATTTTGTTGCAACGTTTCATTGCCAAGGGTGTGCTCCTTGGCGCAGTCAAAGGATAGAGAGAAGTCAGGATGGCAAGCGGTAAGATCGGGGTTCCGGTTTCCTTTGACAAGATACAGAAATCCTTTGGCGCTGTGCGCGTGCTGGAGGAATTGGACTTGCAGGTCGAGCCCGGAGAATTTCTGGTTCTTCTCGGCGCCTCGGGCTCCGGCAAGACGACGGCTCTCCGCATCCTCTCCGGCCTCGAAACCGCAACCGCCGGCCGCGTGCTGATCGGCAACCGGGACGTGACCAACATACTGCCGAAGTACCGCGACATCTCGATGGTGTTCCAGTCCTACGCGCTCTATCCGCACAAGACCGTGGCGGAGAACATCGGCTTTCCGCTTAAGGTGAGAAAAGTGCCCCAGGCCGAACTGGATCAGGCGGTGCGCGATGCCGCGGCCCAGGTGCAGCTTGGCGAATTGCTGCATCGCTATCCGCGTGAACTTTCCGGCGGCCAGCGGCAGCGTGTGGCGCTGGCTCGCGCCATCATCCGCCGACCGTCTGTCTTCCTCATGGATGAGCCGCTCTCCAACCTCGACGCCAAGCTGCGTGGCCACATGCGCGCCGAGCTCAAGCACATGCAGGAATCCTTCGGCATCACGACGATCTACGTCACCCACGACCAGATCGAGGCCATGACGCTGGCCCATCGTGTCGCCATCCTGGAGCGGGGCGTGTTGCAGCAGCTGGCAACACCGGCCGAAATTTACAACAACCCAGCCAACCTCTTCGTGGCACAGTTCATCGGTTCCCCGCCCATGAATATCATTCACGGTGCCCAGCAGGGTGACACGTTCCTGGCATCTGATGCCAAGATCAAAACTCCGGTGAAGGGCAAGCTCGACAAAGCCATTTTGGGGGTACGGCCCGAGGATTGCGCGGTAACCACGGTCGCGAAAGGCGACATTGCAGGAGCAATCTTCACCAACGAGCTGATCGGCGACCACACGCTCGTTACCGTCAAGACCCAAAAGGACATGATCTCGGTGAAGGCGCCGAAGGACTATCGCGGCAAGACGGGCGACAAGATCGGCGTCGCCATGGCCAAGGCTGGCCTCTATGTCTTCGATGCCAACGGTGGCGCGCGGGTTCGCTAGAGCATAACGTGCCAAGACGGAATTGTCTTGGCGTTCAGTTATGCTCCAGCTTTAAATCTGCGATCACGTTCATGACTTTTGACGGTTCCGTCAAAAGTCATCATGATCTGAGGGGCCGCACTTCAGGAATAACTGAATTTTTCAAAAGCTTCTCTTAACCTTTGAGGCAAGGGCAGCGCAGATTCTGTTCACAAATGATGTAAATACATCAATAAATGACATTCGTTACCGCAAATAGTTGAGTATATTTCATCATTTTGATTGATCAGGTCGCTGGTTTTTGTTACCGGTGAAGTCATCCAAATCAAGGGATTGACGATCATGCAAATTGACAGCACCACGCGCTCCCAGCTTTTAAGCCTCGGTCTCGGATCTTCGGATGGCATGTCATGGAATGCCACGGTAGCCGAACTCTACGAACTGGCCATCATGCGGGGCGAAGCCCAGGTCGCCGAAGGCGGCAGCCTCGTGGTCACGACCGGCACCCACACCGGCCGCAGCCCCCAGGACAAGTTCATCGTGCGCGATGGCGCAAGCGAAAATACCATCTGGTGGGACAACAACCGGGCCATGAGCCGAGGGCATTTCCAGGCCTTGAAGCAGGATTTTCTGGTCCACGCCAGAAACAGCAACCTGTTTATCCAGGATTTGGTCGCAGGTGCCGATCCCACCCATCAATTGCAAACCCGCGTGATCTGCGAAAATGCCTGGCATGCCCTGTTCATCCAGCATCTTTTGATCGCGCCGAAGGACGGGCAGAATTTCACCCCCGGCCTCACAATCATTGATCTGCCATCCTTCAAGGCGGATCCACAGCGCCATGGCACCCGCGGCCAGATCGTGATTGCCCTTGACCTCACCAATGGCCTCGTTCTCATTGGCGGCACCCAATATGCGGGCGAGATCAAAAAGTCCGTCTTCACCGTTTTGAATTACCTGCTGCCCGAGAAAAGCGTGATGCCCATGCATTGCTCGGCCAATATGGGCACTGCCAATGACACCACGGTTTTCTTCGGCCTCTCCGGCACGGGCAAAACCACATTATCGGCCGACGCCACACGCACCCTGATCGGAGACGATGAACATGGCTGGTCAGAGAAAGGCATCTTCAATTTTGAAGGCGGCTGCTACGCCAAGGTGATCAAGCTGTCCGCCGAAGCGGAACCGGAAATTTTTGCCACCACGAAACGCTGGGGCACGGTGCTTGAGAATGTCGTGATGGACGTGAAAACGCGAAAGCTTGATCTGAACGACAGCGTTCTCACCGAGAATACCCGCGCCGCCTATCCCTTGAGCGCCATTCCCAATGCCAGCGCTTCTGGTCTTGCGAGCGTGCCCAAGAACATCGTGATGCTCACCGCCGATGCTTTCGGTGTGTTGCCACCCATCGCGAAGCTCACGCCGCAACAGGCCATGTATCACTATCTCTCCGGCTACACCGCAAAAGTGGCCGGAACGGAGCAGGGCGTTGTGGAACCAACGGCCACATTCTCCACCTGCTTCGGCGCTCCCTTCATCCCGCGCCATCCGAGCCGGTACGGAAATCTGCTGCGCGATCTCATCGCGAGGCATGACGTACGCTGCTGGCTGGTGAACACGGGCTGGACCGGCGGGGCCTATGGCGTTGGCAACCGCATGCCGATCAAGGCAACCCGCGCTTTGTTGGCTGCTGCCATGAATGGCGGGCTTGATGACGCAGAATACCGCACCGATCCGCATTTTGGTTTCGCCGTGCCGAAATCCGTTGCGGGCGTTGATGATTTGATTTTGAATCCACGCGAAACCTGGGCCGATAAAAAAGCCTATGACGCCCAGGCGCGAAATCTGGTTTCCATGTTCGTGAAGAACTTCGACACCTTCAAGGACCACGTCGGAAGCGATGTCATGGACGCCAGCCCGCAAATGGCCCTGGCGGCGGAGTAGGGCACAATTTGCAGAGATAAGGTTTTACTTACTTTCCCTCTGCCCGCGAAGCGGGGGGTATGCATTGTATCCGCACGGGTTAACAGTTTCCAAAAAATAAGGACCGTTTTGCGAAGGGTTAGCGCGAGACCATCATGCGGCCAAGGACGCGTTGCGCGAGAGCGGTACAGGCGAGCAAAGGCACGACCATAAAAATAATTGCTGCCGAGAGATGGGACCATGCATCGCCCTCATCACCGACTTGCCCTTCCTTAATTGACATTTGACCCACAACCCATGGCGGCAGTGTCGAGACTTTATCGCTGGTGAGGTAAGCCGCGAAGAGATATTCGTTCCAGCACAGGATAAATATCACCAGTCCAACAGCGGCAGTACTGGCGGCCACCATTGGCAAGAAGATAGTAAAGAAAATCTGAAAGTGCGATGCGCCGTCAAGTTGAGCCAATTCCTCCTGCGACGTCGCGATGTTTCCGAAAACGGGGAGCAACAACCACACGGCAACAGGAAGATTTGCAGCCGTATAAGTGAAAATGAGAGCGAAATGCGTATCCACCGCGCCCGTGTATTGGGCCATAACATAGATTGGCAGAACAACAACCACTGGCGGCAAGATGCGGGTGGCCAGGATTGCAAACAGGATGCCGTCATTGCGCAAGGTCGGTCCACGTTGATTGAGCCGTGTTGCCAACAGAAATAGCAACGCTGCCACAATAGTAAAAAGAAATTGCACCCAGAATGTCGGTACAATGAGGGCGCTCCCGGCGAAAACAGCGGCGAGAAAAAAGAGCACAAGACGCGTCCACCGCACCGCATATCGAAATCGCGTCAACCCATAAACAGCCAACCCGCCAAGTAAAACCGTTAGCAGTGTGGATGTGATTCCGACGACAGCCGAGTTGAAAAACCGCAATAGCAGATGGTCATTGGCATAGGTTAGAATAGACACCCATGCGTCGAGCGAAGGCGTGAAATCCACAAAAGGAAGGTAAAAAGGGCCGCGCATTATCTCTGGTTCGCCCTTCAGCGAGGTTACCGCAACCCAGTACAATGGAAACAGGCAGACCAGTGACCAAAAAACCAACACGGCGTAGGTCAGAATATTGACCAAGAGGGCCCGCTTGTAATGCGGTGGGTTAGCCGACACGGGGTGGCGCTGTGTCATGATCAGTTTGAATTTAACTTAACTGGCCAGAAAAGCCATATCAGCCAAGCGGCGCAAACAATCCAGATGATCACGGTTGCAGCAAGCCCAAGGTAGCTTTTCGGACGGCCTTCGCGGCGTAGTGCTTCTTCGCGGAACTCCTGCATGAGGCCGTCCGGAACAAGGCGTATGGCAAGAAGGATTCCCAGTGGCACAATAATCAAATCGTCAAGGTAGCCAAGAACTGGGATGAAGTCCGGTATCAGGTCAATTGGACTGAGGGCATAAGCGGCGACCGCGCCTGCAACCAGTTTCGCATACCACGGCACACGAGGGTCATGGGCAGCTATCCAGAGTGCCACGACATCACGCTTCACGCGACGAGCCCAAGCGATAAATGAAGTAAAGAGCATCATATGCTTTTCATTCCATGGTTTTTGACATGACAGGCTCAATTTCAAGTAGATGGCTCATGCCGGCTTCCCAAAAGTTATGCCAGCAGTGCAGAGAAGTTGGCATAATTTAGCAGACGTCATTCTGGCTCAAAAATAATCATCGAAATCAATTGGGTGTGGTCGTTGATGTTCAGTTTTGGGCTTATCACTATAACCCCCGTTATCACGGGGAGAGGGAAAGAGGGACTAACCTAAGACATGCTCAACACAGATTAACTGCGAATCCGCGTTCGACAGGCCAACGTCAAACAGCATGCAGCTGTGTGGACCATGCCCATCCGCCTCACGGCCCTTTTCGCGGAAATAGCGGCAAGAAGAGCAGATGCCGAAGCTGAGTTGCTCTCTGCGCTTCAGGTCAGTTTCAAGCAAGTCGGCCAGGCCCCTGGCCAGTCGCCGTCTGGATTTTCCGCTCAGGTCATCGAGTGATTTGGAAAACTCCGCCAATGGGTCATGCTTTAAGGCGTCAGCGCCCTTGGGAGCGAGGCTCAAACAAATGGAACGCCCTTCATCCTGTCGCGGGGCCTTGGTGATAAAACCTTTACGTTCTAGCGCCTTGATCGTCTGCGAAATTGTGCCCTTGGTGGAGCCAAGAAAACGGGTGAGCGCAATGGGTGAATTGGAAAAGCGGTTGGCCCGCGAAAGGTAACGCAGCGCCTCCCACTGCGCGGGATTCAACCCGGCCTCATGCTCGCCAGCCCGCATCAACCGAGTGAGACGCTCCAGCGGCCAGGCAATGCTTGCATTTTCTATTTTATCCTTTGCCATGTCTTACGTGCTCTCATTTTCCTTCGCCCCGTGGGGCTATTGGACTCACACATCTTTCGTCGATCAATTCCTGCCGATGACTAGTGTAGCTATATAATTCCAAAAAATAATCCGTCATCCCGGCGAACGCCGGGACCCAGGCTTTCAACCGGCACACATGCGGAAAGTCTGGGTCCCGACTTCCGTCGGGATGACGGAAAGTGGAATTCATCAATGAGCCTCATCCCAGTTCATTGCCGCGCGAGCATCGACCTGCAAGGGAACAGTGAGTTTCACCGCAGGCTCCGGCGCCTTTTCCATGACGCGCTTTACAACCTTCATTGTTTCTTCAATTTCCGCATCTCTGGTTTCGAAAATCAACTCATCATGCACCTGCAACAGCATCTTGGCCGAGAGCTTGGCCCTATCAAGCGCCTCCTGCATGCGGATCATGGCGCGGCGGATGATGTCAGCGGCGGCCCCTTGGATGGGCGCATTGATGGCGGCCCGTTCCATGAAAGCGCGCTCCGATGCATTGGGCGAATTTATGCGCGCGAAGTGGCATCTGCGTCCAAAGATGGTTTCCACATAGCCCTTGTCGCGGGCAAATTTCTTGGTTTCGTCCATGTAGGTTTTGATGCCGGGGAAACGGCTGAAATAGGTCTTGATATAGTCGCCTGCTTCCTCGCGGCTGATCGAGAGTTGGTTGGCAAGGCCGAACGCCGAAATGCCATAGATGATGCCGAAGTTGATGGCCTTGGCCCTCCGGCGCACCGCGCTGTCCATGCCCTTGATCGGCACGCCGAACATTTCGCTCGCCGTCATTGCATGAATATCAAGCCCATCGGCAAAGGCTTTTTTAAGTTGCGGAATATCAGCGACGTGAGCCAATACGCGAAGCTCGATCTGGCTGTAGTCGGCGCTGATCAGTTTTGTGCCTTGGGGTGCGATAAAGGCCGTGCGGATGCGGCGGCCTTCCTCGGTGCGCACGGGGATATTCTGCAAATTGGGATCGGATGACGAAAGCCGGCCCGTTGACGTGGCGGCCATGGCATAGCTGGTGTGCACCCGCCCCGTGGTGGGGTTGATATAGTTTGGCAGCGCATCCGTATAGGTCGAGCGCAGTTTCGCAAGCTGCCGCCAATCCACGACGCGGCGTGCAAGGTCAATGCCCTGGGTGGCGAGATCATCCAATGTATCGGCATCGGTGCTCCACGCTCCCGTGGCGGTTTTGCGCCCGCCGGGCAAGCCCATTTTGCCAAACAGGATATCACCGAGTTGCTTGGGCGAGCCGATGTTGAAGCGCTCGCCTGCGAGTTCATGAATTTGTGCTTCAACCTTGCCTTGCGAATTTGCAAATTCATTGGAAAGTTTTGCCAGTACATTGCGGTCCACCAGAATACCCTCATGCTCCATGGCTTCGAGCACAGGGATCAGAGGCCGTTCCAATGTTTCATAAACCGTGACTTTATGTTTTTTCAGCAGGCGCGGTTTCAGCAGCTTCCACAAACGCAGCGTTACGTCAGCATCTTCAGCCGCATAGGCCGTAGCGCGATCAAGCGGCACTTGCGCAAATGAAATGGCGGATTTTCCCGAGCCAGCAACTTCCTTGAAGCTGATGGGTTTGTGGCCCAAATGCTTCTCACTCATTTCATCCATGCCGTGGCCATTCTCGCCGGATTCAATGGCATAGGAAATCAGCATGGTATCATCGATGGGGCGGATATCAGTGCCGTAGCGCCGCAACACCTGCAGGTCATATTTCAGGTTCTGGCCGATTTTGAGTACTGCTGGATTCTCAAGCAAAGGTTTCAGGTGTGCGATTGCGTCTTCAAGCTTGATTTGGCCTGTAATCTTTTCCGAGCCGAAAAGCCCACCGCCTTCGCCCACATGAGCCAGCGGAATGTAGCAGGCCTTGCCGGGCTGGGTTGAAAGCGAAACGCCTACAAGGCCAGCCTGCATGGAATCGAGCGAATCCGTTTCCGTATCCACAGCCACAACCCCGAGATCAGTCGCTTCGGCAATCCAGCGGTCCAGGTCCTTCAATGCACTAACGGTCTCATAATTCGCGTGGACGAAGGGAACGGCGAGTAGGGCTTTCTCCGCGTCCTCATCGACAACAGCATCCACTTGAGTTCGTTGCTTTAACAGGTGCCGATTTCTCCGCCTTGTTTTGTTCTGGAGCGGGCGCCGCTTCCATGCCCTCCGGTGGCCAATATTTTATTTCAATCGTTGAGGGCTCAATAGAAGCCATATCGGCATCAAGCTCGCCTGCAATCTTCTTGGTAAAGCTCACAAACTCCAGCGCCTTCAGGAAACCAATGAGATCGGAAGCGCGCGGCGTATCAACCGCAAAGGAACCCACATCATGTTCAACCGGAACCTTGTCTTCCAGCGTAACCAGCCGCTTTGAAAGGCGGGCTTGGTCGGCAAATTCAATCAGGTTCTCGCGGCGTTTCTGTTGCTTGATTTCAGAAGCCCGCGTCAGCAGCGTTTCCAGATCGCCATATTCGGTGATGAGCTGCGCACCGGTCTTGACTCCAATGCCGGGAACGCCGGGCACATTGTCAACACTGTCTCCCGCCAGCGCCTGCACATCAATCACCTTGTCGGGCTTCACACCAAATTTTTCGAGAACCGCCTCTTCGCCAAGCTCCTTGTCCTTCATCGTATCGAGAAGTGTCACGCCCTTGCGCACCAGTTGCATCAAATCCTTGTCCGACGACACGATGCGGCACGTGGCACCCGCTTCAACCGCCTGCCGCGCATAGGTGGCGATAAGATCATCGGCCTCGTAGTTGGCCTGCTCAACGCTGGCCACATTGAAGGCCCGAGTCGCCTGCCGTATCAGGTCGAATTGCGGGCGAAGGTCGGCGGGCGGTTCGGGCCGCTGCGCCTTGTATTCCGGGTAAATCTTGTTGCGAAAAGTTTTCGATGACTGATCGAAAATCACGGCGAGATGCGTGGGCTTCTCGTTGGCCCGCGTTTCCTTCAGCAGCTTCCACAGCATGTTGCAGAAGCCCTGCACGGCGCCGACCGGCAGGCCATCACTCTTGCGGGTTAAGGGCGGAAGGGCGTGATAGGCGCGGAAAATATAGCCAGAGCCATCAACGAGATAGAGATGGTCCCCGGGCTTCAGGCTGGTTGAATGTGACATGGTTGGCACTATGCCATTGGGCAGGCCGCGATGCCAGCCTTGCCCACGAGGGCCTGCGGAAAAGCAGGGATAACTTTGTCTGCCGCGTGGCCCAGAACAAAAGGATTGGCCCAATCACTCCGGCAGCAGTTGTCAGCAATGCCACGCTGCCCAGATCCGAGATCACATTGTACTTGAGCAACAGGCTGCGCGTGGCCGCCATGAACAGGAAGAATGCGAGATAAATGACAATGGAATTTTCCCCCGCATAGCGGATCGGTACCGCAAGGCGGGTTTTGGACAGCAACACACCGGTTGCCACCACTGCCGCCGCACCAATGAAACCAAGCGCCAGACCCAGGCCCGGCACAAATGCCAAACCGGTTTGCACCATGAAGGTGTTAAGCATGGCCCAGATGAAGAGCCCCGATAGAATGACCGGAACCGATTTGAAATTTACCCCTTCGGCGAACTTGAACACGTAGGAAGCCAGCCAGTAGCCCACGTAGAAATAAACAAAGCGCGAGGCGAATTCATCGACCACCATATGGCCCGTTTCAATCGGAGCCATTTCGAGAAGCGCACCTGCAGTGAATACAAGCATGGGCGGCACAAAGCGCGTGGCCTTAACCACGACGAAGAACACGGCCAACATGTAGATGAACCACAACGTGCCGAAAGGCTCCACAAAGCCCAAGGCATAGTCGCGAAGCATGCCCTCGGCCCCGCCCGCCTGATACAGGCCATAGCCCTTAGTGGTGAACTGGATGGTCATCCACAGAATATAGAAATAGGCAAAATGCAAAACCTTGCTGTCGAGATACTCGCGCCACGGCCGGTTGATGCGCGACGCCAGGAAAAGCCCCGAAATCAGGAAGAAATCCGGCATGCGGAAGGGTTTCGCCCAGGTGATGAAATTATGCAGCCAGGAAACCCCGCCCGCCGCGTTTTCCACGCCAAGGGTGGAATGCATGAGCACCACCAGCACGATGCAAATGCCCTTGGCATAATCGACCCAGCTGACGCGGCTTTGACTTGGAGGCATGGCAATATCCTTAACGTCCCAGGGCGGGACAGCTGCCAGATCCTCCGCAAAAACCCTGCCATTGCGAAACGGCTTGGGGCTGGGCTATAGCTGGCCCGTTCTATGGCCTTAGCACCCGTAGCTCAGATGGATAGAGCGCTGCCCTCCGAAGGCAGAGGCCAGGGGTTCGAATCCCTTCGGGTGCGCCATTTTCCGCAAACTGGATGCAGCTTGGATCAGTGTCTACGATCCAAAATACGGTTTAGTTGCAGTCCCTCACTCGCTTGTGAGAAGAAATTCGTCGGCGTGGGTGAGTTGTGAGCCCAACTTGATGCGCTGCATATCCAGAAATTTAACGCATTGTTCTAAAACATAAAAATTATCGCGTCACTGTCATTTAGCTTGATTCGACTTCGCTGGGCCGTTCCGTAAATTGGCTACATCGAAGCCGTGATGAACATGGTTTCAGCCGATCAAAATGAACTGTAATCAATTGGAGAACATCATGAAGACCATTACCCTTTCGCTCATAGCTCTTGCCGCTTTGTCCGGCGCCGCATTTGCAAATGACCGCGATGAACAAGAGCGCATCGAGCAGCGCATGCTTTTGTCCTTTAGCGGTGGCAAAACTGTAAATGCAAATGCGCTTATGGCATATCCTGCCCAGGTGAGCGCTGGCCTTACCGAATTTGAGAAGATGACCATCCGCGCCGACGAACGCATGAATGAAAACAGGGATAACCGCTAATCGCGGCGGTGAATGCTTAAAAAGCCGGCAGGATGTCTTGCCGGCTTTTTCTTATTTTTAGCCTTATCGCAACAGATTAGCTCAACAGCTTGCGCACCGCGTCTTTCCAGCCGTCGCGTTTTTTGTTGCGTGCATCGGCATCCATTTTTGGCAAGAAACGTCTTTGGCGTTTCCATGTCTTGGCAAAGATTTCAGGTTTAGGCAGCAAGCCCGCCTGCAGGCCCGCAAGATAGGCGGCACCCAGCGCTGTCGTCTCAAGCACAACAGGGCGATCCACCGGTGCGCCTAAAATATCGGCCAGAAATTGCATCGTCCAGTCCGAGGCCGTCATGCCGCCATCAACGCGCAGGATGGTTTCGCCCGTGGTGCCCCAATCTTTCTTCATAGCTTCCAGGAGATCATTGGTCTGATAGCACACGGCCTCCAATGCGGCCCGCGCCAATTCCTTATTTGTTGTTGCGCGGGTGAGTCCGAAGAGGGCGCCGCGTATATCCGCATTCCAATAGGGCGCGCCCAATCCGACAAAAGCTGGAACCAGATAGACACTCTGATTCTTGTCTGCCGCTTTTGCCAATGCGCCCGTATCAGCCGCCTTCTTCACTACCTTCAATCCATCGCGCAGCCATTGAACTGCGGCACCCGCAATGAAGATCGCTCCTTCCAGCGCATAGGTGCGCTTGCCATCCAGTTGATAGGCGACCGTCGTGAGCAGCCTGTTGTTCGAAACAACGGCTTTGCTTCCCGTGTTGAGCAATGCAAAGCAGCCAGTGCCATAGGTCGATTTCATCATCCCGGGCTCAAAACAGGCCTGGCCGATGGTGGCCGCCTGTTGATCTCCCGCCACACCAAGAATGGGAATGGCAGCGCCCAGGAGTTTGGCATCACACACGCCGAATTCTGCGGCGCAATCCTTCACCTCAGGCAGCATGGCGCGCGGCACGCGCAAAATATTCAGCAGTTCACCGTCCCATGCGCCGTTGTGAATATTGTAGAGGAGCGTGCGTGAAGCATTGGTGGCGTCGGTGACATGGGCCTTGCCGCCCGTAAGCCGCCAGATGAGAAATGAATCGATGGTGCCAAAACACAATTCGCCGCGCTCGGCCCGTTCCCGCGCGCCTTTCACATGGTCGAGTATCCACGAAACCTTGGTGCCGGAGAAATAAGGGTCAAGCAGCAGGCCGGTTCTTTCGCGGAACAATTCTTCATGACCTTGGGCTTTTAAATCGGCGCAGATTTCCGCCGTGCGCCGGTCCTGCCAGACAATGGCTTTGTGAATGGCTTTGCCGGTTTTCCGGTCCCACACCACGGTGGTTTCGCGCTGGTTGGTGATGCCGATGGCGCGGATATGTTTGGGAGAAGTCTTGGCCTTGGCGATGGCTGTTTTGCAGGTTGCAAGCACCGATTTCCAGATTTCTTCCGGGTCATGCTCAACCCATCCGGAATTTGGAAAATACTGTTTGAACTCCTTCTGGGCGGAAGCCTTGGGTTTCAGCTTCGTATCAAAGACAATGGCGCGCGAGGAGGTTGTGCCCTGATCAATGGCAAGAATGAAATCGGGCATCGCATCATCCCTTCGCGCGTTTGGAACTCTTTTGTTTTACAGCAGGCTTCATATGTTCGCGCAATGCCTGCTGTTCCTCAAGGGAAAGATGAAGTCCCAGTTTTGAGCGCCGCCAGAGAATGTCATCGGGCTCACGCACAAATTCCTCAGCGATAAGGTAGTTGATTTCACGCTCGCTCAGGGGACCAAAACTTTTGCCCATGTCCTTGGCAAAACGCGCGTTGTCAAACATCTTTTCCGCATTGGTGCCATAGGCGCGGAAAATGCGCCGCACATTTTGCGGGGCGAAGAACGAGTATTTCCGTTGCAACTCGGCAATGCGTGATTCCACCTCATCGAAGGGAAAGTCACCGCCGGGCAGTGCAGCGCCCGCCGTCCAGGGTTTTCCGGCATTCGGGAAGAAGGGCACGATTTTTTCCAGAACCGATTCTGCCAGCTTTCGGAAGGTGGTGATCTTGCCGCCGAAAACGGAAAGCAGGGGAGCCCGGCCTTCCGGCGCATCGAGCTTCAACACATAGTCACGCGTTGCTTCCTGGGCCTTGCTCGCCCCATCATCATAAAGCGGCCTGATGCCGGAATAGGACCAGCGCACCTGTTCACGTGTTATCGGCAGCTTGAAATATTCGCTGGTAGACGACAGCAGATAATTGATTTCGCCGTCGGTGATCTGCGGGTTCCCGGGCTCGCCCGTATGATCCTCATCCGTCGTGCCAATGAGCGTGAAATTCTGCTCATAGGGAATGGCAAAGCAGATGCGGCCGTCGGCATTCTGGAAAATATAGCAGCGGTCGTGCTCGTAAAGCTTGTCCACCACAATGTGGCTGCCCTTGACCATCCGGATCTTGTCCGGATTATTGCGCCCGACAATGCTCCCCAGAACGGCACTCACCCACGGGCCACCAGCATTGATCAGCGCTTTGGCCTGGATTGTCTCTTCCTTGCCGCCTTCCGGCAGAATTTTGATTTCCCAGCCGCCCTTTACGCGCCGCGCACTCGTGCATTTCGTCCGTGTACGGATTTCAGCGCCCCGGTTGGCAGCGTCCCTTGCATTTAGCACAACCAGCCGCGCATCCTCCACCCAGCAATCGGAATATTCATAGGCATAGGCAAATTCAGGCTTAAGTGGTTCCCCGGTTACATCGTGATGCAGGTCAACACTGCGGGTTGGGGGCAAAATCTTGCGGCCGCCGAGATGGTCATAAAGGAAAAGCCCCAGGCGGATGAGGTGCCGTGGCCGCAGGCCCTTGTGGTGCGGCAGCACGAAGCGCAGGGGCCAGATGATGTGCGGCGCCGCCTTGAGCAACACTTCGCGTTCAATCAGGGCCTCGCGCACCAGGCGGAATTCATAATGCTCGAGATAGCGCAGGCCGCCGTGAATCAATTTTGTGGAGGCCGAAGAAGTGCCAGAGGCAAGGTCGCCCTGTTCAGCAAGGAAAACTTTCAGGCCCCGTCCTGCCGCGTCACGTGCAATGCCACAGCCATTGACGCCGCCGCCGATAACAAACAAGTCATACATCATTATGCCGCATCCGTTACGATTTCATGGCCAGTATCGATGATTTCCAGCTCAACACCACTGTGCTGGCACAATTCAAGGATGGGTTCCGGTGGTGGCCTGTCTGTCACAAACACATCGATTTGTGAAAGATGGCCAATGCGCACTGGCGCTGATCTTGTAAACTTCATAGCGTCCGCCACCAATATAATATTACGTGCATTGTTTAAAATGGCCTGGGCCACACGCACTTCGCGGTAATCGAAATCGAGCAGGGCGCCATCATCATCGATGGCCGAGACGCCAATCACCGCGTGGTCAACCTTGAACTGGCCGATCAGATCGACGGCCTGTTCACCCACGATGCCGCCGTCGCTCTGCCGCACCACGCCACCCGCGATGATCACATCGATCTTGGGGCAGGGCATGAGAATTGTGGCCACGTGAATGTTGTTGGTGATGACCAGCAGTCCCTCGTGATGCACAAGTGCCCGCGCCACTTCTTCGGTTGTCGTTCCGATGTTGATGAACAGCGAACAATTATTGGGAATGAGGGTGGCGGCACGCTGGCCAATCACTTGCTTTTCAAGAGCCGCAAGTTGCCGGCGCGATTCGTAAGCCACGTTTTCAACGCCCGACGAA
>CAVYAB010000032.1:0-15072 GCA_963766425.1 uncultured Alphaproteobacteria bacterium
AGAAGTACACCGGCGTTGTTCTTGACACCGAGCTTGCCCGTTATCTCGCCGGCGAAATCACGGTGGAAGAAGCCCTGAAGAACATCGAAGCTGGCTGGGAAGAAGTCACGGAAGATTTCGGCCGCGATGCCCAGATCAAGGCGCAAGCCCTGGCCTTGGGCGGCGGCTGACCTCACAGACTTTGCAGGGCCGGAACATGTTTCCGGCCTTGCTTCAACGGCAACGTCACCCCGGCGCAAGCCGGGGTGTCAATCTGGGTTGGGCAGATTCCGGCTTCCGCCGGAATGATGATGAGGTTAGGCTGGTATCAAGGTGAACAGCGCGGAAGGCACAATCGGCGAATCCTGGGGCGAATGGTTTGACCGCCATTCCCGCACCTTTTTTATTGCGCCCGCCGTCACGCTCATTCTCATCTTCGCGATTTTTCCCACGTTCTATTCGATCGTCTTCGCCATGAGCCGCGTGAGGTTCACGGCCGATGGGTTGCAGTTCCGCTTCGTCTGGTTCCAGAATTTTTATAAGCAGTTCTTCGGCAACGACCAGGTGCATTTCCTCGGCAAGACCGAGTCGATAGGTGTTCTGGGCTCGGTGTTTTTTGCAGCCGTGACGGTTGCCGTTCTCTGGTGGCTCTACCGCTCCCTGAAAACCACAAGCTGGGTTGGGATGCTGGGCCGCCTCATCTCGGCCGCCATGGCCATTTTCATCGCATGGATCATCGGTGCCTCGCTGCTTTCCGGCAACTCCATCGGCACTCTTCTCACAACTCTCTTTTATGTTTTCGTTGGCTGCGCCCTGCAGTTCGTGATCGGAACCGGTCTGGCATTCCTTTGCTCGCAGCCTATCTCGGGAAAGAACTTCTTCCGCGTCATCTTCTTCATTCCGCTGATGGTGACGCCGCTCGGCGTGGGCTACGCAATGAAGATGGTTGCCGACATTACCAAGGGTCCCTTCGAACCATTGCTCAGGGGCCTAGGCATCGAGAGCTGGGTATGGTCCGCCAGCCCATGGGGTGCGCGCTTCGTGATGATGATCTGCGATTCCTGGCAATGGATCCCCTTCATCTTCATCTGCATGCTGGCAGCTCTTGAAAACGTGCCGCGCGACCATGTGGAGGCTGCACAGGTGGACGGAGCATCAAGCGTGCAGATTTTCCGCGAGATCATCTGGCCGCAGATCGTGCCTGTTGCCGTGACCGTGCTTCTGATCCGCACCATCGAGGCCTTCAAGATCGTGGACCTGCCCAACATCATGACGGGCGGCGGGCCTGGTTCCTCCACGGAATCCATGACGCTCCACTCCGTCTACATCTGGCGCGCCAATGACATTGGCACATCGGCGGCAGTCGCCTATCTTCTGCTCATCCTCACTGTCGTCGTCTGCGCTTCCTTTTTCAACTATGTGGTGCTCGGGCAGTTGCGAAAGGCGCGCGCATGAGCGAGGCATCCTTCAAGTTCGAGAAGGCCAACCGCAGCCTCATGGAACGGCTGTTCGAGCCGCCCAAAGTCGGCAGGATGTCGCCGGTCGCCAGTGTGGTGGCGCATGTTCTGCTGGCCGTCTGGTCGCTTTTCGTGCTGTTTCCGCTCTATTGGGTGGTCATCACCTCCTTCAAGGATGCGGCTGCGGTGAACCAAGGGCCTTACTATATCCCGTTTGTGGATTTTGAGCCCAACCTCAATGCCTGGCGAAGCCAGTTCAACAGCGACCCGTTCTGTGACCTGCCCTCCGTCGTCCGGCAGTTGGGCCTTCTGGTCTACAATTCTTTTGTATTCATCGTCTCGCCCGTGGTGTCTCTCCAGCCGATGGAACCCCAGATCTGCAAAATATTCCTGGCCTTCACGAATTCCATTGTGGTCAGCGTCGCTTCGACCGCCGTCTGTGTCACCATCGGCGCCATGGCGGCCTATGCGCTGGCCCGCATGCAATACCGGCCTAAGTTCGGCAACATCTTGATATTCGTGGGGCTGACTTTGCTGGTCATTGCCGCAACCAGCTATGTTGGCATTCCCTGGTGGGCCTCTGCCGCCGTAGCCCTTGCCCTGTTCTTTTTCCTCGCTCGCGCCTACGGCAGGCATTTCACGCACACCCTTGGCAATGGCGACATCCTGTTCTGGATCATTTCCCAGCGCATCCTGCCGCCCATCGTGGTGGTCATTCCGGTATACGTGATGTTCCAGGCCGTGGGTCTGCTTGATACCCACCTGGCGCTCATAGTGGTCTATGCGGTGGCCAACCTGCCCATCGTGGTGTGGCTGATGCACGATTTCTTCGCCAATGTGCCGATCGAACTCGAGGAGTCAGCCCAGCTCGACGGGGCTACGCGGTTTGGAATCTTCTGGGATATCGTCTTGCCGCTCACACGGCCGGGCCTGGCGGCCACGACACTTCTAACGCTCATCCTGAACTGGAACGAATACCTGTTCGCCGTGTTCCTCGCCACCTCCAAGGTACAGACAATGCCCATCATGGTGGCGGCCAAGAACGCCGGTGAAAAAGGCGTCCTGTGGTGGGAAATGTGCGCCATCATTGTGGTGATGATCATTCCAGTCATCATCATGGCGATCATTCTGCAGCGCTTCATTGCCAAGGGCGTATTGCTTGGCGCGGTCAAGGGATAGAGAGATGGCGGGCAAGCACAAGGGAGTTCCAGTCTCCTTCGACAAGGTACAAAAATCCTTTGGCGCGATACGTGTGCTGGAGGAGATGAATCTCCAGGTCGAGCCCGGCGAATTTCTGGTGCTGCTCGGAGCCTCCGGCTCAGGCAAGACGACGGCTCTCCGCATCCTCTCCGGTCTTGAAACCGCAACCGAGGGCCGTGTGCTGATCGGCGACAGGGATGTGACCAACATCCTGCCGAAGTACCGCGACATCTCGATGGTGTTCCAGTCCTACGCGCTTTATCCGCACAAGACCGTGGCGGAGAACATCGGCTTTCCGCTTAAGGTGAGAAAAGTGCCCCAGGCCGAACTGGATCAGGCGGTGCGCGATGCCGCGGCCCAGGTGCAGCTTGGTGAGTTGCTGCATCGCTATCCGCGCGAACTCTCGGGCGGCCAGCGGCAGCGTGTGGCGCTGGCCCGCGCCATCATTCGCCGACCATCTGTCTTCCTCATGGACGAGCCGCTCTCCAACCTCGACGCCAAGCTGCGTGGCCACATGCGCGCCGAGCTCAAGCACATGCAGGAATCCTTCGGCATCACGACGATCTACGTCACCCACGACCAGATCGAGGCCATGACACTGGCCCATCGTGTCGCCATCCTGGAGCGGGGCGTGTTGCAGCAGCTGGCAACACCGGCCGAAATTTACAACAACCCGGCCAACCTCTTTGTGGCACAGTTCATCGGTTCCCCGCCTATGAACATCATTCAAGGTGCCCAGCAGGGTGACACGTTCCTGGCATCAGATGCCAAGATCAAAACTCCGGTGAAGGGCAAGCTCGACAAAGCCATTTTGGGGGTACGGCCCGAGGATTGCGCGGTAACCACGGTCGCGAAAGGCGACATTGCAGGAGCAATCTTCACCAACGAGCTGATCGGCGACCACACACTCGTCACCGTCAAGACCCAAAAGGACATGATCTCGGTGAAGGCGCCAAAGGATTATCGCGGCAAGACGGGCGACAAGATCGGCGTCACCATGGCCAAGGCTGGCCTCTATGTCTTCGATGCCAACGGCGGCCTGCGGGTTCGCTGAGGGGCCGCACTTCAGGAATAACTGAATTTTTCAAATGCTTGTCGTTAACTTTTGAGTAAGGGGGAGATCAACTTCAGTTCTCAAATGATGTAAATACATCAGTAAATGACTTTCGTTACCGCAAATAGTTGAGTATATTTCATCATTTTGATTGATCAGGCCGCTACTTTTTGTTACCGATGAAGTCATCCAAATCAGGGGATTGACGATCATGCAAATTGACAGCACCACGCGCTCCCAGCTTTTAAGCCTCGGTCTTGGGTCTTCGGATGGCATGTCGTGGAATGCCACGGCCGCCGAACTCTACGAACTGGCCATCATGCGGGGCGAAGCCCAGGTGGCCGAAGGCGGCAGCCTCGTGGTCACAACCGGCAACCACACGGGCCGCAGCCCCCAGGACAAATTCATCGTGCGCGATGGCGCAAGCGAAAACACCATCTGGTGGGACAACAACCGGCCCATGACGCGGGCGCATTTTCAGGCGCTCAAGCAGGATTTTCTAGTCCATGCCAGAAACAGCAACCTGTTCATTCAGGACCTCATCGCCGGTGCCGATCCAACCCACCAATTGCAGACCCGCGTGATTTGTGAAAACGCCTGGCATGCCCTGTTCATCCAGCATCTCCTGAACGCGCCGGAAGAAGGCCAGGGCTTTGCTCCCGGTCTCACCATCATTGACCTGCCATCCTTCAAGGCGGATCCGCAACGCCACGGCACGCGCGGCCAGACGGTGATTGCGCTCGACCTCACAAATGGTCTCGTTCTCATTGGCGGCACCCAGTATGCGGGCGAAATCAAAAAGTCGGTATTCACCGTGCTGAATTACCTGCTGCCTGAAAAAGGCGTGATGCCGATGCATTGCTCCGCCAACATGGGCGCTGCAAATGACACCACAGTTTTCTTCGGCCTCTCCGGAACGGGCAAGACCACACTCTCAGCTGACCCCACGCGCACGCTCATTGGCGATGACGAACATGGCTGGTCGGAGAAGGGCATCTTCAATTTCGAAGGCGGCTGTTACGCCAAAGTGATCAAGCTCTCTGCCGAAGCGGAGCCCGAAATTTTTGCAACCACGAAAAGCTGGGGCACGGTGCTTGAGAATGTCGTAATGGATGTGAAAACGCGCAAGCTCGACCTGAACGATAGCGTTCTCACCGAGAATACCCGAGCCGCCTATCCCTTGAGCGCCATTCCCAATGCCAGCGCAACGGGCTTGGCCAGTGTCCCAAAAAATATCGTGATGCTGACCGCCGATGCCTTCGGCGTATTGCCTCCAATCGCACGGCTCACGCCGCAACAGGCAATGTATCACTATCTCTCCGGTTACACCGCAAAAGTGGCCGGAACCGAGCAGGGCGTTGTTGAACCCACTGCCACCTTCTCCACCTGCTTCGGCGCGCCCTTCATTCCGCGTCACCCCTCTATGTACGGAAATCTGCTGCGCGATCTCATCGCAAGGTATGACGTGCGTTGCTGGCTGGTGAACACAGGCTGGACCGGGGGTGCCTATGGTGTTGGCGCCCGCATGCCGATCAAGGCAACCCGCGCCCTTCTCGCCGCCGCCATGAATGGCGGGCTTGATGACGCAGAATACCGCACCGACGCGCATTTTGGTTTCGCCGTTCCAACGGCTGTCGAAGGCGTGGATGCAAAGATTCTAAATCCGCGCGAAACCTGGACGGACAGGGAAGCCTACGATATCCAAGCACGGAAACTCGTGTCCATGTTCGTGAAAAACTTCGACACCTTCAAGGACCACGTTGGAACCGACGTCATGAACGCCAGCCCGCAATTGGCGCTGGCCGCGGAGTAAGAAAAGTATTTATTGAAATTGAAACAAATTCTATTCTCATCATGACCGGTCTTGATCCGGTCATCTTCTTGCAACGAGAAGATGCCCGCGTCTAGCGCGGGCATGATGAGTGGGGGTAGATAAAACTATCACTCCCTAACAATGCTCAACACAAATCAACTGTGAGTCCGCCTGCGAAAGCCCCACATCAAACAGCATGCAGCTGTGGGGGAGACCGTCGTCACCGTGGCCGTTCTCGCGGAAATGGCGGCACGATGTGCAGATGCCGAAACTGAGTTGCTCCCTACGCTTCAGGTCTGTTTCAAGCAAATCGGCAAGGCCCTTGGCCAATCGCCGTCTGGATTTTCCACTCAGGTCATCCAGCGATTTGGAAAACTTTGCCAAAGGATCATGTTTTAAGGCGTCGGTGCCCTTGGGAGTGAGGCTCAAACAAATGGAACGCCCTTCATCCTGTCGCGGGGCCTTGGTGATAAAACCTTTACGTTCCAGCGCCTTGATTGTCTGTGAAATTGTACCTTTGGTGGAACCGAGAAAGCGTGTGAGGGCAATGGGTGAATTAGAAAAGCGATTGGCCCGCGAGAGGTAGCGCAGAGCTTCCCATTGGGCCGGGTTCAACCCGCCCTCATGTTCGCCCGTCCGCATGAGCCGCGTGAGCCGTTCCAGGGGCCAGGCAATGCTTGCGTTCTCTATTTTGTCCTTTGCCATTACATATAGAGCCTGAATCCCTGATGGTTTGCCTTAAAGCCCAGCGACTCATAAAAACGATGGGCCTCAGTTCGGGATTTGTCAGCAAGAAGTTGCATCAGCCCGCAGCCCCGTTCCTTGCATTGGGCAATCGCCCAATCAATCATGTCAGTGCCGAGGCCATGGCCCCGTAGAGAACGCGCAATGCGCACCCCTTCAATCTGGGCCCGCCACATGCCTTTGCGTGCAAGACCTGGGATGAAGGTAATTTGCAGGCAGCCCACGATTTTGGAATTAATAACCGCAACTGCAAGAATTTGGTTGGTATCACGCGAAATGGCCTGAAAAGCATTCTCGTAAACGTCGAGGTCGCCATCTTCATGCAGTTTGCCGAGATCATCATCAACCAGCAGCGCGAGAATGGTTGGAACATCCTCCATCGTGGCCTTGCGGATGAGAAGTTCTTTGCTCAATGGGCTTCATCCCAATTCATCGCGGCGCGGGCATCGACCTGCAAGGGAACAGTGAGTTTCACCGCAGGCTCCGGCGCCTTTTCCATGACGCGCTTTACAACCTTCATCGTCGCTTCGATCTCCGCATCGCGGGTTTCGAAAATCAATTCGTCATGCACCTGCAACAGCATCTTGGCGGAAAGCTTGGCCGCATCAAGAGCTTCCTGCATGCGGATCATGGCGCGGCGGATAATGTCGGCGGCGGCCCCTTGAATGGGCGCATTGATGGCGGCCCGCTCCATGAAAGCGCGCTCCGAGGCATTGGGCGAATTGATGCGGGCGAAATGGCAGCGCCTGCCGAAAATGGTTTCCACATAGCCCTTGTCGCGGGCAAATTTCTTGGTTTCGTCCATGTAGGTTTTGATGCCTGGGAAGCGGTTGAAATAGGTTTTGATATAGTCGCCCGCTTCCTCGCGGCTGATCGAGAGCTGGTTGGCCAGGCCAAACGCCGAAATGCCATAGATGATGCCGAAGTTGATGGCCTTGGCCCGCCGGCGCACCGCGCTGTCCATGCCCTTGATCGGCACGCCAAACATTTCGCTCGCCGTCATCGCATGAATATCAAGCCCATCGGCAAAAGCCTTTTTGAGCTGCGGAATATCGGCGACGTGAGCCAGCACGCGAAGCTCGATCTGGCTGTAGTCGGCGCTGATAAGTTTGGTTCCCGGAGGCGCAATGAAAGCCGTGCGAATGCGGCGGCCTTCCTCGGTGCGCACCGGGATATTCTGCAAGTTGGGATCAGACGATGATAGGCGGCCCGTGGAAGTTGCCGCCATGGCATAGCTGGTGTGCACCCGCCCCGTGGTGGGGTTGATATAGTTTGGCAGCGCATCCGTATAGGTCGAGCGCAGTTTCGCAAGCTGCCGCCAATCCACCACGCGGCGTGCAAGGTCAATGCCCTGGGTGGCGAGATCATCCAATGTATCGGCATCGGTGCTCCACGCTCCCGTGGCGGTTTTGCGCCCGCCGGGCAGGCCCATTTTGCCAAACAGGATATCACCGAGTTGCTTGGGCGAGCCGATGTTGAAGCGCTCGCCTGCGAGTTCGTGAATTTGCGCCTCGACCTTGCCTTGCGAATTTGCAAATTCATTGGAAAGTTTTGCCAGTACATTGCGGTCCACCAGAATACCCTCATGCTCCATGGCTTCCAGCACGGGAATAAGCGGGCCGTTCCAATGTTTCATAAACCGTGACTTTATGTTTTTTCAGCAGGCGCGGCTTCAGCAGCTTCCATAAACGCAGCGTTACGTCAGCATCTTCCGCCGCATAGGCCGTGGCGCGATCAAGCGGCACTTGCGCAAATGAAATGGCGGATTTTCCCGAGCCAGCGACTTCCTTGAAGCTGATGGGTTTGTGGCCCAGATGCTTCTCGCTCATTTCATCCATGCCGTGGCCATTCTCGCCGGATTCAATGGCATAGGAAATCAGCATGGTATCATCGATGGGGCGGATATCCGTGCCGTAGCGCCGGAGCACCTGCAGGTCATATTTCAGGTTCTGGCCGATTTTGAGTACGGCTGGATTCTCAAGCAAAGGTTTCAGGTGTGCGATTGCGTCTTCAAGCTTGATTTGGCCTGTAATCTTTTCCGAACCAAAAAGCCCACCGCCTTCGCCCACATGCGCCAGCGGAATGTAGCAGGCCTTGCCGGGCTGGGTTGAAAGCGAAACGCCTACAAGGCCAGCCTGCATGGAATCGAGCGAATCCGTTTCCGTATCCACAGCCACAACCCCGAGATCAGTCGCTTCGGCAATCCAGCGGTCCAGGTCCTTCAATGTACTAACGGTCTCATAATTCGCGTGGACGAAGGGAACGGCGAGAAGGGCTTTCTCCGCGTCGCCAGTCTCGTCGCGCTCGATTTCCGTTCTTCTCGTCATGCCCGGCCTTGAGCCGGGCATCTTCGTCTGGCACGTCGCTTGGAGAAGATGACCGGGTCGAAGCGTTGGTCTGATGAGGAGTGGGGGGAGCGGCTTCACCGCCCTCCGGTGGCCAATATTTGATTTCAATCGTTGAGGGCTCAATAGAGGCCATATCCGCTTCAAGCTCACCGGCAATCTTCTTGGTGAAGCTCACAAACTCCAGCGCTTTCAGGAAACCAATGAGATCGGAAGCACGCGGCGTATCAACCGCAAAGGAACCCACATCATGCTCAACCGGAACCTTGTCTTCCAGCGTAACCAGCCGCTTTGAAAGGCGAGCCTGATCGGCAAATTCAATCAGGTTTTCGCGGCGTTTCTGTTGCTTGATTTCCGAAGCCCGCGCCAGCAGCGTTTCCAGATCGCCATATTCGGTGATGAGTTGGGCACCGGTCTTGACGCCAATGCCGGGAACGCCGGGCACATTGTCAACACTGTCTCCTGCCAGCGCCTGCACATCAATAACCTTGTCGGGCTTCACGCCAAATTTTTCGAAAACCGCCTCTTCGCCAAGCTCCTTGTCCTTCATCGTATCAAGAAGTGTGACGCCCTTACGCACCAGTTGCATCAGGTCCTTGTCGGATGAGACGATGCGGCAGGTGGCACCCGCCTCAACCGCCTGCCTCGCATAGGTGGCGATGAGGTCATCAGCCTCGTAATTGGCCTGTTCAACGCTTGCCACATTGAAGGCCCGCGTAGCCTGCCTGATCAGATCAAATTGCGGGCGGAGGTCAGCAGGTGGCTCTGGTCGTTGCGCCTTGTATTCAGGATAGATGTCATTGCGAAAAGTTTTCGATGACTGATCGAAAATCACGGCAAGATGCGTGGGCTTCTCGTTGGCCCGCGTTTCCTTCAGCAGCTTCCACAGCATGTTGCAGAAACCCTGCACGGCGCCCACCGGCAGGCCGTCGCTCTTGCGGGTTAAGGGCGGAAGGGCGTGATAGGCGCGGAAAATATAGCCGGAGCCATCAACGAGATAGAGATGGTCCCCGGGCTTCAGGCTGCTGGAATGTGACATGCCCGTCACTATGCCATTGGGCAGGCCGCGATGCCAGCCTTGCCCACGAGGGCCTGCGGAAAAGCAGGGATAACTTTGTCTGCCGCGTGGCCCAGAACAAAAGGATTGGCCCAATCACTCCGGCAGCAGTTGTCAGCAATGCCACGCTGCCCAGATCCGAGATCACATTGTACTTGAGCAACAGGCTGCGCGTGGCCGCCATGAACAGGAAGAAGGCGAGATAAATGACAATGGAATTTTCCCCCGCATAGCGGATAGGCACCGCAAGACGGGTTTTAGACAGCAACACACCGCTTGCCACCACTGCCGCCGCACCTATGAAACCAAGCGCCAGACCCAGGCCCGGCACAAATGCCAAACCGGTTTGCACCATGAAAGTGTTGAACATGGCCCAGATGAAGAGCCCCGATAAAATGGCCGGAACGGATTTGAAGTTTACCCCTTCGGCGAACTTGAACACGTAGGCAGCCAGCCAGTAGCCCACGTAGAAATAAACAAAGCGCGAGGCGAATTCATCGATCACCATGTGGCCCGTTTCAATCGGAGCCATTTCGAGAAGCGCGCCCGCGGTAAATACCAGCATGGGCGGCACAAGGCGCGTGGCCTTAACTACAATGAAGAACACGGCTAGCATGTAAATGAACCACAACGTGCCGAAAGGCTCCACAAAGCCCAAGGCATAGTCGCGAAGCATGCCCTCGGCCCCGCCTGCCTGATACAGGCCATAGCCCTTGGTTGCGAACTGGATGGTCATCCACAGGATATAGAAATAGGCAAAATGCAAAACCTTGCTGTCGAGATACTCGCGCCACGGTCGGTTAATGCGCGACGCCAGGAACAGCCCCGAAATCAGGAAGAAATCCGGCATGCGGAAGGGCTTTGCCCAGGTGATGAAATCATGCAGCCAGGAAACCCCGCCCGCGGCGTTTTCCACGCCAAGGGTGGAATGCATGAGTACCACCAGCACAATGCAAATGCCTTTGGCATAATCGACCCAGCTGACGCGGCTTTGACTTGGAGGCATGGCAATATCCTTAACGTCCCAGAGCGGGACAGCTGCCAGATCCTCCGCAAAAACCCTGCCATTGCGAAACGCCTTAGGGCTGGGCTATAGCTGGCCCGTTCAAGGCCAAAGCACCCGTAGCTCAGATGGATAGAGCGCTGCCCTCCGAAGGCAGAGGCCAGGGGTTCGAATCCCTTCGGGTGCGCCATTTTCCGCAAATTGGATGCAGCTTGGATCAATGTCTACGATCCAAAATACGGTTTAGTTGCAGTCCCTCACCCGCTTGTGAGAAGAAATTCGTCGGCGTGCGCGAGTTGTGAGCGCAACTTGATGCGCTGCATAACCAGCAATTTAACGCGTTGTTCTAAAACATAAAAATTATCGCGTCACTGTCATTTAGCTTGATTCGACTTCGCTGGGCCGTTCCCTAAATTGGCTGCATCGAAGCCGTGATGAACACGGTTTCAGCCGATCAAAATGAACTGTAATCAATTGGAGAACATCATGAAGACCATTACCCTTTCGCTCATAGCTCTTGCCGCCTTGTCCGGCGCCACATTTGCAAATGACCGCAATGAACAAGAGCGCATCGAGCAGCGCATGCTTTTGTCCTTTAGCGGTGGCAAAACTGCAGATACAAATGCGCTTATGGCATATCCTGCCCAGGTGAGCGCTGGCCTTACCGAATTTGAGAAGATGACCATCCGCGCCGACGAACGCATGAATGAAAACAGGGATAACCGCTAATTGCTGCGGTGAATGCATAAAAAGCCGGCAGGATGTCTTGCCGGCTTTTTTCTGATTTTTAGCCTTATCGTAACAGTTTAACTCAACAGCTTGCGCACCGCGTCTTTCCAGCCGTCGCGTTTTTTGTTGCGTGCCTCGGCATCCAATTTTGGCAAGAAACGCCTTTGGCGTTTCCATGTCTTGGCAAAGATTTCAGGTTTAGGCAGCAAGCCCGCCTGCAGGCCTGCAAGATAGGCGGCACCCAGCGCTGTCGTCTCAAGCACAACAGGGCGATCAACCGGTGCGCCCAAAATATCGGCCAGAAATTGCATGGTCCAGTCCGAGGCCGTCATGCCGCCATCAACGCGCAGGATGGTTTCGCCCGTGGTGCCCCAATCTTTCTTCATGGCTTCCAGGAGATCATTGGTCTGATAGCACACGGCCTCCAATGCGGCCCGCGCCAACTCCTTGTTGGTTGTGGCGCGAGTGAGTCCGAAGAGGGCGCCGCGTATATCCGCATTCCAATAGGGCGCGCCCAATCCGACAAAAGCTGGAACCAGATAGACGCTCTGATTCTTGTCTGCCGCTTTCGCCAACGCGCCCGTATCAGCCGAATTCTTCACTACCTTCAATCCATCGCGCAGCCATTGCACCGCGGCACCCGCAATGAAGATCGCTCCTTCCAGCGCATAGGTGCGCTTGCCATCCAATTGATAGGCGACAGTGGTGAGCAGCCTGTTGTTGGAGACAACCGCTTTGCTTCCCGTGTTGAGCAATGCAAAGCAGCCCGTGCCATAGGTCGATTTCATCATCCCGGGCTCAAAACAGGCCTGGCCGATGGTGGCCGCCTGTTGATCTCCCGCCACTCCAAGAATGGGAATGGCAGCGCCCAGGAGTTTGGCATCACACACGCCGAATTCTGCGGCGCAATCCTTCACCTCCGGCAGCATGGCCCTGGGCACGCGCAAAATATTCAGCAGTTCACCGTCCCATGCGCCGTTGTGAATATTGTAGAGGAGCGTGCGTGAAGCGTTGGTGGCGTCGGTTACATGGGCCTTGCCGCCCGTAAGCCGCCAGATGAGAAATGAATCGATGGTGCCAAAACACAATTCGCCCCGCTCGGCCCGTTCCCGCGCGCCTTTCACATGGTCGAGTATCCACGAAACCTTGGTGCCGGAGAAATAGGGGTCAAGCAACAGGCCGGTCCTTTCGCGGAACAGCTCTTCATGACCTTGCGCCTTTAGGCTGGTGCAAATTTCCGCCGTGCGCCGGTCCTGCCAGACGATGGCTTTGTGGATGGCCTTGCCGGTTTTCCGGTCCCACACCACGGTGGTTTCGCGCTGGTTGGTAATGCCGATGGCGCGAATATATTTGGGAGAAGTCTTGGCCTTGGCGATGGCTGTTTTGCAGGTTGCAAGCACCGATTTCCAGATTTCTTCCGGGTCATGCTCAACCCATCCGGAATTCGGAAAATATTGTTTGAACTCCTTTTGGGCGGAAGCCTTGGGTTTCAGCTTCGTATCAAAGACAATGGCGCGCGAGGAGGTTGTGCCCTGATCAATGGCAAGAATGAAATCAGGCATCGCTTTATCCCTTCGCGCGTTTGGAACTCTTTTGTTTTACAGCAGGCTTCATGTGATCGCGCAATGCCTGTTGTTCCTCAAGGGAAAGATGAAGTCCCAGTTTTGAGCGCCGCCACAGGATGTCATCGGGCTCACGCACAAATTCCTCAGCGATAAGGTAGTTGATTTCACGCTCGCTCAGGGGACCAAAACTTTTGCCCATGTCCTTGGCAAAACGCGCGTTGTCAAACATCTTTTCCGCATTGGTGCCATAGGCGCGGAAAATGCGCCGCACATTTTGCGGTGCGAAGAACGAGTATTTCCGTTGCAACTCGGCAATACGTGATTCCACTTCATTGAAGGGAAAGTCTCCGCCGGGCAGTGCAGCGCCCGCCGTCCAGGGTTTTCCGGCCTTCGGGAAGAAGGGCACGATTTTTTCCAGAACCGATTCTGCAAGTTTCCGGAAGGTGGTGATCTTGCCGCCGAAAACGGAAAGCAGGGGAGCCCGGCCCTCCGGCGCATCGAGCTTCAACACATAGTCACGCGTTGCTTCCTGGGCCTTGCTCGCCCCATCATCATAAAGCGGCCTGATGCCGGAATAGGACCAGCGTACCTGTTCGCGTGTTATCGGCAGCTTGAAATATTCGCTCGTAGCCGACAGCAGATAATTGATTTCGCCGTCGGTGATCTGCGGGTTCCCGGGCTCGCCCGTATGATCCTCATCCGTCGTGCCAATGAGCGTGAAATTCTGCTCATAGGGAATGGCAAAGCAGATGCGGCCGTCGGCATTCTGGAAAATATAGCAGCGGTCGTGATCGTAAAGCTTGTCCACCACAATGTGGCTGCCCTTGACCATCCGGATCTTGTCCGGATTGTTGCGCCCGACGATGCTCCCTAGAACCGCGCTCACCCACGGTCCACCAGCATTGATCAGTGCTTTGGCCTGGATTGTTTCCTCCTTGCCGCCTTCCGGCAGAATTTTGATTTCCCAGCCGCCCTTTACGCGCCGCGCACTCGTGCATTTCGTCCGTGTACGGATTTCAGCGCCCCGGTTGGCAGCGTCCCTTGCATTTAGCACAACCAGCCGCGCATCCTCCACCCAGCAATCGGAATATTCATAGGCATAGGCAAATTCAGGCTTAAGTGGTTCCCCGGTTACATCGTGATGCAGGTCAACACTGCGGGTTGGGGGCAAAATCTTGCGGCCGCCGAGATGGTCGTAAAGGAAAAGCCCCAGGCGGATGAGGTGCCGTGGCCGCAGGCCCTTGTGGTGCGGCAGCACGAAGCGCAGGGGCCAGATGATGTGCGGCGCCGCCTTGAGCAACACTTCGCGTTCAATCAGGGCCTCGCGCACCAGGCGGAATTCATAATGCTCGAGATAGCGCAGGCCGCCGTGAATCAATTTTGTGGAGGCCGAAGACGTGCCAGAGGCAAGGTCGCCCTGTTCAGCAAGGAAAACTTTCAGGCCCCGTCCTGCCGCGTCACGTGCAATGCCACAGCCATTGACGCCGCCGCCGATAACAAACAAGTCATACATCATTATGCCGCATCCGTTGACGAATTTCATGGCCAGTATCGATGATTTCCAGCTCAACACCACTGTGCTGGCACAATTCAAGGATGGGTTCCGGTGGTGGCCTGTCTGTCACAAACACATCGATTTGTGAAAGATGGCCAATGCGCACTGGCGCTGATCTCGTAAACTTCATAGCGTCCGCCACCAGATATAATATTACGTGCATTGTTTAAAATGGCCTGGGCCACACGCACTTCGCGGTAATCGAAATCGAGCAGGGCGCCATCATCATCGATGGCCGAGACGCCAATCACCGCGTGATCAACCTTGAACTGGCCGATCAGATCGACGGCCTGTTCACCCACAATGCCGCCGTCGCTCTGCCGCACCACGCCACCCGCGATGATCACATCGATCTTGGGGCAGGGCATGAGAATTGTGGCCACGTGAATGTTGTTGGTGATGACCAGCAGTCCCTCGTGATGCACAAGTGCCCGCGCCACTTCTTCGGTTGTCGTTCCGATGTTGATGAACAGCGAACAATTATTGGGAATGAGGGTGGCGGCACGCTGGCCAATCACCTGCTTTTCAAGAGCCGCAAGTTGCCGGCGCGATTCGTAAGCCACGTTTTCAA
>CAVYAB010000033.1:0-105723 GCA_963766425.1 uncultured Alphaproteobacteria bacterium
TTGAACAGCTGAGCCAGGAATATGTCACGGCGGCACGTATCAAGGGCCGCTCGTTCTGGGGTGCGGTATGGCTGCATGCCTTCCCCAACATCATGGTGCCATTGATCACGGTAATTGGCCTCAGCTATGCCTCCCTGCTCGAAGGCGCCGTCCTGACCGAGACCGTCTTCGCCTGGCCGGGCCTCGGCCTTTATATCACGCGCGCCCTGTTCAACAGCGACATGAACGCGGTGCTCGGCGGCACGGTGCTGGTTGGGGCGGTGTTCATCGGCGTCAACCTGTTCTGCGACCTGCTCTACAAGGTTTTCGATCCGAGGCTGCGCAACGCATGAGCGAAAGCCTGACACAATGGCTGATGAGCGAGGCCCGGCGTCACGGCGCCAGGCGGTGCTTGGCAATGCCTATCGCGGGTTCCTGGCAATCGTTTCCAATCCGGCCGCACTCGCTGGCCTCTTCATCGTCGCGGTGCTGATCCTGATGGCTGTCTTCGCGCCAATGCTCGCAGGGGGAATCTCACCTATAGAACAGAACCTCGCCAGTCGGCTTGCGCCCCCATCAACCGACCATTGGTTCGGCACCGACGAGTTGGGCCGCGACATCTATGCTCGCACGCTTTATGGCGCGCGGGTAACGCTAACCATCGTCATGCTGGTGTCTGTAGTGGTGGCGCCCGTCGGGCTCGCGGTGGGAACGCTCGCGGGCTATCTCGGAGGATGGATCGACGCGGTGCTGATGCGCGTTACCGATATCTTCCTCGCCTTTCCTCGTCTCGTTCTGGCGCTGGCTTTTGCTGCAGCACTCGGACCCGGCATCGAGAACGCGGTGATCGCCATATCGCTCACTGCCTGGCCTCCGTACGCCCGGATAGCCCGCTCCGAAACGGTCACCATTGCCAAGAGCGATTTCATCCTCGCCGTGGTGATGCAGGGTGCGTCGACCTGGCGGGTGCTGTTCAAGCACATCGTGCCACTGTGCCTCTCCTCGGTCATCGTGCGCCTGACGCTCGACATGGCGGGGATCATCCTGACGGCGGCGGGACTTGGCTTCCTCGGGCTTGGCGCGCAGCCGCCTTCGGCGGAATGGGGTGCCATGGTCTCGGCGGGCCGCGACGTGATCCTCGACCAGTGGTGGGTGGCAACCATTCCCGGCATTGCAATCTTCATCGTCAGCCTGGGCTTCAACCTGCTGGGCGACGGATTGCGCGATGTGTTCGATCCGAAGTCATCATGAGCACACCCTTCCTCACCGTCGAAGACCTGAACGTCTCGTTTCCGGGGCGGGGGGGCATCACGCGGGCGGTGCGCAACGCCAGCTTCACGCTGGGGCGCGAACGGCTGGGAATCGTCGGCGAATCCGGATCTGGAAAGTCCACCACCGGCCGCGCGCTGCTGGGCCTCATTCCGCATCCCGGTATTGTCACCGCGAAAACCATGCGGTTCGGCAGCGACGATCTTCTGGCCTGCACCGAGTCCGACTGGCAGCGGCTGCGCGGCCGCCGCATGTCGATGGTGATGCAGGACCCCAAATATTCGCTCAATCCGGTGAAGAAGGTGGGCCACCAGATCGGCGAGACCTGCCGCCTGCATCTGGGCTCAAGCCGCAAGGACGCCGAACAGCGGGCGCTGGCCATGCTGGAGGCGGTGAAGATCCGCAATCCGGATGTGGTCTATCATCTCTATCCGCACCAGCTCTCTGGCGGCATGGGTCAGCGCGCCATGATTGCCATGATGCTGGTGGCGGAACCGGATTTCCTCATTGCCGACGAGCCGACCTCGGCCCTCGATGTGACAGTGCAGAACGAGGTGTTGCGCATTCTCGATGATCTGGTGCGCGACCGCGGCATGGGCCTTATCTTCATCAGCCACAATCTCACCGTGGTGTCGAGCTTCTGCGACCGCGTGCTGATCATGTATGGCGGCAAGATTGTGGAGGAATGCGCCGCGAAGGATCTGCAGAAGGCGAAGCATCCCTATACCCGTGCGCTGATCGCTGCCTCACCTTCGCTTGATGTGCGGCGTGCCGAGCTTGCGACTGTCACACGCGATCCGGAGTGGCTGCTGTGATCGCGGTGAAGGATCTCAACGTGACCTTCCGAAACGACGGCCGATCGATCCATGCGGTGCGCGGTGTTTCCTTCGACGTCGCTGTTGGCGAAACCTTCGGCATCGTCGGGGAATCGGGCTCGGGCAAATCCACGGTGCTGAAGGCCATTGCAGGGCTCGTCCCGTTGAGCAGCAGCGCGATGGAAGTTGGTGGCCGCGCCGCCTCCAGGCGCCGAAGCCGGGAGGACCGGCGGCTCATGCAGTTCGTTTTCCAGGATCCTTACGCCTCACTGCATCCGCGCCAGACGGTGGACGATATTCTGCGCGAGCCCCTGGTCATCCATGGCATCGCAAGTATCGACGAGAAGGTGAAGGCCGCGATCGCCGATGTCGGCCTGTCGCCGCAGCACCGCTTCCGCTACCCGCACCAGTTGTCGGGCGGGCAGCGGCAGCGTGTCGCCATCGCCCGTGCCCTGATCCTCAATCCGCCCATACTTCTCCTCGACGAGCCGACTTCGGCCCTGGACGTTTCGGTGCAGGCGGAAATCCTCAATCTTCTGTCGCGGCTGCGGCAGAGCTATAGTCTCACCAGCATCCTCGTCAGCCACGATCTGGGGGTCGTCGCACATCTCTGCAACCGCATCGCCATAATGCAGCTGGGTCAGCTGGTCGAGGTGGTCAGTGCCGAGGATTTGCGCTCGGGAGCCGTAAGCCAAGACTATACGCGCGAACTCATAGCCGCCAGCCGCGGTTTCACCCGGGCTGCGGGATAGAGGGAATTCTTTCCGCCTTTTTCCATCTGTCATCCCGACGTAAGTCGGGACCTAGACTTTCCGCATGTGTATCGGTTGAAAGCCTGGGTCCCGGCGTCCGCCGGGATGACGGTAGGAAGAGTGATGGTTGCCAGACTATCCGCATGTGCGCTGGTTGCAAGTCTGGGTACCGGCTTTCGCCGGGATGACGGAAGGGGGCGCGCTTGCAACGGACGTGAAAAAGGTCTGAGATGAGCGTCCATTCCGGGGATGGAACCGGATTTAACAATTTGAGGGAGACAAAAATGTTGCGTCAATTCAAGTATGCGTTGTTTGCAGGAGTACTGCTTGTGCTCTCACCACAAGCCATGGCCGAGACCCCGGCCGACACGCTGGTAATCGCCAAGCAGATAGACGACCTCATTTCCATGGACCCGGCGGAGGCCTACGAGCTTTCAGGCATCGAAATTCTCGCCAACACCTATGACCGCATCATGCGCTTCGAACCGACCGACATCACCAAGCTGGTGGGTGGCGTGGCCGAGAGCGTGACAGTTGGCGAGGACGGCAAAACCTTCACCTTCAAGATCCGTCCAGGCCAGAAATTCGCTTCCGGCAATCCTGTGACAGCGGCGGATGCCGCCTTCTCGCTGCAACGGGTGATCAAGCTCGAAAAGACTCCGGTGTTCCTGATCTCTCAGCTCGGCTGGACCAAGGACAATGTCGACAAGTTGGTGACGGCGCCGGACGAGTCCACACTGCAGGTTGCCATCACCGAAGATTTCGCGCCCTCGCTCGTCTATGCGCTGCTGTCGTCCATCGTCGGTTCCGTAGTCGACATGAAGGTGGCGATGGAACATCAGGCCGATGGCGACTTCGGCTATGCCTGGCTCAAGACCAATTCGGCAGGTTCCGGCGCCTATACGATCAAATCGTGGAAGCCCAATGAGGCTGTCGTGCTTGAAGCCAATCCGACCTATCGCGGCGGCGCTGCCAAGCTGAAGCGCGTGGTCATCCGCCACGTGCCGGAAGCCGCGGCCCAGCGGCTTGCCCTCGAGAAGGGCGACGTCGATATTGCGCGTAACCTGACTCCCGACCAGGTCGCGGGACTTGCCGGCAACGCCGATGTGACCGTCACCTCGATACCCGAGGCGCTGCTCTATTACATCGGCCTCAACCTGAAGCAGAAGGAACTTCAGGATGTGCGCGTGCGCCAGGCATTGCGCTATCTTGTCGATTACGACGGTATGGTGAATTCCTTCCTGAAGGGCTCCCAGCAGGTTCATCAGAGCTTCTGGGCCTCGGGCTTCTGGGCGTCGCTCGATGACAATCCCTACAAGCTGGATCCGGAGAAGGCCAAGACTTTGCTGAAAGAAGCTGGCTATCCTGACGGCTTCTCGATCGATCTTGACGCGCCGAACTTCGCACCCTTCACCAACATGGCGCAATCGGTGCAGGCCACGATGGCCCAGGGCGGCATCAAGGTGAACATCCTGTCGTCTGAAATGAAGCCGCTGCTCACCAAGTATCGTGCCCGCGAGCACAAGATGCTGATGGTCTATTGGGGCCCGGACTACATGGACCCGCATACCAACGCCGACGGCTTTGCCCATAACCTGGATAATTCCGACGCCGCGACAAAGGGCAAGCCGCTGGCTTGGCGCAATAGTTGGGAGGATGACGCCGTCAACAAGATGACGGAAGCCGCCGTGCGCGAGCGCGACGAGGGCAAGCGCAAGCAGTTGTACCTGGACCTCCAAAAGAAGGTGCTCGACGATGGTTCCTACATCATCATGACCCAGTCGACCGCCCAGCTGGCCGAGCGCGCCAATGTGAAGGGATATGTGCAGGGCTCGTCTGCCGACGTGACCTACTACAACCTCACGACCAAGTGAGGCCGACGCGGTGCCGGGATATCTAGACCGGCACCACGCGCAACGGCTGATGGCAGAGCAGGAGCTGGATGCCCTTGTTCTGGCCCAGCCGGAAAGCATCAAATATGCCACCGGCGCGTTTCCAGGTGTTGCAACTTATTGGCGGCGTGCCGGTGCCGCTTTTGTCGTTGTGCCCCAGGATGGTCCGATGACTGCAATCGTTGGTGATCTGCAGGTTGAGGCCTTCAAGCAGCAATCCCAAATCGATGATGTCCGGTCCCATCGGATATGGGTGGAGACTGGCCATTTCGATCGCCAGTCCGACGATCCTGGTAATGTTGCGCGCGCACTCGTCAACAGGGATGTGGCGATGGGCAAGCGGGTGCGTGAACCGCGCCCTGCGCAGTATGACATCAGCGCTTCCGTTGGGTTGCTTCGCGATGCGCTCGCCGAGCGCGGACTTCTCAAGGCCCGCATCGGGTTTGAGCTTGGATTTGTCGCCGCCCGCGACATGGCAATTTTCAGCAGCGTGTTGGCAGAAGTGTCATGGGTCGATGCTACCAATCTCGTCGAGCGTCTGCGAGCGAACAAGGCGCCAAAAGAAATTGAATACTTGCGGACCGCCGCCGAACTTTCACGCGCGGGAGTTATCGTTCTGGTGGAGGCGATTGCCCCGGGCATGGATGCTGTTGGCATGACCGAAATCTGGCGCGGCGCTACCCTTGCGGAGGCAAGCGCTCGCGGCCTTCCGCCGCCAGCATCAGTCTGGGCCTACATCGCCGTTGGAGGTGACGGCTTTGCGCCTGGGGGCCCCGCAGAGAAGGGCGATCTCATCAAGATAGATGTCGGCAGCGTTATCGAGGGCTACAGTTCCGATGGTGGCCGCACGGCCATCCTTGGCCATGCCGGGCATGCCGAACGAAAAGTCTACGGCGCACTGCGCAAATCCTTCGATGCAGGCTTCGCATTGCTTCGTCCAGGGGCAGCGCTGAGTGATGTCTACACTGCAGTGTCGACAACCATGTGGGACGCCGGATTTTCAACCTATGGCCGCGGCCATTTCGGCCACGGCGTTGGTGCCAGCATCTGGAGCGAGGAGTGGCCATTTATTTCGGCGGACGCAATCGCCATAGCCGAGCCCGGAATGGTGCTCGCCTTCGAGACACCCTATTACATCAAGGGGCTTGGCGGCTTCATCATCGAAGATCAGATCCTCATCACCGAAACTGGCGCCGAAGTGATGGCCCCAATGTCTCGTGACCTAGTTGAAATCTAGACCAGGATCATCTTTATGTGCATCGACAGTCATTCCTTTTTCCGTCATCCCGGCGGACGCCGGGACCCAGACTTGCAACCAGTGAACATGCGGAAAGTCTGGGTCCCGATTTTCGTCGGGATGACGGAAGGAAGAATGAATTCAACGCGTTGATAATTGCAAAGATGGCAACAAAACCACCATGTCTGGAATGGCTCAATGACCGGACATACGACCAAAGCCGCCAAATCGACGCGATTGACCCTATGCTGACATCCGCTCGCGCCGTAGCGACACTCGATACTTGGCAAGAGTTAGGGCGGTAAACCCAGGTCGCTATCGGTCTACTCGGCTGGTGGGCTGCTCGCGTTCAAGCTGCATATTCGGATCAGCCAGCGACCATCCGGCTGGCGCTCGAAAACGCAAAGCGATGTTCCTTCACCAGTCGCTTTCCCCTCTCTGAACTCTGCAAGGGCCAAAGCCACATCATCAGAGCCGCCAAACTCGACAATCTCCAACCGCTTGCCTTCGCCGCCTTCTCTGGTCCATTCAGTATGTTGCGCTTCGATTTCTTCCCGTCCGCAGGCTGGCGGGCCATAGGGCGACATCATTTTTGCATCGGGTAAAAAAGCAGCTGCGCAGCCATGCGAATCTCCAGTTTGATAAGCAGTGACATACAGATCACATGTCTTTTGAAGTTCGTTCCGTGTCGGCATCGCAATAGCCCTCGTTCCTAAATCCCCAGTAAGTCCAATCCCGGAAGTCTCGAGATGTCAAGTTTGGCTTTGGAGTTTGGAACTTGCGCGTTACACCGCACTGCTGGTTATGCCGACAACCATACCACGCTTGTATCGTCTTTGGTTTCGCCCGCCTTAGTTGACAAGCCGACAAGTTCCTCCGAACTTGCTTTCTTCACAATCACGAGGGCTGGGCATGAGTTGGCAATGGGATCAGATCACAGCGTTATCATCCGTAGTAGGCGTGGTCGGCGGCCTGATCTCCGTCTATTTTCTCGTTCTGGAAGTTCGACGCAATGCGCAAGCAATAGAAGGTGCGACAGTTCAGTCTCTTATGAGCTTGGAAAAAGACGTCTTTCTCTTGCTTGCCAACAACGCTGGCGTTTATTTGCGCGGATGCGAGGATATTTCCAAGCTTTCCGCAGAGGAGAAATTCCAGTTTGAAAGACTGGTTGCTGTGCAAATGTCATTGTCCTACAGCGCATTTGTTCAGCATGGCCAAGAGCTCATTGATGATGAGGTTTGGGACGCCTACGCGACGGCAATGAGGAGATATCTCAGCAATCCCGGATTCTTACTGGCTTGGAAAACTTTCGAAACAGGCTACCCCAAGAGTTTTCGGGACATGGTCAACAAGGTCTGATTTCTCCGACAGCTTGCTATTCGAAACTATAGGTATATATTCATGAACTAAGAGCTGTACTTTAGGTTGAACGAAGAAATCAATATCAAGGAAGCTTATTGAATTCCGCTGTTGGCCCAACCAAGACATTCTTTGCTTTGCACAAATCTTGTGAAGAACGGGTTCATGCGGACATGCGCCGGACCGCGCCTGCTGGTCTTGTGGTCAAAGCGCGAAGTCGTTTGACCACAACACACGAACTGCACTACGCTTTCGTTGCCGGAACAAGTGAGAGCCAGACATTGCTTGCACTTCCGTCGAGGAATGCGCCGTTGGCTGAGCTTACTTGTGTCGGATTGGGGCTGATGGGTTCGGCCCTTGCGCGGGCGGCCCTAACCTCCGGGCACCGGATCACCGTGTGGAATCGCTCTCCCGGAAGGGCTGAGGCACTGGTGGATTTGGGGGCACAGGAGGCCCGGACCTTCGCCGAGGCGTTGGCGACCAGTCCCGTCGTGTTGATCTGCATCGACAACTATAAGTCTATCCGCACGCTTCTCGAGGCTGAAGGCCTGGCTGGTCACCTCGTCGGGCGAACCGTTGTCAATCTGACCACGGGGACCCCGCGCGAGGCCGAAGAGCTTTCGGTCTGGGTCGCAGCACGGCGCGCGCGCTATCTCGATGGCGCGATCCTTTGCGGCCCGAATGAAATCGGAACCAAAGGTGGTGAGGTTCTCATTTCCGGTGACGCGCTGGCATGGCAGGTCGCAGGCCCGCTTCTGACCTGTCTTGCCGGAAAAGTGCGCAACGTGGGTCAGGGGGTCGGCGCCGCCGCCGCACTGGACTTCGCCTGGCTGACGATGTCCTACATGCAATTCATCGGCGTCGCCCATGCGGCGAATATCTGCCGAGCGCAAGGCATCGACCTGCAGGAATTCATGGATCTCTTCCCGGCCGAGCCCGCCCCAGCCGACACCGACGCCTACACCCGCAAACTGGCCAAGATCATCAAGGACAGGGACTACGATCACCCCACCGCGACACTTCAGGTCTGGGGCGAGGCACTGGCCCGTATCCAGATGCAGGCGCGGGATGCGGGCATTCCGTCTGCCATTCCGGATTTTGTCGCCGGTTATTTCCGGCGGGCGGTAGACATGGGACTGGGGCAACAGGAAGCGATCGCGATCTACAAGACTTTTCTGGTGACCGAAAAACCGACGTGAACAGCACGGTTCCTTCTGGCCAGATAAACCGGGCTGTTGTCCATGCCACTGTCAGCGAGTTTTGGTACATTGTAGAGGGGCACGGAGAAATTTGGCGAAGGGACCACGAGCAGGAGCGCGTCACGGCTCTGGTTCCGGGGGTTTCGATAGACATTCCCGTTGGAACGGCTTTCCAGTATCGAAATGCTGGAACTGATCCGCTCAAATTTATCTGCGTGACCATGCCAAAATGGCCCGGGGAGCAGGAATTGATATATATCGGAGGGATATGGAAACCCTCAATATAGCGTCAGGTCGGTTTATGACTTGGTCCATTGTCCATCGCTGCCAGGCACCATCAATGTCCCCGCCTGCTTTCCGTTTGCTTCCTTTGTCTCGGTCTATGAGGAATGGAGGTTTATAGGTCTACATTTTAGGGGAATGTCGGTTTATGGTTTGAAATGTAGAATTGCTGGCATCAACACAAGACTTGCAAAGAGGGAGACTCCGATGAAAAAGCATTGCACCGTCCTCATTAGCTTGGCGTTTTGCCTGCCGTTGTCAGCACCTATTTCCACCGCCAAGGCGGGGAGCGCCAATTGCCAAATCGTGGGCGCCAAGAAGGCGGACCAAAATTTCAAATCCCACAAGCTGGTGACAGGACTCCTGGCAGGCGGGGTGACGATTTACACGATCCGCACCATTGTGGAGAAAAGCAAGGGGCCACCGAAGGGCGCTGTTATGAGCCGGGGCGGAGGCGTATTACTGAAGAACGCCGCCGACAGGACGCGGTGGGACAAATTCTACCGCAAGGCTCGTGCCGACTGCCGCGCCAAGACGGCGGCGCTTTAGATCCACTTCAGCAGGTGTTTCATCCGACGCTAGTCATCTCTCCTAAGGTCCAAACGAGTGTTTCGAAATCAGGTGCAATGCGGCAAAGCCAGAATCAGCGAGAGACATTTGATATGCAGCGCACTTTCCGTTGCAGAGAGAAGGCCCGTCGTTGACGTAAGAAAATGTCCGCTTCAGGCCCGTTGCAGACATATCGGCAGCCTCTAATTTACTTGCGGAGATAGGTTTGGAGCAGCCCCAAACGGCTCACCAGTTAGGATCGCGGCCTTCCAGATCGGCGTCAAAAGCCATCGGTGGCTTGCTCTGGGTCGCCCTGTATGGCGCCACATAAGCCATTTCGAAAGCTTGCATTATGGCTTCGGATATCACTGTAACCGCGGTGCCGATACCAAGTTTCGGGAGTTCTAGGCGCAACAGGCTCGGGCGGCGAACCGCGATTGGGGCGGTGATGGCGATGTCGGTCATGGCGTCCTCCTATGTTGCCAGAATGGCAGAGGTTCCCGTTCAGGTCCTTGGCGGGGACCTGAAGAGTTCTGAATTATTCTGAAGTTCGCTTTCGGGAAGGTTTCGGTTATCGTGCCGCCCGGGTAGGGGCTTGTTGAATGGACTTGCAGTTCGGACAGTACCGGTTGAAGCGCGCAGAGCGGATGCTGCTGGGACCCGAGGGGCCGGTGGAGCTTTCGGCGCGGTCCTTTGACATCCTCGCTTTACTGCTGGGCAAACCAGACGAGGTGATCAGTAAGAGCGAGTTCTTCGATGCAGTCTGGCCCGGCCTGGTGGTTGAGGAGAACACGCTGCAGGTCCACATCTCGGCACTGCGCAAGGCGCTTCCCCCCGGCATGATCACGACAGTGCATGGCCGGGGATACAAATATTCGGGACCAAGGCCAGTTGCGGCAGCGACAGCGCCTGTTGTTAGAGAGGCTCCGACGCCGCCCAAACCATCCATCGCCGTCCTCCCCTTCGCCAATCTGAGCGGCGATGCGGCGCAGGATATTTTCTGCGAAGGATTGGCGCTCAACATTGTCGCCAGCCTCGGGCGCTTCCACGAGCTGTTCGTCATCGACCGGCTTTCGACCCTGGCCTACCGGAACCGGCCGGTGACATCGGCTGAGGCCGCGCGTGAACTTTCGGTTCGCTACATTCTGGAGGGAAGTGTTCAAAAAGCCGGGGATCGCATCCGCGTCTCGGTCCAACTCGTCGATGGCACCGAGAACCGGCAGCTTTGGGCCGAGACCTATGACCGGCAACTGACCGACATCTTCGCGGTCCAGGACGAAATCACCGGGACGATCATCGGCACGCTTGCGTCCGGCTATGGCGGCAGGCTCGGCAAGGCCTGGCGCGACCGAAGCAATTCCGCCGGACTCGAGAGCTTCGTCGCATTGGACCATCTCCAACGCGCTTATGATGCCTGTCGTTTCACCAAGGAGGGAGAGATCCGTGCCAGGGAGCATTTGACGAGGGCAATCGAATGCGATCCTGGACTTGCCAAAGCCTATAGTAAAATGGCATCGAATCACACGGTCGACGCCTATGGCGGCTGGGCCGACGACTATGACGTGTCGATGGAACTGGCCCGCCGATGGGCAGTGAAGGCGATTGCCTGCGACGACGGCAATTCCTGGTCCCATTGGGCCTTCGCTAACTATCATTTGTATACATTAAATCATGGTGTGGCACTTGAGGCCTTCCGGAAGGCCCTCGACTGCAATCCCAACGACGCTGAAGTGATGACCGACTACGGGCTTTGCCTGAGCTATTCGGGAAGGGCGGAAGAGGGCATCGAGTACGCACGGAAAGCCATGCGCCTCAATCCGTATCACTATGAATGGTACACTTCTCAGCTCGGCCAGATCTATTTCGATGCCCGCCAATATGACAAGGCCATCGTCACCTTCGCCAGCCTGCGTTCGCTTGATAGCGCTATCGTGCGCGTCTATCAGGCCGCCAGCTTCGCCGCCGCCGGGAACCAGCAGCAGGCCCAGAAATCGGTGCAGCGTGCTCTCGAACTTGACCCCGGCGCGACTTTGCAGAAATGGACCGACCCGAAACTCGCGCCCTATGGTGATGCCGCTTACCTCGAGCATTTCCGCCAGAATCTCCGCAAGGCGGGCCTGCCGGAGCGGGCCAGAACCAATTAAATCCGGCGATCATTCATTCCTCATGTTGTAGACCATTTCCAGACATTGCCGCTCTTGCATTATTCACCGGTGAATAGTTCATTCTCAGTATCACTCGGATGAACATATCAAATCGATGATTTGCGCCGCTTCTGTTGTTGTGGCAAATGCCCAGTTTCTTCGTTCTGGGAAATGAAGTTAATGATCAGGATTTCTGACCCAAAACTTGCAACTATTTTTGGATAACAATGGCGGTTCAAAGAGACATCGATCCCGGAACCAGGGGCCACTGGGTGTTGGAAATCAAATCCATCGTTGCTCTTGCATGGCCAATGGTTGTCACCAACTTTGCCCAGACAGCTATGACGGCAACCGATGTGTTAATGCTCAGTCGGCTTGGCCCCGACACGCTTGCGGCATCGGGGCTTGGTACAAACCTGCATTTCCTGTTCATGATTTTCGGACTTGGGCTCGTCCTCGGTGTGGCCCCGGTTCTGGCACAGGAAATTGGTGCCAACAGGTATGAGGTGCGCCGTGTCCGTCAGACCGTGCGTCATGGCCTTTGGCTTTCAATGCTGATTTCTCTGCCAATTTGGCTTTTCCTCTGGAATGGCCGCACAATCCTGATAGCAATCGGCCAAGATGAAGGCCTTGCTGCAAAAGCTGGCGAATACATGCGAGCCCTTCAGTGGTCGATACTACCCTTTTTTGCCTACATTGTGCTGCGGTCGTTCATCTCCGCCCTGGAGCGGCCTTTGTGGGCAATGGGTATTATGGTTTTTGCAGTAGGCCTCAATGCATTGGCCAACTATGCCTTGATATTCGGTCATTTTGGTATGCCAGCACTCGGCATCCGCGGCTCGGGCCTTGCCACAACCGTGGCAAGTACGATGATGTTCTTAGCGTTGGCGGCCGTAGTCACCTTTGACCGCCAGTTCCGCCGCTACCATTTATTTGGGCACTTCTGGCGACTGGACAGTCATCAATTCGTTTATCTGCTAAAACTCGGTTTCAACATTGGCTTGCTTCTGACATTCGAAGTCGGGCTGTTCGCCGCGTCAGGACTAATTATGGGAATAATTGGCCGTGACACCATCGCTGCCTACATGGTCGCTATTCAGCTCTCTTCGCTTGCCTTTATGGTGCCGCTTGGCATTTCGCAGGCCGCGACCGTACGTGTCGGTCTTGCTTATGGCGCTGAATCTCCGGATGGAATGAAGCGGGCAGGTTGGGTGAGTTTTTTTCTGGCCACAGGCTTCATGATTCTCGTAGCCTTGGTCATGGTGCTTATCCCGGAGCAATTGATTGGGCTGTTTCTAAACAAAGAGGCCGCCGAGAGTGCCGTGGTATTTGTGCTGGCAGTGGCCTTCCTGAAATATGTCGCATTGTTCCAAATTGTTGACGGTGCGCAGGCTGTCGCGGGCGGAATGTTGCGAGGACTTCAAGACACCAAAATTCCGGTCCTTGTGGGTGCGATTGGTTATTGGGCGGTTGGCATGCCAGTTGGCTTACTGCTGGCATTTACTTATGGTCTTGAGGGAGCTGGTATGTGGCTTGGCTTGGCATCCGGCTTGGCTTTTGTCGCCATCGCATTACTATGGCGCTGGGTTATCGTTACGTGGCGGATGGATGCCGGTACAAACTTTCTTAAGTGATATACCCGGTGACCATTCATTCCTCATTCCGTCATCCCGGCGACCTGTCCTCCGAAGCAAAGCCCTAGCTTTGCGAAGGGGGAAAGCCGGGACCCAGACTCTCAACCGACACACAAGCGGAAAGCCTGGGTCCCGACGTACGTCGGGATGACGAAAAAATGAAATGTTTACCTGGATTGGCGCGCATTCTTTAGATTTGCAAAGAGTTTGGCGGGAAATGAAACTCAAAGAGACATGTGCATAAGTTTACCACAAGGGGAGGGAGAAAATGTTGGTTCTGTCTGATCTCATTCCGCGCCAGTAAAATTTCAAGAGCATGGCCGCTTACAATTGAACAACAGACACAACGTAAAAACTGCCTGACGTTTCCATTTGATCCAAAGATGACGTTCATCGGCAACTGTAGTCGCAGGGGCGATCTGTGGTAGCCTTTACAAATGGACTCAACCCAGGTGCCAACTTTGTATCTTCTGTGCGGAAAGATTGCCGCCGGGAAGTCAACGCTGGCACGAAGCATTGCGTCGCGCCCGGCGACTTTACTCATAAGCGAAGATCACTGGACGTCGAACCTGTTTTTGGATGAATTGAGGACAATCGATGACTACTCACATTATTCGGCTCGACTTCGCGCTGCCATGGGGCCACATGTTGTCGATATCTTGAAGTTGGGCCTCTCCGTAGTCCTGGATTTTCCGGCAAGTACTGTTAGCTATCGCGGGTGGATGCGTTCATTGATTACGAAGGCTAATGTGATCCACGAGCTTCACTATCTTGATGTTCCAGATACGATCTGCAAACAACGGCTTCGAGAACGTAATACGGGTGGCAAACACCCGTTCGAGGTCAGCGAGTCGGACTACAATCTGATCACGAGCTATTTTGTTCCTCCGGGAATTGAAGAGGGATTCAACATCGTCTTTCACAGACCGTGATCCAACGGTCGGCGCGGACGTCCGTATTTGGCCCAGAGCAGAAAGATAACCCCATAACAAGAATTTCCGCTTTTGACCTGAAGCGGACCTCAACGGCGATCTCGGGTGTAAACTTGTTCTTAAACACCCCAAGGGGCCGGAAATCTATTTGAGCCCCGCGGCACGCAAACCTTCGATGTAAATAGCGCGGTCCTCGGAGCGCACAATTGGATGATGTTTCTCAACCCATTCAACGGACAGATCGGGCTGAAGCTGTTTTGTTTCGGCAAGTGCTGCCGCAGCGGTGTCTATATCGCCGGCAATTCCGGCACTTGCGGCGAGACTTCGCCACGCCGAGGTGAAGCGCGGACGGAGCAGCACAGCGCGGCGGTTTAAGGTGGCGCAATCTTGGTATCGTCCCGCCACGAAATGGCAAATCGCACACGCAGACAGATAGAACGACTGGTGTGGGTCTCGAGGGCTGAGCCGCATCCCCAGCGCCAAATGTTGCAATCCGTCGTCCCCCGCACCACCAAATCCATGGGCTGAACCCAATACCATGTGCCCGAGGGCAAAGTTGGGGTTTAACCGGATTGTTTCTTCAAGCTCTTCAATCGCCGGTTTGAACCGCCGTGACAGCATGTGGACGTAGCCAAGCGCCAAATGTGCCCATGGGTCTTCGCCGTCTCGTTCGACTGACAGGCGTGCCGATTCGAGAGCGAGGCTAATCACTTTGTCGAATGACAGCCAACCCATGTGAGCCCCGGTAATGTAGATCCAAGCAAGTAAGCTATGGGCTCGGGCATAATTCGGTTCAATCGCGATGGCACGTCTGAGATCCGCCAGAGCCTTTTCGCTGTCTTCTTCGCCCCAGGTCCAGATATGAGGCATCGCACGCATGACATGGCCCCATGCGTCGAGACTGTCAGGAGGCTTGTTCTGAAAGCGCCTGTTCTCCGCTGCATAAAGCTCAGGTTCGATTGAGGCGACAACGCTTTCAGTAATCTCGTCTTGCACCGCGAATACATCAGTCGTCGCCCGCTCGTAACGTTCCGCCCAAACATGTGCCCCCGTATTGGCGTCAATCAACTGGCTTGTAACGCGTAGACGATCGCCAGCTCTGCGCACGCTTCCCTCGAGGACATACCGTACACCGAGATCTCTTGCGACTTGGCGGACATCAGGAACGGTTCCCTTGTAAGCGTACGTGGAGTTGCGGGCTATGACGAAAAGCCAGCGCAGCCTGGAGAGTCCTGTGATGATGTCTTCCACTATTCCATCGGCGAAATATTCCTGTGCCGGATCGTCGCTGAGATTGACAAATGGGAGTACCGCAATCGAAGGTCCGTTTCCATGTTCACTGGTCGGGGCGCCATTGGTTCCGTCGAGCTTTTCCACCCGGCGGTCAACTGGGGCCACAAGGCGGTAACCCACGCGAGGAATAGTCGTGATCCAGTCGCTGCCCTCGGGTGATTGCCCGAGGAGCTTTCGGAGCGATGCGATTTGAACTGAAAGATTACCCTCCTCGACAGCTGCACCATCCCAAGCGGCGTCAATAAGATCGGATTTGGTCAGCACCTCACCAGGACGGTTTAGAAAGATTGTTAGGAGGCGGAAGGCCCGATAGCCGACGGGCACAGGCGCTCCCTGGCGGCAAAGGGTGCCTGCCTCTGGGTTGAGGACGAAAGGACCAAAAACAAAGGATTGCCCCAGCATGGTGGGAAACTACATCTTTTTGGAACTTTTAGGAACTATTAGGTAGGGCTAAGGGACAATCCAGGTCCGCCTGGCTCATCCTGTTTCCAATGCCGAGACAGGAGAAACGACGATGGCCGATATTACTTATGACTGGATGCCGTTCGAAACCCAATCTGCAACAGAGCTGCCGCCCAGGCGGATGGCCAAAACCAACAAGCCCTATCGGCGCGAAGAGGAATTTCGTTCTGCCCTCGACCGCTACATGGCTGACTATCGGAAGCATCGCGCCATGATCGCTAATAGGGGTCGTCATCAAATCCCATAGAACCTCTTATATTCGAAAATGGCCCTTTTGAGACCTCATGACCAAACGATGACGTGTCCGCTCACAAAGGTACAGCAGACGTGGCTTGGTGATTGCATGACTTCGCAGTTTGACCCGAAGCGGACTTTGGCTGCCTTCCTAAATTGGAGGACCAATTCTCAATGAGGATTAAGCAATAGTGCAGGGTGCGGGGGTTTACTTGACCACTTTCATACAGCTGGTTCGATATTCTGGTTCAGCCGGAACAGGTTCTTTGGATCGAAACGCGACTTGAGCTTCTGGAGGCGACTGTATTTTTCGGCTCCGTAGGCACTCTTCGCTACTTCCTTGCCAACGTCACTCTGTTCGTTCACGTAGTTGCCGCTCATTGAGAGTGCGGCAAACTCGGCTGCAATTTTTCTGCCCCATGCCAAGCAGCGCCTGTCGTCCACCGCTTTATCCCAAACCGGAGACACGAGCCAGTAATACTTAGCGGCTCTTCCGGTATAGGCCGTATCTAAATCGCGCGCATCGGTCACAGCTCCACCAAGTTGAGTGACGATGATATCCGAATCTGGCGTAGGCATCGTTTCGGCTGCCCTAACGAGTGCCCCGCTAATTTCATCAGTCAAGTCACCGAAAAACCCGCCTTTAGTATAGTATCGGCGGCCCCAGCGCATGAAGTCATCATTGCGGCTTTGATGGGCTACGAACTCCATTGGGCCATGCATACCCGCTGCTTCAGCAGCAAGTTTTCCGAATGGAGCGATCATTTCGCCTGCCAGTTTCTCGGCTCCGCTCCAGAACGCCGTAACCTTGAGATCCGTTCCTATAATTCTGAGGCCAATCGTGAGTTCTCGGGGTGCTACATCTGCGAGTTCATGTAGACGCCTCAGGGCGTCACCCGCCGCTTTGATCGGATATTGCCAGTCTCCGACTGAAACAGGCCCCAATGGATGCATTCGATACTTGAATTTCGTCACAACTCCAAAATTTCCACCTCCGCCCCTCAGTCCCCAGAACAATTCCGGTTCGACTTCCGCGCTGGCGGTGATTTGGGTTCCATTCGCAGTAACCAAGTCGACACTAATGAGGCTATCGATGGTCAAGCCATAGCGTCGACTGAGCCAGCCCATCCCGCCGCCGAGAGTGAGGCCCGCGGCGCCCGTGTGCGAGACAACGCCAGCAGGAACCACCAGTCCATGCGGTGTTCCCGCGCGATCGAGATCGCCCAGCAATGATCCGCCTTCCACCTCGGCAGTCCTTGCGGTCGGATCAACTTTGATATGATTTATACGTGACATGTCGAGAACGATGCCGTCATCGCACGTCGAAAGGCCGGGCAGGCTATGGCCGCCGCCTCTGACTGCCAAAAGCGCATCGCTTCGCTGCGCCACATCAATCACGCTAGCGATGTCATCTACCGAGCGCACCCGCACGATAGCGGCAGGGCGCTTGTCGAAAACACCGTTCCACACTCTACGTGCGGAGTCATATCCTGAATCTTCGGTGTGAATTACGTTGCCGTGGAAATTCAGCTGCCGTAGCCGTTCCACTATTGGAGAAACGCCCATTCCCTAATCCCCTTCTGAAGAACAGCTTGCCCCGTTTTCCACCGGGTTGCAAACTTGATATGAGGTCGGGAACTAGGGCTACTGCATTCGACCTAGGCTGAAATGCCACCCAGCCGCTTCATTATCGAGGATGCGTCATCGTAAATCTCATGTAGGATTGCAGCTGCGGGTTGAAGCTTCTTTACCAATCCCACACCTTGGCCAGCCCACATCGATAAGGATTCAATATCACCCTCAACGTCGGTACCCGGCGTAAGGCAACGATATCGGAGAATTTCGCCGAGTGACTTTGAACGGGCCACAATCTCACCCTCTCCGGGGCGTTTACCAGCATCGGGCCTTCCAGCCGCCTCCCAATCGGTTACGATCTTGTTACGGAGCACACGGTGAGGTGCATCAGGCCAATTAATATCGAATAGATTCTGTAAATGGACGGTATCACTCTCGCACGCCTTGAATAATCGGTCGCGGTAATGCGGATGAATGGTTGCCTCCTCGCTTGCAAGAAACCGTGTGCCAATCCAAGCTCCAGAAGCACCCAGTGCGAGTACAGCAGCAAGCCCCCGTCCATCGGCAATGCCACCGGCAGCCACAACGGGAACAGGTGTAACCGCGTCTACAACGGCTGGTACAAGCGCCATGGTTGCGATAGTTCCCCATACATGGCCGCCTGCCTCCCATCCTTGAGCGACGACAATATCCACACCATGCCGGACTGCAACTTTGGCTTCTTCAGCAGATCCCACTGTTTGCATGACCATTGCTCCGCCCGTCTTTGCACGGGCAACTAAATCTCCGGGATCGCCCCAGAAAAACGAGATCACGGGCGCCCGCTCTTGCAGGCAAGCTTCCAGCCGTTCCTCCTGTGGGAAATCCAGATTTAGATTTACCGCGAACGGCTTATCAGTCAGGGATTTCACTTCTTGAATCTGGCTGCGGAGCGTTTCGATATCGGCACGCCACAATGGGATGGTTCCAAGCCCGCCTGCATTACAAACCGCAGCCGTCAATTTTGGCCCAACCGCAATGCCCATCGGAGCCAGAACAATTGGAATGTTGATGCCCAAAAGATCGCATAGTGCAGTTTTCATTGTACCGCTCCCCCTCGTCATGTTGAGGAATTAGGCTACGTGAAAGAGCTCCAGACGGTCAACCAAATCGACATTCGTACACTAGGAACAGAATTCCGCTTTTGGCCCTTCTACGACATGGCAACGGTAGCCGCTAATGGCCGCTTTCGCCTCGGAAGCAGACATACGTGCATGACCTGACTATGTCCGTTTATGAGTTCACACCCTAGTCTTCTTCGGACATCCATTTATGGGCCGCCCAACACCGGCGGCTCGCAAAACAGCTGCGGCCATGGAAAAGCGGTAACCGATGAGGGCCGGCGGAGGAGGGGGATACGAATTTACGCGCTATCTAACTGTACTGATTATATTGTCTAACTTCATTTCCAGTTTCATCCTGGATCTCGCCCAGGTTTCAGCGCTTTCGACGGCAATGGTGGTGACGCAACCATACTGGTGCCTTTGGCTCCATGACAGCTTTAGGCGATAGCCGCCGCAACCCACGCGAAAACCACGACCGCACCGGCAATGCCGGCACATGTCCACTGCAAGCCACGATCAACCGTCCAATCGCGGTCCCACCTTGCAAGCAGCAAACCCGCGGCAATGCCCGATGCAAAGCCCAACACATGTGCAAGAATGTCAGTATTCTCCCCACTGAAACCCAGAAATGCCAGCAGTGCCAATCCGCCAGCCACTGGCGTCCAGTTGCGAAGTGCTGAAAATTCAAAATGCTGGCGCCTCGCCAGCCGCAATGCGGCAAGCAGGCCGATGCCTGCAAATATTGCCGTGGAGGCCCCAATCGACGTGTACTCCGGGGCTCGCGCAAGCGCACTTAGGACATTGCCCGCCGCACCGGCTGCGATCATTGCAAGTGCGGCAACGCCGGCGCCAGTGACTTGCGACAGGAGCATCAGAAAGACCGTGCCGAATACAAGATTGCCGAGAAGGTGTGCGCTGCTCTCGTGCAGGCACAGCGCCGTAACCGCGCGCCACCACTCGCCCTTGAGCATTAATCCGGCCTGAGCCGCGCCTTCGCCGAGCCAGTCGAAAGAAAACGCATTGCGGCGTCCTGCGGCAAAGAAAAACAACAGCACGACCCAGTAGACCATCGCCACCTCGACGCGGGGCAATGCCGGGCGCAACAAATCCCTCTCCGGCGGGCGCTGGCGGTTCTCGTTATCATAGGCCGCGAGTTCGTCATTGGCCCTTATGGCGTCCTCATGCGCTACATACAGGGTCGTGAATTTGCCGTCCGGTGCAAGCAACGACTGAATGCCCATGGCCGCCAAGACCAAGGCATACTGTTCCGCTTGGCGACGATTGGAGCAACGCCGGACCTCAGTCAGATCGCCTTGCCCGTCTTGATCCACTCCGGCCACCTTCTTCACATTCCCCTTATACTTGGAGTCGAGATAGGTTGCTTCACGGGACTAAACAAGGCCGTCCTGCGGGGGATAAGTCGCGTGCTGGCTGCATTCTTCGATCCCCCAAAGCCGACAGTCAGAAGTCGGCGTCGCGCATCAGCCCTGTCATGTTCACGAGCCGCCATAGATGACGTCGTGAAGGAGATAACGAAGGACGGTGAGGGAAGTGGTGAGAATGGCTAAGGTCATTCCGCGCAAGACGGCATTCACGCCGTCGAGGGTGCTTTCCTTCTTTGCTGCTGCTGTCGTCACCTTTGTTTCCCCCAAAGATTCAGTGCAGTCCGCCGTCACAAGGGCGGGCTTGGACTTATTCAAATCCAAATTTGAAGGGTTTGTCGAGGTTTAGACGCAGGGGAACCGTGGAAAACGGTGGATTGGCGGAGGGGGAGACCGCCAAACCACTGCTCTCCTGCATTCCCAGCGCCATCGTGTCCCAGCCGAAAATCTTCCTCTTGGGCGGCAGGTGCATCGCCGCGCACTATGAAACCGCGGCGCGCGACTATCTTTTCTCTGTCTGCTTGGCCGTCGTCCTGTATGGTGGGCCTGACTTCGGACCCCTGGTTTCATTGATGCGTTATGTCCTCGTACTCCTGTTCTCTCTGTTCTCACCTGCCGCCTTCGCGCAGGAATGTGTTGCCCTTTTTCACGGACTGGCGCGGACGGAATCGTCGTTCCTTCTGATGGAAAAGACGTTGAAGGCTTTTGACTTCCAAGTTGTGAATGAAACCTATCCCTCGACTGATGCTCCGATCGAACAGCTGATCGCCTATGTCGATGCGTCGGTGGCAATGTGCGGCAAGGCCGGCCAGATCCACTTCGTCACCCATTCCATGGGCGGCATTCTGGTGCGTGCTTGGCTCATGCAGCATCGGCCCGCTAATCTCGGTCGCGTCGTCATGCTTGCGCCGCCCAACAAGGGTTCGGAAGTAGTTGACGCGTTTGGTGACACGACGATCTTCGAATTCATCAACGGGCCTGCCGGCCGGCAAACCGCGCCATGGGGCCGGCAGCGTCCGAAGAGTCTAAGGCAGCAAGTTTCGATCTCGGCATCATAGCCGGATGACCGGTCGGCCATGTTCATATCGCTTTCGAACCTTGGCAACGGACCGAACGACGGCAAGGTTTCGGTGGAAAGCACAAAACTCGAAGGCATGGACGATCATATTGTCCTGTCAGCGACCCACACTTTCATGATGAACAATCCGCTGGTCATCGCGCAGACGATGAATTTCCTTCGTCATGGGCGTTTCGATCACGAGCTGACGCTTCGCGATCTCCTTCGGCGCGATCTCAGGAACTGAAGAAGGACGTTAAAGATAATTTTAGAAGCCCCACGATCCGTGCTTTCGAGCGTTCGCATTCCATCAGGTTAGCAAATTCGAACGCAGTTAGTGATAGCCGTAAAGGCAATCTTTATACGTGAAGGGGATAGTAGGCGAACACCCCTTGACAATCTATTCCTATTGAGTTCATATGTTCCTGTTTTGTTCTAATGCTGGATAAGGAGATCACGTGGACTTTGACTGGGACTTGGCCATCGAACGCAACAGCGAAGCGCTCAAGGGCATCATTGCAGCCCTGTTCGCCATGCTGGGGATTGTGGGTGAGGCCACGGTTTCGCGGATTCCACGGTCCCTGCACAGTGCCGTGTTGCATGTGCTGCGGCCCGCCGAATCCGCCATGCGCCGCCTCATCATCATCGCGGCGCGGGGCCTTGTGGTGAAGCTGTGCCCGCTCCTCGCGTCCCATGCCGTGCGGGGCCCATCGGGAAGGGCGGCGGAAGCAGGCCTCCCTCCTTCCAGCTGTTCGATACGCGGAAAAACTTCGCAGTGCTGCGCCAGCACCGCAGAAAGTTCAGGCGCAATCCCCCACGCATCCATTTCTACCCGTATGATACCCTGCGGCCAGCGCCCCCTCCCATAGCCGATCCCGCTCCGCCGCCCGATGGCCTCGTCAATGCCGAACGCCTCAGCCGCAGGCTCCAGGCCCTCAAGCTGGCGCTCGAGGATCTGCCGCGCCAGGCCAGGCGTCTGGCGCGCTGGCGGGTGAGGCGGGAGAACATGCCAAAGTCCGAAGTTCAAATCACCGCTCAGGCCGGGCCCTCCGCCTGGCCACCGGAGGAAGAAGGTTCACGAAGTCGATGAGGTGCTTGCCGAATGCCATTGGCTCGCCTGGGACGCGATGAGGCCCGATACGTCCTGAAGTAAAAAACATCAGTCTACGGATTAATTTAGTTCGACTTACGTCTCTACCACCGGAAACGAAATAACCGTTTTCATCAAGGGCGAAGCTTTGCCCAACGCTCATTGACATTGTGAATCTGAGTTTAACTTGCGCGCAAAGCGCAATAATTCCCCTCCCCCTTGTGGGGAGGGGTTAGAGTTGCGGTGACAGTGCTGGACTGTCACCACAACTGTATGATTTCTTTTCCCTTGGCCGCGATGGCGAGAACAAGGATATCATGAGCTGGTGACCAGCCCGGGACCCTCGCGTCGGATTGCAATGGAAATGCGGCCGGCATATTTACCTTAACAATTCATCCTTAATGCGAAATGCCCAGCATTAACCATAGGTTACGCTAGAGAAGCCGCGCCTTATCCTGTAAACATTTAATCGAAATTATCACTGCTCGGAAATAAATCTCCAAGGTTCTGGGCGGAACTCCAGGCGGGGCGGGCAGGGGCCAGCACCACTCGTCCGCTCCGCCAGCACTTTTTAGCTGTTTCCCCCGGATCAGGTTCACCGCATCTCCTGATACGAGTGGAAAGGCCGGTCCGGGACGGTTTTGAGTGGCCTCCTCGATCCGAGTAAACCCGGGCCGGTACGTTTTCTCAATGATGAGCACTCCAAAAGAAAAAGGCACCGTCTAAGCGGTGCCTTTTGAATGACTATGGAACGAAAGATTACTTGATCTTCGTTTCCTTGAATTCCACATGCTTGCGCGCCACCGGATCATATTTCTTGAACGCGAATTTCTCGGTCTTGGTGCGCGAATTTTTCTTGGTCACATAAAAATATCCGGTGTCAGCAGTTGACGCCAGCTTGATCTTGATAACATTGCCTTTGGCCATAATCGTCTCCGAACGGGATTTGACGGGGATAGACCCTATCCCGCAGGGAAAGTCAAGTTTAGCTGCTCAACCCGCCACGACTTGCCCCGGCTGAAGTGGAACGACACGGGGCAATCCGCCGGCGGAAGCTTGTTCTGCTCAAGAAAAGGCTGAAGAAGCTGCAAAATATCCCTTGTAATAGAGGGCAGATTGAGCCCCATGGCCTCGACAAGTGTTACCCAGCTGACCTGCAATAATTCTTCCGTTTCGAGGGGATGCGGCTGGTCAAGATTCGAAACCACGTTGGCATTGGCAACCAGAAAGCGGGAATCAAACCGGCGGCTCCGCCCCGGAGGAGTTATAGCCCGCGCAATGTAGATCAGCCCGGCAAGGTCGGGCGCGTCGTTGACATTTCTTCGCCCCACCAGCAGCCCGGTTTCCTCATAGGTCTCACGAACAGCGGCGACGAGAAGGCCTCGCGCCCGGGAATGGCTGGCCTTGGTTCGCATGCGGAGTTTGAGTTTTTGAATGGTGGCCGGATTGCCTTCGCTCGCAACCGGCAATCGGCCATCGGCTATCTCCGATCGCCCGCCGGGAAAGACAAACTTGTTCGGCATGAAGGCATGAGCCTCGTGCCGCTGGCCCATCAGGATTCGCGGAACAGGACCATCAAATCGAATGAGAATGAGCGTTGCCGCATCACGCGGCCCGGTCGTGGCTTTCTTCTTCGTTGGATCCTTCAAAACCAAATCCATGCATCCCAAGAGCCCATTGCAGGCCGACAACAGCTCCCTTTACGATGGGCATCAGGGCAAATGTCAAGCCGAGTGTCAGGGGCAGCCAAAGCGCGGCATGGACAAGATAAGATGGCTGCCACACACGCTCCACGATAAACACGAGAGGGACGAGGATATGCCCGACAATAAAAATTGTGAAATAGGGCGGCGCATCGTCAGCCCGCTGATGATGCAGGGCCTCGCCGCAATGGCCACAGGTGCCGGCAACTTTCATGAATTTTGAAAACAGCGGGCCCCTGCCGCAGCTCGGGCATTTTCCGCGTGAGCCCCGCAGCATGGCCAGCTTCCATGACCGGTCGGAGAGTTTTACATGCCCTTGTTCCATGGGCTTAAAGTGAGCGCCAAAAATGCGTTCGAGAAGGGGGCCACGCGCCGCGCGGCGGCTTGCCGCAAGGTCCTATCGTTTCTTCCGGGATTTCGGTGGCTGTTTACCCGGCCGAGCTGATCGCCCATGGCGTTGTGGCGGCGGTTTGCCCTTACGGCCATCGGAAACCATCTCGAATCGCAAGCCTCCTGAGACGGGAGTTACCTCCAGCAGTTTGACTTCAACCTGATCGCCAAGCTGATAGGTTTCCCCTGTGCGTTGGCCAATCAAGGAATGCTGCACGTCCGAATACACAAAATAATCCGATCCCAGGCTCGATACCGGAACAAACCCATCTGCTCCTGTATCATTCAACTTGATAAACAATCCGGCACCTACCACGCCACCAATGCGCCCTCTGAAATGTGCTCCCGTTTGGCCGGCCGAGATGGGCCGCAATCAAGCGATCGGTGGTCTCGCGCTCAGCCGCCATGGCGCGCCGTTCCGCATCGGAAATCATGTCGGCCGTTTCACTGAGCCGAGAAATATCATCCGCCGAAAGGCCATCATCACCAAAGCCCAGGGCGCTCACCAATGCCCGATGCACGATCAAATCCGCATAGCGCCGGATGGGCGAGGTGAAATGGCTGTAGCGCCTGAGGGCCAGGCCAAAATGCCCTTTGTTGATTGGTGAATAATTGGCCTGCGCCTGCGTTCGCAAAACCACATCATTCACGAGGTTCTGGTAGTCCTTTCCCTTCACCTCATTCAGCAATTGATTGAAGTGTTTTGGCTTCATCACCTGGCCAAGGGGCAGGGACAAATCGACAGTCTTCAGGAATTGCGAAAGGGCACGTACTTTTTCTTCAGAAGGCGGTTCATGCACGCGGTAGAGCTGCGGCGTTTTTTTCGCTTCAAGTTCCTCTGCCGCCGCTGCGTTGGCCTGGATCATGAACTCTTCAATAAGTTTATGCGCATCCAAGTCGCAAAGGCGTGACAACCCGTGTAACCATGCCCTTGTCATCAAGAACAAGCTTGCGTTCCGGCAAATCGAGCTCCAAGCGGCTCACGTTTGGCCCGCGCTTTCATCAGGGCGGCATAAGCCCGCCAAAGAGGTTTCAATACGCCCTCAAGCAGGACATCGGTTTTCGAATTGGAACGGCCATCGATTGCTGCTTGCGCCTCCTCATAGGAAAGCTTGGCCGCCGAGCGCATGATGGCGCGCGCAAAGCGATGCGACTTCTTCGTGCCGGACTTGTCAAAAATCATGAAGCAGGCGAGCGCCGGACGTTCTTCCTTTTCGCGCAATGAACACAAGTCGTTGGAAATCCGTTCGGGAAGCATGGGCACAACACGGTCTGGAAAATAAACCGAGTTGCCACGAAACCGCGCCTCCTTGTCCAGCGCTGATCCCGGCTTCACGTAGGTTGCCACATCGGCAATGGCCACGATGGTTTGAAAACCACCCGGATTTGCCGGATCATCATCAAGCGTTGCCCACACCGCATCGTCATGATCCCTTGCATCGGGCGGATCGATTGTAATCAAGGGGGTCTTTCGCAAATCCACGCGGCCCGCAGAGCTGAAAGTTTTCAGTGCTTCACTTTCAGCCAGTACACGTTCGGAGAATTGGTTTGGAATGGCATGATGATGAATGGCGATCAGCGAAATATTGCGCTGGTCGTTCATGTCCCCCAGCCTGCTGCGAACCCGCGCCAGCGGCAGTCCGCGGCCATGGTCCTTCAGAATTTCCGCTTCAACCAGTTCGCCCTCAAGCGCGCCATTTTCATCGCCGCTGCGGACCTGCAATTCATTGCGGGCTTTCTTGTCGACCGGAATGAGCCGGGCCCCATGCCCCTTCACCAGGCGATAAACACCGAGCACGCGCTTCGAACGGTCCGATAACCCGCGAATAACTCGGGCCCTGAAATGATAGTGCTGATCCGGCGTGGCTTCGATTTTGGCAAGCACCCGGTCGCCCTTGGCCGGAGGGCGAATGCCTTCACCTGGGCGCACCTCAATGAGCACATGGGGCGGCTTGCCGGCAACGCGCTCGTCCCACTCCACGGGCTCGCCATAGGTCTCGCCATGACGGTCAATACCCGTAACTTCGATGACAGTGACTGGGGGCAGGGTGGAAGTATCGATCAGTTTGCGCCGGCTTTTGGCCAGTTTCCCGGATTGCTCAAGCTGGCGCAGCAGCGTCTTGAGGCCGATTTTCTCTGCCCCCCTCAGCCCGAAGGCCCGCGCGATTTCGCGTTTTCCCACCACCGATGGCGATGCTTGAATGAACTCCAGAAGCGCCGCTTCGCTCGGAAGGCCTTTCCTTGCCTTGATCATACCGTCCGCCTTAGCTCGAAAGTGCGGATTCTGAAAGGGCAAGTCCTCAGGCCGCAGCCTTCTTCGCTGCCTTCTTGGCGGGCGCTTTCTTCGCCGCAGTTTTCTTTGCAGGAGTCTTTTTGGCTGCAGTCTTGCGGGCAGGCTTCTTCTTGCCCGGACCCTTGGCCTCGCGCTCGGCAATCAAGGCAACGGCCTCATCCAATGTCACTGTCTCTGGCGTCTTGTCCCTTGGCAAGGTGGCGTTAATCTTGCCATGCTTGACGTAAGCCCCGTACTTGCCATTGAAAACCTGCACCGTGCCCGTGCCATCCGGATGCGCGCCCAAATCTTTCAGCGCCGCCGCCCGTCCGCGCGGACTGAAACCCTTGGCCTTTTTCGCCGCAAGCATATCCACCGCGCGATTGATGCCGACGGTGAAAACTTCCTCTGCTGATTCCAGATTTACGTAAACTCCATCGTGCAGAATGAACGGCCCGAAGCGGCCAAAATTTGCAACAATCGGCGTCTGGGTTTCCGGATGAAGGCCAATCTCGCGGGGCAGGGACAGGAACTTAAGCGCCGTTTCAAGGTCAATATCAACGGGATCAAAAGCCCGCGGAATCGAGGCGCGCTTTGGCTTTTCCTTGCTGCCTTCCGGAACCTCGCCCAATTGCAAGATAGGGTCCAAAGCGCCCCTGGCGCCGCGTCACTTTCTCGCCCGTATCGGGGTGAACGCCGAGCTCGATGCCCTCGGCCGGAACGGCCGACGCTGCCTCGCCGTTGGCCGTCATTTGCCGGGTGAACTTGCATTCCGGATAGTTGGAACACCCCACAAAGGAACCAAACTTGCCGAGTTTTAGCGAGAGCTGCCCGTCAGCGCAGGAAGGGCATTTTCGCGGGCTGCTGCCATCAGTAGGCGCCGGGAAGATGTGGGGAGCGAGGATTTCGTTCAGGGCATCCAGCACATGGGTGACGCGCAGGTCTTTGATCTCGCCCACATGGGCCGAAAAGTCCTTCCAAAATTCGCGCAACACCTCGCGCCAGTCAATTTCGCCATTTGAGATGCGGTCGAGCTGCTCTTCGAGATTAGCGGTAAACCCATATTCCACATACTTGGCGAAGAACAACTCGAGGAACGCCGTCACCACGCGGCCCTTGTCTTCCGGAATTAGCCGCTTCTTGTCGAGGCGCACGTAGCCACGGTCGCGGATGGTGGAGAGCACGGACACATAGGTGGAAGGCCGGCCGATGCCGAGTTCTTCCAATTTCTTGATAAGGGAAGCCTCCGAAAACCGTGGCGGCGGTTCGGTGAAATGCTGCTCGGCGGAAACCTTGCGAACCCCGATGCCATCGCCACGCGCCATGGCAGGCAGACGGCGTGAGTCTTCATCTTCCTCATCGTCCAGGTCCTCATGATAGACTTTGAGAAAGCCATCAAACTTCACGACGGAACCCGTAGCGCGGAAAGTGTAGTGCTTGCCGTCCTGGCCATTGGCGCCGAGATCAGCCGAGGTGCGTTCGAACTCCGCACTTTCCATCTGGCTGGCAATAGTGCGCTTCCAGATCAACTCATAGAGCGCAAACTGCTCGCCATCGAGCGCGCTCCGCACCGATGAAGGCAAGCGACTGAGTTCCGTTGGCCGGATGGCCTCGTGGGCCTCCTGGGCATTCTTGGCCTTCGTCACGTATTGGCGCGGCGCCGAAGGCAGATAGGGTTCGCCGAAATTCTTGAGAATGGCGTTGCGCGCCGCTGCTATTCCTTCCGGGGCGATGTCAACACCATCAGTTCGCATATAGGTGATAAGGCCAACCGTATCCCCATCAATATCCACGCCCTCATATAGCCGCTGGGCCACCTGCATGGTCTTGGCTGAAGAGAACCCAAGCTTGCGCGAGGCTTCTTGTTGCAAGGTCGAGGTACGGAATGGCGCGTAAGGATGCCGCTTGGCCGGCTTGCTCTCGATGCTGTCAACCGATACGCGGGCATTCTTCAGGGTTTGCTCAATGGCGCGCGCCGAAGCCTCGTCCTTGATATCAAGTTTGCCGATCTTCTGCCCGGCAATGGCTTGCAGCGAAGCGGAAAATTCCTGTCCCTGCGGCGTAGTGAACGTGCCGTCAATCGTCCAGTATTCCTGGGATTTGAAGGCTTCAATCTCAAGTTCGCGGTCGCAAATAATGCGCAATGCCACCGATTGAACTCGGCCCGCCGAGCGGGATCCCGGCAATTTCCGCCACAAGACTGGTGACAGGGTGAAGCCCACCAGATAATCCAAAGCACGCCGCGCCAGATAGGCATCAACCAGCGCCCCATCCACGTCCCGTGGGTGCTGCATGGCCTCCAAAACTGACTGCTTGGTAATGGCGTTGAACACCACGCGTTGGACCTTCTTGTCCTTCAGCGCGCCCTTTTTCTTCAAAACTTCCAGCACATGCCAGGAAATGGCTTCGCCCTCGCGGTCAGGGTCGGTCGCCAGAACAAGCCGGTCATCGCCCTTCAGAGCGTCTGCAATATCAGCCAGGCGCTTGGCGGATTTGCCGTCAACTTCCCAGGACATGGCGAAATCCTCATCCGGGCGGACGGAGCCATCTTTGGCCGGCAAATCGCGTACATGGCCGTAAGACGCCAGAACGACAAAGTCCGAGCCCAGGTATTTATTGATGGTTTTTGCCTTTGCGGGCAACTCAACGACGACAACTGTCATTCCAATTCCTGACTTCGAGACGGAGGGCCTAATATAGGCATCTTCCCGCCACTGCAAGTTCCGAACTAAATCCGACAAACTTGCTCACGCTCAATCGAACTCAATCAAAGGTTTCTTTGATTCTTACTGAACACGCATATAGTGCGAAATGTCGCTGGGGAGCGGAGTTGCGGGCTGGGCGAACAGGGCGGGGCATCTATGAACGATAGCACAGGCAAGGTGTCCATTACGGATGCGCAAGAGATTGAAATGGCTCAATATATTGCCGATATGTTGCTGGAACTGCGGAATATGGCAAAGTCCGCCGGCCTTCCCACCCTTCTCGGGCTCCTGGAACTCAGTTTTTGCGAAGCGTTCTCAATTGCCAACAAGGTAGAGATCCCCGCCGGCGAAATCGAGAAGCTGAAGCGTTTGTCTAGGGCTTCGAGTGAGGCGTGATCTCACAAATTACAAGTTTGAGGGGAACGGACAGGAAGACCTGTTCGCCTGCCCCTAGGTAAAAGCTGTCATTGGCACGCACACTTTCGTCCCCAATCCTGCACTCACCATCCAACACATGAATAAGGCAAAGGCTCCGGCCAGGTGCAAAATGGTACCCGGCGCCACAATCCATGACACAGAGTGTTCCTTGGCCAAAATCCCGGCGCACCATCAAGTTGAAATCCAGAACCGGCCCGTCCACCAGAGTGCCATTGACCCGCAAGTCGCCTGAAAATAAAAACGGCTTAAGAAGTTCCAATTCAGAAATGCCGCGGCCTTCAATATCAAGCATCATGCCTTGCCCGGAAAGTGTCATGATGTGGCGCTCATAGCCGGCAAAACTGGAGAAGGGCCCGTCCGAATTCACCTTTGCAATGCTGACGCGCCAATCAAAATTTCCCGTAGGCGGGCTCACAAATATTTCCGTTGTTTCGCCACCGCCATTTTTCCATGGCATGACACGATAATCCGATGACCGGATGATTTGCATTAGAGCCCATGCCTAGCGCGTCCAATGGGCTCTGCGTGTGCAATGACCCGGCGGATTGTCGGAAACTTGGCCTGCAGGCCATTTTCAATCTGGTCCACGACCGTATGCACATCATCGATTGGTTCCGAAGCTTGGAAACGGCAATGATAATGAACGAACAGGCCCTGATCATTCTCACGGATTCGGATATTGTGAATGCCGCTGAGACGGGGCTGTTTTTTTGCCAGAGCGAAGAGCAGGGCGGTGATTGCTTCGGCAATTTTTGCGGGCGCATCATCGCCGGAAAGCAGCCGCTCCGGCTGGGGCTCAATGTGGCTTTCAACTTCGACGCCGGGGCCAAGCTCCGAGCGTATGGCGTCTTCAAGCTGTGTGGCGTACTCGTGCGCTTCCACCAAAGGCATAAGGCCATCTACTTCCAGATCGAAGCTCACAGCCAACCGGCCTTTGATTTCCTGAACCGTGAGGTGGTGGATGGCCAGATTGCGGCGCGAGGCGATAAGCATCACACGCTGGAACACGGTTTCATCGTCAAGCGCCACGGGATTCACCGTAACCGTCACATCAGCGCTCGGAAACTTCTGTATGATCTTCTCAGTCAGCGTGTCCTTCAGCTTGACGATGTCATCAACTGGCATGGTGCGCGGCACCTCTACGACCACACTGGTAAAAAGTGTTGGCCCCGCCGGTCGCAGGCGTAATGAACTCAGGTGGAGAACACCACTTGTGTGTTCAACCAGTGAACGAAGCTCGGCGGTGGCGCCTGCCGGTGCCGTATCAAGCAGGGTAGCCAGCGTGCGTTTGCCCAAGCGCCACCCGGCCAACCCAACAAAAAACGAAACAACTAGGGCCGCTATCGGATCAGCCAGGGGAAATCCGAACCAGACCGCAACAAGTCCGAGAAGCACGACGAACGAGCTCCACATATCCGAACTGAAATGCAGGGCGTCGGCTTCAAGGGCTTCGCTTGACGTCTCGAGCGCCACCCTGTTCAAAGCCCGCGCCCGGCCAAAATCAACCAGGATTGAACCGCCAATGATCACAACGGCCCACCAGGTCACATCAATATGCTGCTGCCCGGAAAGCAGCCGCTTGATCGCTTCAAAGACAATCCATGCCGTGGTCAGAAAGAGCAAGCCGGTTTCAACGAGGGCAGCAACACTTTCCGCCTTGGCGTGGCCATAGTGATGCTCATCATCGGGTGGTTGGTCGCTCCAGCGAACCGCGAACCAGGTTATGATTGTGGCGCCCAAATCAATCAGACTGTGGATCGCTTCTGACAAAATACCAAGTGAACCGGTGGCAAGGCCAGCGGCGAACTTGGTGATCGTCAATCCAAGGCTGGCAAAGACCGAAAGGACGACAACCCGTTGTTTTTCAGATGAAGACATGGGCCTGCATAACCCACTTCCGGCGGATTTTCTTCCATAAAATTAGCCATACTGGCCGCGCATGGCAGCGCCCCTGTTTGGCCATCTTGAGGAATGTTTGTTCCCCGTGTTCTCTGCTATCTCAGGGCGCGCAATCATGGCAACCGAATCTCTCTCACCAAATCTCATTTCCGGCCGCAAGGCCGGCGCGCTGACATTTGGCGCCATATTCACGCTTAGAGTCATTGGTCCGGTCGCTGAACTCCACCGTAATTTCCCTGCAGGCCTATGACCTCCTGGGCAGCAGCCAGAAGGTCAGCGAACTCACAACGCTTGTGGCCATGACAGTGCTGATCGCCACTCTCATGCTGCCCTACGTCCTGGGCCGCTTGCGCCGCCGCTGGGCCTATACGTTTGGAGTTGTCAGCCTGATGGTGGCAAGCCTGTTTCTCGCAGGTTTTTCGGTCGAAGGAACAATAGCGGGAATGTTTTTTCGCAATTGCGGCGCGGCAATCCTGAACATCACGCTGTCCCTTTACATCATGGATCACATCAAACGAACCGAACTGGCGCGGGCCGAGCCGATGCGCCTCAGCCTTTCAACATTTGCGTGGATGATCGGCCCCGCCAGCGGGGTTTGGCTCTATACCCAATTTGGCCCCTGGGGCCCGCAGCTGGCAAGCATTGCGGCCGCCATAGCCTTGCTGGCATTGTTTTGGATACTTCGCCTGTCTGATCGCGTGACGATGCCGTCCGGCACCCTGCAACCCTTCAATCCGTTAGCCAATGTCGTGCGCTTTGTTAGCCAACCCCGCTTGCGGCTTGCGTGGATGGTGGCATTCGGCAGGTCCTGCTTCTGGGTTACATTTTTCATCTATGGCCCCTTGCTGATGGTTGAAAGCGGGGTAGGCAAGCAGATCGGCGGCCTCATGATCTCTGCCAGCCAGGCCCTGCTGCTCTGCGCTTATCTCTTCGGCCGTCTGGCCCATCGCTTCGGAGTGCGCCTGATCATCAGCTGGTGTTTTGTGCTGATGTCATTCGCTTCTGTTGCGGCGGGAATTGCCGGAAAGGGCATGCCCTACATGGCCATGCTGTTCCTGTTGTTTGGCGCGTTTGCGGCGTCAGGTCTTGATGGCGTGGGCGGCATTCCGTTTTTGCGCGCCGTTCGCCCCCGCGAGCGCCAGCGCATGGCTGCCGTCTATCGCACCTATATTGATTTCTCCGAACTGATTCCGGCGATGATCTTCGCCGTCGCCCTTTCTTATTTTGAAATCGGAATTGTGTTTGTGATACTGGGTATGGCCCTTATTCTCATGGGAGCAATCGCCTTTCGCTATCTCCCGAAATCCCTGTAAGCCGAAGGATCCGTCAAATGGCCAAATTGCACCTCGTTATTGCCAACAAAAATTATTCGTCGTGGTCCTTAAGGCCCTGGATGGCCATGACCATGGCGGGGCTCCCATTTGATGAATCAATAATCCCCCTCGATACGCCGACCACGAAAAAGGAAATCGCCGAGCATTCCGGGGCGGGGCGGCTGCCCGTGCTTGCATCATGGCAAAGATCACAATTTGGGAAACCCTCGCCATTCTTGAATACCTCGCGGAAACCTTTCCGGAAAAAAACCTCTGGCCCAAATCAAAAGCCGCACGGGCTGTGGCCCGGGCCATTTCCAATGAAATGCACGCCGGATTCACCGGGCTTCGCAACGCCTGCCCCATGAACCTGCGCCGGCCCGCAAAACCCGTCGTCCTGAATGAAGCAACGAAGGCCGACATCGCCCGAATTGAGGAAATCTGGCGCGAATGCCGCAAGACCTACGGCAAGGGCGGCAAGTTTCTCTTTGGCAAGTTCTGCAACGCCGACGCCATGTTTGCGCCAGTTGTCACACGCTTTGAGACCTATGCCATTCCAGTTGCCAAAGACACGAGGGCTTATATGGATGCGGTCATGGCCACAAAAGCATTCCAGACATGGAAAGCTGCTGCGCGCAAGGAAACCTGGATCGTTCCCCACGATGAGGTGGATTAGGCATCAGGCAAGGCTAACCTTTTGCTGGGTCGAACGTGTCACTTTGCCTGCGAGTTCAAGCTCGAGCAGGATGCCAAGAACAATGGCGGCAGAAAGCCTGCTTTCCCTGATTATATCATCGACATCAATGGGACTGGGCGACAGGAGTGAAATCACCAGTTTGCGATCAGAGGCGCTTGCCTCGGGAGAATCCTCAACCGGAGCTTCAGGTTCGGAAAATGACCTTGGAGCAGCCGCGTATTCCGTACGCAGACTTTCGATCACCTCGGCGCTCCCGGTCAGAAGTGTCGCCCCTTCCTTGATGAGTTTGTTTGTGCCTTCGGCGCGCGGATCAAGCGGGGAGCCCGGCACGGCAAAAACATCGCGCCCCTGTTCTCCGGCAAGTCGAGCTGTAATGAGTGAGCCGGAGCGCAGCGCGGCTTCAACGACAATGATGGCCCGTGAGATGCCGGAGATTATGCGGTTGCGCCGTGGAAAATGTTCCGCCCGTGGCACTGCTCCCGGCAACATTTCCGTCAGCAGCAATCCATTCTCGCCAATGAGCCTTTGCAGTTCCGCGTTTTCGGGCGGGTAGATATTGTCAATTCCCCCAGCAATGACGGCCGCTGTGCGGCCATTGGGTGCCGCCTCATGGGCAGCGGTGTCAATGCCGCGGGCCAAACCAGAAACAACGAGAAATCCCTCTTCACTCAGCTCCGCCGATAGCCGACGGGCAAGTTTTCTGCCCCCCGCCGAGGCATTGCGCGCACCCACAATTGCAACCGCCTGCAGCTCCGCAAGCGCAAGATTGCCTTTCACGCAGAGAAGCGCGGGCGCACCTGGAATGTGATCGAGCAGCGGTGGATAGCCAGTTTCTCCCGCCACGACGAAAGAAGCGCCCAATTCATCCGCCCGTTCCATAACGGCTTCCGCGTCATCATCGGAAAATATCCGGATAGGCCGGGCCAGGCCGCCCTTCACGGAAAGCTCTGGCAATGCCTCAAGTGCCGCCGCAGCATTTCCATAACGCCCAATCAATTGGCGAAATGTGGCTGGCCCGACATTTTCACTTTGGCTGAGCCGGATCCAATCGCGTCGCTGCATCCGGTCCAGAAGTTGCATTGATCAGGCTCTCTTTCCGAGATCAATCCTGGGCTCCTCGCCCTTCAACAACCTTCCAATGTTGGCGCGGTGCATGAACCAGATTGCCACCCCAATAAGCACGGTAGGCAATAGAAGATCGGAGCGCTCCAGGAGATAAGCCCACAGCGGTGACAGGGCAGAGGCCGCCAAGCCCGCCAGCGATGAAATCCGAAATGCAAACGCAAGTGCGATCCACAAGGCAATAAATATAAGGCCGAGAGGCCAGTACAAGCCGAACAAGACACCTATGTTAGTTGCAACTCCCTTGCCGCCCTTAAAGCCCAGCCAGATTGGAAACAAATGGCCGATCATGGCCGCAAGTCCTGCTATCATGCCAGCCTGTGGCTCCCCAAAATAGTTGAAGAGAAAAACGGGGACCGCACCTTTCAATCCATCTAGCAGAAGTGTGAGCGCGGCAATTCTCTTGTTGCCTGTGCGCAGGACATTTGTGGCCCCGATATTGCCGGACCCGATATTTCGCACATCACCAAGCCCCGCGGCCTTGGTGAGAATAAGACCGAAAGGTATGCTCCCACAGAGATAGCCGATGAGGACAGATATGAATTCAATCATGATTTAGCGAGCGTATGCGTAAACCGTCCGCCCTGCAACGACCGTTTCAATCACGCGGCCTTCCAACGTGCGGTCTTCCTGCGGTGAGTTCTTGGAACGCGAACGAAGTTGTGTTTCCTCAACGGTCCAATTCATATTGAGGTCCACCAAGGCAAAATCTGCGGGTGCACCTGGTGCAAGTCGGCCCGTTTCCAGTCCCAAAATTTCAGCGGGTTTTGACGACATAACTTCAACGAGACGGCCCAATGGCATGTTTTCATTATGATAAAGTCCAAGTGCTGCCGAGAGCATGGTCTCCAGTCCAATGGCCCCAAAAGCCGCCTCCGCAAAGGGCAAACGTTTGGTATCGGCACTTTGGGGATCGTGAGAGGAGACCACCACATCAATGGTCCCATCCGCAACACCGGCAACCAGCGCACGGCGATCATCCTCGGTTCGTAGAGGCGGAGACAGTTTGAAGAAGGTGCGGTAGGCCCCGATGTCGTTTTCATTAAGCGTCAGGTGGTGAATGGAAACTCCACAGGTGACCGGCAAACCTTTTGCCTTTGCCGCGCGAATTACATCCAGCGAAGCCGCACAGGAAATCTGAGAAGCGTGGTAGCGGGCGCCAGTCATTTCAACGAGGCGTATATCGCGCTCCAGCATAATGACTTCAGACATCGAAGGGTTGCCCGCAAGGCCAAGGCGCGAAGCAGTCTCCGAAGAATTCATCACACCTTTGGAAAGGCTGGATTCCTCCACATGCTGCACCACCAGCATGTCAAAGTCTTTGGCATAGGTAAGAGCTCTGCGAAAAAGATTTGCGTTTGCAACGGCATGGGTGCCATCCGTCACGGCGACAGCACCCGCTTCCTTCAAGCCGCCAATCTCGCTCATCAATTCGCCAGCAAGCCCCTTGGTGATGGCCGCCATCGGAGCAACCCGCACCAAGGCCGTGTCCCGCGCCCGGCGCAAAATGAAATCAACAATCGCCGCGTCATCAATCACCGGCTGGGTATTTGGCATGACAATCATGGTCGTCACACCACCGGCAGCAGCCGCCTCGGATGCAGTAGCCAGTGTTTCACGATATTCCGTACCGGGCTCGCCCGTGAAAACCCGCATGTCGATGAGACCGGGAATAAGGGTAGCGCCCGCACAGTCAAAACTCGCAGTGCCAGCGCCAATCGATTCCTTGGTCACCTTGGGTCCGACGGCCAATATCCAGCCATCTTCAACCAGAATGCCGCCCCTGCCATTCAAGCCTTGAGCTGGGGCAACGATGTTGGCATTGAAATAGGCCTTGCGCTGGGCCGATTGTTTAGCTGCGGGAGACATCATGCTTGCGCTCCCTGCCAATTGCGCGACAACGCATCCAGCACCGCCATGCGCACCGCCACGCCCATTTCTACCTGCTCACGGATGACTGACTGAGCCCCATCCGCCACATTCGAGTCAATTTCAATGCCACGGTTCATCGGGCCGGGATGCATTACTAACGCATCGGGCTTGGCATAGCGTAGCTTCTCCTCGTTCAGACCGTAGAAGCGGTAATACTCTCTTTGCGAAGGCACAAAGGCCCCGCTCATGCGCTCCAGCTGCAGGCGCAACATCATCACCACATCCGCCCCTTCAAGCCCATCACGCATGTTGCGGTGAACTTCCACGCCGAAATTAGCAATGCCCGTGGGCAGCAGCGTTGACGGAGCTACCACGCGCACCCGCGCACCGAGCTTGTTCAGCATATGTATGTTGGAACGCGCCACGCGGCTGTGCAAAACATCGCCGCAGATGGCAACCGTCAACCCCTCAATGGAATCTTTCCGTCGTCGGATAGTGAGAGCATCAAGCAGAGCCTGCGTCGGGTGCTCATGCTGGCCATCGCCAGCATTGATTACCGAGCATGAAACCTTCTGCGCGAGCAGCTCAACCGCGCCCGACGACTGATGCCGCACCACCAGAAAATTGGGGTGCATGGCATTGATTGTCATGGCCGTATCGAGAACCGTTTCGCCCTTTGAAATTGCGGAAGACGACATGGCCATGTTCATGACATCAGCCCCCAGGCGCTTGCCCGCAATTTCAAAAGAGCTTTGCGTGCGTGTGGAAGCCTCAAAAAATAGGTTAACCTGAGTTTGCCCTTGCAGAACCTTGGTCCACCTTTGCGGCACATTGCTCTCGCTCACATAGGTTTGCGCAAGATCGAGAAGGGCTTTGATTTCAAGCGGGGAGATATCATCGACCGCCAGCAGGTGCTGGCCTTTGAGAAGCTTCAGTCGTTCAGATGGCGATGTCATTAAAAGTGGCTGTGTAGGGGCGAATCTCCCGGCCCGCAAGAGAAGATCGAAGGGCCTGTGGAAAATTAACCCAAGAGGCTTAACACCAGCGGAATTGTGAAAGCCGCGCAGATGACCTGCAGGGTCAAAATACTGGCAATCATGGGCGCATCGCCGCCCATTTGCTTGGCAAGCAAATAGGCGCCGGAACCTGTAGGAACCGCCCCGCAAAGAATGGCAACGGCCGCCGCTTCCCCCGAAACTCCCAGAACCCATAGCCATAAAGCCATGAAAACCGGCAACACCAACAGTTTAAGGAAGGTAGCCACGACCACAGGGCCCTTGGTCGAAAGCGCCTCATCAATGCGAAGGCCTGCGCCAACTGTCAGAAGCGCCAGGCCGAACGCACCTCTGCCAATCGTATCCAGGACCTGAACCCCCATGGCGGGCGTGGGCAAATGTAAAACCTTCCACAGCACCCCGCCAAGGGACGACAAAACGAAAGGATTTTTGAGAATCGAAAGTGCCATCGCCCTGGCATCCAGTTTGGTGCCGGAACTATGCGCGGAAATCACGCCCACGTTCACAATGTTGAGAAGCGGGGTCATGGCAGCCGCGCTCAAGCCACCAAGGGCCAGCGCCGATTGCCCGAAATAAATGGGAATGATGGCAAGAGCTATGAACGTGTGCCAGCGGGTGGCCCCTTGAAACAGGCTGGAAAATTGTGGCCCGTTCAAATCAAGAACCGAAATAAGCGGCCTGCGAAACATGAGCAGTAGAGCAAACATGGTAGAAATGCCAAGCATCATCGCAAGTGCCATGGACCATACGGGCACATTGGAAAAATCGGCAGCGGCTATTTCCTTGAAGATGATGGCCGGGAACAGAACATAGTAACAAACATGGTCAACGGCACTCCAGTGGTCTTCGGCAATCAGTCCGCTACGCCGCAGGCCATAGCCCACGAGAATGACGATGAAAACTGGCAGGAGGGCGATGAAGGATTGGGTCATTGCAGATAAGTCGCCAGCATGATGACAAGAGGGATGGTAAAAAACGACACGGCTGTTTGCACCGCCACCGTTGTTGCCACCAACGGCGCATCGCCGCCCATTTGCCGGGCCAGCACATAGGCGCTCATGGCGGTGGGAACCGAGGCGCAGATCATGCAAGCCATGAAAGCTGTCCCGCTAACCCCGGTAACGAAGCTCCAGAAGATGACCAGAATTGGTGTTCCCAGCAGTTTTAGACCCGTGCCAAGCCACACGGCAGGCGAGGGCCGTGTGGCATCGCTGACATTGAGGCCAGCCCCCACCATCAAAAGCCCCGACCCAATAGCGGCAGCGCCAAGGCTGGAAAGGCTTGTCATGACAGGGGCATAAATTGGTATTCCGGCAAAATTGATAAGCAGTCCCAGCGCTGTGGCCCAAATGAACGGATTGCGAAACACCACGTAAGCTATTTCCGGCAGCGTCAATTTCCGCGAACCCGCGTTTTGCGCCACTACATAAACCGCCATGATGTTGGCAATCGGAACCAGCGCACCAATGATCACTGCAACCAATGCGACGCCCTCATCGCCATAGAGCTTGGCAAGCACCGGGAGCGCGATGAAACCATTCCAGCGCGTAGCCGATTGAAATACTGACGAATAGGATGGCCCGGAGAGTTCGAAAACTTGCATGATAAATCTGCGTGACACGAGAAGCACGATTGCCATGGTCATGAAACTGGCGATCATGGTGAAGGCAATGCCCGTGAGAGGCAGATTGGAAATGTCGGAACGGATCAGGGTTTCCATGAGCAGGGCGGGGAAGAAAACCCAGTAGCCAAGAAGTTCAAGCCCGCGCCACATGTCCTCCGGCACAATTTCACGCCAGCGCAGAACCAGCCCTAAGGCAATCAGCAGAAAAATCGGCAGCAAGGTTTCAAACGAAGCGCTCATGCCAGCCTCAGGGCGTCCAGCGCCGCTTGCAGAATCCAGGCCGCCGCCAATTTATCGACTACCTTGTCGCGCTTTGCCCGCGATGTGTCGGCGTCAATAAGCATGCGCTCGACCGCAGCCGTCGAAAGCCGTTCATCCCAAAAGACAATCGCAAGCGACGTAAGCTTGGCAAGGTTGCGCGCAAAGGCCCGCGTTGCCTGCGCCCGTGGTCCTTCGGTGCCATCCATATTGATGGGCAATCCAACGACCAGAACACCCACATTTTCCTTCGCCGCTATGGCAAGAAGCTCCGATGCATCCGGCGTAAACTTGGTTCGTGTGATGGTGGTAACCGGTGTCGCAATTTGCCGGGTGAGATCACTTGTCGCAACGCCAATGGTCTTCGTGCCCAAATCCAGCCCCATCAGACGCGAAGTCTGGGGCAGTTCTTTCAAAGCGGACTGGAGGGCGAGAAGATGGGTGGACATGGGCTTCTACTAGACGATTTGGCAAACAGGTAAAGCAGCGTTATTGCATAGGCCCACACTGATTGTAGGAAAGCCGGAAATGGTAAAGAAAGTTGAGCGGCCCGTTGGCCCAGTTGTGGACCCGCTGCCTGTTGGCAATGTGCCGGACATGCGCCCCCTGCACGGGCGCTGGATGAGGCTTGACCACGTCTCTGCCGTCAAACATGCCGCCGATCTCTATTCCAGCTTTGATGGCAAGGACCCGGAAGGCCGTATCTGGACCTATCTGGGCTACGGCCCATTCGCCTCGCTTGAAGAATTCACCGAATGGGTAAAGGCCCGCGAAGCCGCGCGCGACCCATGGTTCTACGCCTTCGTCCGCAGGGACACGGGCAAAGCGGTGGGCATGGGTTCCTTCATGCGCAATGACGCCGCCAATGGCGTCATAGAAATTGGTCACATCTGGATGTCGCCGGCCTTGCAACAGACCCGCGAGGCCACCGAAACCATTTACCTTATGATGCGTCACTGCTTTGATGATCTGGGCGTACGCCGCTTGGAATGGAAATGCGACTCGCTAAACGCCCCTTCGCGAAAGGCGGCGGACCGCTTTGGCTTCACCTTTGAAGGCATTTTCCGCCAGCACTACATCATCAAGGGCCGGAACCGGGACACAGCCTGGTACGCCATGCTAGATACGGATTGGCCCAAGGCGAGGGCCGCATTCGAGACCTGGCTCAAGGAAGACAATTTCGACGCAAATGGCCAGCAGAAAGCCAAGTTGCGGGTTCGCCCTTAGGCTGCTAATCAGCCCGCAGAATTCTAACAGGACCCATTCTAATGTCAGTTGATCAGGCCACCGTGCGGCGGGTTGCGAAACTTGCCCGCATCAAGGTGAAGGAAGAAAATGTTGAGCGCCTCGCCGGCGAGCTGAATTCCATTCTCCACTGGATTGAACAGTTGAACGAGGTGAACGTGGACGGCGTTGAGCCAATGACCTCGGTTGTGACCGTCAAAATGAAAAAGCGTGCCGATGTCGTGACTGACGGCAACTATCCCCATGACGTGGTGGAAAATGCTCCCGCCGCCGAAGATGATTATTTCCTCGTGCCCAAGGTGATTGAATGAACTCGTTAACATCACTCACCATCGCATCGGCCCGAGAAGGCCTGCGCAAAAAGGAATTCTCGGCCCTCGAACTGACCGAAGCCTATATCGCGGCCATCGAAAAGGCCCGCATACTCAACGCCTACATTGTTGAAACACCGGACAAGGCCCGCGAGATGGCCAAGGCCTCAGATGCGAAACTCGCCAAGGGCGAGGGCGGAGCGCTGGAAGGAATTCCGCTCGGCATCAAGGATCTCTACGCCACCAAGGGCGTTCATACCCAGGCTTGCAGCCACATTCTGGACGGCTTCAAGCCCACCTATGAATCCACCGTCACCGCAAACCTCTGGCGTGATGGCGCGGTGATGCTGGGTAAGCTCAACATGGATGAGTTCGCCATGGGCTCCTCCAATGAGACGAGCTATTACGGCAACGTCATCAATCCCTGGCGGCGTAAGAATTCCAATGCCTCGCTCGTGCCTGGTGGTTCATCAGGCGGTTCGGCCTCCGCGGTTGCCGCCCATATCTGTGCTGCCGCAACGGCAACGGATACTGGCGGTTCCATTCGTCAGCCTGCAGCCTTCACCGGCACAGTTGGGATAAAGCCCACCTATGGCCGCTGCTCGCGCTGGGGCGTTGTGGCCTTCGCTTCAAGCCTCGATCAGGCAGGCCCCATCGCACGTGATGTGCGCGATGCCGCAATCATGTTGAAATCCATGGCAAGTGTTGACCCCAAGGATACGACCTCGGTCGATCTTCCAGTGCCTGATTATGAAAAGGCAATTGGCAAATCCATCAAGGGCCTGCGCGTCGGCATTCCAAAGGAATACCACGCGGATGGCATGTCTTCCGAAATTGAAGTCCTGTGGAACAACGGCGCCCAGTGGCTAAAGGAGCAGGGCGCCGAGATCGTCGAAATTTCACTGCCCCACACAAAATATGCGCTGCCAGCTTATTATATCGTTGCCCCGGCTGAAGCCTCGTCAAACCTAGCCCGTTATGATGGCGTGCGCTATGGCTTGCGTGTTCCCGGCGATGACATCGTGGACATGTACGAGAATTCGCGCGCTGCCGGTTTCGGCCCGGAAGTGCAGCGCCGCATCATGATAGGCACATATGTTCTCTCCGCTGGCTACTACGATGCCTATTATGTCCGCGCCCAGAAAATCCGTACACTGATCAAACGCGACTTCGAACAGGCCTGGTCCAAGGTGGATGTGGTCCTCACACCCGCAACCCCGAGCCCTGCCTTCGCGCCCGGAGAAATCAGCGACCCCGTGCAGATGTACTTGAATGACATTTTTACCGTGACAGTAAACATGGCGGGTCTTCCTGGCATTGCAGTTCCCGCCGGGGTTTCAAATGACGGTCTGCCGCTCGGTCTTCAGCTCATTGGCAAAGCCTTTGATGAAGAGACCTTGTTCAAGGCAGCCGCCGCCATAGAGCAGGTGGCAGGCGGATACATAGCTCCAAAGTGGTGGTAAAAACATAATCCTGATACCTGCGTTAACTATTTGTTAATTATGTTTCCCCGGCCAGCCGATTTTCATTTATTTGAATCCCAGGCAACAAAATGTGGTTCTGGGGCGGTATGGGGTTTCGGTCAGTAGCAATTTCTAGTGCGATTGCGTTTTTGTGCATCGCAACCAATGCTTCGGCCTTTGACGGCGCTGCAAAGTATGCCGCACCTGAATATGGCAAGACACTGCCGCCCGTAGGTTTTGTGAAATTCTGCGCAAAAAATCCTGAAGATTGTAAGACGCGCGGCCTAGCGCAGCAGCTTGTTTCCATGTCGACTGAGCGCTGGGATCAACTTTACCAGACCAACACCTATGTGAACAATAGGATTGCCCCAATGAGCGACCAGGACCTCTATGGCAAAGCCGAATATTGGACTTATCCAACCGATGCTGGCGACTGCGAAGACTACGTGCTGCTCAAGAAACGCTATCTTGAAAAACTGGGATTTTCAGCAGAGGCCTTGCTCATTACCGTTGTTCTGGATGAGAAGGGCGAAGGCCATGCTGTACTCACAATCGCCACTGATGCGGGCGACTATACCTTGGACAACCGTGTGGATGATGTTTTGCGCTGGGACAGTTCCCCTTACAAATTCCTGAAACGCCAATCGCACGACAACCCCATGCAATGGGTTGCCTTGATAAAGCAGCCAACCTCCAACAGCGGCTTTGTTGCCACCGGCGATTGATAGAGGACTATGCGTCTAAGATAGGCTTTTGAATGCCCCGCCAGCCGATTTCTGGTCCGCTGGGCAGTCAGACTGCTTCCAGAAGAAAATCCAGCGCTTGGCCGCCGCGGAGGCCGTAAAATTAATTTCAGCTTATAGTAGTATTGTCCCGCCAAGGCACACGCCATCAAAAACCCCGGAGGGTTTCTCCGGGGTAGGTTGGTGCAGGGGAGATAGGTCGTAAATCTCTTTATTTTCCCGGTTGCGGAACGAGCCGCAGATAAGGCTTCAATGTCTTCCAGCCGCCGGGGAATTTTTCTTTCGCCGCATCATCAGAAACAGATGCAAGAATGATCACATCCTCGCCCTGTTTCCAGTCGGCAGGCGTTGCCACGGATTTGGTTGCGGTCAACTGCAATGAATCAATCACGCGCAGGATCTCGTGAAAATTGCGCCCCGTGCTCATGGGGTAGGTGAGGATCAGCTTGATCTTCTTGTCCGGCCCGATGATCAGCACATTGCGCACCGTTTGATTGTCGGCCGCCGTGCGGCCTTTGGCATCTCCCGATGCATTGGGATGGATCATGCCATAGAGCTTGGCAACCGTGAGGTTGCTGTCGCCGATCATGGGGTAGTTCACCTGCGCGCCGGTCACATCCTTGATGTCGTTCTTCCAGCGCTGGTGGTCATCAACTGAATCCACCGAGATGCCAATCAGCTTCACGCCGCGCTTGTCAAATTCATGCTTCAGCTTCGCCATGGAGCCGAGCTCCGTGGTGCAAACGGGGGTAAAGTCCTTTGGGTGGGACACAAGAACCGCCCAGGAACCTTCGATATATTGGTGGAACTTGAGTTTGCCTTCCGTGGTGTCAGCTTCAAAGTCGGGAGCGATATCGCCAAGTTGCAGGGTCATGACAGCCTCTCTTTGTTGTTCTACGTTCTATATAGGCTATTTTTCGTTCGTAATAAAGAACAAATTATTTGAAATCCGCTGCAAACCTGCTTTGTGGGAATCGCAACACTTGCTCTAAATGAGCCACCAGATCGGAGGCCCCGCCATGCGCTATATCCTTGCTTTCCCGGCAATTGCCCTAGTCATCATCGCATTCAACATCCTGGGCCTAGCGGGCCAGTGGATGGATTCCGAGTCTCTGGTTTGGGATGGCATGTTGCCGTCTGGCACCGAATTCTATTTGAAAGTCGGCGACTTTTTTGTCATGGCGGGCCTTGTGGCCCTGTTCTTCGAAATCATCAAAGCGGCAAGGCTGGGCGCCGGCACCATCATCGATCACATGCTGTCAACCGTGACCTTCATCGTGGCACTCATCGAATTCCTGCTCGTGCCCTATTGCGCAACTGCATCCTTCTTTTTCCTCGTGATGATGTCGTTGATAGACGTTGTGGCCGGTTATTCCGTGTCAATTCTCGCGGCAAGGCGTGATTTTTCCGTGGGCCGAAATGATGGCGGCGGATTGTAGCGCATGGCTTTTGATGCTGCCCTTGCGAGGGCAATTGGTCTGACGCGCGAGGAAACAGATATTTTCCGCAAGTTGAATACACCTGAAAAGATTCAGGACTTTCTCACCAGCGATACCGATCAATTTTGAACCCCAGGGCGACACCTGCTATTCGGCGCGCCTTGCCCTGCAGATGAACCGTTGCCATTGCATCGAGGCCGCCTTCATCGCGGCCGGAGCGCTACTCCTCCACGGCGAGAAGGCGCTGCTCCTGGATTTTCAGGCCCATGGCGACGATGACCATGTGCTGGCGCTCTTCAAGAATGGCAAACACTGGGGCGCCATTTCCAAAAGCAATTCCATCTGGCTGCGCTGGCGCGACCCTGTCTATGCCAGCCCCCGCGAACTCGCTATGAGTTACTTCCACGAATATGTAAATGAAACCCACAAAACTCTGCGCCGCATTTCCAAGCCTTTTGACATCGGAAAATACGATCCCGACTACTGGCTGACGTCACAGGAAAATTGCTGGTCCATGGCCCAGGAGATCGATGCAAGCCCCCATGTGGATCTGATATCGGAAGCCCAGGCCCGCAGGCTTAAGCTGCGCGACAGGTTCGAAATACACGCCAACACAATCAAGGAATTCAGGCGCTAGGCGGCAACACTCGCGTCGAAGCGGGAAAGCCCTTTCTTCAGGGCTTCAAAACACATGGGGTCCGTTGCCTTGCCGACCTCTTCAGCAATGATTGCGAGAGCTTTCGAAACCGGCATAGCAGCGCGATACGGACGATCAGCGGTCAACGCATCGAAGATGTCGGCAACCGCCAGAATGCGCGATTCCAGAACAATTTCCTCACCCTTCAGACCCTTGGGATAGCCCTTGCCATCCAGCCTTTCATGGTGCGCGCTTGCAACGCTTGCAAGTTCCTGGAAGGCCGAAATCCGCGACAGGATTGTCTCAGTCAGTGCCGCGTGGTTCTTCATTTCCACCCATTCTTCGGCATCAAGCTTTCCCGGGTTGTCGAGAATTGTATTGCTCACCCCGAGTTTGCCAATGTCATGCAACAGGGCAGCGCGTTTCAGCCACCGGCGCCGTTCCGGCGCAAAGCCAAGTTCCGCAGCGATAAGATCTGCAAACAGCGTGACCCGCTCGCTGTGACCCTTCGTAAAATGACTTTTCGAGTCGACGACTTCTGCAAATCCGCTCGCTATATCGTCGAGATAATCCTCATCAACCACGGCCACGCGCTCGACAGGTTCGATGTCGTAAATGATTTCGTGGAGGTCAGGATCATTCAGAGAGTCCCAAAATGATGGCCGCCCCGAAACCGAATGAAATATCGCGGCGAGTTCAGGGTCGAACCACGTTCCCGCGCGATTTTTGATTTCCTGCCGGGCAGCGTCCTCGCCATCTGCTTTCTGAAATACGTCAGCCACCTGGGCAATGAGCGCAATACGGGAATAAAGCGGAATGGCGCCACCAGCGATCCGATTTGGTTTGCCGCTGCCATCCCAATGTTCATCCAAATAGCCGATGCCCAGTGCCACGGCTTCGCTGAACCGCATCTTGCGCGCAATGTCTGCCCCGCGCTGGCATCGTGTTTGAATGAGCTCCGTGGAAATCTCGCCGCCATTTTGGAAAATGTTGATGATGGCGCGGAAGCGTTCGGCAAGGCCAGCCTTCAATCCTGTGTGGCTGAGCACAAAGCGCAGCGCCTGCGGCAGGCTGCCATCAATGAGCTTGAAATCCTTTTTGAAATTGATGTCATTGACAAGATAGAGTTCACAGATGCGCGCCGCATTGCTGCTGCAGCCCAGGTCTTTCAGCAGGAGGGTGTAGTAGAGTTCCCACGTCTGCAGTTCATCAAGGTTTAGTTCCTCGGCGATTTGCAGGCCAATCCAGCAGCAGCGCAGGCAATGGCCTTCGGGTTGTCCTTCAGTGATGTCCAGCGCATGGCTAAGGGCACTCAGCAATTCGGCCAAACGGACTTCAGTAACTGGTGGGGCGAGGGGGCTCATCGGCGTCCTGTTGCAAAGCGTAAACTAGAACAGCGCGCCATTAACAAAGCATAAAACCAGCGATCACATTCGGTTTACGGTTGACCGCCGAGCCATACTCCTATATCCGAGTAAATTACTCAAGAATAGGAATTGTAACATGGATCGCCAGACTTATCTCGACCGGAAAGGCGAACGCCTCGTTGTTCAGGGCTTTCGTCACTGGCTGTCCGGTTACGAGCTTGGCGAGTCGCCTGTTGGGAACAGGCCTGGTCATTATTCACCGATGAGTTGGGGGCAGTGAATGCCGGAGCGTTGGTTTCACATCTGCATTACTGGGTCAAAGCCATCCGAGAAAAAGCTGCGGAACCAGTCCGCTGCCTCACCTGCCAATGCCGCTATCTCTGCCGGGAAGAATGTCTCTGTGTCGGCATGATCGCCGCCCTCCAGCACGGCGATGAAGCAAGCGCCGCCCTATGTGCATGCACCCTTGTCGGTGGCAGAGCTGACGAAGTCATCGACACCGCGAGGCTATTTGCAACGCTCCTGATCGAGAACGGAGCGAGGCTTCTGGAAGTTCCGCCCCATGTTATCGTCAGCATTGTCTCGGGCGAAAGGGAAAAGTCGACGCTCCTTAATTGAACTATGCCTTGATCCTCTCGCCTTTCGGATCATAGAAGCTCTGCAGCTGGGCCTTCGCGCCATAGCGTTTCCACGCTAGTTCAACTTCCCACGTGCCGCATTCAATCCAGTCCTTGGTCACGCCGTCTTTGTTATTCACGTAGCCCATGCCAAGAGAGAGGTTCACCCGATGTCCCCATGCGCCTGACGTGGTGGAGCCGACGATGACTCCATTCCGGTAAATTGGTTCCTCGTGGTACATCATCGGCGCAGACGCACTCGCATCATCCAACGCGATGCAGATCATGCGCTTGCCGAGCGTGGGCACGGCCCTCTGCTTCAGCAAGGCGTCGCGCCCGATAAAGTCGCCTTTCTTGTCCCAGGCAACCGCAAAGCCAAGGCCAGCTTCGACTGGGTTTTCCTCGTCACTGATGTCATGGCCCCAGTGGCGATAGGCTTTTTCGGTGCGGCAGTTATTCATCGTGTGCATGCCGGCGGGCGTAAGGCCAAACTCGCTACCTGCCGCCTGCAGCCGTTCATACACATGGGCCACAAATTCCGTCGGAATGTAGAGTTCCCAGCCCAATTCGCCCACATAGGTAATGCGGCTCGCCCGCACCCGCGCATAACCGATTTCAATTTCCTTCGATGTACCAAATGGAAAGGCGGCATTCGACAAATCAGCGCCTGAAAGTTTCTGGAGCAGGGCGCGAGAGTTTGGCCCCATCACGGCGATCATCGCGAGACCTGAGGTAATATCAGTGGAAACACAATGGGCATCGTCCGGTGTATGGCGCTTCAGCCACGCCATGTCGCGGGTTTGTGGCACGGCACCTGTGACCACCATGAATTTGCTTTCTTCCAGTCGCGTAACCGTGAGATCGGCCTCTATGCCGCCGCGCTCATTGCACCACTGGGTGTAAACGATGCGGCCCGGTTCCACATCAACATTATTGGCGCTGATGGTGTTCAACACCTTGCAGGCATCGCGCCCCTCAACCACGTATTTTGCAAAAGATGATTGATCAAAGAAGGCACATTTCGTCATCAGTTGCTTGGCTTCATAATCCGCACACGGAAACCAGTTCTGCCGGCCATAGGAGTATTCATATTCCGGCTTCACCCCATCCCGCGCGTACCAGTTGGGCCGCTCCCAGCCGTTCACTTCGCCAAACACAGCGCCGAGTTTTTTCGTCTGCTCATAAATGGGTGAACGGCGAACTCCGCGCGCAGTCTCCGCCTGGCGATAAGGCCAATGCATGGCGTAAAGCAGGCCGAGTGTTTCCGAAACGCGGTCATGCACATATTCCCGCACCGACTGGAACGGATGAATGCGGCGAATATCCATGCCATTCACATCCATCGGCGGATGGCCATTCTTGATCCATTGCGACAGCACCAGCCCAGCGCCACCCGATGATTGAATGCCGATGGAATTGAAGCCCGTGGCCACGTAGCAATTCTTCACTTCCGGCGCTTCGCCGAGATAATAGCGGTTGTCCGGCGTGAAGCTTTCCGGCCCGTTGAAGAAAAGCTGAATGCCCGCCGTTTCGAGCAGCGGCACGCGATTGATGGCGCTGGCGAGAATGGGTTCAAAGTGGTCCATGTCTTCTTGCAATGTTACAAAACTATGCTCTTCGTCTATTCCGCCACCACCCCATGGTTTGGCCACGGGTTCGAACGCTCCGACCATGAGCTTGCCCGCATCTTCCTTGTAGTAGGTGCATTCATCGGGCACTCGCACCACGGGCATGTTGCGCGGCAATTCAGCGATTGGTTCCGACACAATGTAGAAGTGTTCGCAGGCATGGAGCGGAATGTTCACGCCAATACTGCGGCCCAGTTCACGCGACCACATGCCCGATGCAATCACCACCTTGTCCGCCATGATCGTGCCATCTGTCGTTTCAACGCCGACGGCTTTGCCATTCTCAACCAGAATGCGTGTGACTTTCGTATTCTCAAATACCTTTGCGCCGCGCGAACGTGCGCCAGTCGCCAGCGCCTGTGTCACATCGATTGGATTAACCTGGCCGTCCTTGGGCAGGAACACGCCGCCTTTGACACCGTCCATGTTGTAATGCGGCACACGTTCCTTGATGTCGCCCGTGCTGATAACATCGACAGCCAATCCAAAATTCTTGGCCATGGAAGCACCGCGCAAAAGTTCTTCCATGCGCCCATCACTGAGGGCTATTGAAATCGAGCCATTCTGTTTGAAGCCCGTGGCCTGCCCGGTTTCCTTCTCAAGTCCTTCGAAAAGATTGGTTGTGTATTTTGCCAACTCCGTGAGATTCTTGGAGGCGCGCAACTGCCCTACAAGGCCCGCCGCATGCCACGTTGTTCCGGACGTCAGCTGCTTGCGCTCCAGAAGAACAGTATTGGTAATTCCAATTTTCCCCAGATGATATGCAATGGAAGCACCTACGATACCCCCACCAATAATTACTACATCACAACGGGCGGGCAGGGACTTCGACATCACGGGGAACTCCGAAAGGGGTTGGTGAATTTATCTAACATGTCATTCACCAAAGCGGAAAGCGCCAGCCTGTCTCACGTCGCCGTGCCAATTTTCACCTAACTACACAAACGCAGCGAAAAGGCGTAGCCTTCCACCACCGGGGACCTCGATAAAGGAGGAAGCTATGACCGCTTACAATGTTGTGCGTTTCAAAGTGAAAGCCGGCCAGGAGCAAAAGTTCATCGACATGCACAAGAACCTGCCGAACCTCGATGGAATGAAGGATGGCGCGCTGATCAAGACCGGCGACCGCACCTATTGTCTAATCGGCAAGTGGGACGACTTTGAGAGCATTGTCGAAGCAAGGCCGCGCATGATTACCATTCTTGACGGCTTCCGTGGCATGCTGGAAGACTTGGGTGGTGGCCTCGGCCTGACCGACCCGGTTTCAGGCACTGCTGTCGTCAAATTTCCAACCCATAAACACTGATTGATAACGTTAGGCCGCCATTTTCCTTTGCGGGTGCTCTTTGTTTCGACTATTATATCGTTCGAAATAAAGAACAGGTCGTTTTATGCATAAAGGCAATATTTCTCCCACGGAAGCCCATCAGCGTTTGCAGGGTAATTCCTCCGCTGTGCTGGTCGACGTGCGCACCCAGCCCGAGTGGACCTTTGTTGGCGTTCCCGCCGTGGAAAGGCTTGTGCGCCTGGCCTGGCAGGTGTTTCCAGCCATGCAGGTGAATGCAAAATTTGTCGAGGAAATCGAGCAGATGGGTCTGCCCAAGGACGCAGAAATCCTCTGCATTTGCCGCTCCGGCGCACGCTCGTCTTCAGCAGCTACAGCCCTCACCGAAGCGGGCTATTCCAATTGCTGGAATGTGGCCCAGGGCTTCGAGGGCGATAAGGATGCCAACGGCCACCGTGGCATAATGAATGGCTGGAAAGCCGCAGGCCTTCCCTGGGTACAAAGCTAATGGCCAAATATACGAAGAAACAGAACCCCGCAGGTTGGGGCGACGCAACGAAACTTGTGCGTGGCGGGCTCGATCGTTCGAACCATGGCGAAACCTCGGAAGCCATCTACCTCACCTCCGGCTATGTCTACGATGATCCGGAAACCGCCGAGCGGCGCTTTGCTGGCGAAGAGGAAGGCTATGTCTATGGCCGCTATGGCAACCCCACGGTCACCATGCTGGAAGAGCGTATGCGGCTGTTGGAAGGCGCCGAAGCCTGCTACGCCGTGGCGTCCGGCATGTCGGCAGCCTTTGGCGCGCTCGCCTGTCAGTTAAAGGTGGGCGATCATATCGTCGCCTCGCGTTCGCTGTTCGGGTCCAACTACCAGATCATCACGGCCATCCTGCCAAAGTTCGGCGTGACCTATGATCTCGTCGATGGCAGAGATGCCAAGGCCTGGAAGCAGGCGATGAAGCCTCAAACCAAATGTGTGTTCTTTGAAACGCCATCCAATCCCTTGCTTGAGGTTCTCGACATTCAAATGATCTGCGACATCGCCCATAAGGCGGGCGCCGTGGTGATTATTGACAACGTCTTCGCAACACCCATCCTGCAGAAACCAATGGAGCTTGGCGCTGATATCGTCTTCTACTCGAATACCAAGCATACTGATGGTCAGGGCAGGGTGTTCGGCGGCACAATTCTGTCGAGCAAGAAATTCAAGGAAGACCTGTTGAAGCCGTTCCTGCGCCACACCGGACCGACGATCTCGCCATTCAATGCTTGGGTGCTGCTCAAAGGCCTCGAAACCATGAAATTGCGCGTGGAGGCCCAAAGCAAATCCGCTGCCACGATTGCCGAAGCGCTGTCGTCAATAAAAGACGTTGAGCGGGTCTATTATCCGCATCATGACAGCCATGCCCAAGTGAAGCTTGCGCGCAGCCAGATGAAATTGGGCGGCACCATGGTGTCTTTCGATGTCAGCGGTGGCAAGGCTAAAGCCTTCGATCTGCTGCGCAAGCTTGGAATCATCGACATTTCGAACAATCTTGGCGATGCCAAATCCCTGATCACCCATCCAGCAACTACAACTCACCGCAACATCGGCCCGGAAGCCCGCGCCATGATGGGAATTTCTGACGGCAACTTGCGTCTCTCAGTAGGGCTGGAAGATGTGGATGATCTCGTGCGCGATCTCAAGCAGGCGCTTAGCGCGTAGAACTTCACATCGTCAGGCTGCGGTAGATTGCAATGCTGATTGCCAGCAACCCAACCGCTATGGTGAGCGGGCGCTTGGGTGCAATTTTGGAGAGATAGCCACCGACCGCGGCGGCAGGAAGTCCTCCGAGCACAAGGCCCGCGACGGGCCATGCAACCTCGTGCCAGTCCGATCCGCCGTGCCAGTAGCCCATGGCGAACGCTGCGACAAATGTTGAGAATACAGCGATACTGACGACGAACTCGGAAAAATTACTCGAACCGATGGCGTAGCGCGACTCTGTTCCCGTGCCGAGCAGACTTGTGGTTACGATGGGACCCCAGCTCCCGCCAATACCTTCAATGAGGCCGCCAACAAAACCTATCAAGCGTGTAAACCCTTTGGGAAATAGGCGGGGTGCCACATCCTTCAGCCCGTTATAAACGATCAGGAAACCGATCAGCAGCAGATAGACGTTGATCAAGACGAACAGGGTCTTGCCCTTCAGGCTCGTCAGCACGGTGGCGCCAATGATTCCGCCCAGTGCGCCGAATACGCAAAGCATAATGATGATGCGCCGGTCGAGATTCTTGTGCATGAAATGGGAAATCGCCGCAGTTCCAGTCGTCGGCAGTTTGGCGGCATTTACACTTGCGGAGGCAAGGGCAGGCGGAACTCCTTGTGCGAGGAGGACCGACGCGGAGATAACGCCAAATCCCATGCCTAATGCGCCATCAACAAGCTGCGCAAAAAAACCCACAAGGGCAAACGCCCAAAAATCATACATCCGGTAATTTCCCCAAGCGTGGCTTTGATCAGGCGTTTACAGCCTGGCGCTGAACTGTGCGAATAATTTGTCCATTCGCCGTAAAATGTATACCGCATTCCGTCTTGTCAGTGCCAGCCCAACGTCCGGCGCGCGGATCATCATCCGTGCCACCGAGCGACGTGCAGGGTTCGCAGCCAATCGAGCGATAGCCCTTGAGCCGCAGGGGATGCGAAGGCAAATGATGGCTGGTCATGTAAGACTGGATGTCGAGTGCGGAAAAACCCGCCAAGGGCTCTACCTTAAGGCGGTCATCAGCAATGCTCACAAAGTCCAGGTCAGCCCGGGCTGCACCATGAAAACGCTTGCGGCCGGAAATCACCACATCAAAATCCGTGAGTGCCTTTTCCAGGGGAATGGTCTTGCGAATGTGGCAGCAGGCATCGTGATTACTCCGATGCAGCAGGCCATCCGAATCCCCGGTTTCGAGATCGAAAGCATCGGGCTTCACCGAGCGCACATTAGTGAGCCCCAGTTCAGCAATGAGCCTGTCGCGGTATTCGAGCGTCTCCTGAAACAGTTTGCCCGTATCCAGGAAGATGACAGGCAGATCGGGATTAACCTCAGAAACCATGTGCAGCAGAACAGCGGACTCGGCCCCGAATGAAGAAACCAAAGCCGTATGATCGGGATAATCACGCAGTATGGACGTGATCAGGTCACGGCCTTCAAGTCCCGCATACCTTTCAACGACGCTGTTATCAATTGTGTTATCCGGCATGGGGCTGTTCCTCCCATGGCGTTGGATCGGGCTCTGCGTCCTCGTGGCGTTCGCTCCACACTTCCGCTTCGCCCACACGGCGGAAAAGCCCGCGCTGATAGGCGAGCGACATTTGCTTGGAAGCCTGCTGCCAGATTTCAAGCGCGAAGCGCTCGGACACTTCAAACGTATTGAAACCAACCTGGCTCATGAACTGGAACTGGTCAGGCAACACATTGCCCGTGGCCCGCAATTCTCCACGATAGCCCAATTGCCGGATTTGCCGGGCAATGGAATAGGCCCTTCCATCGACAAAGGCGGGGAAGGGCAGAATAACAAGCGCTAGATGCGGCAGGAAATGTGCCACATCTTCCGCATGATCCGTATTGCTCAGCAAAGTGCCAAGCTGGCCCGGAAACTTGGCAAGGCTTTCCCATTCGTTCTTCAACCGTGAAAAAGGAATGGCAACATTGCCGCCTTCCGGCAAAGCATCTTCAGCGCCAAAATGCGTGAAAGCGTCCTCGATGAAGGTATCGTTCTTAAGCAGCGGCATAGAGCGCCTCCTTGAAAGGTTGCGGGCCGAGGCGACGGTAGGTGTAAAGGAATTCCTCGCCGGGCTGACGCAGCTTCACATAGGTCGTGAGAATCTTTTCGATGGCATCTGGAACTTCATGTCCGGCAAAGCCGGGTCCAAGAATGGAACCAATCGAGGCGCTCTCGGTTGATGAGCCGCCAAGGGTGATCTGGTAAAATTCCTCGCCCTTCTTGTCCAAACCAAGAATGCCGATATGGCCCACATGGTGATGGCCGCAGGCATTGATGCAGCCCGAGATATTGATCTTCACCGGGCCGATTTCTTCCTGCACATCCAAGCTGGCGAATTTCCGCGAAATGGCCTGCGAAATGGGAATGGAGCGCGCCGTGGCCAGCGAGCAATAGTCCATGCCAGGACAGGCGATGATATCACCGGCGAGGCCGTAGTTAGCCGTTGCGAGGCCAGCGGGAACGAGAGCTTGCCAAAGGGCAAACGCATCGTCCTTTTTCACATGGGGAAGTATGATGTTCTGCGGATGGCTGACACGGAGTTCATCATGGGAATAGCGCTCCGCCAGATCCGCCATGACGCGCATTTGCTCTGCCGTCGCATCGCCCGGAATGCCGCCTTCCGGTTTGAGGGAAATATTGACGATGGTGTAGCCATCAACCCGGTGCGCAGCCAGATTGTTGCGGGCCCAGCGGGAAAATTCCGGATTGGAAAGTTTTGCCTCTTCAAAAGCGGGCGTGAAACGCGATAGCTTTTCAAACGCAGGCGCTGCAAAATAAGCCGCAATGCGCTCCAGTTCTTTTTCCTCGACATGGGTGGTCTGCTCAGGGCGGCGCGCGTATTCCGCTTCAACTTCCGACTTGAATTTTTCGGCGCCAATTTCATGAACCAGAATCTTGATGCGCGCCTTGTATTTGTTGTCACGGCGGCCATAGAGATTATACACCCGCATGATGGCTTCGAGATAAGCCACTAGTTCCTTCTCCGGCAGGAAGTCACGTACAGTTACGGCGATCATCGGTGTGCGGCCCTGGCCACCACCAACCATCACTTCCCAGCCAATCGCTCCCGCATCATTCTTGTGCAGGCGCAGGCCAATGTCATGAACCTTGACGGCTGCACGGTCATTTGGAGCGCCCGTCACCGCAATCTTGAACTTGCGCGGCAAGTAAGAAAACTCTGGATGGAGCGATGACCATTGCCTGAGCAATTCTCCCACGGGACGTGGATCGGCAATCTCATCCGCCGCAGCACCGGCCCAATGGTCCGTCGTCACATTGCGAATGCAATTGCCCGAAGTCTGAATGGCATGCATTTCAACTTCGGCAAGGGCCGCCAGAATATCTGCCGTATCCTCGAGCTTGATCCAGTTATATTGAATGTTCTGCCGCGTGGTGAAATGGCCATAGCCACGGTCCCACTTCTCGGCGATGTAGGCGAGCTGCCGCATCTGCTTTGAAGACAGCGTGCCATAGGGAATGGCCACCCGCAGCATATACGCATGAAGCTGCAGATAGAGTCCGTTCATCAGGCGCAGCGGACGAAACTCATCCTCGGTTAATTCACCTTTGAGGCGGCGATCGGCTTGATCCCTGAACTGTGCTGTACGTTCACGAACGAACTGGTGGTCAAATTCATCATAGCGATACATGGTTCAAGCCTCCTTAAAGGCAAATGCGCCGGACGTGCCCTCAGCCTGCTTGCCGAGGTCAAGCCGCACCGTGGGACCAAGCGTGCGAATGCGTTCACGCATGTGAACCGCACGAATTTTTCCATCCACGCGCTCGGCATCAAACAGGTAAGTGCCCGTGACAAGCGTTGCTTTCACATCTGCCGAAGCGCGCGATTCGAGTGCCGCTGTCGCCTGTGGCTCCAATGCCAGAACGGCCTCATCGATCTTTTCATTCCAGGCGCCCGAACGCGTAAGGAAAACAACTTCCCCGTCGCGCAGGCGGTTCGCGGTCATGACCTGACCCTTTTCAATCTCGCTCATGATGCCGCTCGCAAAATCTCATTGGCGATGTCGTCGCGTGACATGAAAGGGAAAACCTTTGCCGTGGACGTTGCAATTCCGGGAACAACCTCAACGGCAATCCCATTGTCTTCCAAAGCGGTCTGTTCATCACTGACAGTGTCAACGTCGCCGGAAACCAAAAGCACAACATTCTTCCCAGTGCGCGCTTCCCGGGTGAGAATGGCACTGGTCGCAAATTGAGAGTTGCCAGCCACAATCCGCACTGCATCACGCCGTGCCAATTCCAGAATGCCGGAGCCAATTTGACCGTCATAAACGATCACATCGGCTTCCTGCAGCTTGCGCTGGGCCTTGAGCGTCAGAAGTTCCGGGTCGCCGGGGCCAGCCCCAACGAGTGATACGCGGCCGACCGAGGGCTTGGCTTCGTCATTCAAAGCAATATTGAGTTCGTGGGCATAGCCCACCTCATCGCCAGCGATTGCGGCATCCCGAATGGAGCCAAAGAAAAATCGATTCCAGAAGGAACGGCGGCGGCTGCCTTGCGGCACTTCATTGGCCACCCGTGGGCGAAGCGCGTTTGCCTTCCAGGCTAACGCACCAAGCGCATTGGGCAGCATCGCATCAATGCGCGCGCGAATGCCCTGGCCAAGGACAGGTGCCGTGCCTTCCGTGCCAATGGCGACGATGACGGGATCACGGTCAACAATGGAGGGCGTAATGAAAGTTGAAATCTCAGCCCCATCAATAACATTCACCGGAATGCCGCGAGCCTTCGCTTCAACGCTCACAAGATTATTGAGTTCAGGATCAGCCGCATAAACCAATGCGGCATCGTCCAAAAGATTTGGCGCAAAGCGCCGCGCCAGCCACTCCACCCGTGGCTCGGAAGCCAGTTCATCGTGGAGCAGGGGGGCAACCACTTAAATCTTCGCATTGGTCTTGAGCAACAGTCGCACCTTGCGCAAGGCCTCTTCGCCGCCACCGACAACGACAACCTTCCGTCCTTCGAGATCATAGAATATGGGGAAGTAGCGCATGATTTGCCCTCAACCGTTGGCCACGAGTTTGACTGCGAGACCGTTTAAATCTTCCGTGTAAATAATCTGGCAAGAAAGCCGCGATGTCGGCGACAAAACCGGGACTTCATCCAGCATCGCTTCCTCATCGTCATTTGCCGGGTACAATTTGTCCGCCCATTCGGCGTGAACTTCCACATGGCAGGTCGCACAGGCACAGGCACCGCCGCACAAGCCACCAACTTCGAAGCCATGCTCGCGGATAATTTCCATGACCCGCCAGCCCTCAACTGCCTCCAGGATATGGCTCACATTATTGGTGTCTACGACTTAAATCACGCCCACATTTGGCTCCTGTTCGCTTCTCCGGACGTTTGCCCTAACTTACCGTGTTTTAATCAAACGCGCGATTTCATTTGATTTTGCCGTAAAAAACGCGCTAATTCAATTCTATCAACACCCAATATAGTCTATTCGTTCGTTATTACGAACACTAGTTCTAAATAAAGGACAACAAAATGTCAACGCCGCGCACGAAAAAGAATGGTAGTTCAAGCGATGCTGACCCCACGCCCGCCTTGGGTAAAACCATCCAGCGCCTGCGCAAGGCCTACAACATGTCCCTGGGCGAGCTTTCGGAGCAATCCGGGGTCGCCAAATCGATCATTTCCCAGATCGAGCGTAATGAGACAAACCCAACACTTTCAACAGTTTACCGCCTGTCACGGGCGTTGGACACCAGCATTGACGAGGTCCTGAAGGCCGACAGCGGCACATTATTCCTGGAGCATCAGGTGAAATCCGCCATTCCCATCCTTGAAAGCCAGGATGGCCTCTGCCGCCTGGCCATTACTGGCCCGCTAAACCTGATTGACCTCACCCAATGGTATGATTTCCACGCCAAGCCCAATGGCCTGCTCGAATCCGACCCCCACCCGCCCGGAACCGTGGAACACCTCTACATGCTGAAAGGCGAAGTGGAGATCACCGTTGGTGAAGAAGTAAAGGTGGCCAAAGCCGGCGAAGCCATCCGCTACCGCGGCGACGTTCCCCACAAGATCAGGAACCTCGGCACCGCCGATGCCCACGCCAACATGATCCTGATGCTGCGGCAGTTGAGTCCTTCAAACTAAGACTTATTGCTTGCCGGAATTATCTAAATGACAAATGAGGCGCTTTACTGCGATCCGGAGTTCGCTCAGCTATACGATTGGGACAATCCCTGGCCCGAAGATTTCGATTTCTTTGCCAGTCTCGCCGCAGGAGCCAACCGTGTGCTCGATCTCGGCTGCGGTACCGGCATTTTCTCGGCCGAATTGGCTATGCGCGGGCATGAGGTGACCGGCGCTGACCCTGCGGAAGCCATGTTGCAAATCGCTCGCCAACGGCATGGCGGCGACAAGGTGCGTTGGGTTAAAGCCGATGCCCGTAGTCTTGAGCTCGGCGAGTGTTTCGACATGGTACTGATGACCGGGCATGCCTTCCAAACTCTCCTGAGCCGCGATGATCGTAGAGCTTTGATCGGCACCATTGCGCGCCACCTTGCCCTAGGTGGCCGTTTCTTCTTTGACAGTCGAAACCCTGAAGCACGTGAGTGGGAACAGTGGACCCCCGATGCCAGCCGTGGAGTGCTGCCACATCCCCAATTCGGGAGTATTGAGCGCTGGAATGATGCCAGTTGCGACCCGTCTACCGGCATCGTGACCTACGACACATTTTACCGGTTCGGGAGCGGGCGGTTGCTCTCGGCCCGCTCACAGATTGCATTTGCCCGTCAGATCGAGATTAGAGAACTGATTGCGGCAGCGGGGCTGACAGTTGACCCCTGGATTGGTGACTGCGTGGGCGGGGAGTTTTCGACAGAAAGCCCCGAGATCATTCCGCTTGGCTCGCGCAAAGCCTAAGGCTGAAAACCGGCATTCAGGCCTATCCATCCAACCCTTCTTGCATTCGACACAGGTCCAAGTCATAAGCCCACCCGAAACTCAATTCGGAGCCTCCCCATGACCGCCATTCTCGACATTACCGCCCGCGAAATTCTTGATAGCCGCGGCAACCCGACGGTTGAAGTGGATGTGATCCTAGAAGATGGCTCCTTTGGCCGCGCCGCGGTTCCCTCGGGCGCATCAACCGGCGCCCATGAAGCCATGGAACTCCGCGACGGCGATAAAAAGCGCTATGGCGGCAAGGGCGTGACCAAGGCAGTGGCCGCCGTGAACGGCGAAATTTTTGACACCCTCATTGACATGGACGCCGAAGACCAGATCGCAGTGGACCGCGCCATGATCGCCCTTGATGGCACGCCCAACAAATCCCGCCTTGGCGCCAACGCAATTCTCGGCGTATCCCTTGCCACGGCAAAGGCTGCCGCCGAAGCCTGCGGCCAACCGCTCTATCGCTACGTCGGAGGCACGGCGGCGCGCACGCTGCCGGTTCCCATGATGAACATCATCAATGGCGGCGTTCACGCCGACAACCCCATCGACTTTCAGGAATTCATGATTCTCCCCGTAGGCGCTCCTTCCTTCAAGGAAGCGCTGCGCATGGGTGCCGAAGTGTTCCATACCTTGAAGGCATCTCTCAAGAAAGCCGGCCACAATACTAACGTGGGAGATGAAGGTGGTTTCGCGCCAAATCTTCCTTCGGCAGAAGCAGCTTTGGAGTTCGCGTTCAAAGCCATCGAGCAGGCAGGTTATAAGCCGGGCAAGGAAATTTACCTGGGCCTCGATTGCGCCGCCACCGAGTTTTTCAAGAATGGCGTTTACGACTACGAGGGTGAAGGCAAGAAGCGCTCTATCGCCGAGCAGGCCAAATACCTGGCCAAGCTTGCCAAGGATTTTCCAATCATCTCCATCGAAGATGGCATGTCGGAAGATGACTGGGATGGCTGGAAGCAGATCACCGATTTGATCGGCAAAACCCACCAGCTCGTGGGTGATGATCTTTTCGTGACTAACACCACGCGACTCAAGCGTGGCATCACCGAACACATCGCCAATTCGATTCTCGTGAAGGTCAACCAGATCGGCTCGCTCACCGAAACCCTGGAAGCCGTGGAAATGGCCCACAAGGCGGGCTACACCGCTGTGATGTCCCATCGTTCCGGCGAAACCGAGGATTCAACCATTGCCGACCTTGCTGTTGCCACAAACTGCGGTCAGATCAAGACGGGTTCGCTGGCGCGGTCTGATCGTTTGGCGAAGTACAACCAGTTGCTGCGTATCGAAGAAGAACTAGGAACACAGGCGCAATATGCCGGGGCAACCATCCTCAAATCCTAAGCCGACACGATTTACCAATGCCCATATGGTGGCCACGAGTTTCGCGGCCATCGCAGGCGTTGCCATTGCCGCCTATCAAACCCTGTTGCCGGGTGCTGCACCGCCGCAACAGCCGGTGCAAGTAACGCTTGCTGTGGAACCACCCGTGGCGAAAGCAGAAGTTCCCGTGGAAAAGGGTGACGCCGTTCAATCCGGCCCTTTCGACATAGGGCAGGGCGCGCAATTTTCAGCCGCTCTCAAGGATGGTGCCGAGCAGCGCTATCGTCTTGCCGAACTCTTTGATGGCAAATCCGAAACCTCCCTCAGCATTGCAGCGCCCGACCGCGAACTGAATGTGCTGGTGAGTTTTGCTGAAGACATTGCCCAACCCGTGAACCTGATTGAGTACATTCCGCCGTCAGATAACTCCGTTGCGGCAGCAACGCAGCTGGACGTGATGGTTCTGCCAGAAGGCCAAATGGATACAACCGGCAGGCCCATTCAAAGCTTCACCTTGCAGACAACGCCCGGCAAGCAATCCTTTGCGCTTCCTGATCACGCAATGGGCAAAGGTGTCTGGCTCCGCATCGCCGGCCCCGCCAATGCCGAAAGCATTGCCATCGGCGATTTCAAGATTTTGAAATAAGCGAAAAGTTAGTGAACGGCTTCAGCCACGTCCTGGAGCGTTGTCCGCGCCAATGAACTCGACAATGCGCTTTCCGCGGCCCGTAGCGGGGCTCCTAGAATTTTTCCCATCTGACAGGCAACTGGACATTTCGAATTAGGATCGGTCTTGTGCATGCGGAATACGGTTTCGTCTTCCACCGCCTGATAAATATCGGCAAGTGTGATGCCTTCGGCTCCCCGCTCAAGCTCAAATCCGCCGGAGCGGCCGGCGGTGGCGCGCACGAGCTTTGCCTTTTCCAATTCTGCCATCAAGCGACGGATTACGACCGGATTGGTGTCTACACTTGTAGCAATAGTCGACGAACACACCGGGCCTTTGTTGGCATGGCGGGCGAGCACGCTTAACGCGTGAATGGCGACTATGAACCTGCTGCTCGATAACATTATATGTAACCTTTGCCCTTACATCGTATGCCTTGCGCCAAAAAGCAAGTCCACCCTGTCCGGGCCCGTTTACCAAACCTTAAGCGACTCCCCCGAAATCTGCTGTCCCATGCGCATATCCAAATTTGACAGCGTTGTCACCTGTGCCTGCTTGGCCCTGCTGGGGTTCTTTGCCTGGCATGCCTGGGAAGGGCCCCGTGGCTTCCGCTTCAATGAAAAGTTGAAAAGCCAGTCTGCGCAACTGACCGACGATCTTGCGGCAATCCAGAAACGAAGGACCACCTTCGAAGGCCGTGTAGCACTTCTCAGGCCGGAATCCGTCGACCCCGACATGCTGGATGAAATGGCCCGCCAAACCCTCGAAGTGGCTAGGCCAAACGAGCTGATCGTCCTCGATTCACCATAATTTCCCAATGAATTCTAGGACGTAAACCGAAATTCGGTTAACACCAATATTAGCAAGCCATCTCAACCGCTTAATGCTATGGAAGTAGTCAAAAAGCATTGCGGGAGGAGTTAATGGCGGTGAAATCGGCCTATATTGCACGTAAAGGCACCAAGGCCGAGAAGGCCGACAAATCAGCTCTCAAAAACAGTGGTTTTTCCTCCGAGGAAGAACTCCGCGCCTACAAGGACATGCTGCTCATCCGCCGCTTCGAGGAAAAAGCAGGCCAGCTCTACGGCATGGGCCTCATCGGCGGCTTCTGCCACCTCTATATCGGCCAGGAAGCCGTGGTCATCGGCATGCAGATGGCCGTCAAAGACGGCGACCAGCTCATCACTTCCTACCGCGACCATGGCCACATGCTGGCCGCCGGCATGGACCCCAAGGGCGTCATGGCCGAACTCACCGGCCGGCGGGACGGCTATTCCCACGGCAAGGGCGGCTCCATGCACATGTTCAGCCGGGAAAAACAGTTCTTTGGCGGCCACGGCATCGTGGGCGCCCAGGTGCCGCTGGGGGCAGGGCTTGCCTTCGCCAACAAGTATCGCGGCAATGACCACGTGGCGCTCACCTATTATGGTGATGGCGCCGCCAACCAGGGCCAGGTCTATGAAACCTTCAACATCGCCAGCGTCTGGAAACTCCCCGTCATCTTCGTGATCGAAAACAACCGTTACGCCATGGGAACCGCAGCCCCGCGTTCCACCGCAAAATCCGATCATTTGGGTGCCCGTGGTGAGGCCTTCGACATTCCCTCCGAGCAAGTGGACGGCATGGATGTGCGCGCCGTGAAAGAAGCCGGCGACCGCGCCGTTGAACATTGCCGTTCGGGCGAAGGACCCTACATTCTGGAAATGATGACCTATCGCTATCGCGGCCACTCCATGTCAGACCCCGCCAAATACCGCGCCAAGGAAGAAGTGCAGAAAATGCGCGAGGAGAGGGACCCCATTGAGCAGGTCAAGGCCCGCATCCTGAAAGCGGGCATGGCAAGCGAGGATGATTTGAAAAAGCTCGACGCCGATATCCGCGTGACAGTCACCGAAGCCGCCGATTTTGCAACAAGCAATCCAGAGCCTGATATTTCGGAACTCTACACCGACATTTACAAAAGCGCGTAAGGACGGACACCTGCCATGCCAAACATTCTGATGCCCGCCCTTTCGCCCACCATGGAAGAAGGCAAGCTTTCCAAATGGCTGAAAAAAGTCGGCGACAATATCAAGTCCGGCGACGTGCTGGCCGAGATCGAAACCGACAAGGCCACCATGGAAGTGGAAGCCGTCGATGAGGGACCACTGACAGCAATTCTGGTTGCCGAGGGCACCGAGAATGTGAAGGTCAACACGCCCATTGCGGTGATCGGCGAAGCGTCCTTAGAGACGCCCGCTGCGCCGGGCTCCTCAGGATGAAGAAAAAAGTAAACCTGCACCCTGAGGTGGCGGCGCAGCCGCCCTCGAAGGGCCCTGAGCTGCGGGACACGGATATCCCCGAAGGCACCGAAATGGTGACGATGACGGTGCGTGAAGCCATTCGCTCTGCCATGTCGGAAGAAATGCGCCGCGATAAAGATGTGTTCCTGATGGGTGAGGAAGTCGGCGAATATCAGGGCGCCTATAAAATCAGCCAGGGCATGCTGGAGGAATTCGGCCCAGCCCGTGTGATCGACACACCAATTACCGAACACGGCTTCACCGGCATCGCCACGGGTGCGGCCTTCGCGGGCCTCAAGCCCATCGTCGAATTCATGACCTTCAATTTCGCCATGCAGGCCATTGATCACATCATCAATTCAGCAGCCAAGACACTCTACATGTCCGGCGGCCAAATGGGATGCCCCATCGTGTTCCGTGGTCCAAATGGCGCGGCGGCCCGAGTCGGCGCGCAGCACTCTCAAGATTACGCCGCGTGGTATTCACAAATCCCGGGCCTCAAGGTCGTCATGCCTTACTCGGCTGCAGACGCCAAAGGCCTGATGAAATCTGCCATCCGCGATCCAAATCCCGTGATCTTTCTTGAAAACGAAATCCTCTACGGCAAGAGTTTTGAAGTGCCAAAGCTTGATGACTGGATCGTACCCATCGGCAAGGCGCGCATTGCCCGTGCTGGAATGCACGTCACCATCGTCTCCTTCGGCATCGGCATGACCTATTCGCTCGCCGCCGCCGACAAGCTCGCCGCCGAAGGCATCGAAGCGGAAGTTATCGATCTCCGCACCATTCGCCCCATGGATTTGGCCACTGTTATTGAGAGCATAAAAAAAACCAACCGTTGTGTGGCCGTGGAGGAGGGCTATCCGCAATTCTCGGTGACGTCTGAAATCGCCGCTCAGGTCATGACCCACGCTTTCGACTATCTCGATGCGCCCGTGGCCCGTGTGGCCGGCAAGGACGTGCCCATGCCCTATGCCGCCAATCTCGAAAAACTCGCGCTCCCCAACGCAGACGAAGTGGTGGCCGCTGTAAAAGGAGTTCTCTATGTCTGACCACGATCATCACCACCATCACGATCACAGCCACGAAACGCACCCCCATCAACTGCAGCCGCCCCATGAAGTATTTCATGACGAGAAGGCGGGCGAACTGGTGCGCGCCTGGATTACCCAAGGCCATTTAAGCCTGTCGCTGAATGCTATGGCCTTCGGCAAGGCCGATATCTGGGGACACGTATTGGCAGGCATGGCAGAACAGGTGGCCGCTTCCTGCGCCGAAATGGGCCACGGCACCACCGCCGGCAACCTGGAAGAAATCCGCAGGAACCTGACCGCAGATCTGGCCAAGGCCGCCGCAAAACATTCTCCGCTTTCCGTCAAGTCATAGAGAGAGTACCGGACCATGCCTGTCAACATTCTGATGCCCGCTCTGTCTCCCACCATGGAAAAGGGCAAGCTCGCAAAATGGCTCAAAAAAGAGGGTGACAAGGTGAAATCCGGCGACGTGCTGGCCGAGATCGAAACCGACAAGGCCACCATGGAAGTGGAAGCCATCGACGAAGGCACGCTCGGCAAAATTCTGGTGGCTGAAGGCACCGATGATGTTCTGGTGAATGCCCCCATCGCAATCATTTTGGGCGAGGGCGAGAAGCTGGGGGATATGCCAAAGGCCGCGCCCGCGCCAAAGACTGTAACCGCTCCTGCTGCTGTGGCCGCCGCTCCAACAACTTCCGCCGCAAGCGTTCCAACTGCCAAAGCCGACGGCTCCCGCGTTTTCGCGTCCCCTCTTGCAAGGCGCGTGGCCAAGCAGAAGGGCCTAGACCTTTCAGCCCTCAAAGGTTCCGGCCCCCATGGCCGTGTTGTTCTGAAAGACGTTGAGAATGCTAAGCCGGGTGCGGCGCCTGCCGCTAAATCAGCGGGCATGCCGCAGGGCATGTCTGATGAAGCCGTGCTTAAGCTCTTTGAAGCGGGCTCCTACGACCTCGTGCCCCATGACGGCATGCGCAAGACCATTGCCCGCCGTCTCACCGAGTCAAAACAGACCGTTCCGCATTTCTATGTGTCGGTTGATTGCGTGCTGGAAAATCTTCTGCCGCTTCGCGAACGCCTCAATCTGCAGGCGCCCAAGGACAAGGACGGCAAGCCCGTATGGAAAGTTTCCGTCAATGATTTCATCATCAAGGCCATGGCCATGGCCCTCATAAAAGTGCCGGACGCCAACGTGTCCTGGACGGAAAACGCCATGGTGAAACACCACCACGCCGATGTGGGTGTTGCCGTTTCCATCCCCGGTGGCCTGATCACGCCCGTTGTCCGCAAGGCCGAGACCAAGGGCCTCACCCAGATTTCCATGGAAATGAAGGATTATGCCGCTAGGGCCCGTGCGCGCCGGTTGAAACCGGAAGAATACACCGGCGGTTCAACCTCCGTCTCCAATCTTGGCATGATGAACATCAAGAATTTCGCTGCAATCGTCAACCCGCCCCAGGCAACAATACTGGCCATTGGAACGGGCGAACGCCGCGCCGTTGTACGCGGCAATGAGATAGTGATCGAGCACCAGATGTCAGTCACTCTGTCTACGGATCATCGCTGCGTAGACGGCGCCCTCGGCGCCGAACTCCTCAGTGCCTTCCGCATGTATCTCGAAGACCCGGGTCTGATGTTGGTGTGAGGATACGACGATGAAGAGCATCCTCGCATTTGGCGACAGTCTGACCTGGGGTTTTGTGGCCGGGCAGGATGCGCGCCATCCGTTTGAAACCCGCTGGCCCAATGCGTTGGCGGCAGGTCTTGGCAGCAAGGCCCGCGTCATTGAAGAGGGGCAAAATGGCCGCACGACCGTTTTCGATGATGAAACGACATTCGAAACGCGCAATGGCTCGGTAGCGTTGCCGTTGCTGCTGGTGAGCCATCAGCCACTTGATCTCGTGATCATCATGCTGGGCACCAATGACATCAAGTTTGCCGCCCGTTGCCGCGCGTTCGATGCGGCCATGGGGATGGAGCGCCTGATCACCATCATCCAGAAATTCAGCTTCATGCCGAACTACAAAAACCCGCAAATTTTGATCATGTCGCCGCCTTGCCTGGTGCCGACTGAGGATGAATGGTTCAACGAACTGTGGGGACACGCAATTGCGGAGTCCAAACTCTTTGCCAAACACTACGCAAGGGTTGCCAAGGAAATGAGTGTGCATTTCTTTGACGCGGGCAGTGTGGCTGTCGCTGACAAGGCCGATGGCGGCCATCTGGATGCGGTGAATACAAAGGCCATTGGCGTTGCTTTGGTGCCGGTGGTGAAAAAGATTCTAAGCATCTGATTTCTGTCATCCCGGCGAAAGCCGGGACCCAGAGGAGATGCGGTAAAAATGGATCCCGGCTTTCGCTGGGATGACGGATTGAGTGAGGTAGTGAACATGGCTGACAACAACTTCGACGTTCTCATCATTGGCTCCGGTCCTGGCGGCTATGTAACTGCCATTCGCGCCGCCCAACTCGGTTTCAAGACCGCAATTGTTGAACGCGAACACCTCGGCGGCATTTGCCTGAACTGGGGCTGTATTCCCACCAAGGCGTTGCTGCGAACTGCTGAAATCTATCACTACATGAAGCACGCCAAGGACTATGGCCTGTCGGCAGACAATGTCTCCTTCGATCCCGCCGCCGTTGTGCAACGCTCGCGAGGCGTATCAGGCCGCCTCAATGGCGGTGTGGGCGGTTTGCTCAAAAAGAACAAAGTGCAGGTGATCTGGGGTGAAGCAAAGATCACAAAACCCGGTGAAGTCACCGTTGCAAAATCAGCCAAGCCCGCCATGCAGCCACAGCCCCCCGAACCCAAGGGCGCGCTTGGTGCCGGCACCTATACGGCCAAGCACATAATTATCGCTACAGGCGCAAGGCCGCGCGCTCTGCCGGGCCTCGAAGCCGACGGCAAATTGGTGTGGACCTATTTCGAGGCCATGGTGCCGCCCAAAATGCCGAAGTCTTTGCTCGTCGTAGGCTCAGGCGCCATCGGCATTGAGTTCGCCTCGTTCTATAACGCCATGGGCGTTGACGTGACCGTGGTTGAAATCATGGATCAGGTCATGCCGGTGGAAGACGCCGAGATCGCCAAGGTCGCCCAGAAGCAGTTGGAAAAGCAGGGCCTGAAGATCAAGCTGAGCGCAAAAGTCAGCGCACTGAAGAAATCTGCCAACAGCGTCACCGCAACGATAGAGCAGGGCACCACGAAAACCGAACTCACCGTGGACCGCGTCATCTCCGCCGTGGGCGTTGTCGGCAACATCGAAAACCTGGGCCTCGAAGCCACTCGGCGTGAAAACCGACAAGGGCTGCATCGTCATTGATGGCTTCGGCCGCACCAATGTTACGGGCATCTATGCCATCGGCGACGTGGCGGGCCCGCCCATGCTGGCCCACAAGGCTGAGCATGAAGGCGTGATCTGTGTTGAGAAGATTAAGGGCCTTGATGCCCACCCCATGAAGAAAGAGCACATTCCGGGCTGCACCTATTGCCACCCGCAGGTAGCTTCTGTGGGTCTCACCGAAGCAAAAGCCAAGGCCGCTGGATTTGAACTCAAGGTTGGCCGTTTCCCCTTCCTCGCAAATGGCAAGGCCATCGCCCTTGGTGAGGATCAAGGCCTTGTGAAGACGATATTCGACGCCAAGACCGGGCGTTTGCTGGGCGCCCACATGGTAGGCGCCGAAGTCACCGAACTCATCCAGGGCTTCGTCATCGCCATGGGCCTGGAAACCACCGAAGAAGAGTTAATGCACACGGTCTTCCCGCATCCAACCCTTTCCGAAATGATGCATGAAAGCGTCCTGGATTCGCAGGGCCGCGTCATCCACATGTGAGGAGCCTCTTGAACCATGTTACATCGTAGGCCATATCTCGTGACGTCAGGCAGGAAATAGAGGGATCAGATGGATACCAAGAACATCATAATCGCACTGGTGCTTGGCCTCGTTGCAGGCTGGCTCGCCAGTTTTATCGTGGGCGGCTACGGCATTGTTCAATACCTCATCAGTGGCGTCATCGGCTCCTTCGTCGGCTCCTACGTCCTTAACAGGATGGGCATAAATCTCGGCATCACCAATGAATATGCCCGCGACATTGCAACCGCAACCATCGGCGCGATCATCGTCATGGTCATCGCAAAAATTTTGACTTAACTCTGAACAACCCTTGGGAGAACTGAAATGAATAATCTGATGGACTTGGGCGGCGGTGTGGGTTGGCTTGGAACCCTGTTAATCGGCGCCGTGGCAGGCTGGATAGCCGAGAAGCTAACCAGGTCCGACATGGGCCTCATCATGAATATCATCGTCGGCGTCATCGGCGCCTATATCGGCGGCTTCCTCGCCAATCTCGCGGGCATTCAGCTCGGCGAATTCGTCTCCGGCTGGTTCTGGGGCAATTTGCTGGTGTCCGTCGTCGGCGCCGTTGTTCTCATCCTCGCCGTGCGGATGTTGAAGGGCCGCTCTGCCTGATCAGATGGTGACTGTATTGGAAACCCGGCCTCGGCATCCTGAAAAAGCCCACAGGGCAGACACTCCGCTGCTCCGCAAGCCGGAGTGGATCAGGGTAAAAGCGCCGGGCTCCGCCATCTACGCAGAAACCCAGAAAATTGTCCGCGAGAATGGGCTCGTCACCGTTTGCGAGGAAGCGGGCTGCCCGAACATTGGCGAATGCTGGTCCAAGAAGCATGCCACCTTCATGATCATGGGCGACACCTGCACCAGGGCCTGCGCTTTCTGCAATGTGAAGACCGGCTTGCCGGAGGCGCTTGAGCAGGATGAACCTGAGAGGGTGGCGGACGCCATTGCCCGCATGGGCCTGTCACACGCGGTGATAACGAGCGTTGACCGTGACGATCTGGACGATGGCGGCGCTGGACATTTCGCGCGCGTAATTCGCGCGACACGTGCCGCTACACCAACCACGACAATTGAAGTCTTGACCCCTGACTTCCTGAAAAAAGATGGCGCCCTGGAGCAAGTCATTGAGGCCCGCCCCGATGTGTTCAACCATAATCTGGAAACCGTTCCCGCCCTTTATCTCAAAATCCGCCCCGGCGCCCGCTACTTCCATTCGCTCCGCCTCCTGCAGCGGGTGAAGGAATTGGATCCCATGATGTTCACCAAGTCAGGTATCATGGTGGGCCTCGGCGAAACCCGCGAGCAAGTCATGCAGGTCATGGATGACATGCGCTCCGCCAATATCGATTTTATCACCATCGGGCAATATCTCCAGCCCACCCGCAAACACGCCGCCATTGAACGCTTTGTAACCCCCGATGAATTCAAGGCCTATGAAACCCTGGCCTATTCAAAGGGCTTCCTCATGGTTGCCTCGTCGCCGCTCACGCGCTCGTCTCACCATGCGGGCGACGATTTCGCGAGACTGCGCGCGGCACGCCTCAAAAATTCCGGACACTGATGAATTGCCAAGATTTACCGCCACCCGCCGCGTGAATTTTTCACCCCAGCAAATTTTCGAAGTCGTTGCCGATGTAGGGAGCTACAAGGAATTCCTGCCCCTGGTCGAACGCTCAACCGTACGCAATCGCAAACCAACCGTTGATGAATACGAGAGTTTCAGCGCTGATCTCGTCATCGGCTACAAGAAAATGGGCATCCATGAATCCTTCACCAGTCAGGTGGAAACAAGCATCGCAAATCTTTCCGTGAATGCGGTTTCGTCCGGCAAAGCAGTCAAGAAACTCATCTCTTCGTGGCAAATAATCGCCGTTGAAGGCAACAAGTCTGACATTACATTCGCCGTGGACTACGAAATGAAAAGCCACATGTTGCAGATGCTGCTGAGCGGCATGTTTGACCACGCGGCAAAGAAAGTCATGGGTGCGTTTGAAGCCCGCGCCGAGAAACTCTACAACAGCTGAGCTTCAAGAAGCTCCAGCGCAATTTCCACCGATGCGGTGCGCACACCGGCGCGCCCAATATCGCCAAATCTTTCTACCCGGTGCAGTGTCGCGCCGTTTCTTCGGGCGCAGGCAAAATGAACCAGTCCCACAGGCTTTGCAGCCGATCCGCCGCCCGGTCCCGCTACGCCGGTGATTGAAACGGCAAGGGTTGCCGCAGATTCAAGGATGGCCCCATGGGCCATGGCCAACGCACATTCGCGGCTCACCGCGCCATGCTCGGCAATGAGCTCATGGGAAACACCGAGCATTCTTTTCTTGGCTTCGTTTGAGTAACTCACAAAACTGCAATCGAAAACGTCGGACGATCCGGGAACGGATGTCAGCAGGGCAGCAAGCATGCCACCAGTGCAGCTTTCAGCCGTTGCAATCTTGATGCCTTGCGATCGGCACTGTTCCAGCAGTGCCGCGGCTCTCAGTTCCAAAGTCATGGCAAACGCACCGTTGCTGTCGCAAAAGCCGCCAAACCTTCCCGCCTGCCAATTGCACCGAGCTTCTCTGTCGTCGTCGCTTTAATGGCTATACGGTCAGAAGCGATATGGAGCAGGGGAGAAAGCAGGGCTTTCATCGCAGCGATATGGGGACCCACGCGCGGTGCTTCCGCTAGAATGGTGATGTCCACATTGGCAATGATTCCATTTCTCGCCCCCATTAGCTCAACAGCCTTCTGCAGAAAGACTGTCGAGGAAACACCTTTCCATTGCGCATCGCTCGGCGGGAAAAATGTTCCGATATCACCTTCGCCAAGAGCGCCAAGAATCGCATCGGTCAGCGCATGCATGGCCGCATCGGCATCGGAATGGCCTTTAAGTTTTCTGTCATGAGGAATCTTGATGCCGCACAGAACCACACCATCGCCCGCTTCAAATTCATGAAAGTCGATGCCTTGCCCCACACGCACATCCGGCCGCTCGGAGTTTGCCTTTGTCATCAGGAATTGATCTGCTTCACGAATATCCTCTGCCGTCGTCAGCTTGCGGTTTTCAATGTGCCCAGCTATCACCCGCACCTTGATACCAAATTTTTCCGCCACCGCAGCGTCATCCGTGAGGCCTCCCAAATCCTGGTCATAGGCCTTCTCATGAGCAACCAGTATGGCCTTCAGGTCAAATCCCTGCGGTGTCTGCGCCCCCCACAGTCCCTGCCTGTCCACCGTGCGTTCAACCAGGCCGCCGGGCGCAAATTTCATCGTATCGGCAACAGGCAGTCCCGGCACTACACCTTCGGATCGATCAAGCTCCGCGATAACATGGCTGATCAGGTCCGCCGACACAAAGGGGCGCGCCGCATCATGGATAAGTACCTTTTGGAGACCAGTTCCGGCGCAAGCCGAAATGCCAATGCGGCAAGAATCCTGTCGTGTGTCGCCACCGATGACCGGAGGAGCAACTTTCAAACCTGCAATTGCTTCGGCAAACAAGCCGCCATGGCCGGCCCCGATCACGGTTTGAACATGGGAAACGCCAGGGTGGTCGACAAAGGCCTTGAGCGTCCACCAGATAACCGGCCTGCCGCCAATGAGTTGATATTGCTTGGGCAGCTCCCCGCCTGCGCGAAAACCCGCACCCCCCGCGACAATGACAACTGCAACCGACATAATTTTCGTCTAGCAGTCCCTCTATCATGGGGCAATAAATGGTCTTGACGCGGTGCAACATAAGGTTATTCTGCACAGAAAATATGCTATCAATAACTGTGATGAAAAAATGAGCATTCAGATCGGCCCGATCAAAACCCGGAACCGGGTGTTCCTGGCGCCGCTATCCGGCGTTACGGACGAGCCCTTCCGTGCCGTCGCCCACGCCCATGGGGCAGGGCTGGTCGTTTCCGAAATGGTTGCCAGCGAAGAACTGGTGCGCGCCCGGCCTGACATGGTGCGCCGGGCGAGGGGTGCTGAAAAACTGAAGCCCTTTGTCATCCAGCTTGCGGGCCGCGAGGCGCGCTGGATGACCGAAGGAACCAAGGTGGCTCAAGACCTCGGCGCAGACATCATCGACATCAACATGGGCTGCCCGGCAAGGCAGGTTACAGGCGGCCTTTCCGGTTCAGCCCTCATGCGCGATCTCGACCACGCCTTGACACTGATCGAAGCCACGGTTCAGGCAGCCCGGGTCCCCGTCACCCTCAAGATGCGCTTGGGATGGGATGCAGGTTCGATCAATGCGCCGGAACTGGCCCGCCGTGCTGAAGCCTCCGGCGTTCAAATGATTACCGTACACGGACGAACCCGCTGCCAGTTCTATGGCGGCAAGGCTGACTGGAAGGCCATTCGCGCCGTCAAGGAAGCCATCAGCATTCCCCTGATCGCCAACGGCGATGGAACCTCCGCAGCTGATGCCCGCGCCATGCTGGAAGAATCCCATGCCGATGGCGTCATGATTGGCCGCGGCGCCTATGGCAGGCCCTGGTGGCCGGGCGTTATCGCCAATCAGCTCGACGCAGGTTCCGGCATTAATGAACCCTCGCTCCATACCGAAATGAACATCGTGGTCGAACATCACCAGCAGATGCTTGAGAATTATGGTGGCGGGCTCGGCAACCGGACGGCCCGCAAACATATTGGCTGGACCATCGCAAGACTTGAAGAACGCAAATTGCTTTCACCTCCTAATGCGAGCCTCTGGCGTCAACGCATTCTGACCTCGCGCGACAACGCCCATGTATCTCGTTCGATCATTCAACTTTACGGCTCACTTGAAGTCCAAGAAGCTGAGGCTGCATGATGGAATCTGCCGCAATAGCCATGACAAAGATGCCGCCTTTGCGGGCAATCTTTGACGCGCTTCCAAACCCGATCCTTGTTGTTGATGAGAACGACGTCATCTGCTTCGCCAACAGCGCAGCAGAAGATTTTTTCCAGGCGTCATCCACGGTGCTAGCCCGCCACAAACTCGAAGAGGCCATGCCTTTTTCTAGCCCGGTGCTGGATGTCGTAAAACAGGTGCGAAACTCCTCTGGCGTCATGAATGAATATTCCGTCGGCGTTGGAACACCACGCATGGGCGGCGAACGCATCGTTGATCTGCAAACAGCGCTCGTGAATGACGATCCGCGCTACGTAGTCCTCACGCTTCTCCGCCGTTCCATGGCCCAAAAGCTTGATTTGCAACTCACCCATCGCGGCGCTGCCCGCTCCGTGTCTGGCATGGCTGCTATGCTCGCTCACGAAATCAAAAACCCATTGTCCGGCATAAAGGGCGCCGCCCAATTGCTTGAGCCGGTGCTTGAAAACAATGACCGCGCCTTAGCAAGATTGATCTGCGAGGAAACTGACCGAATCCGGGATTTGGTCGATCAGATGGAGGTCTTCTCCGATGAAAGACCCTTAGACCGAAAACCCATTAATATCCACGTGGTGCTTGATCGCGTAAAGCAGTTGACCACCGCTGGAATGCCGAATGCCATCACCATCCGCGAGGAATACGATCCCTCCCTTCCATCCGTTCTCGGCAATCAGGATCAATTGGTTCAGGTCTTTTTGAATCTCGCGAAAAATGCGGCAGAATCAATCATCGCCTCTGGCGAAGCCGGCGAAATAACCCTGACTACTGCATTCCGTCCCGGCGTAAAGCTCACGGTGCCTGGCTCCAGTGAACGAGTTTCCTTGCCCTATGAAGTCTGCATTCACGACAATGGGCCAGGCATTAGCGAGGATTTAAAGCCCCATATCTTTGATGCCTTCGTCACGACAAAGCCTCAGGGCAGGGGGCTTGGCCTCGCCCTTGTTGCAAAAATTGTCCGCGATCATGGCGGCGTTGTCGAATGTATTTCCCGCGAGCGTGGCACAACCTTCCGCGTGTTGCTGCCCATGCTGCGCCAGCAGAATGAAGATAAACCTGAATCAAAAGGTAAGAACCAGTGAGCGCTAAAACAATTCTCTTGGCAGACGACGACAGTGCCATTCGCACCGTCCTTACCCAGGCTTTGAACCGCGCTGGCTACAGCGTTCGCTCGACCGCTACGGCTACTGCCCTATGGCGTTGGGTTTCCGAGGGGCAGGGCGATGTCGTTCTCACCGACGTTGTCCTGCCCGACGAAAACGCTTTCGATGTGATCCCGCGCATCAAAAAGCTGCGCCCCAATTTGCCTGTCATTGTCATGAGCGCGCAAAACACCATCATGACAGCCATCACCGCGGCCGAGCGCGGCGCCTATGACTATTTGCCAAAACCCTTTGACCTCAGTGCCCTTGTGCAAACCGTGGGCCGCGCTCTTGAGCAGTCTTCCAAACCTTCCGTTGCACAGGTAAAAAATCAATCCACATCGGAGAATTTGCCCATCGTGGGCCGCTCTCCCGCCATGCAGGATATCTACCGCATCATCGCCCGCCTCACTCAGACAGATCTGACGGTCATGATCGTGGGCGAATCCGGCACTGGCAAGGAACTCGTCGCTCGCGCCCTCCATGACTATGGCCGTCGCCGCAAGGGCGCGTTTGTGGCCGTCAACATGGCGGCAATTCCTCGTGAGCTGATTGAGTCCGAGCTCTTTGGTCACGAAAAGGGCGCCTTCACCGGCGCCACCTCACGCATGGCAGGTCGCTTCGAGCAGGCCGAAGGTGGAACCCTCTTTCTCGATGAGATTGGCGACATGCCGCTCGAAGCGCAAACCCGGCTTCTCCGCGTACTGCAGCAAAGCGAATATACGTCCGTAGGCGGAGTATCGCCTATTAAAACCAACGTCCGTATTATCGCCGCCACCCACAGGGATCTGCGCCAGCTCATTGCCCAAGGCCAGTTTCGCGAGGATTTGTTCTTCCGCCTGAATGTTGTGCCCCTTCAAATTCCGTCGCTGCGCGAACGCCTGGAAGACCTTCCCGATCTCACCCGCCATTTCCTTGAACGTGCCGCCACCGAAGGGCTTCCGCGCAAAGAAATTTCCCAGGACGCCATCGCCGCACTGCAGACTTATCGTTGGCCCGGAAACGTGCGTGAGCTTGAAAATCTGATCAAGCGCCTGATGGCCATGGAAAGCGACGACACCATTACGGCAAGTTCAGTCACCCGCGAACTGGCGACAACGCCCCCTGCCAAGCAGCAAAATGGACTTGCAACAGATTTCGACAAGCCCGCGGAATTCTTCGAAAACTATCTCGCCGAATACTTTGCGACATTTGGCGCAGGGTTACCCCCCGCTGGCCTCTATGAGCGCGTTCTCGCCGAAATTGAACCGCCTTTGCTCCGGGCAAGCCTTGCCGCCACTAATGGCAACCAGCTGCGCGCCGCCGATCTATTGGGAATTAACCGCAATACGCTCCGTACAAAATTGCGGAGCCGGAACATCAAAAGCATTCGCGGCCTGCATTAACCAATACTGTCGCAAATCCGCCACTATTACTGTTGATTTCAGGCCACAGTAGTGGTGAATCAATAACCATGGCCGAAAAGACAGAGCATCGCATATCCAGCAAACTTCGCCGCCTGACTGGCTGGGCGGGATTTGGCCTCGTCGTCTTGGGTATCGTCAGTGGCCTGTCAACTTTTGCAATTCTCACCGGGCTGACGCCGATTATTCCAACAGGCCAGGTAACTTTGATCCTGCTTGCGATCAACGCCGGCCTTTTGCTTCTTATGGCCGCCATGATCGGCGGACAGGTTTTGTTTCTTTTTCAGGAGCGTCGCAAAGGCACCGCAGGTGCCGGTCTCCATATCCGTCTCATTTTTCTGTTCAGCCTGATTGCCGTGGTCCCGGCCATTATCGTTGCCGTGTTTGCTTCCGCCACCCTCAACCGGGGATTGGATACTTGGTTCTCACTGCGCACACAGGCAATCGTCAATTCCGCCGTCACTGTTGCTGAGGAATATATCAAGAATACGGCCGAAGCCACCCGCGCCGATGTTGCCAATATCTCAGCTGATCTTAACCAGCAAAAGGCCCTTTTCGACACCGACAGAGCCGCATTTGTGCGCCGGGTTGCCCGCCATACGGCACTTCGCGGGTTGGCTGGAGCTTTTGTTTTTGACCAAAGCCAGAAGCGCATTGATGTCAACGTCACCGCCAACGACCGGGTTAAATTTCTGGCCCCTACGCCGGAAACAATTGCCCTTGCTGACAAAGGAGAGCTGGTCCTGATCCCACCGGGCGAAGGTGGCAATCTCGTGCGAGCCCTCATTAAGCTGCAGAATTTTCCCACCCACTATTTTTATGTCTACCGGGTAATTTCACCAACGGTTATTCAGCAACTCACTAAAACCCGCGAGGCCAAGGCCGAGTATGACAGGCTTATGCAACAGCGCATTGGCGTGCAACTCACCTTTGGCATGATGTACGCGGTCGTGGCATTTGTATTCCTTTTGGCGGCCATATGGATCGGCTTGTGGTTTTCTGACCGGCTGGTGGCTCCCATTGTGCGTATTCTGGATGCCTCCAGGCGCGTGGCCCAAGGCGATTTTGCCGCTAAGGTCAGCACTATCGAAGGTATTGGCGATTTGGAAACACTGGCCCGCACCTTTAATTTCATGACAGACCAGATAGCCCAGCATCAGGATGAATTGCTAAAGACAAATGACCAGCTTGACGAACGCCGCCGCTTTACCGAAGCCATGCTGGCAGGCGTGAGCGCGGGTGTCATCGGCATCGATCCAAATGAAAGAATATCGCTTGCCAACCGATCAGCCCTTCATCTCCTGGGCGCGCCTGAACAGGGCTTGCTCGGCCAACCGTTCAGCACAGCTCTGCCGGCATTTGCTTCTCTCTTTGAGCAGGCAAAATCCCGTCCTTCCGGGTTTGCCGAAGGCCAGGTGGACACTCAATTGCAGGGCCGCGATTTGAGTTTTGTGGCCCGCATAACAACCGAACTGTCGGATGACGCCCAACATGGGTTTGTTCTCACTTTCGATGACATTACTGATCTCGTTTCCGCCCAGCGCAACACGGCCTGGGCCGACATTGCCCGCCGCATTGCCCACGAAATCAAGAACCCGCTAACTCCCATTCAGCTTTCCGCCGAACGCCTCAAGCGCAAGTATAGCAAGGAAATAAAGTCCGATCGCCAGGTCTTCGAACAATGCACCGACACGATTATCCGCCAGGTGGGAGACATCGGCCGCATGGTTGACGAGTTCTCGTCGTTTGCCCGCATGCCAAAGGCCGCACCCGAGTCCATGAACCTTGCTGAAGTGGTAAAAGACGCAACAGTTCTTCAGCGCGTGTCTACGCGTGATATTGATATTGATGTTGATGTTAGCAAAGCTGATTTTGTGTTTCTGTTTGACCGCCGCCTTGTCACTCAGGCCGTGACCAACCTTGTCAAGAATGCCGCTGAAGCCATTGACGGCAGGGCGCACAAGGACGGCCTTGAAAGAGGCCACGTGCTCGTTGAGGCAGGCATTGAACACCACGTCCCCTTTATTCGCGTGACCGACAATGGCGTGGGATTACCAAAAGAAAATCGCAATCGCCTCTCTGAGCCGTATATGACTACCCGCGAGAAAGGCACAGGCCTTGGTTTGGCCATTGTCAAACGGATTATGGAAGAGCACGGCGGCCACCTACGTTTGCAAGACGCGCCCTCCGGCATCGGCGCGCGGGTTACCCTGGAATTCTCACGGCTTCCCGAACCTTTACTAGTTGTTTCTGCGTGAATGAGTAAAACCTATGGCTGCTGATGTTCTGATTGTTGATGATGAAGCCGATATCCGCGAGTTGATCGCCGGTATTCTGCAGGACGAGGGTTACGAAACCCGCCTTGCTCATAACAGTGACGCCGCACTCACCGAAGTCAATCAGCGCCGCCCGTCGCTCATCATTCTTGATATCTGGTTGCAAGGCTCCAAACTGGACGGGCTGGATCTCCTCCAGGTCATCAAGGAAAAGCACCAGGACGTTCCGGTTGTCATCATCTCGGGTCACGGAAATATCGAAACAGCTGTTGCTGCTATCAAGCGGGGTGCCTACGAGTACATCGAAAAGCCCTTCAATGCGGACCGGCTTTTGCTGGTCGTTGGCCGGGCCCTCGAAACCAGCCGGTTGAAGCGCGAAAATAAATCCTTGAAAGGCCGCTCCGGCACCGATACCGAACTGCATGGATCTTCCGTTGCCATGCGCCAGTTGCGCCAGCTCCTGAAAAAAATTGCGCCCGCAAACAGCCGTGTCCTGATCAGTGGAGACATGGGAACCGGAAAGGAACTCACGGCCCGCACGCTTCATGCCCTTTCAGGCCGGGCCGAAGGTCCCTTTGTAACGCTGAGTGCCGCCACCATGGCGCCGGAACGCATGGAGGAGGAACTGTTTGGCATTGAAGCCGCACCCGGCATCGAACAAAGGGTAGGGGCCCTGGAAGAGGCCCACGGTGGTACCCTGTTCATCGATGAAGTGGCTGATATGCCAATGGTAACCCAGGGAAAGGTTCTCCGCGTTCTCCTTGATCAAACCTTCCAGCGTGTGGGCGGGGCAAAAAAGGTTCGCGTTGATGTGCGCATTGTCTCCTCCACCAGCCGAGATCTCCTGCACCTGATAGCTGAGAGCAAATTCCGGGAAGACCTTTATCACCGCCTCGGTGTTGTCCCCGTTCGCGTGCCAAGCCTCGGCGAAAGGCGCGAAGACATTCCGGAACTGATCGACTATTTCGCCAGAACCTATTCTGCGATGGCAGGCCAGCCCCTGCGCCGCATCGCAAGCGATGCCGTAGCCGTACTGCAGACCCGCGACTGGACTGGAAATGTGCGTGAACTCAAGAACAATGTTGAGCGCATCATGATCCTGGCGAGTGGCGATCCGCAGAGCGAAATTACCGCAGCCATGCTGCCGTCGGATGTTGGAACCACCAACGGTGAAGGAGGCATGTTCTCCGGAGAGCATTTGCTGACCTTGCCGCTCCGCGAGGCGCGGGAAGCTTTCGAGCGTGATTATGTGGCAGCCCAGCTCTCGCGCTTTGGTGGAAATATATCACGAACCTCCGTGTTCATCGGCATGGAGCGCTCGGCTTTGCATCGCAAAATCAAGCTTTTAGGCCTGATTTCCAAAGGCGAGGAAGACGCAACCTGAGCTGTTTGGACGGTTGTGGATTATGTGATAGCCTGACTTCAAGGTAAACAAGCGTTGGCCTCAAAAAATAGAGAAAAGAAAATGGCACAAGAAAAACCGCAAAACCTGCAGGATACCTTCTTAAATCACGTTCGTAAGCAGAAAGTCCCGGTAACTGTCTTCCTCGTCAACGGTGTAAAGCTGCAGGGAATTGTTACCTGGTTCGACAATTTCTGCCTGCTCCTGCGCCGGGACGGCATGTCTCAGCTGGTATATAAGCATGCGATTTCGACAATCATGCCGGGCGGGCCTATCAGCCTGTTTGACGAAGAAAGCGGCGGCGCGTGAATTCCAGAAAACACGCGAAGTCAGGTGCCGGCGTAGATTTCCAGATTGAAGGCCCAGAACTCACCCGTGCGGTTGTTGTCCACGTTGAGCGGAAAAGCCGCGCCGAAACTAAAGTCACTGACCGGGATGCGCAAAGTAAACTGGCGGAAGCCATTGGCTTGGCGGAAGCCATTGATCTGGATATCGTGGACACACTCATAGCCCCGCTGGCAGCACCCAAGCCTGCCACATACATTGGCTCAGGCAAAGTCGCGGAAATAGCCAATCGTGTTGCTGAAGCCGAGGCGGAGCTTGTGGTGGTAAACGCCCAGCTCTCGCCCATTCAGCAGCGCAATCTGGAGACCGAATGGAAAGCCAAAGTGTTGGATCGCACTGGCCTGATCCTCGAAATTTTCGGCCGCCGGGCCAGCACAAAGGAAGGTATACTTCAGGTCGAGCTCGCCCACCTGCAATACCAGAAGAGCAGGCTCGTTCGCTCATGGACCCACTTGGAACGTCAGCGCGGCGGCTTCGGTTTTATCGGCGGCCCCGGTGAAAGCCAGCTCGAAATGGATCGCCGGCTCATTGAGGAGCGGATCTCAAAAATCAAAGGTGAACTCAAAACTGTCGTCAAAACCCGCGATCTCCACCGCAAGGGCAGGGAGCGTGTTCCCTATCCCGTTGTCGCTTTGGTTGGCTACACCAACGCCGGAAAATCCACACTCTTCAACAAACTGACATCGGCAAACGTTCTGGCCAAGGATTTGCTTTTCGCAACTCTTGACCCCACGATGCGAAACCTCACGCTGCCAAGTGGCCGCAAGTTAATTTTGTCGGATACAGTTGGTTTCATCTCGGAGCTGCCAACCTCGCTGATCGCCTCGTTTCGCGCCACCCTCGAAGAGGTGCTGGCGGCAGATATTATCTTGCATGTGCGTGACGTCAGCCACGAAGAAACCGAAGCGCAGAGTTACGATGTAAGTCTTGTGCTTGAGGAGCTCGGCATCCACGAAGACCGCCGCAGCCAGATCATCGAGGTGTGGAACAAGGCCGACCTCCTGGATCCGCTTGCCCTTGCAACCCGCGAAACCCAGGCCCAGCGCCGCGATGATTGCGTGCTTGTGTCGTCCCTCGATGGCCAGGGAATAGATGAGCTCTTGGCCAAGGTGGAAAAACGCCTGGCCAAAAAGAGTGTGATATTTGAAATTACTGTCGAAGCAACTGATGGCAAGGGCTTGGCCTGGCTGCACCGGCACGGCGAAGTTCTGGCCCGCAAGGCCCATGACGATGGCCACACCAAACTTTCCGTCAGGCTCGATGCTGACACGGCAGGGCAGGCCCAGGCAAAATTCGGCAAGGCAATGAAGAAAAAGGCTTAAGGGATTTGTTTCTCAAATTCTTTTGCGGCGTTCCATAACGCATCCATCTCTTCCAGATCGGAATCTTTTGGCTGCTTGCCGCGCTTTTCAAGTTCAAGTTCAATATGCCGGAAGCGTTTCTCAAACTTGGCGTTGGTGGCTCGCAAAGCATCCTCAGGGTCAATGCCGAGATGGCGCGCCACATTGGCAAGCGCGAAAAGCAAATCGCCAAACTCGGAAATTTTTTCCTCATCCGGCGCCGCGCGAAACTCGGCAATTTCCTCAGAAATCTTGTCATAGACATTTTCAACCGACGGCCAGTCGAATCCAACCTTGGCGGCTTTTGCCTGCAGCTTTAAGGCCCGGGTTAGCCCGGGCAGGGCCAGTGGCACCGATGCCAGCAATCCCTCTGGCGGTTTCTCCGGTCGTTCCCTTGCCTTCATGTCCTCCCAAAAGCCCTTGGCGAGCTTGGCGGATCTTGCGGCCTCATCGCCAAACACATGGGGATGCCTGCGCACCATCTTGGTGTTGATAGCCTCCAACACATCATCGAATGTGAACGCGCCTTCCTCATCGGCCATTTGTGCGTGATAGATCGTTTGCAGCAGGAGATCGCCAAGCTCTTCGCAAAGGTCAGTACGATTGCCACGCGTGATCGCATCCGCCACCTCATAAGCTTCCTCAATCGTGTAGGGCGCTATCGTTTCAAAATTCTGCTCCAAGTCCCACGGGCAGCCAGTGCCAGGCGTGCGTAGCGCTTTCATGATGGCGCGCAGCGTTTCAATCTTCCGGGGATCCAAAGTGGCGGGGTTGTCGGACATGTTTTCACGGTGAGTTGTGTACAGCTGCGGGAATTGGCGCGTATAGTCCGTCAGCCGCGGCGGCGCAAGGATCGCGGCAGTGACGCGCAAGGAGGAGCAAATGGCAATAGGCGTATTGTTCGATTTCCCTGGAAATACCCAAGCTCAGTATGATGATGCAGCAAAAAAACTGACGGGCGGGGGCGGCCTGAAGAAGCTGGCCGATTGGCCGGCCAAAGGTCTGCTCATGCATTTGGCCGGGCCTACCAAAACCGGCTGGCGCGTTGTCGACGTGTGGGAATCTGAAGCCCACCTTATGGCATTCGCCGCAATCTTGATGCCGATAATCAAAGCGGCCGGGTTCCAGGAAGTGCCGCCACAAATTTTCCCGGTCCACAACTTCGTCAAGTCATAACCCATCCAGACAACTGCCAATCCGGCAGGGCACAGGGCCATCGGCGCCGTCGCAGCAATCGTATTGTGCCATTTGCCCATACACGCTTAATTCGCATAATATATATTATGGAATATTTCGATTAATGTCCGGACAGTGAAAGATAGCCCCCATCAATGGGTTACGCACCTCGCCTCGAGCGCGGCATCACCTTGGCAGCGCCTGCTTCGGCCATGTCCTGGCGTCACACACAGCAACCTTGTTGTAGTCCTTGTCCCATTCATTGCGCTGGCAATCAAACCAGTAAGGCGTTTGCTTGGCCCAGCTGGTGTCGGAAAACTTGGTCTGCAGCAACTGCTGCGCCGGCTTGGAATATGCCCGGTGCCTGCCATGCCAACTGCAGCCATAGCGCGTCGTCCTGACCGCCAGTGCCAGCGCCTCCGGCGCACCGTCATCGCCCTTGCTCGCCTTGCCCCAGCGGATGGCGGACTGCGCCAGCAGCTTGGGCGCGCTGGGCATGCTGGCAAGTGCCCGGATTTCCTTCCAGTTCACGGCCTTGACCATGGGATGCTGCTTCAGCAAAGCCTCACGCTTCGCATCAAGCCGATCACGCACAGCTCTGGTCAAATACGGCCGCCAGATTGTCCTTGGAATATTCGTCAACCAGATCAATGCCGGAATTGCCGTTGAAGTCCAAGCGCAATGCGATGAGCTGGCGGTCCGTCTCAAACGGGCACCACCAATTCATGTCATTGCGATTGCCGGACCCCACGTCGGAAAAATCGCCTTCAATCGTCTCAAGCGGCGTCCACAGATCAGGAGCGCTCACCAAAATGCCAAAACGCGGGTTCCGCAAGATGGTTAACAGGCGCGCCCGTTCCGGCCTGAGTGTTGGAAACGCGGCGGAAATCTTGTCGGCTGATTCCTTCAGCTTTGGATTGGCGGCATAAAGCTTCGCCGTTTCGCCAGCATCAGGCGTTCCGCCACGTGCATAGTTCCGAGTCCATGCCACGCGCGTGAGCAAGGCCTTCTGGTCAATCGAGAACATCGGGTCATCGGCATAAGACCACAGGGTTTTTGCAGGCAGAAAATTCAGAATCGGATTGGCTGTCTTCTGACTGTGGATCGCCAGCGCCGCCTTCCAATGGGCTTCATCTTCAGCCACCCAACCCATGAACTCTGAAAGTCTATCCAGCGTCTGGGGTTTTAAATCCGCAGGCACGGCAGTCATGAACTCTGGCGTCAGAAGCTTGTCTCGCATGCGCCGCCCTTCTTCAGCCATCCCCTGCCCCAGAATATACTCGCCAAGTTTTTGAACAACGCCGTTGTGATAGAACCGTGATGACTTGAAAGAAATTTTGCCAAGCTCATCGTAGGCCTGATCAAAGCGTCCCGTGGCAGCCGACACGCGAACCGCCTGCGCGAGATAGGTTCCAAGAGCGGCAGTTTCCGGCGCTTCGCCGCATGAACTTTTGGGCGGCATCAAGCGCGGCATGCACCTTTCCCCAAAGCGCCTCGCGGCTTGCATCATCTGGTTTTGCCCGGAGGCTGTCCAATACATCCTTCGGCAAGGCCGGCAATCCGGCACCGCTGGGCGCCACGGCAAGAGCTTGGTCCAAATAACTTGTCGTCCAGGCATTCCACTTGTCACCAACCAGCGACCATGGTGCAAGATCATAGGCCTCTTGAACAGTCTGGCCCGCCATCATCCAGAGTGCCATGGGATGTTTACGCGAAGCATCAAGGATGGCTTTTGAAATCGTTGCATCAGCAGGCAGGGTGCCTGTCAGCCACCAGTCATCACGCTTGCTGTGAATACCGGCATAGTCAATGTCATTGAGCGCACGGGCATAATCGCCTTTCAGTTTGTCCGATGCCAGAATGTCCTTCGTCGGCGCCGTGATGGCTTTCACGGAATCATCGATCAGCGCGGTCCAGCCCGCAGGCGTATCTTCAATATTGGCGATATAACCCAGAAGTTCCTGCGTAATTCCGTGTACTGAGGAAAGTGCACGGGTCGGCCAGGATGGCATTGGCTTCCTGGCGCGCTGCAACGACATCCTTCAGGTTCGCCCGGAGATTGGCAATGTTGTAGCGCGCGGCGGCTTTGTGCGGAGAGCTGGTGCTAGCAATGGCGCGAAACAGCTCAATGGCTTTCAGCTTGTCCTTGTAGAACGCGATCGCTGCTTCCTGATAGGCACGATCGTCAGCCTGCGTGGCGGCCAGGGCGGCGCCAACTTCGATTGGATCAGGCAGCGCAGTATCGGTTGTATTTGGATCGCTGCAAACCTGCAGCACTTTTTCCTGAACCCGCAGCCACTGCCGCACATAGGGATTTTCTTTTCCGAGCGTCGCTACGCGCGACTGCAAGACCTGCAATGGATATCCAATACGGCACTCATAGCCCACGTCCTGTGCCGCCTGCCCCGCAGGCAAAATCCCGGCAACCAGCGTCTTCCATTTTTGCTGGTTGTCCCACGTATCTGAACCAGCTGAGGAAGGTTCAATCATGGGATCGCCAAGTCCGTTCAAAACCCGCCAGGTGCGGGCGCTGAAGGGACTGCTGGCATAGGTATCAACCAGGGCTGAAACCTTTTCCGCATCGCAAGACACTTGCGAGAAAGCCGCGCCTGAAAACAGTGCTAGGCTGCTGAGCGCGGCAAGGATCTTTCTAAACATCCCGATAACCTCCAAGAATCAGAGGGATAGTTTCAACCCGTCATAAGCCGGTTCAACGCCCCTTGGAAGCTCGGCCAGCAGGGTAGCATAATCCATGTCAATGTGCATGTTGGTCAGCACGGCCCGCCGCGGCTTGTAGGTTTCAATTGCCCGCAAGGTATCATCCAGGCAGAAATGGCTGCCATGGGGATCGCGCTTCAAGGCATCGACAATCCATAGGTCAAGATTTGAAAGATAGGCAGCACTCGCATCTGGAACTCCATTGAGGTCAGGTGTGTAGGCGGTATTTCCGATCCGGAACCCGAGGACATCCAGATTGCCATGGTGCACCAGGAATGGCATCACCAGAAATTGCACCCCCTGCTCCCGATGTCCCCACCTCCTTGCCCGCCTCAATCAGGTTCGGCGACAGCGTAGGCGGATAATCACTCCCATCAAGCGTTTGAAAACAATAGGTAAAGCGGTTTTTTAGCATGGCCATGGTCGGCTGCATCCGCCCAAATTGGCACGCGGCTGCGCTGGCGCAGGAAAAAGCCCCGCAACTCGTCAATGCCATGGGTATGGTCCGCATGCTCATGGGTGAACCACACCCCGTCGATTGCCCCCACATTCTCGCTCAGCATCTGCTCACGCAAATCTGGCGATGTGTCGATCAACACGCGGGTAGTGCCGGAAGCCCCTGTTTTCTCCAGCATGACCGAACAGCGCCTGCGCCGGTTCCTGGGGTTCAAGGGGTCACACAGTCCCCATTCGCCGCCAATGCGTGGAACGCCACCGGATGAGCCGCAGCCAAGAATAGTCAGGGTAATTGTCATGCAAACCGCTCCGGCCGTGGTACTTTGGAAAATAGCCGAAAAAAATTGTCATTCGTCGCCTTGGCCATAACCTCAGTCGTGACACCTTTAACCAGTGCCAAATGCTCCAATGTCTTGACGACGTACGCGGGCTCATTGGATTTGCCCCGGTAGGGAACAGGCGCCAGATAGGGCGAATCCGTTTCCACAAGCAGCCGGTCCAGGGGCACTTCCACTGCCACAGCCCGTAAATTCTCGGCACTCTTGTAAGTGAGAATCCCAGAGAATGAAACATAAGCCCCAATTGCAAGGCCGCGCTGGGCAAGATCCATCGAAGAGGTGAAACAGTGAAGCAAAGGCTTAAAGGCTCCTTTCTTCATCTCCTCTTCCAAGGTGGTGGCCACATCGGAGTCCGCTTCGCGTGCATGGATAACCAGCGGCAGGCCGGTTTCGCGCGCCGCCGCGATGTGGGCGCGAAACCCCTGCGCCTGCACCGCACGCGGGCTCAAGTCATAGTGGTAATCCAGCCCCGCCTCGCCAATGCCTACCACCTTTGGATGCCGAGCTAATGCGATGAGGTCATCAACGGTAACGTCAAGCTCCTCATGCGCATGGTGAGGATGAGTACCTACGGTGCAGAAAACATTCGGGTTTTCGACTGCAATTTGCCTCAGCTTCTCAAACTTCCGTACGCGCGTGCCAATCGAGACCATAAGCCCAACGCCAGCAGCTTCAGCGTTCGCCAAGACCGTCGGCAAACGTTCGGCCAGACCTTCATAGTCGAGGTGGCAATGGCTATCGACAACTAGAAAGCTCAAGTCCTGGCCGGGGTTTCCCCCTCCTCCACAAAGCGCGGGAAAATAGGCGTTGGCGCAGGAAGCTGCACTCCTGAAACAAGCCGCTTGGGCAAGTCCGCAAAACTGCGCGCTGAAACGCCCAGGAGATCAAGCATTTTTGAAGCCGATTGCGGCACGTAGGGTTGAACCAATATGCCGACAATGCGCAATACTTCCGCCGTCACATAGAGCACCGTTCCCATCCGCGCCGGATCGGTTTTCTTGAGCGCCCAGGGTTCCTGGCTTGCAAAGTAGCGGTTGGTATCGGCAACCACTTTCCAGATCGTATCAAGCGCGCGGCTGATGGCAAAATCCTTGTGATGCCCCCGAGCCTCGGCCAACAATCCGTCAGCAGCGGCCAAAATTTCCTTGTCCGCATCCGTTAGTGGCCCGCACGCAGGAACCTTGCTATCACAGTTCTTGGCAATCATCGAAAGCGAGCGTTGCGCCAGATTGCCAAGGTCATTGGAAAGATCAGCATTCATCCGAGCTACGATTGCTTCGTGGCTGTAGTTTCCATCCTGCCCAAAGGGAACTTCGCGCATGAAAAAATAGCGCAGGGGATCAACGCCGTATTGCGCCGCTAGATCAGCCGGTGCCACCACGTTTCCAACCGACTTTGACATTTTCTCACCACGGCTGAACAAGAATCCATGCACAACGATCTGATTGGGCAATGGAAGCTTTGCCGACATCAGGAACGCGGGCCAATAGATCGCATGAAAGCGCGTGATATCTTTGCCGATCACATGGGCTGAAGCTGGCCAGAACTTCGCCTTCTCAGCCTTCTCGTCCGGATATCCCGTTGCGGTAATATAATTTGTGAGCGCATCCACCCAAACATACATGACATGCTTGGGGGCACCCGGAACCGGAATGCCCCAATCAAACGTGGTGCGGCTGATGGAGAGATCATTCAGCCCCCGTTTGACGAAGGCAACGATCTCGTTCTTGTATTTCTCCGGCACAATGAAATCCGGATTGGCCTCATAATAATCCAGCAAAGGCTTGGCATAGGCCGAGAGCTTGAAAAAATAGCTTTCCTCCTCCACCCACTCCACCGGGGTTCCGGTCTTGGTGGAATATTTCTTGCCCTCGCGCTCTTCGATTTCATCTTCGTCGTAATAGGCTTCATCGCGCACCGAATACCAGCCGGCGTACTTCGACAGATAGATATCGCCATTGGCCTCCATGCGTTTCCAGATATCCTGTACGGAAGCCCGATGCCGCGCCGAAGTCGTGCGCACAATGTCGTCGGCGCGCGCATTCAGCAAATCGCCCATTTCTTCAAATTGTCGAGCCGTCCGGTCTGCCAGCGCAAGTGGCGTCAATCCCTCGCGCGCCGCCGTCTGCTGCATCTTCTGCCCATGCTCATCCATGCCGGTCACAAAGAATACATCGGCCCCGTCAAGGCGCGCAAAACGCGCCATCACATCGGTGGCAATGCGTTCATAGGCATGGCCGATGTGGGGCGCCCCGTTGGCATAGGGAATGGCCGTCGTAATCAAGTAATTCTGCTTTGACATGAGTTCCGTGACTTCAATAATGGGATTAGGCCGTCTTCATGGCCTCATTGATCAGCGACAAAGCGTTAATAACCGCCTGACGCCGGTCGAGATTTAGGGCATTTGTCTGCCGAATGGAATGATTTATTGCCACATAGGCATCTGCCATTCCGGACCTGCCGCCCGCAAGGCCAGTCTTTCGCGCTTGGCCGCCAATCCAGCTTTCGAGAAGACTGAAAAATATTTCAAAGTCATCGACCGTGCTGGTGCGCGAGCCAAACCGGTTGCCAAACTCTACCAGGGAAGCGGACGTCATATGTGCCATCGCCTGAAATGCCGCAAATGACTTGGCGCCAGTTGAATGCAAAAGTTCCAGGCCGCGGCCGGGGCTGCCACCGGCAAGCTTGGCCGCAACCTCCATGTTCTCATGGGAAGGCGGTTCATCCAACGGCAAATCGGTCAAGACTTTAAGCGTTTCCGCTTGCGATAACGGCGCAAGGTCAATCCGCATGCAGCGCGATCTTATGGTCCGGAGCAATCGACCCGGCTGATTGCAGACCAGAAGCAGGATGCATTTCGGCGGCGGTTCTTCGATAAGCTTCAGAAGCGCATTGGCCGAGGCGTTGTTAAGATCATCAGCCGCATCGATAATGGCCACGCGCCATCCCCCGCTTCCCGCCGTAAGGCCAAAGAATTCAGACAACTGGCGTGCATCGTCCACTGCCAATTCCGATTTCAGCTTCTTGGTTTTGCCGTCCCAGTTCCGCTCAAGCACAAACAGGTCCGGGTGCGAGCGGGACGCGAGCCAGTGCGCCGCGCGCGAATCCGGATTAACACTCAAATCATCAGCATCTGATTGCCCGTCAGACAGCACATAAGCCGCAAATTTATAGGCCAGGCTTGCTTTGCCAATTCCTTTTGGTCCTGATATCAGCCAGGCATGGTGCAACTTGCCGGACTCAAAAGCCTGCCGCATGCGCCTCTCCGCATTCTGGTGCCCCAGCAATGCACTTGTATGGCGCGGATGCCATGCCACTTCGCGCGGATCGGTTTCTTCCTCAGCCATGAACCAATGGCCCCACAACTTTACGCACCCGCCCTGCAACCTCTTCCACAGAACCAGTTGCGTCTATCATGCGGCATCGCGCCGGCTCGCCTTTTGCAATCTCCAAAAATCCGCGCCGCAGGGCCTGGTGGAAGGCAAGCCCTTTGCGTTCATAGCGGTCTTCTGAACCGTCACCACGCGACTTCGCCCTCGCCAGCCCTTCCGCAGGGTCAAGGTCAAACACCAGCGTGAGGATGGGCCGCGTGTTGCCAACAATGGAAGCTTCGAGTGAGTCCAGAAGGCGCATATCGCAACCGCCTGCATACCCCTGATAGGCCCGCGTGGAATCCATGAAACGATCACAGAGAACAGTATGCCCCAATGCCAGCGCTGGCCGGATAACTTTTCTCAGATGGGAATCGCGCGCCGCGTAGTTCAAAAGCGCTTCCGCATCGGCCGTCCAGCGCCCCGTATCGCCATTCACCAACAGCGCGCGCAGGGCTTCGGCCTCAGCCGTTCCGCCTGGCTCCCGCGTCTGGACCACCTGATGCCCCTGCGCAGTAAGCTGCTCCGCCAGCAATTTCAACTGTGTCGATTTTCCCGTCCCTTCGCCGCCTTCAAAGGTAACGAACAGTCCAGCCATCCTATCCGCCCAGAGCCATGATCATCAGGCTGTCCATCGCCCTGCTCCAAATCGAATCCACAGCGTCCACGGCATTTGCGGTCTCCACCGGAACTTCTGCAATCGTTTTTCCATCTATCATGAACCGCACGATGCCAAGCGGATCGCCGGCCTTGACCGGCGCCATGAGCGGGCCTGCATAGGAAAGCTTCACTTCAATGCTCTCCTGCTCTTTGGCTGACAGCGCAAGGCGAAGATCCTGCTTGATCACCAAATTCACCCAGCGCGAAGCACCGCCCCAGACCCGCGCCTTGCTCACCACGTCGCCCGCCGTATAAACGTCAATGGTTTTGAACTGGCGGAAGCCCCAATCCAGCAATTTCTCCGCCTCTTCCCTGCGTTCCTTGATGGACGTGAGGCCCGCAACCACCAGCACAAGGCGCCTGCCGTCGCGCACTGCCGAACCCACCAAGCCGTAACCCGCTTCCTTAATGTATCCGGTTTTCATCCCGTCGGCGCCCAGATATTCCAGCAGCAATGGATTGCGGTTTTTCTGAGTGATATTGTTCCAGGTGAATTCGCGCTCGCCATAGATTTTGTAATACTCCGGAAACTCCGAAATGATGCGCCGGGCAATGATCGTCAGATCGCGCACGCTCATCAGGTTTTCCGGCTTGGGCAAGCCGGTCACATTCCGGAACACCGCATTCTGCAATCCCAGTTCCTTGCCACGCTGGGTCATCCGAAAGGCAAATTCTTCCTCTGACCCCGCCATGCCCTCGGCAATGGCAATACAGGCATCGTTGGCCGATTGGATCATGGACCCGCGCATCAGATCGATGAGCTTAATGCGCGTGTTCACATTGGCATACATGGTGGAGCCGCCCGATGATGTTCCACCCCGCCGCCAGGCGTTTTCACTGATCAGGAATTCCTGGTCCAGTGTCACGTCGCCTGCCTTCAATGCCTCAAACACCAGAAGCATGGTCATGAGCTTGCTCATGCTCGCCGGCTGGACGAGCGTATCGGCGCTCTTTTCGAAGAACACGGAGCCTGATTTGGCGTCAATCAGGATGGCATGCGGTGCCGTTGTTTCAAACGGCAAATCCTGGGCAGAAACTGCACCGGGGGCGGCAAGCAGGATGAGCCAAACTGCCGTTTTCGCGAAGAACCGGATGCCATTCACAAATCACCTCATTAAAGCGGTGAAACTACTGGCCTTTCGCGGCAAAATCAACGCGAAGTGTTATTGCAGCGACGCCTGTTGAAGGTGCGACTCAAGCAGATGGGCATCAGGAAGGCCGTAGCCATGCACCTGGTTGAGAGCGATTTGCGCTTCGGTCAGGCTGCCAAAGGGCCCTACCCGCATGCGGTAAACCGGGCCATCCGTTCCCATGATCTCAGCCAGCTGAACCGGTCCAATATTAACAAATTCCCGGCGCAGCCGCTCTGCGTTGTCAGGATCGGCAAATGTGCCGGCCTGAACATAGTAGTTCACCGGGCTCGGATAGCTTTGCTCGACAATCTGGTCCGGCTCCTGTTCATAATTCTCATTATCGACAGGCTCCGCCTGGGCAACCTGGACCTCGCCTGAACGGTTGTTGTTTGCCGCGGCAATCATCTGGCGCAGCGGCGTGCCGAATTTCAGTTCATCGTTCATTGCCGCGAGATGGGTACCATTGTCATTGATCGGAGCCGGTCCAATGTATTGCACCCGCACTTTCGCCGTGCCCTGCCGTTTGAAACCGAGCAGTGAAGCCGTCTGCTTGGACAGATCAATAATGCGTGGCCCAACAAATGGGCCCCGGTCATTGATGCGCACAACCACTGTGGCGCCATTGCTGACATTGGTCACCTTGGCATAGCTGGGCAAAGGCAGCGTGGGGTGTGCCGCCGTCAGGCGGGTCATGTCGAACCACTCGCCGTTGGAAGTCATGCGCCGGTTAAACGCTTCGCCGTACCAGGAGGCGGGCCCCGTCTTATCATAATTGGGCTGTTCCTTCGGCGTGAACCACTTGCCTGCAACCTGATAGGGGCTGCCGATGTGATAACGCCCACCGCCCATGGGCACAGGTCCCTTCCCCTTGTAATAGGGGCTGCCAGTGCCAGCGAATGGATCGTGCGATGCTGACCTCTTGGACGAACAGCCCGAAATCGCCAGGCTCGCCGCAAGCAGAATACAGGAAACCGCAAGTAATTTACGCATACAAACTCCACCAGGCTCCCCGGCCCCCTTTGCGTTGCCGCAAAGCCACAGCGGAAGTATTCGCGCCAAGACCCTAAAGATGGAGTTGAATTTCGTGGTTAACTAGGTGTTACGGGTCAATTCTGTGTCACCGGCGCAACAGGAGCGGCTGCGGGCGTAAGCCGCGCCAGGTTTTCCTTGCCCGAAACAATGCCCTTTTCGGCAGCTTGCTGATAAAGCTCCTCTGCCTTCGTGCGGCTCTTGGGAACACCCCAGCCCATTTCATACATGCCGCCAAGATTGTTGAGCCCCCAGCCGTCTCCCTGGCTGGCCGCCTGCTCAAAAAGCTTGAAGGCCGCGTTCACATCGCGCCCAACGCCTTTGCCGTTCAGATACAAAATGCCCAGATTGTTTTGCGCCACCGCAAGCTTTGCATCCGCCGCCTTGCGAAACCATTCCACTGCCTTCGCTTCGTCAACCTCGACGCCCAGGCCATTTTGGTAAGCCTGGCCCATGGCATTTTGCGATTCCAGATGGCCGCTGTTGGCCGCCGCCTCATAGAGCTTGGCCGCCGTCTTCAGATCTTTGGTTAATCCCTTTGCTCCCTTGCTCACCAGACGGGCAAGCCGGAACTCTGCTTCCACATTACCGGTGAGGGCCGCCTCACGGTACCATTTGGCAGCCTCGGCAATATCCTTCTTGGCCTCGCCACCCTGCTCATAGGCACTTGCCACGGCCATTTGGGCGTCTTCATCGCCCACCTGGGCAAGCTTTAACTTTTTTGAAAAAGGAAGCTCGCTCAGCGTTTCAGCAAAAGCAAGCGACGTGCCGGTAAACATTAACGCGACAAACAAACTGGCCAAAATGCGTTTCATGTGACTGCCTTACCACCGCATAGTGCAATTTGATATGAAATCGTGACAATATTCAGACAATGCTTAATTTGTCCGGACAAACACCATCGTTTTGCAGAATGGCCCAACGCAGCCCTTAACTTTCATGTTACTGCCGGAAACGTTCATGTACGAGGAGTAAGTCCGGCCATCGTCGGCATTATAGATCGTCCCTTTCCATTTGTTTTCACCGGCAGGCCTCATGTCCGCGAGAATGGTGAGGCCCATCAGTGGCCTGTCGCGCAAGGCCTCATTCGGATTTTTCCTGTCGAGCTTTGGCAAGCCCTTCTTGGTCAAAGGCTTGGCGAGGCCGACAATTTCCCCGCACAGGCTGGGCCCGCAAGGTGCGATTCGCACCGTAACATTCCCGGTGTCCATCATCCAGACACCGCTCGCACTTTCATCGGCAAGAGCAAGCCCAGAGAGACACATGGTCAAAAAGCCTGCGATTCCCAGTTTCCCGAATAGTTTCAATGTCTGTCTCCCACCGCAATTTTGATAAGTAACTATGCAACTCAAGCAATTGCCACGTTTTCATAACTCGGCTACTTTCCCGCCTCACTTATAGCAAGGAAAGCCGGTCATGAGCAACGTCACCAACCTCAGCCGCCATCGCAGCCATGACTCCAACGAATGGCAATTGCGTGTTGACCTTGCGGCGGCATTTAGGCTGGCAGCCATTAACGACTGGCATGAGGCGGTCGCGAATCACTTCAGCCTCGCGGTTTCGAATGACGGAAAGAAGTTTTTGATGAACCCGCGCTGGCGGCATTTTTCCATGGTCAAGGCTTCGGAACTCCTCTTGCTCGACACTGAAGACCATTCCACCATGCAAAAGCCCAACGCCCCGGATCTCACCGCCTGGTCGCTCCACGGCAGGCTCCACGCCCTGCTCCCGCAAGCCCGGTGCATCATGCATTTGCACCCGCCCTATGCCACGGCCATCGCTTCGCTGGCCGATCCCGACATTAAACCCATTGATCAGAATACCTCGCGTTTCTACAACCGCGTCGCCTTTGACATGGACTATGGCGGCATGGCCAACACCGATGAGGAAGGCGAACGCTTGGCCCGCCTCATGGGCAATAAATCCATCATGATGATGGGCAATCACGGCGTGCTGATTTGTGCCGCAACTGTCGCCGAAGCCTATGACCTCACTTACTATCTCGAACGCTCCTGCCGCAATCTCGTGCTGGCCTATCAGACGGGCCAGCCGCTTCATGTGATGAACGCCAAGGTGGCGGAAAAAACCGCGCTGGAATGGGAAGCCGACCGCGAACAGTTCCACGCCCATTTCGCCGAAATGAAATCCATCCTGGATGCCACGGACGCAAGCTACGCCGAATAGGGCTTGAAACCTGAGCCTATAATGCTACATCGCGTGGGCTATTGATCAGGTTTACCTCGCGGAGGGGTGGCAGAGTGGTCGATTGCGACGGTCTTGAAAACCGTTGGGAGTGAAAGCTTTCCGGGGGTTCGAATCCCTCCCCCTCCGCCACCCTACGCCAAGGCTTCGGGTGGCCTGGTCTCCCGAAGTTTTAGCACAGGGAGGCTCGATCAACCAATGTGGTATGTCTACTTCCTAGAACTAAACAATGGCGACATTTATGTGGGCCCAACACCTGACCTCAAGCGCCGCTTCGCCTCTCACAAAGGTGGACAAGTGCAGTCCACCAAAGCATATTGCCCTGTCAAATTGCGATCCTATGTTGCTGTGGAGACAGAAGCTAAAGCAAGAGAATTGGAAAAGTATTTCAAGTCTGGTTCTGGTAAAGCTGTCGCTAAGAAACGATTTTTATAAAAGGCAAACTTCACTCAATCACGATTCCATCGGACTGGCAGAGACAAGTTCGCAGCAGTCTGCATCCACCGCCAGTCATTCCTAGGCTCCGAATCACATTAGTCCGTAGACGGATGGTTTCTGCTTTTGTGTGGGCAGCACTTCAGGACGTGTCGGGCCTCATTGCATCCCAGGCGAGCCAATGGCACTCGGCGAGCACCTCATCGACTTCGTGAACCTTCTTCCTCCGGTGGCCAGGCGGAGGGCCCGGCCTGAGCGGTGATTTGAACTTTGGACTTTGCATGTTCTCCCGTCTTACCCGCCAGCGCGCCAGACGCCTGGCCTGGCGCGGCAGATCCTCGAGCGCCAGCTTGAGGGCCTGGAGCCTGCGGCTGAGGCGTTCGGCACCCACGAGGCCATCGGGCGGCGGAGCGGGATCGGCTATGGGAGGGTGCGCTGGCCGCAGGGTATCATACGGGTAGAAATGGATGCGTGGGGGATTGCGCATGAACTTTCTATGGTGTTGGCGCAGCTCAGCGAAGTTTTTCCGCGTATCGAAGAGCTGGAAGGAGGGACGGCGAGCTGCCCCGCCCTTCCCGATGGGCCCCGACGGCATAGGACGCGAAATCGGACGCGAGGCAGCAAGCTTCACCACAAGGCCACGCGCCGCGATGATGATAAGGCGGCGCACGGCGGATTCGGCCGGCCGGAGCACATGCAACACGGCACTGTGCAGGGACCGTGGAATCCGCGAAACCGTGGCCTCACCATGCAAGCCCCAGCATGGCGAACAGGGCTGCAACGATGCCCTTGAGCGCTTCGCTGTTGCGTTCGATGGCCCTGGCCCAGTCAAAATCCACGTGATCTCCTTATCCTGCATTAGAACAAAACAGGAACATATGAACCCGATAGGAATAGATTGTCAAGAGCTTTCGTATCTATTTTGGCACGCCTGTGAAACCGGCGTTGAAGCGGTTGTCGGGCTCGGCGCCGAACCTATACTTGATCGACTTAAACATGTTGCGAGTTACAGCTGAGCAAAGTAACGGTTAAAAAACAGCACGGCTCCCAGACAATTGCACCGGCCTTTTTCAGAGTGGCCAGAATTTTTTCCCCTACTGGCTTCTGGATGTCTTCTCCTGTTCTTTGTTCGCAAACGGAAATGCGAATTACAAGTCCATCAGATTGCTTTTGTATCTGAAACTGGCGAATATGCAGCGTACAGGCGGGTCATGAACGAGCGGAGATAAGCAATGATTGTGAATCCAGTTCCCTGGCCGAACGGTGCGAGAGTTGCCTGCGCGATTACGTTCGACATGGATGCGGATAGTCTTGTTCATATTGAGCACCCGAAGGACTCGATCAAGCGGGTTTCTACTATCTCCATGCTGCGCTATGGGCCGCAGGTTGGCGTGCCGCGCATTCTTGAGGCTTACCGCCGTTATGGCATCAAGCAGACGTTCTTCGTTCCCGCCTGGTGCATAGAGCAATATCCGGGAGCCATCGAGGCCATGATCAAAGACGGCCATGAAGTGGGCTTCCATGGTTATATTCACGAAGCACCCAACAGCCTATCCAAAGCCGACGAGCATTATTGGATGCAGCGCTCAATCGACACGATTGTCAAACACACGGGGAAACGGCCGCGCGGCAATCGTTCGCCGCTCTATAATTTTTCGGACAATACCGCTGACCTCCTGGTGAAGGAAGGGTTCCTCTATGATTCCTCGCTGATGGGCGACGACGTGCCGTATATTCTGAAAACCAAGAGGGGCGAGCTGGTCGAGGTGCCGACCAGTTGGGCGACGGATGACTGGCCACCATATGTCCATTCGATTGACCTTAATTACGTTATGCAGGTCATGTCGCCTGAGCGGGCGATGGAAGGTTTTCTGGCAGAGTTTGAGGCCATGCGGCGGGCCGGCGGCGGGCTATGGATCGGCATTTGGCACCCATTTGTAAGTGGCCGGCTTTCCCGTTGGTTGCGGGTGGAGGCGATGATTGAATATATGCTGGGCACTAATGAAGTGTGGTTTGCCACCCTTGAGGATATTGCCAGGCATATCCTGAAGTGCCGCGAAAACGGTACATACAAGCCGCGCGTTGACCAACTTCCATACTATGACAAACCAGTCGCTCCAAAGCGCACAGGATCGTCCAAAAAGCGTCGCGGCTAAGCCACGAAACCCCTGCAAAAAATGTACTGGACTCCAATGTCAAAACTTCTCAACATGCAATAAAAATTACTCGTAGTAAAATTTGGGGAGTAAATCATGAAACATCTTTTTGCAGGTGCCGCGACGTTTGCTTTGATGACAGCAGCATCAGGTGCTGCCTTTTCCGAGGATACAATTCACATGCTGGCACCAACCTGGCTTGGGTTTGCTCCGGTTCACGTGGCCAATGACCTGGGATGCTTTAAGGACGAGGGTCTCGCGGTGGACTATAAATTCGAGGACGACCGTTCAAACGTTATGGCGGCCTATGCGCGCGGCGACATAGACGTGGATATGCGAACTGTTGGTGAGCATCAAGGCAGGCCACGCGATGCTTCAACACCCGGTGTCATTATTGGAACAATTGATGAATCGGTTGGCGGCGACGGCGTAATTACCGACGAAACTATCAAATCAGTTGCCGATCTCAGGGGAAAAACAGTAGCTGCTGAACCTAACATACCGGCGCGGTTACTCATGCAAATGGAATTGAAGAAAGTGGGCATGACTTTGGCCGATGTGAAAATCAAAGATATCGCCACAGCAGACACGGCTGCGATTTTTGCAGACAACTCAATTTCCGCAATTGCGACCTATGAACCCTTCATGTCACAAGCGGTTAAGGCATCGGGCCGGCCAAATGCACGTGTATTCTTTTCCTCGAAGGATTATCGTGGCATTATCATCGACGTGATCACGGCGCGCCAGGAAGACCTCGCGGCCAATCCGAAGAAGTATGCAAGCTTCCTGAAGTGCGTCTACAAGGCTGTCGATTACAGCAAAACAGAACCGGCAAAGTACGCAGAACTGGCGGCCGCGCACTACGGGCTCACTGCGGCCGAGGTAACCGATATCCTCACGACAAGCCTGGCGTATACAACGCTGGATGAGGCAAAGGCCTATCTGGGCAAGCCCGATGGAAAGGGAACATTGCATGATATCTTTGATACAGTCATGCAGTTGAACCTGGAGAACGGTGCGGCTGACAACAAGCTTGATGCCAGCCAGCAGATTGACAGCGCTGTGATCAACACTATTTCAGCCCCGTAGAAGGGGCCGAAACGTCAAAATATGATACGCGAGCTCTTTACCTTTAGAGGACGCGCCACGGCCCGCACCGAGATCCTGATTGGTGTGATGATGGCCATGGCCGTTCTTTTCCTATGGGAAGCGGTGGCTCGCGCAGGGTTTGTGGCACAACAGTTTCTTCCATCGCCAAGCCAAGTGGTGGTGGCGCTGTGGACGATGGTCACGACGCAGCATTTGTTGTGGCATGCCGCCATTTCAAGCCTGCGTGTATGGGTCGCGTTCCTGCTTGCCGCAGCGATGGCAATTCCCATTGGAATACTGATGAGCAGTTACCGGATTGTCGGGGCTTCCCTTGAGCCGATCATAGATTTTATCCGCTATCTTCCGGTTCCAGCACTCGTGCCGCTCTCCATAATCTGGTTCGGCGTGGGGGAAGAGACAAAGATATTTTTGCTTTGGCTTGGAACGTTTTTCCAGCTTGTTTTGCTGGTGGCAGATGACATGCGGCGGGTGCCACACGAGTATGTTGAAATCGCCTTCACGTTAGGGGCCAAGCCACGTCAGGTCTTAACGGACGTTGCGTTTCGTGCAATGGGGCCATCACTGGTTGATAATCTCCGTATCACGCTCGGCTGGTGCTGGACCTATCTGGTGATTGCTGAAATCGTTGCAGCAGATTCAGGTCTTGGATTCGTTATCTGGTCGGCGCGACGTTACGTGAAAACACCGGAAGTGATGGCCGGTGTTGTGGTCATTGGACTTATCGGGCTACTCACCGACCAGATTCTGCGCGCGATGCACCGCCGCATGTTCAGGTATATGTGAATCTGTGGCAAGCGATTATCTCACATTTGAGAAAGTTACCAAGGCATTTGGGCCCGTGCTTGTCGTATCTGAGTCAACGCTTGCAATTGCGCGCTATTCCCTTGTGGTGTTTCTCGGTCCATCAGGTTGTGGCAAAACCACCTTGATGCGCATGGCAGGCGGGCTTGACACACCAACTTCAGGCACAATCAGACTTGATGGCGAAGCCGTAACCGGACCGGATCGCCGCAGGGGCATGGTGTTTCAATCCTACTCTTCATTTCCCTGGCTTACGGTTGAAGGCAATATTGCCTTTGGAATGCGCTACCGCAATGATCTTAACGCTGCACAGCGATCTGAGCGTGTCAGCCATTACCTTAAACTTATTGGACTTGAAGATTTTGCGAAGTCATTTCCCAATCGTGTTTCAGGCGGCATGCGCCAGCGCGTTGCCATCGCGCGCAGTCTCGCCGCCGGTTCAGATGTACTCCTCATGGATGAACCCTTTGGTGCACTCGATGCACTCACGCGGGAACGTCTACAGGTTGAGCTTCGCCAGATCCAGACGGAGGAAAAAAAGACCATCATCTTTGTTACCCACGATGTTGAAGAAGCTGTGTTTCTGGCCGACCGGATTCTCCTGTTTTCCGCACGGCCTACAAGGGTTCTCAGGGATATCGATGTCGCCGCCATACTAGGCACATCGCGCACGCTTGCCGCGCGCGAGTCCCAAGAGTTTTTCATACTGCGCAATGAGATTTTGCATCTCATTCGTAATGAAGCTGGAGTTGTGAAATGAAGGTTTCTTTACATGACAAAAATGTCGTGATTACGGGTTCCAGCCGGGGCATTGGTCTCGGCATTGCAAAGTGTTTTGCCAATGCGAATGCACGATTGACGCTGATTGCTGATGACCCTGCGGTCTTCGCTATTGCCAAGGACATAGGTGCAACCGGCACTTTGGCAGATATCACTGACGGGACAGCAATTTCGCAGGCTCTCTCGGGACTTTCTCACATTGATGTGCTGATCAATAACGCCGGCCTTGAACTTCTCACTCCGATTGCTGATGGTGGTGATGAAGTTGAAGAAATATTTCGCCGAATTATTGAAATAAACATTTTAGGCACGCAAATTGTTACGCGGCGCGCTGTCCCGAAAATGTCGAGTGGCAGTTCCATTATCAATACGGCTTCAATTTGGGGGCGCGTCGCCGAACCTTTGTTTGGTGCGTATGTTGCCTCCAAGCATGCGATTATTGGGTTGACCAAAACGTGGGCCAAGGAGCTTGGATCAAGGGGAATACGGGTTAATGCCGTATGTCCGGGATGGGTGCGTACCGACGCATCGATGCGCTCGCTCAAGAACATGGCCAAGCGGCGCGAATCCAGCGAGCAAGAGCTTCTGGCCGCTATCATTGGCGGTCAAGCGCTGCCGGGTCTTATGGAGCCAGAAGATGTGGCGGAGACCTATCTGTTCCTTGCGTCGGACGCCGCGAGAAATATTACAGGTCAATCGCTTGGTGTTGATCGGGGAGAGGTGCCATGGTGAATTCATTGAACGGAAAGCGCGTTCTAATAACCGGGGCCGCAAATGGCATTGGCTACGCAACGGCAACCATGTTTGCAAATGCTGGTGCCCGTGTCATAGGGCTTGATATTGACACATCGCGCGAAGCAATGCGCATACTTCGCTGTGACCTTTCGCAAGAGGCCGACATAGTTGGCGCTGTCGCGGCAGCAGTTCAGGAGCTTGGCGGTATCGATGTGCTCGTCAACAATGCGGGCATCATGGAGGAAGCTCCGATCCGATCCATAACTGGGAAGCAAATAGACCGCCACTTCGCCATCAATGTTCGTGGCGCCATACTGGTCACGCGAGAGGCCTTGCCGCATCTTGGTGAAGGTGCTCGTATCATCAATCTGGCGTCTGAATTGGCCTATCTTGGCCGTGGCAATGCGTCAGTCTATTGCGCGACGAAGGCTGCGATGCTGGGTTTAACGCGATCGTGGGCGCGCGAACTTGCACCCCATATTCTCGTCAATGCGGTAGCTCCTGGCCCAACCGACACTGCCCTTCTTGGCTTTAATACTATGACTGTGGAACAGAGAGCACTAGAAACTGCCCATCCTCTCGGACGAATAGGCCGGCCCGAGGAGATTGCGTCTGCCATCATATTCCTTGCCGGTTCCGGAGCTACGTTCTTCACCGGCCAATGTCTTGGTGCCAATGGTGGCGCGGCAATGCTGTGAGAAAGAGCAACAAGTGAAGTTGCTTTGTTACAGTGACAGACACACGTATTTAATTGAATGCACTGTCACCGTAACCCGAAGAGTTGCATCGTCACGCGGTCGAAAATCTCGACAATCGTTTCAGTGTCATTATGTCGAAACGGTTTCCTCAGGACGACGGCTGAGATTGCAATCTGGACAGATAGAGAATATCTTACACCTGCAGAAATTGACCATATATTTTCTGTCTCTGCTTCGTCATCGACTGTTCAAGATCAAGTATCTGGAGGCGCATGACATGACCCAGTTTTCAAAATTTCGAGTTGCAACTCTCAGCGTGAGCTTTGCTACCTTTGCGGTGTTGGCCGCCTTGGCCCAGACAGGAAGCGTCCAGGCCGCCACGGGTTTGAGCCAGTGCAGCGGCCCGTCGCTCCAGAACGTCATCGAATGTTGCAACGGATATGTTGCCAAGCATCCTCAGATGTGGATGACCAGGAGCCATAAAAGCTGCCGCGAGGTGGTGAGTTGCCGCAGGGCGAAAAAATCTCTGACCTCTGTCGCACTTGTCAGAATTTGTTCAGTAAAACGGCCCGAACTTGAAATGCACGGCAAGGAGCCCGAGACCAGGCAACGATCCGACATCAGGCTTAAAACCGATTTTCACCGCGTCGGGACGACAGTTTTGGGACTTCCGCTTTATCGATTCCAATACCGCAACCGGCCTGGGGTTTATCTCGGAGTGATGGCACAGGATGTGTTGAAGGTTGAGCCTTCGGCCGTCTCCATCGGCGCGGATGGCTACTACATGGTTGACTATGGCAAACTCGGCATCGCAATGGAGCGCGTTAAATAGCAGGGGAGGTTCTGGACCCTGACCGGCCCCTACACACCGCAAGGGCCGCAGCCGGGCAGTGGCTCGGACGGGCCACTTCCGAGGTCGGAAAAGACCAGGCTTTAAGCACTGACAAGAGTGAGTACTTAATCCGCCGACGTTTCTTCGGAGCCTTCGATTGCCTCTGGCAAATGCATTTCCAGCGGAGTTTGCTCGTCGCCGTCGAGGGGATCTTCGTCAGCCGTCAGATCATCGCCACCGCGTGGCAGTGGCATTTCGAAATCCGGTGGCAGGTTTGCGTCGAGGAGCCCTGCCCCTTTCAGTTCCTGAAGTCCTGGAAGGTCCATTACTTCATTCAGGCCGAAATGGCTGAGGAAAGAATTGGTAGTGCCGTAGGTCACTGGCCGTCCCGGCGTGCGCCTGCGTCCGCGCATTTTTACCCAGCCAATTTCCATGAGGATGTCGAGGGTGCCCTTGGAAATAACAACACCGCGGATTTCTTCGATGTCGGCGCGGGTTACGGGTTGGTGATAGGCAACGATCGCCAGAGTTTCAAGCGCTGCCTTGGACAGGCGCTTCTGTTCAAACGTCTCGCGGCGCAGAACGAAGCTCAGGTCTTCTGAGGTACGAAGGGTCCATTGTCCGGCAATCTGTACGAGGTTCACTCCCCGGTTGGCATAGTTGGCCTGGAGATCGGTAAGCAACGCCAGCACGTCCGTGCCTTCGGGGAAAAAGCCCTGCAGCTTTTCAATTGCAACAGGTGCTTCAGCCGCAAACAGAATGGCCTCGATGATGCGCAGGTGCTGGCTGCGATCGGCGCGCGGATGCATTCTCACCACGGCTGGCGAGATTTCCATTTCGTCTGCCTCTGGAGCGTCGCTCTGCTCAATGCTCATGCTTGCTTGTACCATAATCATATCCTGAAAACATTAGGCGGCATTTTCGCGCCGGCGCATATAGATCGGGCGAAAGGCATCTTCCTGGCGCAGTTCAATGAGACCCTCGCGGACCAATTCCAGGCTCGCGGTGAAGCTGGAGGCGCGAACCGAGCGGCGCATGTTTGGCGGGGCCAGATAAGCTTCGAGCCAGTGATCAAAGGTGCTCCAGTCATCCATGGTGCCAACCAGCCGCTCAAGGGTCTCGCGGGCTTCCTTGATGGACCAGGTGGCGTGGCGCTTGAGAGTATAGGTCTGGTGGCTCGCTTTGCGCTGGCGGCGCTCGGCATAGGCCTTCAAAAGGTCGATCAAATTGTCGGCATATTCGCGCTGGTTCTCAACAACCAAGGGTTCCGGATTGCCGCGGCCATAGACATCGCGCCCGAGAATATTACGCGCCATGAGCTTGGCAGCGGCATCGCGCATGGCCTGCAGGCGCTGAAGCCTGAAAGCGAGCCGCGCGGCAATGTCTTCAGCGGGCGCTTCTTCCGAGCCGACAAGATTGGGAAGCAGAAGGCGGGACTTGAGGTAGGCAAGCCAAGCGGCCATCACCAAATAGTCGGCCGCCACTTCAATGCGCATTTTGCGCGCGTTATCGATGTAGGCCAGATATTGCTCGGCCAGAGCCAGAATTGAAATCTGGGCGAGGTCTACCTTGTGGTGACGCGCCAGCTCAAGCAGAAGATCAAGCGGGCCTTCAAAGCCGCCGACATCCACGATCAGCGCGTCATCGGATGCAGCAAAATCGCTACGCAATGGCCCTTCGCCATCGGGCCACAGTTCCTGCACTTTCGTTTCGTTGGTGTCTGTCATCCTAATGTCAAATTCCCTACCGCGCACTTTCTCAAATGCACAGATGATTCGCTTGAGTGGCCTTAGCTTATCCCCAATTTCAAGCGGAAACGACCAATTCCAAATCCTTGAGAGCGGCCTTTTTGTCAAAGGCCTGCGGTTTGCGCGCCGACTTGAGCGCCGCTTTGGCCCTCCGCAGGGCCCTGCCCTTCAGTTCTCCCGCGGCAGCTGCAACTTCGCGCATCTCGTCCAGTTTGCCATTGCAATGCAACAGCATATCGCAACCGGCGCTCAAGGCTGTTGAACATTTCTCTTCGAGAGTTCCTGAAAGGGCCTTCATGGAGAGATCGTCGGTGATCAGAAGCCCGCGAAAGCCGATCTGCCCGCGAATCACCGACTTGATGATTTTCCTGGATAGGGTTGCCGGGGCCGCCTTGTCGATAGCCGTGTAAATTACGTGGGCCGTCATCGCCATGGGCGCATCGGCAAAAGCGGCGAAGGGCGGAAAGTCCACACGCTCCAATTCATCCCGCCTGGCGTTCACCACGGGCAAATTGTGGTGGCTGTCCACTTCAGAGCGGCCGTGGCCGGGAATATGTTTCATGACCGGCAAAACTCCGCCATCCATCAGGCCCGCCGTATGTGCCCGGGCCAGCGCCATCACGTGCTCAATGTGAAGGCTGTAAGCCCGGTTGCCAATGACATCATGAGCACCCGCTTGAGGCACATCCAAAACCGGGAGGCAATCGGCGGTTATTCCAGCTTCAATAAGGTCATCAGCCATGAGGCGGCCCACATGGCGGGCGGTGCGAAGTGCGGCAAGCGGATTCTTGGCGTAGAGGTCGCCGTAGGCGCGTGCCGAAGGATATTTCCGCCAGTAGTTTGACGGCGGCCCCAGGCGCTGCACCCGGCCGCCTTCCTGATCGACAAATACGGGCGCATCCCGGCGGCCAACGGCCTCGCGGAAGGCGGAGGTGAGCGCCTTGATTTGCACGGGCGTTTCGCAATTGCGCTTGAAGAGAATGAGGCCCCAGGGATTTTGCTCGCGGAAAAACGCTATCTCGGCGGAAGACAGCTCTGTGCCTTCGCAGCCGCTTATGAAGCTTCGAATTTTCATGGATGCAATTTCTTGCCGGGACTTGAACTATTGCTTGCGAACAAGACAATCTCTTTCGCCGGCAGCAATCAGCGAACTGCAAATCTTGGTGGCCTGGTCGCGCGATGCAAGTGGACCAAGCGCCAGGCGATAACGGGTGCTGCCACTCACGGTGGCGGGATTGATTGCCGGGGGAAGGTTTCCAAGGATGCCTGCATGTTTCGACTTCAACCGACCAAACTCGGCGTTGGCATCGGCTTCCGACTTGAATGATGCGAGCTGAACATAGTAGCCGCTGCCCGTGCTTGCGACCTGCGTTGGTGCGGCCTGTTCTTGGGCGGGTGCAGTTTGCGGGAATGCCGCTACCTCTTGTTCGGGCACAACAGGTGTTGTGGCGGGCGCTTGAGCTGCGGCAGGCACCTGATCATTGGTTCCTCTCAGCAAGCCAATAAGGGTCTTTTTCTTTTTGACAACCGGGGCCGGCGGCGTGGCAATGGGTTGATCAACAGCAAGAGGTGCGGCGGCATTTTGGTCCGCACCAACTGACTTTGACGGAGGTACAAGAACAACAGGCGCGGCGCCCAATGCGTTCTCGGCTGGTGCCTTGGCTTTCTTAAGGACCGGCTTTTTAACGATGGTTTCCGGATCAACGTTTACAATTTCTTCCTTGGCAGGCGCTGTTGCAGCTGGCGGCGAGGCCTGCTCGGTAGTAATCGCCGCTGCTGCATTTTCACCTGGTACTGGAGCAATCTCCGATTCCACGGCCAAGCCGGTTGAATTTGTCGTCGCCGGGGGAGACGTCAAAGCCACAGTCTTGTTTGCCTGAGGCGCAGTAAGCGCCCCTTGCGTGTCATTGTTCGTTCCCGGCGGCGGGGGCAAGGGCAACGGCAGAGCTTCACCGCTTTCCGACAGGGAATCAAGCGATCCGGCGGGCTGCGGGATCTGCTCGGCATCGCCTTGCTGGCTTTCCGGTTGAATTGGGGTTTCTTCCGTGGGGACTACCTGGCCGCCGAGAACTTCGTTGTCGCCTATGATGCGATCATAGATTTGCTTCTTCGACGCCGCAGACCCGGCAGCATCGGCCGGTCCATCCAGCGGCTGTTCGGGCGCGGACTTGGCCGACTGCACAGGGGCTGCAACAACGGGCGCGGAGTCAGTGGAGACGTTGGCTGCAACCGTCTTGACCTTCGTCTGGTAATACCAGACGCCAGCGCCCGCAGCGCCGGCAGCCAGCATCAGGAACAACAACAGCAGCCAGGGTCCGCTTGAGCGCCTGCGCTCATCGCCATAGGCTCCATCGTTTTCGCGGTAAGCCTGATTGTAGTCGGTGGCACTGGCCCGGCGCGACGATCGCGGCGGTGGAGCGTCCTCAAACATTTCGTCGCCGTAATCCTGGTCATAGGCCTGGGGCTGCGCCC
>CAVYAB010000034.1:0-78445 GCA_963766425.1 uncultured Alphaproteobacteria bacterium
GCGCTATCGCTCACCGCTTCGGTTTCCGAAACGAAGCGTCCGTTTATGGTCAGGGTGAACACTTCTTCCGGAACCCGGAGCCCACGCGATCTTTGCCCTTGCATGAATTTCTTGGGCGGCAGGATCTTACCTCGCGCCGTTCCCGACATGTCCGCAACCAGACATTCAACCTCACTGATCTTGTTAGCGGTGATGAATTCCTCGAATGTTGATCGGGCCATGGTTAACCATTGATTGTTGAATCGGGCCATTGTAGCGCGCCTTCTTGACCAAGCAAAAGGGGGTCAGGTAAAGCTTTTGACATGGTTAAATCGATCGATGCCCAGTCCTATTATCAAGCCACCGCAAATGCCAAAATAGACTGCGAACAGCTCAGCGGAGACGTATCCGCCGATGTTTGCGTGATTGGGGCGGGTTATACGGGGCTTTCAGCGGCCCTTGAGCTGGCAGCTGCCGGTTACCGGGTTGTGGTCCTTGAAGCGGAACGTATCGGATACGGCGCTTCCGGGCGCAATGGCGGGCAAATTTGCACGGGGTTTTCCTCAGGGCAGCAAAAAATCGAAAAACAGCTTGGAAAGGATGATGCGCGGAAATGCTTCGCCTTGACCGAGGAATCCAAGGCCCTGCTCGTGCAACGCATCAAGCAGCATAAGATCGATTGCGATCTCACCTGGGGCTATATGCACAGCATTCCAAAAGCCCACCAGATGGATGAGCTCAAAGCCTGGCGCGATGAGTATGAAGAGCTTGGCGTGAAAGGTCTCAGCCTGTTCAGCAAATCGGAGCTGGAACAAAGGCTCGGAACCACCATTTATCACGGCGCGTTGCGTGAAAGCGAGGCAGGACATTTTCATCCCCTGAATTATTGCCTTGGGTTGGCGCGTGCTGCCATCAAAAGTGGTGCGAGTAATTTACGAGAATTCGAGTGTGACGGAGGTGAACACTGGAGCCAATCCTTGGGCGCGCACGGCGCAGGGAATGGTCAAGGCCAAATTCATGGTGATTGCGGGCAATGCCTATCTTGGCCGCACGGTGAAGGCACTCTCCGGTCGCGTGATGCCGGTTGCGAGCTACATCATCGCCACCGAACCCCTTGGCGAGAATCGTGCAAAATCACTCATCGCCAACAATGAGGCTGTGGCCAACACCAATTTCATCGTGGATTATTTCCGGCGCTCCAGCGACCACCGCATGTTGTTTGGCGGGCGGGCAAGCTATTCAACTTTTGAACCTCCTAGCCTTGGCGAATACATGCGGCCGCGCATGACAAAGGTTTTTCCGCAATTGAAAGACGTGAAAATCGAATACGCCTGGGGCGGCTACATCGCCATTACCTCAAACCGCATTCCCGATTGCGGGCGATTGTCGCCTACGGTGTATTATGCCCATGGTTATTCCGGCCAGGGTGTTGCGCTTACGGGCCTCTATGGAAAACTGATGGCGGAAGCCATTCGCGGCACAGCGGAAAGATTTGATCTTCTGGCAAGGATCAAGCACCTCCCCTTCCCCGGTGGCTCACTTCGTACCCCGATGCTGGTGGCAGCGATGATGTATTACCGCGTCAGGGACGCGCTGAGTTAAAACTGATCAGCAACAGGCAGTCGGTGGCGACGGGACATCAAGAGCCGGATTGCAGGCAAAGAACCCCGATGGCATCCAGTGAAACGACGCGTAGACGCAAGGTTGTACAGGCCAGTCCTCCGGACGCGGCAGATGGTGATAGTTGAGCGTGTACCAAACGACGACATTTTCATTGTCGAGTGAGCGGTTTTTCTTGGTCCAGCGCGGCAGGCCATCGCCGCCTTCATGCAAGTTGGGATACCAACCGGCAGGATAAAGTTCGTCCGCAGCGTATTGTGTCGCCCAGAAATGCTTGTACATGAAACCGGCCCGACGGCCGACAGGTGAACTTGGGTCGGAAAAAGGCAAGGCGTTGCTGCCTGGCACCAGCTTGTAGCCCACAGGCTCACCGAGCGCATTCAGCACACTCGGATTGATGACCCGCCAGTAACGCGCTGCAGCCATATCCATGACACGCTGGGCCTCGCCTTCGTGAGTAAGTTTGCGCTCGTCGGTTCGAATGGCGTTACCATGAGGATTGTCGACTCCGACCGGTACGGCGGAAAAATTCACTTCCGTGACCGAGTTGCGCGCACCATCGACGCACATGTCGAAGCGGAAGGAAAAAACATGCTGATGAACATGGGCGTCAATGCCAGGGGCGACCCGCGTGCCATAGCGTGCCGGGGCATCATTTTTTGTACCCGTGCCCAGCGGAATTCCCGTTGCCTTCACCTCTATGCCAATGGTGCCATCCTGATAAAAATACCAGAAGAATCCATAAACATAATTGCCGATCGTCGAGATGCTCGACACCACAAGGCGGCGCGAGCGCTTCACCGTGACGTCACCACGCACAGTATCGGTAAACTTCCAAAGGATGCCGAAATCCTCTTCATGCATGCAGATGGCATTTTCGATCTTCTTTGGGGCACCCAGCCAGTCGTGATGCCAGCAATCAAAATAGTGAATGTGGCCCAGGCAGTCGCAGCCAAGGGTCAGCGAATCGAGGAATTGCCCGACGCCATACTCGCCAGTGTCAAAGGCGTTGCGCCGGAAGGCCCCTCCCCGCGGATCGCCATAGGGCACCACCATCTCGGCCATTGAAGCACGGTGCATGATGGGGCGCAGGCGTCCTTCGTCCTCGTAACCAATCATGTGCAGGATCAGGCCATCGCGAACATGGAAGCCGACGCGGAACTGCCATTTCTGCCAACGCACCAGGTTTCCGTCGACGGTGAAACTTGGTCCTTCGGGCTGGGTAATGACAAGTGGTTTCAAGTCGGTGCGCGTGGCGCTCACATAGATGGGCGTGCCCTCGAGGGCCAGAGGAACCACACCAAAATCATCGACGCGGATCACTTTGCGGCGGCGAAGGTCGACAACCGGATGAAGATTGGCAATGGGCCGCGCATAGGGGTTGTCGCCCGCCACGTTGCGATGGAAACAATGGCAATAGGCGATGCGCTCGCCCTCCTCCGTGGCAATGCCAAAGTTGCCAGCCGACCAGGCTTCGATCAGGACATCCTTCAGGTCAACGATGCCTCGAAGCGCAAGTGCCGCCATGACACGCGAGTCCGCCTTCGCGATTTCCCCGCCCATGGCAAATTCATCAGCAACTATGCGTGCCTGGACCCCAACGACATGGCGCCAATCTTCAAGAAAACCTGTGTCGAGGTTTGCGATGCCGTCCCAGGTCTGGCCAGTGGCCGGATCGTAGCAACACACGAAAGCCCGGCGTTTCAACATGCCTTGCTGGAGCTCGGCCTTTTCAGGCTCACACAGTGCGATCGTTTCGAACCACGCTTCGCTGCTCAAGTTCCCGTGCTGGTGCACAATTTCTGCAGCGCGAGCAATCTCACTCTCGCCCAGGGGATCAAGCGCGTGCTTGGTCACGGTTTTCTTTCCCACCACATGAATGCAAAGTCACTCCGGCATTGGCGTTGCGCGGGCGCCACGCTGCCAGGCTTTGAGGCAAAGGTATTCCATCACGAGAGAAGCGCCGGCAATCGAGGTGAGGTCGGCGTGGTCATAGGGTGGAGACACCTCGACCACATCCATGGCCACAAAATTTATATCCGTCAGCTTGCGAATAACGCTGGCGGCCTGATGATAACTCAATCCGCCTGCGATTGGTGTGCCCGTACCGGGTGCTACTGATGGGTCAAGACAATCAATGTCAAAGGTGAGATAGGCTTTTGATTTTCCGACTTGCTTCTTGATGACAGCCGCCAGCTGATCGCTGCTCGAGTCATGGACTTCATCGGCATAGACAATGCGGAAGCCCATGGTGGTTTCGCCAACAAAGGTGGTACGAATGCCCATCTGCACCGATTTGCGCGGATCAATCAGCCCCTCGCGCACGGCATAGCCGAACATGGTGCCATGATCGATGCGTCCGCCATCATCCACTTCAACGTCACGGTGCGCATCGAAATGCACCAGCGCCAAGGGGCCATGCTTTTTGAAATGCGCTTTCAGCAGGGGATAAGTCACGTAGTGGTCACCCCCCAACGAAACCATCTCTACGCCAGAGTTGATAATTTCTGTGGCGTGCTTTTCCAGCGCGTCGGGGAAATTTTCCTTGCGGCCCCAATCGAAGAAACAATCGCCGTAGTCAATGACCGCCAGAGTGTTGAAGGGATCAAACATCCACGGCCAGAACGGCCCCCAGGCATTTTCGGCAGAGGCCTTCCTGATGCCTTCCGGGCCAAAGCGGGTGCCAGGGCGATGTGAAACCGATTGATCAAAGGGTATGCCAGTGACCGCAATATCGACACCTGAGAGATCACGCGTGTATTTGCGGCGCATGAAGGAAAGTGCTCCGGCATAGGTCGCTTCCCACTGGGTGCCCTTTATGCTTTCGCGGCGAAAGGCTTCATCTCCCGGAAGCCGGGTCATCTTGTCGAGTTCAAGGGCCATGATCTACTCCGTAAGGACGAGGGAATCGTCGGGCATCCAGGATACCCAGATTGCTTGCCCCCGCTCCACACCGGAGCCGCCAGTGCGCGTGTCGTTCTGCACATTCACTTGCAAGTCGTGCCCGCCCTTGATTGAGACAACGATATGGCTGGTGTCACCGTAGTAGGCGACATCACGCACCTTTCCTGAGACTTTGATCAGGCCCGCGGATTTTGGCTCCGCCTGGGAAATTTTCAGTTTCTCCGGACGCACGGCAATGGCGACCGTGTCACCACAGGTCTTATCCGTATCGAAATTCAGTTTGCCGAGACCTTTGGCTTCGCAGGTAATTGCCTTTGCCGTCTTGCTCAGGACCTTCGCATCAATCAGGTTCACCTTGCCGATGAAATCTGCCACAAAGCGCGTCGCCGGTTGCTCATAGAGTTCCGATGGCGTGGCGATCTGCTGAACTGCCCCCTTGTCGATTACCGCAATGCGGCTGGCCATGGAGAGCGCTTCATCCTGATCGTGGGTGACGATGATGAAGGTAATGCCAACGGTTTCCTGAAGCCGCGTAAGTTCCATGCGCATGTCATCACGCAATTTTGCATCAAGGGCCGAGAGTGGTTCATCAAGCAGCAGAACTTTTGGCCGCTTCACAAGGGCCCGCGCCAAGGCCACGCGCTGGCGCTGGCCGCCTGACATCTGGTCCGGCTTGCGCTTCGCGAGATGGGAGAGCTTTACCATCTCCAAAGCTTCAGCCGTTCGACGCGTGGTTTCATCGGCAGGAACGCCCGTAACTCGCAAGCCGTAAGCTACGTTATCTTCCACTGTCATGTGCGGAAACACGGCATAGGACTGAAACACCATATTTGTCGGGCGCTTGTTCGGCGGCGTGAGTGCCATATCCTGGCCGCCAATGATGATCTGGCCTTCGGTAGGTGTTTCCAAGCCTGAAATCATGCGGAGCAATGTGGTCTTGCCGCAACCCGATGGCCCGAGCAGCGCAAAGAATTCGTTCTGCTCAATGTCGATGTTGATATTGTCGACGGCGATCACACCGCCGGGGAATTTCTTGCTGACACCGCGAATGGATACAATTGGATCTGTCATCATCAACCTTTACCAGATTTTTCTGGAGCCTGGAGTTTCATGGCGAGAACAGTTGCCACCACGGTAATCACGATCAGCACGGTGGAGGCTGCATTGATTTCGGGCGATACGCCACGGCGCACGAGGGAATAGACCTTAACCGGGAAGGTCACGGTTTCGGGTCCCGAAGTGAAGAAGGTAATCACGAAATCATCAAGCGAGAGCGTAAAGGCGAGAAGCGCACCGGCCACAAGTCCCGGCATCATGAAAGGCACAATCACTTTCCAGAAAGTCTGCCACTCGCTGGCGCCTAAATCCTTTGAGGCTTCTTCGAGCTGCCGATTGAAGCCAACAAGACGCGAGCGCACCACTATGGCCACAAAGGGAAAGCAGAATGCCACGTGGGCAATGATGATGTTGGCGAGGTTGAGCGGCCAAGGCATGGCGACCACGGCGCCCATCATGCCGGTCTCATTGAAGAACAGGAGCAAGGCCACGCCCATGCAAATCTCAGGGATGACAATAGGCAGCCCCATGAAGGCCTCATACGTGCCCTTGAAGGGAAAGCGGAACCGCCACAGCATGAGCGCCACCATGGCGCCAATCACCGTGGAGATAATAGTGGCGATAACGGCGATCATCAGGGAATTGGTCATGGCCTCGATGAGCGCGCTGTTGTTCCAGGCCTTGACATAATTATCGAAAGTGAAACCGCGCCAAACGATGCCGCGCTTGTCCGTGTTGAAAGAAAAGGCAATCAGAGTGATGATCGGCACATAAAGCATGAAATAAATCACGCCGAAGAGGATTTTCAGCCACAGCCTGCTGCCATAGTCGAGGGGGCCGGAGCCAGGTTTCATTTCAGCGGCCATCACACATCCACTCCCGCGCTGCGTTTGGCGAAAAAGGCGCGCAACATCAGGGCTGCAAAGGTCGCGTACATCAGCATGAAGGAAAGTGCCGCACCAAAGGGCCAGTCATTGGCCGCCTTGAATTGCCGCTCGATGACATTGCCAATCATCACCGCATTTGCGCCGCCCAGGAGATCGGGCGTCAGGAACGAGCCCAAGCATGGAATAAAAACTAGAATAACACCGGTTATGATGCCCGGCATGGTGAGCGGAACGGTGACTTTCAGAAACGTCGTGAACTGGGATGCCCCGAGATCAAGACTTGCCTCGAGGAAAGATTTGTCGAGGCGTTCGATGGTGGCGTAAAGCGGAAGCACCATGAACGGCATATATACGTATACCAGCCCGAAGATGACTGCGAAATTGTTGTAGAGCATGTCATAGGGGCCAAGCCCAACTGCACCCAAAGCCAGATTCACATAGCCTTGCGTTCTGAAAACTGCGATGAGGGCGTAGGTTCTGATCAGGAGATTGATCCAGAACGGCAGAACAACAAGCAGAAGCAGAATAGGTTTCCAGCGATCAGGCGCAAAACAAATTCCAAAGGCTATTGGATAGGCAGTGGCAAGGCACACTACGGTCGCCAGCGCACTGACCCAGACCGATTTCCATATGATAATGAGATAGACTTGATCGACACTCCGGATATAATTCGTGATGCCTGTCAAATAGTCATAGTCGGTGATTGACACTTCACCATTGATTACCGCCTTGTCGCTGAAAGACATGACGAATAGAAACCCCAGCGGCAGAATGAAGAAAACGAGCAGCCAAAACGTCCCAGGCCCCGCGAGGGTCCAAAAAACGCTTCTGTTGTCTTTCCAATTGTCCAAGATGCGCCTGCGCTCCGTCGTCCCTTGCAATCCATGGATGCTAGCCAATAAGAATGGGGACGGCAAGCTGCCGTCCCCATCAATCTGTCAAGCTGTGATTAGGCCGCTTGAATGCGAGTCCAGATTTCGTCGCGTACCTTGGTTGCCTCTTCACCGAGATAGAGGCCGGGTTCGCATTTCGCTACAATTTCCGCTGTCGGGAAAATCGCTGTGTTTTCCGTGTAAGACTTGTCCATAAGCGCCTTGGCTGCGGCATTCGGCGTGGCATACTTGATGGTCTCGGCAATGTGCTTTCCGGCCTCAGCATCAAGAACGAAGTTCAGGAATGCGTGGGCGTTCTCCGGATGGGGCGCACCAGTGGGAATTGCCATGGTATCCTGCCAGAGCAGCGATCCCTCGGTCGGCACCGCATAGGCGATATCATCGTCCTCTTCCATGACCTGAATAATGTCGCCATTCCACTCCTGGCAGACATCAACCTCGCCCGAGGCCAACAAGTCCTGGCCGTTGTCGTCAGCAAATACCTTGATGTGTTTTTTCTGGGCAATGAGCAAATCCTCAACTTTCTTGAGCTCTGCAGCATCGGTAGAATTAAAGGAATGGCCCAGATACTTGAGTGCCACGCCAATTACATTCTGGGCATCACCAAGCAGCGAGATGCGGCCCGAGTATTTGTCGCTGTCGAGCAGAATGTTCCAGCTGTCGACCACGGCACTTTCAACTTTTGATTTGCGGTAACCTATTCCCAAAGTGCCCCACATGTATGGAATCGAATGCTTGCGGCCCGGATCAAACGCCGCGTCCTGGAATGGCTTGTCGATGTTTGACATATTTGGAATCTTCGCATGATCCAATGGTATCACCATATTGGCCTTGATCATGCGCTCGAGCATGTCATTCGTGGGAACAATCACGTCGTAGCCAGGGTTGCCGCCCTTGAGCTTGGCAAAAAGCTCGTCATTGTCGGCGAAAAGATCTATCTTGGTTTCAATGCCCGTGGCTGAGGTGAAATCCGCCAGCGTATGTTCGCCGATATAGGTGTCCCAGTTATAGAGGTTGAGCTTCTTCTCTTCCTGGGCCAGCGAGAAGCGCGGCAAGAATGTCAGGCCGGCAAGCATGGCGCCGGTGCCTTTTAGCAATGAGCGGCGCGAGGTTTTGAACTTGGGTTGATAACGAGACATTTAAGTTCTCCTTTTAGCAACAAACAGGTTGGGTTCAGTTTGGCAATTTCCTTAACAAATTCAACTAAATTCAGATTAATTCACATTTCAGCCTTAACGTCCGCATAGGTGGCATCGAGGGCTAGTCGGCTTAATTTCACGATTTCGTCGATCTCTTTCTTGGTAATAATGAAGGGCGGGGCCAGAACCATTGTATCCCAACAGGCCCGCATAATAAGGTTATTCTTGAAACAATGGTCGCGGCAGATCGTGCCAACCCTGCCTGAATCCTTAAACCTAGCGCGCTTGGATTTGTCGCTTGAAAGCTCAATTGCTCCGAGCAGGCCCATGGCGCGGGTTTCGCCCACAATGGGATGGTCGTTCAGGCTGGCCAGGGCCTTGGCAAAATAGGGGGCGAGTTCGGCCACCCGCTCCACCAGCTTTTCATCCTCGATGATCTCGATATTTTTCAAGGCAACGGCTGCCGCAACGGGATGGCCCGCATAGGTCATGCCATGGTAAAATTCGCCGCCCAGCGCGAAGAAATCCTTGATGAGCGTATCAGCAAAGGCGACGGCCCCGATGGTCTGGTAACCGGATGACAGGCCCTTGGCCATGGTTACGATATCCGGCTCGAAACCGAAGGACTGGAAACCCCACCATTTGCCGGTGCGGCCAAAACCGCAGATCACTTCATCAGAAATGATCAGGACGCCATATTTCCGGCAGATGCGCTGCACTTCCGGCCAATAAGTTGTGGGCGGTATGAGAACGCCAGCCGCGCCCTGAATGGGTTCACCAATGAAGGCCGCCACATTTTCCGGCCCCACTTCGAGAATTTTCTTTTCGACGGCTGCTGCCGCCTCAAGGCCAAATTCCTCCGGCGTCTTGTCACCGCCGAAATCATACCAATAGGGCTGTTGGACATGATGGAAGCCCGGAAACTCGGTTCCCACCTGCTCATGCATGCCGGCCATGCCACCGAGATTGGCGGCCACCATGGTGGAACCGTGATAGCCTCGCACCCGGCCAATGAAATGCTGGCGGTAGGGTTTGCCCTTCAGCTTCCAGTAATGGCGCACGAAACGCACGATGGTGTCGTTGGATTCGGAGCCGGAATTGGTGAAGAAGATGTGCTGGAAGCGCTTGGGCAAGACCGACGAAATCTTGGCCGCAAGCTCAGTTGCGGGCACCGTCGTGGTTTTGAAGAAGGTGTTGTAGTAGGGCAAATCCAGCATCTGCCGGTAGGCCACCTCGGCCAGTTCCTTGCGGCCATAGCCCACGTTCACGCACCAGAGGCCGGAAAAACCATCCAGAATCTTGTTGCCCTTGCCATCCCAGATATAGATGCCATCGGCATGGGTGATGACCCTAGGGCCGCCAGCGGCATGGAAGGCCTTGTGGTCGGTAAAGGGGTGAAAATGGTGGTCGATGTCGTGCTGGACGACTTCAGCGATATTGATGTTCTTTTGATGTGCGGACACGGTTCTTCTCCAAGTTGTGATTCAGCAAAAATGCAGGTTGGAGAGAGTGCTAGGGCTTAAAACCAATACGGGCGCAATTGACCATGACTTCATCGTGCCGGTTACGGGTCCAAATGGGCAGGATTTTACCGGACAATGTCATATGGCAGCACATGGTTAAATCATACATTTATTGGCCGTTTTTGCAACCTGACCTCCTGTTGCGATGATTTACTTGCAGGAATTCGAATATTGCGTTCATATTGCAGCGCAACAGCAGGGGGAACCGGCAGGCCGATGAGCTTCAACGAGATGTTTGCGCCAAATGGCAGCGTACGCTCCCCCTACGCCCGCGTGGACAAATGGCTCAAAAATCTGGGTCGCGAAGACATCGAACGGGCCTTGCGGGAATCGGAAGCCAGGTTTCGCAGGCAGGGCATTACCTTCGCCGTCTATGGGGATGACAAGGCTTCAGAGCGCCTGATCCCTTTTGACATTGTACCGCGCATTTTTGCGGCTTCGGAATGGCGCAGATTGTCGGCGGGCATTGAACAGCGGGTGCGTGCCATGAATGCGTTTCTGCATGACCTCTATCACCGCCAGGAAATTCTCCGCGCTGGACGCATTCCCCATGACGTGATCATCCAGAACGATGCCTTTGTGCCGGAAATGGTGGGTGTTAATCCGGTCAAAGGCATTTACGCCCATATCATGGGCATCGATATCGTGCGGGTGGCCGAAAACGAGTTCTATGTTCTAGAGGACAACTGCCGGACCCCATCGGGTGTTTCCTACATGCTCGAAGACCGGGAGGCGATGATGTTTCTCTTCCCCGAGCTGTTCGCCCAGCAGCGGATTGCCCCAGTTGAAAATTATCCCGCCATGCTGCGCAAGACGTTGGACAGTGTCGCGCCTCACACCACCGAGAAAGAACCCACAGTCGTGGTGCTTACCCCCGGCATTCATAACTCGGCGTTTTTTGAGCACGCCTTTCTGGCCGATGAGATGGGGGTTGAACTCTGTGAAGGTGATGATCTTTTCGTCTCCGACGGCTGGCTCTATATGCGCACCACCCAAAAGCCGCGGAAGGTGGACGTAGTCTACCGGCGCATTGATGATGCCTATCTTGATCCCCTGGCATTCCGCCCGGATTCAAACCTTGGAGTTCCCGGAATTTTTGATGTCTATCGCGCAGGCCATGTGACGCTGGTGAATGCACCGGGCACGGGTGTTGCGGACGACAAGTCGATTTACACTTTTATGCCGGACATCATCCGGTTCTATACGGGCGAAAAACCCCTGCTCAACAATGTGCCGACATGGCGGTGCTCCGACGAGAGCGATCTCAAATATGTCCTCGAGCATCTCGCCGAACTCGTGGTGAAGGAGGTTCATGGTTCCGGTGGCTATGGCATGCTGGTTGGGCCCACATCGTCCAAAGCCGACATCGATTTGTTCGGCGAAAAAATTAAGGCGCGGCCCACGAACTATATCGCACAGCCTACTCTTGCCCTGTCTGCTGTCCCCACGTTCACGCAATCGGGCGTGGCACCGCGCCATGTCGACTTACGGCCTTTTGTGTTGTCAGGAGATCAGGTGCGCATTACGCCGGGTGGCCTTACACGCGTGGCGCTGAAGGAAGGATCACTGGTCGTTAACTCCAGTCAGGGTGGCGGCACCAAAGACACTTGGGTTCTGGAGGACTAGGGGATGCTGGGACGCACGGCCTCATCTCTTTTCTGGATGTCACGTTACGTGGAGCGGGCCGAAAACATGGCGCGCCTCCTGGAAGTGGGCTACCGCATTTCGCTGATGCCCGGTGCCATTGAAGGCCACCGGGACGAATGGCGCTCGACGCTCACCAGTGCGGCCTGCGAGCAAAGCTACACAGAAAAGCATGGGGATATTGACGGTGCAAAGGTCATCCATTTCCTGCTGTTTGATGAAAGCAATTCGTCGAGCGTAAAATCTTGCCTGAAAACGGCGCGCAATAATGGCCGCGCGGTGCGCACGGCGCTCACCCGCGACGTCTGGGAAAGTCTCAATTCGACCTGGAACGAACTGGCGCATATCGAACCTGACAACATTACCTCAGACCGGCTTCCCGAATTCCTGGAATGGGTGAAGCAGCGCGCCATGGGATTTCGCGGGGCCCTGCTCGGCACCATGCTGCGAACCGACAACTACTATTTCAGTCAGCTCGGCAATTTTATAGAACGGGCGGATAACACAGCACGTATCCTTGACGTGAAATATTTCATTCTCCTGCCGCGCCCCAGCGATGTGGGCAGCGATCTCGACATGCAACAATGGGCGCAAGTGCTGCGTTCGGTTTCGGCTCACCGCGCCTATCGCTGGTTTTACAAGGACAGCCGCTATAAGCCATGGCTCGTTTCCGAGTTCCTGATCCTCAAGGAAGAGATGCCGCGTTCCCTGCTCTTCACCTATAATTGGGTGAATCTGGCACTGGACGGCCTGGGCGAACTTTATGGCAGCCGCTACGCCTGCCACGAGATTGCGATGGAAACCCACAGCCGGCTAAAGAATGGCAACATGGAGCAAATCTTCCAGAATGGCCTGCATGAATTCCTGCAGGACTTTATGGCGGCCAATAATTCCCTGTCGCAAAGCATAGCAACAACCTATAATTTTCCGTGATCTGATGCGCCTCCACATTCGCCATGAAACATTCTATGCCTACGAAACACCGCTCAATTATTCGGTGCAGCGGCTCTATCTGACGCCGCAAAGCTTTGATGCGCAAAAGGTCGTGGAGTGGAAGATAACGGCTCCTGGAATTGAGGGGGCGCTCACCTATCTCGATGGCTTTGGAAACCGCGTGCATCTCAATACCTATCAGAACATCGACCATCCGGTGAGTGTGGTCGCGGAAGGCCTTGTGGATGTTACCGACGCCTCAGGTGTGGTCAAAAATCTTCCCTGCCCAGCGCCTGACGCGATTTTCTTGCGGCAAACATCAGCCACGCGCCCCAGCCTTGAAATTCTTGAGATGCTCGCAAAAATCGATGTGAAGGGCCGTGGCAAACTGGATTTGCTGCATGCCCTCATGACGGAAATCAGGACGGCGGTCATTTACACGATTGGCGTCACCGATGCGGATACAACGGCGGCAGAGGCGTTTGCGGCGGGACAAGGCGTGTGCCAGGACCATGCCCATATATTCAGTGGTGCCGTGCGGCATATGGGCATTCCTTCGCGTTATGTGACGGGCTACTTGGCCCTCGAAGGTGGTGAATCGGCTACGGCGAGCCATGCCTGGGCCGAGGCGCTTTTGCCGAACTTGGGCTGGGTTGGATTTGATCCCGCCAACGGCAAGTGTCCTACGGACCACTATGTGCGGGTGGCGGGCGGCATTGATGCCCACGGCATTACCCCCATAAGGGGGAGCCGCAAGGGGGGCAGCGCCGAAGAAATGAGGGTAGAAGTCAATGTCGAAATTGCGCAACAATAGGAAAAAGAGAATCGGCCGGGACGGGATCTGATGACTTACTGCGTTGGAATGCTGCTTGATGAAGGCCTGGTGATGGCCGCCGACACCCGCACCAATGCGGGTGTGGACAATGTGGGCAAGTTCAAGAAACTCCATACCTGGCAAAAGCCGGGAGAATGCCTGTTCGTGCTTTTGACCGCTGGCAATCTTGCAGTCACGCAGGCTGTTGTGAGCCTTCTTTCGGAAGGCACAAAAGCCAAAAAGGGCAAATCTGCCGATGAAAATCTCTTCGCTGCCAAGACCATGTTCCAGGCAGTCCGGATTGTAGGCCGCGCCATTCGCGAAGTTAAAAAAATTGAAGGCGAGGCGCTTTCGCCGACCAGTGACGCATTTTCCTCAAGCTATATCTTCGCCGGACAAATCGGCAAGGAGCGCCCGCGGCTGTTCCAGCTCTATGCCGAAGGCAACTTCATTGAGGCGACAACCGATACGCCGTTCTTTCAAATCGGCGAACACAAGTATGGCAAGCCCATCCTTGACCGCGTGGCCCAGACATCGATGAAACTCGGCGATGCGGCGAAGCTTGTTCTCCTGTCATTTGATTCAACCTTGCGCTCAAACCTGAGCGTGGGGCTGCCTATCGACATGCTCACTTACGAAACCAACACGCTCAAGCTGGAGCACACCAAGCGCATCGGGCAAGATGACCCCTATTTCAAGATGCTGTCGTCGGAATGGTCGAAGGCGTTACGGGCCGCGTTTCAAAACATTGAAGCGTTTGATATTTAGGCAAAAGCCGCGGCCATCAGGCGCTTGGTATAATCCTCACGCGGGTTCTCCAGAATCTCGTCGGGCGTACCCTGCTCTACCAAATGGCCATCCTTCATCACCATGATGTGGTCTGCCATGGCGCGCACGACCGCAAGATCATGGCTGATGAAAAGATAGGACAGATTGTTCTTGATCTGGAGGTCGCGCAGAAGCTCGATGATCTGGCCTTGAACCTGACGATCAAGGGCTGAAGTCGGTTCGTCCAATACGATGAGTTTTGGTTTCAAAATAATGGCCCGGGCAATGGCAATGCGCTGGCGCTGGCCGCCGGAAAATTCATGGGGGTAACGGTTGCGCAGCTTTGGGTCGAGTTGCACTTCTTCCAGGGCCTGAATCGCGCGCGCATCACGTTCCCTTGAGGATATTGACGGCTCATGCACCAACAGGCCTTCAGTTACAATCTGGCCTGCCGTCATGCGTGGTGAAAGCGAGCCAAAGGGGTCCTGCAACACGATCTGGATTTGTTTGCGCAGCGGCCTCATCTCTTCCTTGTTCAGCCTGGCAATGTCCCTGCCTTCAAAGGTAATTGCGCCTTCACTGGGCAGGAGTCGCAACAGGGCGCGGGCTAGGGTTGATTTTCCGGAACCGGATTCGCCCACGATTCCAATGGTCTGCCCTTGCTTCAGGACAACCGAAACATGGTCAACCGCCTTGAGCAGCAGGGGCGGGCCCGAGAGAAAGCCTCCGCCAATTTCGAAGGTGACAGAGACATTGGTGCCATCCAGAATTTTAGGAGCCTTGGCGGCGGGAGGCGCCTTGCGACCTGTCGGTTCGGCGTCCAGCAGCGCCTTGGTATAGGGGTGTTTGGGGTTGGCAAAGATGGACTTTGTATCGCCCTCTTCCACCACCTCGCCATAGCGCATGACCACCACGCGGCCTGCGATGCGTCGTACGATGTTGAGGTCATGGGTGATGAAAATCATGCCCATCCCCAGGCGCTTCTGCAGGCCCGCCATGAGTTCGAGAATTTCCGCCTGAATGGTGACATCAAGGGCAGTGGTCGGCTCGTCGGCAATGAGGAGATCGGGATCATTGGCGAGTGCCATGGCGATCATCACGCGCTGACGCTGGCCGCCAGACATTTCATGGGGGTAAGAACCCATGCGCCGTTCGGGATCTTGAATCTTCACCAGCTTCATCATTTCAATGGCGCGCGACTTGGCCTCAGCAGGACCAATCTTCTGGTGGTGCATGATGGGCTCAATGAGCTGGTTGCCGATTGTGTAGAGCGGGTCGAGCGAGGTCATGGGCTCCTGGAAGATCATGGTGATCTTGCGGCCGCGGATCGTATTCAATTGCTGCTTAGGCAGCCCAACAAGATTTGTACCCCGATAGTCTGCTACACCTTCAATGGTGCCGTTTGAAGCCAACAGCCCCATGGTGCCCATCATCAACTGGCTTTTGCCGGAGCCGGACTCGCCAACAATTGCAACAGTCTCGCCTGCCCGTACGTCAAGGTTCACGCCCTTCACGGCATCAACAATACCATCAAGGGTTTTGAATTTTACTCTGATATTCCTGAGCGTAAGGATGCTGTCTTCCATCTCAGCGGTCCTTCGGATCAAGCGCGTCACGCAGGCCATCGCCGATAAAGTTCAAGGCGAAGAGCGTGGTGGTGAGAAAGAGCGATGGGAAGAACAGGAGCCAGTTGGCACCGGGCATGTTATTTGCGCCTTGCGAGATGAGCACGCCCCAGCTTGAATTGGGTTCCTGTACGCCGAGGCCGAGAAAGGAGAGGAAGCTTTCGAGAATGATCACCTGCGGTACCAGCAGCGTCATGTAGATGACGACGGGGCCCAAGAGGTTTGGCACAACATGGCGGATGAGGATACCAAAGCGGGTCACGCCCAGGGCTTCGGCCGCCTGGACATACTCCTGGCGCTTGATCGACAGGGCCTGGCCTCTGACGATCCTTGCCATGTCAAGCCACAGCACGGCGCCGACGGCGAGGAACATCAACACGAAATTGCGTCCGAAAAACACGACCAGCATGATGACGAAGAATATGAAGGGCAGAGAGTAAAGAATATCGACAATTCGCATCATGATCTCGTCGGTCTTGCCGCCGATGAAGCCGGCGGCTGCGCCATAGAGAACGCCGATGGCTACGGCGACGATGCCGGCGAGCAGGCCAATGGCTAGCGACACACGGCCCGCGATGAGCGTGCGGGTCAGCAAGTCGCGGCCCGAATTGTCGGTGCCGAAAAGGAAATACTGCCGCTCGATATCGGCGCTCATGACCATTTTCAATTTGTCGGCAGTGATGGTTTCAACCTTCGAACCTTCAAACACGCTGGAGCGGTCGATGTAACGGGTCATGCGTTCGTCGATGGGCTTGGCGGAGGTGACGGTGATGAAGATGCGGCCTTCCTTCTCTTCCCAGCCTGCAAGCTGTACGCGGCCGCGGCGCACCGCGTCGCTCACCGCGAGGTCGAGCATATCCGCCTTGGGATAGGACGACAGGCTGGGCGGCACCCGGTTGTAGTCCTGGTATATGGTGGTGAATTCGTGGGGCGTGAACCAGGATCCGAACACGCAGAGCAGACCCATGAAGATGAGATAATAGGCACTCCATAGGGCGGCGCGGTTGGCCTTCAATCGGGCCCAGGCGTCTGCCCACAGGGAACGGCCCACATCAGGGACAGTGGCGCTGGCCACATCAGTCATAACGCACCCGTGGATCGACGACGGCGTAGAGGATATCGACGATAAGATTGAATGCGATGGTGAAAAGTGCGATCACCACCACGGTGCCCATGACCATCGTGTAATCGCGATTGAGGGCGGCGAACACAAATTCGCGGCCCACGCCGGGAATGGAAAAAATGGTCTCGACGATGACAGACCCCGTGAGCAGCGCCGCGGCCGCCGGTCCCGCATAGGAGACGATAGGCAGCAAAGCTCCGCGCAATGCGTGACGGATGACAATGGCATAGTCAGAAAGGCCAAGAGCCTTGGCTGTCCGGATGTGATGGGAGTGAAGCGACTCAATCATGCTTCCACGCATTAGGCGCGCAACGATTGCCAGTTGCGGCAACATGAGGGTGATTATCGGTCCAACCTTGTTGACGAAGGCCCCGTCGCCCCAGCCGCCGACCGGAAACCATTTCAGCGTGAGCGCGAAGAAGAGCTGGAAAAGCGGGGCGATTACGAAGGTTGGAATGGTGCTGCCCGCCGTTGCCGTGGCAATGACGGTATAGTCCTGCCACTTGTTCTGGCGCAGGGCTGCGGCGATGCCCAATATTCCGCCAAAAAATAAAGCCAATACCAGCGCCGCGCCGCCAAGCTGGATGGAGACGGGAAGCCCGGCGGCAAAACGATCCGCCACTGTAAAATCGGGCGAAGTATAGGTCGGGCCGAGGTCGCCCCGCAGGAGGTTGCCGAGGTAGCGCAGGTACTGCAGCCACAGGGGATCGTCCAGATGATAGACGCGCTCGAGATTGGCCTTGATATCGGGATTAAGTCCTTTTTCCTGGTTGAAAGGGCCGCCAGGCGCCACCCGCATCAGGAAAAACGAGATCGTGATGATCACGAAGAGCGTTGGAATGGCGGTCAGGAACCGTCGTAATACATAGCGCAACATAGCCACCTCCACACAGTCACGAATGGTGCCGCCCCCGAAACCACGGAGACGGCATTCATCCGTAGGCGGTCTATTCCTTGCTCATGTAACGGGTGGGGTGAACGTCCATGACGTTCTCTTCCCAGCCCTTAACCTTGGCGGAAACAATATTGTGGTAGCTGTAATAGAGCAGCGGCACCACGCAGAGATCGCGCGCAACGCCGATTGCCTCGGCGTCCGACAGGGCCTTCATGCGTTCGACCTGGTCAGTCGCGGCGGCCGCCTTGGCCATCAGGCCGTCGAAATCCTTGTTGCTGTATTCGGAGTAGTTGTTGCCGGCCCCGGTCTTGCACAAATCAAGGAAGTTTGCCGGGTCCTTGTAGTCGGCAATCCAGCCGGCACGCGCCACGTCGAAATCACCGTGCTGTTCGAGAAGACCGTAGTGGGTTTTGCCGTCGGCATTCACAAGGGAGATTTCTATGCCGAAGGGCTTCAACTGCTCCTGGATGGCCACGGCAGTGTTCTTGTGGTTTTCCGACGTGTTGTAGCGGATTTCCATCTTTAGCGGTTTTTCCGGCGAAATTCCCAACTCATCCAGAATCTTTTTGGCCGCATCTTCGCGGTCAAGCTGCGTCATCTCACTATAGTCCGTCGTCCTGGTTTCGTAGCCCGAGACACCCGGAGGCACGAAGGAATAGGACGGGATCATGGTATTCGCCCAGACTTTTTCGGCGAGATTATCCCGGTCGATCAGCATAGAGACGGCGTGACGGAGTTTGACATTGTCCCACGGGGCTTTCGTCGTTTTGAAAACGTAGTAGTAGGTGCCGAGGTAGGGTCCAATCTTGATATCGGCACCGAACTTGGCTTTGAGATCGGCAAGCTGTTCGGTCGGCAGGTCGTCATTCATGTCAAGCTCGCCCGCTTCGAAGCGCTTCATGGCGGTCGACTTGTCTTCGGTCGGGTATGTAGTTCACCGCATCGATCTTCACATTGGCGGCGTCATAAAATTTGTCGTTCTTGACCACTTTGATGTGATCGTTGGGCACGAACTCCTTGAGCATATAGGCGCCGTTGGAGACGAGATTGCCTGGCTTGGTGAAATCGGCGCCAAGCTTCTCAACGTTGGCTTTGCTCACCGGATAAGTGGCTTGATGGGTGAGCATTTCGAGAAAATAGGGAGTTGGCGCATTGAGCGTTACTTCGAAGGTCATATCGTCTACGGCCTTGACGCCAAGCTCCGCAGGCTTTTTCTTGCCGGCGGTCACGTCATCTGCATTGACCACGGGCGAAAGCATGTAGGCGTATTCGGCGCCTGTCGCAGGATCCGTGAGGCGCTGCCAGGCGAATACGAAATCATTGGCGGTGACCGGCGAGCCGTCCGACCAGATGGCGCCTTGACGCATTTTGAAGGTGTAGACCTTGCCGTCACCGGAAACGGTCCAGCTCTCGGCAGCTGCCGGGATTACGGCGGCCTTGGCGTCCTGCATGGTCAGGCCCATGAACAGATCGCGCAGCACGTGGGCTTCATTCACTGTCGAGGTCTTGTGCGGGTCGAGCGACTCGGGGTCCATGGAGTTACCCCGGTTGAGGACCACTTCGGCGAAGGCGCCGGTGGCGGTCATTGCCAGCATCGTTGTGCCGACGAGCCATGATTTGTAATTCATGTTCATTATTGCTTACTCCCTGTTTTACGATTCTAAACAATTACTTCGCTTCAGCCAAAAATTATTGGCCCATGCGCAAATGCTAGCACCAGTTCCTGCCATTGTCGCCATTGACTTTCGTCGTAACGTTTAGCAAACGGCGAATTTAGAAGGGCATTGCCGATTGGGTTTCAAGTGCCTAAATGTATATTTAGACACTGAAATTGTGAGTTTTTATGCCTGTTTCGACCCCCCTCCTCGACACCATTCAATCGCCTGAAGACTTGCGCAATTTGCAGCAAAGTGATCTCGTCCAGGTGGCTAACGAACTGAGGGCGGAAACCATTGATGCGGCGGCCACAACGGGTGGGCATTTTGGCGCGGGGCTAGGTGTAGTCGAGCTTACGGTTGCCCTGCATTATGTCTTCAAAACGCCGGATGACCGGGTTATTTGGGATGTCAGCCATCAAACCTACCCCCATAAAATTCTCACCGGCCGCCGCGACAAAATCAGGAAAATCCGGCAGCGCGATGGGCTTTACGGTTTTGCCAAACGGGGTGAAAGCAATTTTGACAGCTTTGGGGCTGCGCACAGTTCAACTTCAATTTCGGCGGGCCTTGGCATGGCGGTGGCACGCGACTTGCGTGGCAAGGATAACCACGTCATATGCGTGATCGGAGATGGAGCCATGAGTGCCGGCATGGCTTACGAGGCGATGAACAACGCAGGCGCGTTGGATACGCGACTTATTGTCATCCTGAATGATAATGGCATGTCGATTTCGCCTGCGGTTGGCGCACTTACCAATTATCTTTCGTGGCTTGTTTCGTCGCGGCCCTTCCTGTCGCTGCGTGATATTGCAAAACAGATGGCAAAGAAATTTCCCAAGACCATGCAAACGGCGGCACGTCGCGCCGATGAATATGCGCGCGGCATGCTGACGGGCGGGACACTTTTTGAAGAGCTTGGGTTTTATTATGTCGGGCCGGTTGATGGCCATGACCTCAACACGATGGTTCCCATTCTGCAGAATGTTCGAGATGCCAAGCAATTGGGTCCGGTGTTGGTTCATGTGGTGACTGAGAAAGGCAAAGGACACCCGTTTTCAAAGCCCGACAAGGAAAATTACCACTCCATCCCGGGCTTTGATCCTGAAACCCTGGAGCTCAAGCACGCCACAAGCAATGCGCCGACCTACACCAGTGTTTTTGCCAAGGCACTCATTGCGGAAGCGGAAAAAGACAAGCAGATCGTTGCCATCACAGCGGCCATGGCTTCGGGCACGGGCCTTGATAAATTCTCCAAACATTTTCCCGAGCGCATGTTTGATGTTGGAATTGCCGAGCAACACGCGGTGACCTTTGCAGCGGGACTCGCCACGGAAGGGTTCAAGCCCTTCTGCGCGATCTATTCCACGTTTCTGCAGCGGGCCTATGACCAGATTGTTCATGACGTGGCCCTGCAGAAACTTCCAGTGCGCTTTGCCATTGACCGGGCGGGGCTGGTTGGCCAGGACGGCGCCACCCATGCGGGGAGCTATGACATTTCCTATCTCTCCTGTCTGCCGGGCATGATTGTGATGGCGGCATCGGACGAGGCGGAATTGGTTCACATGGTGGCAACAGCCGCATCCATCAATGACGGGCCTTGCGCTTTCCGCTATCCACGCGGCGAAGGTGTTGGCGTTGATCTTCCTGAAGTTGGCATTCCCCTTGAGATCGGAAAAGGGCCGCATTGTGCGTGAGGGCTCGAGGGTGGCGCTTCTTTCGCTGGGTGCGCGGCTGCAGGAATGCCTGAAGGCTGCTGATGAGCTTTCGACACGGGGCCTTTCGATTACCGTTGCTGACGCGAGATTTGCTAAACCCCTCGATGAAGCGCTCATAAGGCAGCTCATACGCAATCACGAAGTTCTCATTACAATAGAAGAAGGTGCAATCGGCGGCTTCGGCACCCAGGTTCTTCACTTTGCAGCGCGCAATAATCTATTCTCCGATGCCTGCAAAATCCGCACCATGTTTCTGCCGGACAGGTTCGTCGGCCACGCGAGTCCGCGTGAACAATATGAAGACGCGGCAATGACCTCAAATGATATCATCGCCGAGGTCTTCGCGGGCCTGGGGAACGAGGCGTTCCTCATTCAGTCGCGGGCCTGAGGACCGCAAGCGGTCAGCCCAGGCGCAGATTTGCGGCACGACCGTTAAATTAAATATGGTTGCGCCCGCCACCAACATGATGAGGGCGCTGGCGAATGCCTCAAATTCCTGCACGTGCAACAGCCGGGATGGCAGGACAATTGCCACAATGGCGGACGCAGGCAACAAAGTGGTGAGCGCTGTAATTTGCGGTTGCCATTTTTGTGCTACCAGAAGCAACGCCAAGGAGACGCCAAACAGCTGGGCCATGATCAGGGCGGGAAGCGTTGCGGGGCTTATCGACGTTCCGGTTGTCACGACCAGGGCTGCATAAATCGGCAGAAGCAGAAGCGAGGAGAACACCAAAATCAGCCAGTCCAGAATATTGCGCAAATAAACCAAGGCAATCAGCAAGGTAAACACAAATCCGAAGATGGCCGCTGTCTTAAATGCCGATTCAAGCGTGCGCAGTTCCGCCTGGTCATTTATCAATGGACCGAGGGGTATGTCCTCCACCACCTTGACCGCATCGACAAAGGCTTTGGCCGCTATCACGCGCCTGGGCAGGGCTTCGATCCGCCATCTATCGCTTTCAGACACATAGAGCGCACGCAAATTTGGGTCGAAATCGGAATACTGCGGAGCTGTAAGGCGGGAAAGTTCATCGGCAGTTTTTGCCAGTTCGCCGAAACCTGAAAACAGAAGGCGTTCAAGTTCAACCGCGGTTTGCTCAGGCGTGTTTGTGGTGCTGGTCAGCAGCGCAAGCGAGCGGCGAAACTCGTGGGCGCTGGCGCGAAGGCCCTGATCGGTGCGCGCTTCATCGGCGACAACGCGCAAAGCCACCTCCAGATCACGGGTATTTTCGATCAGATCATAGGGGCCAATGGAACTGCCATCGTTAACCGCAGCCACGGCGCCCTTCAGGCCCTGCAATATCTTGAGCTTTTGTTCCGTCTGTTGTGGCAGAAACGTTCCCATCCAGCGAACAGTTCCCACTTCCGGTATTTGCTGGAGGTCATCCACAAGTTTTGCCGCGGCAGCCTCTCCTTCAACAATGAATTGCAGCCCCCTGCCCGCTGAGAAATCTTCTTCCCCAGTGACCGCACCGCGTGCCGCGCTGAAATGCAGGGATGAAAAAAACACCACGCAGAAGAGTGATGCGGCCATTAGAAAAACCGTTATGGGCGGCCTCAGCCTGTGCCAAATGGCGCGAATGTTTTGCGCGGTCGCCTGATCATACAAATCTGCCGGCAGATCGTCCTGGGGCCTTGCCATGAGCGAAGCAAGAATTGGAATCAGCAGCAAGGCCGCAGCCAAGCCGGCTCCGATCCCAGATATGACAATGAACGAAAGCCTGGCAATGCTGGTGAGGCTCCCGAAGGTCCAGAGCAGCCAGGTGGCCCACGCCATGGCAGCGAGTGTTAACAAGAGTGGACCCATCGTATGGGCCGCCAACATGATGAGCGATACCCCAGAGCCATTTGCCACCGGTCTGGCGAGGGCTGTTACCAAGAGAATGGAAAATCCCATGACTGACAGAAGCACGGCAAACACCAGGGTCGCCATGGTTTGATCCAGCACGGGTGCCACAAAGGATGCGGCCGCAAATGCCGCAAGGAGTGCAACGATTGGCGGCACCATGAAAAGAACTATTGAACGCGTATTGCGCAGCGCCATCAGCACGAGCGGGAGGAAAAACAGGACGGACAGGAGCAGGCTAATGATGATCTGCCGGCCCGAGCTGCCAGTGTTTTTTTCTTTCGCTTCGGGCGGAAAGTCGCTGTTTATCTTCAAGTCGGGCTGGGATTTCAGCAGGGACGCGGTCAGCGCTTCAATATCCTTCCTGGCTTCCTGCAACTTGCCAGGCTGCGCGTGCACAACAACAACCCAATCCTTGCTCTTTGCCTCAACTTTAAGCCCCGCCACGCGCCGCCAGTCCAGGGGGGAGGGTTTGCCTTCCACCTGCCTCTTGATGGTGCCCGCCATCTGCGTAAAAAGCGATTCAAGTCCCTGTGGTGACCGGCCCTTTTGCACGGCCTGCGCTATTTGATTCACCAGGGTTGAAAGTCCGGCAAGATTTGGCGAGGCCGCAATAGCCTGGAACAACGGCCTCAAACGCTTGACGCGTTCAACCCGGGCGGCAATTTCCGCAGGATCGAGGTAAAGGAAACCGAAGCGGTCGTAAAACTTGCCAAGCCCCGGGGTGAATACATGGCTGATACTGGATTTCTTCGCTTCCAGTCTTCGTGCGGCAAATTGTGCGGCATTTTGCGCCAGAGTAGTGTTGTCTGCTGACAGGCGCACAACCATGAGTGTAGCGACGGAAGGAAATTCCGCCTGAAGTCGCTCCTGGGCGGATCTGGTTATCGGATCAATTGGAATTTCGGTGGGGCGGGTGAAATCGAAGCGCCCGCCCAAGGCCGAGAGGGTGGTTGCTGCGGCAAGGAGGAATGCCGCCACCAGAAGCGCTGCCACGGGCCTGGCCATGCAATATCTGGCCAATCTTGCGAAAAGATTAGGGCGAAGGCGCGGACGGGCTGGCGGCCTTTGGGCCGGTCGCAGCCGCGTTGGAAACAACTCTCGCTGTTCCTCCCAATTCTGCATAATAGGCGCCGCCTCCAACCCGTTGCAGATTCGTTAAATCGCCGCCAACATAAACCAAAATTCAGTGAATTACAGAAAGAGATGACAATGGCCAAAACAGGCAAAAACAGCGGGACTTTGCGTGAATCGACACTTGCGGTTCACGGGGGCGAATTCGTTGATCCCGCAACGCGAGCCTCGTCGCCAAATCTGGTCATGTCCGCCACCTTTGCTCCGACCGATGTCACCGGGTTTTCAGCTCGCGACGAGAAAGATTATGACGGATTTGTCTATGGCCGAGTATCGAGCCCCACTGTGCGCCAGCTCGAAAACAAGCTGGCGGTCCTTGAAGGTGCAGAATCGGCCCTTGCCTTTGGGTCCGGTGTTGCGGCAAGCCACGCCCTGATTGCCGGGCGCCTGAGCAAGGGCGATCACCTGCTCATGCCGGACGCTAACTATGTGGGCGTGGCCGAACTGACGCGCGATACCCTGCCCCGCTTTGGCATTGAAACATCATTCGTGGATACATTGGACGCCAAAGCCGTTGCCGCTGGGATCAGGCCCAATACGCGCATGCTGTGGCTGGAATCTCCCGCCAATCCAACCATGCAAGTTTGCGACATCAAAACCTTGGCAGCGCTTGCCCATGAAAAGGGCGTGCGTGACGTTGTTATTGATTCAACCTATGCGACCCCCATTGCAACGAAACCATTAAGCCTTGGGGCGGATTTTGTGGTGCACTCGCTCACCAAATATATCGGGGGCCACGGCGATGCCATGGGCGGCACGGTCCTTGGCCGCAAGGCTGATCTCGACGCCCTCAATCTGGAATCAACAGTCCATTTCGGCGGCATCCTGTCGCCTTTCAATGCATGGCTCATCATGCGCGGCGCCGCCACTCTTCCGCTTCGCATGAAGGCTCACCAGGAAGCGGCGATGAAAGTTGCGAATTATCTTGAAGGACACCCCGCAATCAAACGGGTGTTCTATCCCGGCCTTGCCTCTCATCCACAACATGCCCTTGCCAAGGCCCAGATGAAAAATTTTTCCGGCATGCTCACCTTTCAAACCCATGAAAATGGAATGGCAGTTGCCAAGCGCATGGTGAAGCAATTGGAGATCATTCACTATGCGGTATCGCTCGGCCATCTCCGCAGTCTCATCTGCTGGATCGGTACCGATGATATCGAACAATCGACCTACAAACACGGGCCGGAGGCTGCGCGGCGTTTCCGCGACTACATGGGGGACGGCGTGTTTCGCCTATCAGTTGGCATCGAAGATGGCGATGATCTCTGGGCCGATCTCGTCAAGTGTTTTTAGATTCCAGATCCTTGGCCTTGTACCCGCGATAGGCCCTGATACTAAACGGGATGAAGGCAAGATAGAGAAACGCCATAAGCGTGAGTGTTTCCCACGGGAATGCAATAAGGCAGACAATGGCCAAGACACCGCCGCCCAGAATGGGAAGGACCTGGTCGCGTCTGATCCGCGGGCGCGTGGTTTTTCCCGAATAGGTTGGCACGCGGCTCACCATCAGCAGCGCGACCGCTAAAATATAAGGTGCTATGAGCACTGAATAGGTGTGGCCGTTGTCAATGAAGCCGAGGAACCCGAGATACATGGGCAGAAGCGCAAGCCCCGCACCCGCCGGTGCTGGTGCGCCACTGAAAAAACTCGCAGCCCACGCGGGCTTTTCCGTATCGTCCAGGGCCACGTTGAAGCGCGCCAACCTCAGCGCGCAACAGACCGCCAATATAAGGGCTATTACCCAACCCTTGGTGCGCAAATCATTCAAGGACCAGAGATAGATCAGGATTGCAGGGGCCACGCCAAAATTTACAAAGTCTGCCAGTGAATCGAGTTCGGCGCCAAAGCGCGAGGTGCCTTTGAGAAAGCGCGCAAGCCTGCCATCAAGGGCATCAAGGACGATTGAAATGATCACTGCGCCAACAGCCAGCTCGTAGCGGCCTTCAATGCCCAGCCTGATTGCCGTCACGCCGCTGCACAGCGCCAGCAACGTAATGAGATTGGGCAGGAGGTAACGCACCGGTACCTGCTTGAAGCGCCTGCCCTCGGCAGGTTTTTTGGGAACGTCTGTGTCGAGATCAGCAGCCACGATCAGCTTTTCCGTGAGGTTCGTTCGCCCTCAGGCGAGGTGAGATCGGCAAGCACGGTTTCGCCGGCAATGGCACACTGACCGATGGCGACCAATGCGGCGGCGCCCTTGGGCAAATAGACATCAACCCGGCTGCCAAAACGGATCAGTCCAATTCTCTGCCCGGCGGTCAAGCGCTCGCCCTCGGCCACAAACTTCACGATCCGGCGCGCGATCAGTCCGGCAATTTGGACAACGCCAAGCTTGCCGCCATCGGCAAGTTCAAGTGTAAAAGCCTGGCGTTCATTGTCCTCACTCGCCTTGTCAAGCTCGGCGTTCAGGAACACACCGGGAATATAATTGATCTTGGCAATTTTGGCTTCCAGCGGCGAACGGTTCACGTGCACGTCAAACACATTCATGAAAACTGAAATGCGGGTGGTGGGTTCGCGCTCGAGGTCAAGCTCGGGGGGTGGAATGACTTTTTCGATGGAGCTGATGCGGCCATCGGCGGGTGAAATGACAAGCCCTGCCCGCAAGGGTGTCACGCGCTCGGGGTCGCGGAAAAAATAGGCGCACCAGGCGGTTGCAACAACGCCAATCCAGCCCAGAGTTTCGACCTCAAGCCAGAACAGAAAGAGCGTCAGCCCCGCAAAAATGGCAATGAAGCGATAGCCCTCCTTGTGGATGGGCACGAACGCCGAGGTTATGCTGTTAACAATAGACATGGGGCTCATCTAGCGCGGTTTGGGCGGTTTGCAAAGCAAGACTACTTCACGCTCACTTCATCAAGGGCCTTGGCCTCGGCTGATGGGCCCCGTTCATCAAGATTGGCTGCCAGGCGCTTGCGGGCTTCCTCGGCCTCACGCTGGCGGTTCCACATGGCAGAATAGACGCCTTTCTTGCGCAGGAGCTGGTTATGGGTTCCGCGCTCGGCGATCTTGCCCGCATCGAGGACGATAATTTCATCTGCTTCCACAACGGTTGAAAGCCGGTGGGCAATCACCACTGTGGTGCGGTTGATGGAAACCTTGCGCAGCGCCGCCTGAATTTCCTGTTCAGTGAAACTATCAAGGGCAGAGGTCGCTTCATCCAGAACCAGAATTGGCGGGCCCTTCAAAATGGTGCGTGCAATCGACACGCGCTGTTTCTCGCCGCCGGAAAGTTTCAAGCCCCGCTCACCCACCAGGGAGTCATAGCCCTTGGGCAGGCTCAGGACGAATTTATGAATTTGCGCCATTTTGGCGGCGGCCTCAACTTCGGCGTCCGTGGCATCGGGCCTGCCATAGCGGATATTATAGCGGATGGTATCGTTGAAAAGAACAGTGTCCTGCGGCACCATGCCAATTGCGGCGCGTAGGGATTTTTGCGTTACCTCGGCGATATCCTGCCCATCAATGGTAATTCGTCCGCCGGTCAATTCGTAGAAACGATAGAGCAAACGAGAGATGGTTGATTTGCCAGCGCCTGAAGCGCCCACAATTGCAACCGTGTGCCCGGCAGGAACCGTGAAGGTAAGCCCACGAATGATCGGCCTTTCATGATCGTAGGCAAAACTCACATTCTCAAAGGCAAGTTCGCCTTTGGAAGTTTTGAGGGGAGCTGCGCCAGGTTTGTCCTTGATTTCAGCGTTCACCGAAAGCAGGGAGAACATGCCCTCAACGTCAATCAGGCCCTGCTTGATTTCTCGGTAGGATGAGCCAATGAAGTTGAGCGGCATATAGAGCTGAACCATAAGGGCATTGATCATCACAAAGTCGCCAATTGTGGCCTGTCCCTTGGTGATGGCGAAGGCCGACATGGCCATGACAATGGTCAGGCCAATGGCGAAGATGACGGTTTGACCGGCGTTCAAAACCGCCAGCGACACCCAGGTTTTTACCGCGGCTTTTTCATATTGCAGCATGGATACGTCAAAGCGGGCGGCTTCGTGTTCCTCATTGCCAAAATATTTCACAGTTTCAAAATTCAGGAGGCTGTCGATGGCCTTGGTGTTGGCATCGGTGTCGGCGTCGTTCATGTTACGGCGGATGTTGATGCGCCATTCGGTGGCCGCATAGGTGAACCAGAGATAAAATACCACGGTGCCTAAAATGACTGCGGCGTATATCCAGCCGAAGGACCATGCCAGGACGCCCGCCACAAGCGCAATTTCGAGGGCCGTCGGAAACGTATTGAACAGGGAAAAGCGCAGCACCGTATCAACACCTGCGGTGCCGCGCGAAATGATCCGCGACAGGCCGCCGGTGCGGCGTTCAAGGTGAAACTTAAGCGATAGCGCGTGGAGGTGACGGAATGTTTTGATGGAAAGCTCACGCACGGCGCGCTGGCCAACCTTGGCAAATATGGCGTCGCGGATTTGGGCAAGCACCACCATCATGATGCGGCCCACGCCATAGGCCAGAACCAGAAAGAATGGAACGCTGAAGGCAATTGCCGCCGGATTTCCAGACGCCGTCAAGGCGTCGGTAGCGTATTTGAAACTATAGGGGGTGAGCACCGTGATAATCTTGGAGGCGATCAGGGCGATCATCGCCAGCGCCACGCGAACCTTCAGGTCCATCCGGCCTTCGGGCCAGAGATAGGGCAAGAGGCTTTTGAGGGTTTGCCATTGATCTCCGTCGCCGCTGGCGAAGTTCGCAGGGCTGGTCGGCAGTTTACGGCTCATTAAATCGGCGACCTTTATTGCCCCGTCGTTGCAGCGGCATCCGGTGTCAGGAAAATCTGGCCGGGATAAATCAGTTCGGGCCTGCGTATCTGATCCTTGTTGGCCTCATAGATCACCGTGTACATTATGCCCTTGCCATAGATCTGGCGCGACAGCTTCCACAGATTGTTGCCGGGCTGGATAATCACTTGCGTAGGAGCCGCTGATGCAAGTTCAGGGCCTGCAGATTGTTCTGCGGGCACCTGAGTTGCCACAACAGCGGTCTCTTCAACGACAGGTGTCTCTGCAACCGCAGCTGGCTCGGCAGGTGCTTCTGGCGTTGCAACCTCGGCCACTTCGGCCACTTCGGTGGCTGGCGCTGGGGCAGGAGCAACTTCTATACTTGCAACTTCCACAGGCTTTGGCGGTTCTGCTGCAATCGGAACGGTAGCAACCTTGGCTGGTTCTTCGCGGTAGAATGGCATTTCTATCCGACTCTTCACGCCGCCATCGCCGCCAATTTCATCGGCACGAAGCGCATGGGGGCCGACGGTGAGCGGAGAGAGACCGGCAAAGGTCCAGGTTCCCTTATCATTGATGTCGGCCAGGCCATAGGCGTTGTTGTCGACATAGAGCTGCACTTTGCTGCCCGCCGGACCCCGGCCACCGAACACAATGTTTCCTGTTTGATCATAATCAACGGTATCGAGGTTGACGGTCTTGGAGGACGGCAAGGCGGGCTTTTGCGCCGCTGGCGCCTGAATGACTTTGGTTGGTTCGTCGGGCTTCAACACCGCAACAAGAGGGGTATCGACTGCCCCTGCCTTCACATCAACGGCCACCGAATCTGCCGAGGCAACGACGATTTCATTACTTTTCGATTCAATTGAGAGTGCGCCCGGCCCCGACGGCAAGGGCTTGTCAGGCGTGACCACAAAGGCCCCATCGACATTGGTCATGGCAGTGCCGATGGTCTGGCCATTGAACTTGACCACGACTTCGGAGCCAGGCTCCGCCCGGCCCGCAATCAGGGCCTCGCCGGTGGGCTCGACCCGCACCGTATCAAAACTTGGGATTATTTTGGCTTTCTCAACGGGCTGGACCGGCGCTGCAGGCTCAACGGCTTTTGGCGGTTCGACTGCGGCCGGTTCTTCCACCTTTGCCACTTCAGTTGCGGGCGCGGGAGCCGGTTCGACCTTGGTTACAGGGGCTGGCTCGATTTTTGCGGGCTCGGCAGGCTTGGGCGGTGCCGGCACGACAAGTGGTTCGACCTTGGCCGTGGCCGCCAGTTCTTCAACTGGCGCCTTGTTCCGCTCGACGTAGACGAGGGCAGCAAATGTGGCGAGGGTGAGGCCGGTAAAAACTACGAGGGGGTTAATTTTCATCGAAAGTCGTCCGTAATCATGAATGTAAGATCATAGCTCGAGCTGCGGCGAATAGGCTATTAGATAATAAGAGTTGTCCACATTATTAAGGCCAATGTGGCGAATCAGCAAAGAATTGCTGCATCCACCAAAATGAGGCGAAGACTTTTGAGAAAACCAGCCCGAAATCTCTGTGTCTACTGCGGCTCCGGCCCCGGCAAAAACCCTGTTTACATGGCGGCGGCGAAAAGCCTTGGCAGCGCCATGGTGGAGGCGGGTATTGGCCTGGTTTATGGCGGCGGCAGCCTGGGGCTTATGGGAGAGGTGGCGAAAACCGTGCTCGAAGCAGGCGGCCATGTCACCGGCATCATCCCGGAATTCCTGGGCACCAAGGAGCGCATGCTAACGGGGGTGAATGAACTCATCGTCACCAAGAGCATGCACGAGCGCAAGATGACGATGTTCGAGCACTCGACCGGATTTGTGGCACTACCCGGCGGCATCGGCACGCTGGAGGAACTCACCGAGATTTCCACCTGGGCGCAGCTCGACCAGCACGCCAAACCGATTATCCTGTGCAACATCGAAAATTATTGGGAGCCCTATCTCACGCTGCTGAAACACATGCGGGCGGAGCGATTCATCCGCGAAGGCATGGAATTCAAGATGGATGTGGTGAAGACTGCGGCTGACGTAGTGCCTGCCTTTGAATTTCGCCTGGCCAATAGCCACCAGAAAGTTCCGTTGGAACTCCTGCGCGAGATTATCTAGGCCAGCGCTTCTGCTTCACGCCGGCGGTTTTTTTCATCTCGGAGCGCCGAGTAGGAATAGATCGCAAGGCCTATCCAGAGGATGACGAAGGACAGGAGCTTCCACTTGTCCATGGGCTCGCCGAAGATAAATACGGCGGTGAGGAACACGAGGGTCGGCGAGATATACTGCAGCAGTCCGGCGGTTGAATAGCGCAGCAACTTTATTGACAGCGCGAAGAATACTAGCGCCGAAGTCGTCATCACACCGCAGCCCATCAGCAACAAAGTATCCGTTATCGTGCCGCCGAAATGAGCTTCACCATTTTTCACGAGCCAGAATTGCATCAGCAAAAGCGGAATGGCGATGATGCAGACTTCAATGAAGAAGCCCTGGGTTGGGCCCACGGCAATCGTCTTGCGCAGAAAACCATAGAGGCAGAAGCTTGTGGCGAGCATCAGGCCAAGCCAGGGGAACACGCCCGCCGCAAAGGTTTGTATGAGTACCGCAATCAAAGCCAGCACGAGAGCCACCATCTGCAAGCGGTTGAAGCGTTCGCCAAGAAACAGATAGCCCATCACCACATTCATCAGCGGGTTGATGTAATAGCCAAGGCTTGATTCCAGGGTGCGGCCCACTTCGATGGACCAGACATAGAAGCCCCAGTTAAAAACGATGATGGCGCTCGTGAGCGCGAGAATGGCCAGATTGCGCTTTGAGGCAACGGCCTGCCAAACATCCTTGTACTGACCAAGCCACCAGATGATCACTGCCGCGCAGGGAATGGACCACAGGCCCCGATGCACAGCAATTTCCAGCGGCGATACATGACGCAGAAAGCCGAAATAGACCGCCATGGCGCCCCAGGTGAGGTGGGCCAAAACAGCGTAAAGCACGCCTTTTTCGGCTGCGGTTAATCCGGTTTTCGATGTCTGCTCGATGGCTGCCATGCCCCGGGGGTTTAGCTGCGAGCACCCGTCGCGGCAATCAGGGAACGGGCATGGGTCACATGAGCATCCCGCATGTCAGCTATCGCCGGTCACGCCATCGCGCAGCAGTTTGTAGATGATGGAATCTGACAGCGCCTGAAACGATGCCTCCACAATATTGGGTGAAACGCCGACGGTGAACCAGCGGTCGCCATGGGAGTCCCGGCTTTCGATCAGCACACGGGTTGTGGCTCCCGTTCCGCCATTGAGGATACGCACCTTGTAGTCGGCAAGTTCAAGATCATTGATGTAGGGCTGGAATTTGCCGAGGTCCTTGCGCAGCGCCACATCCAGCGCGTTAACCGGGCCGTTACCCTCGCCCGCATTGATGAAGGTCTCGCCGTCGATCTTCACTTTGACCACGGCTTCGGAAATCATTTCCTTGTCGCGCTGCTCCACGATCACGCGGAAAGACAGCACATCAAAATAATGGGGCACGCTGCCCAGCGTGCGCCGGGCCAGAAGTTCAAAGGAGGCATCGGCGGCATCATAGGCGTAACCCACGGCTTCGCGCTCCTTCACTTCGCGCAGCAGCGTGTCGAGGCGCTTGTCGTCCTTCGACACCATCATGCCAATGCGATGAAGCTCGGCAAGGAGATTGGATTTTCCGGCCTGATCGGAAACCAGCATGCGCCTGCGGTTGCCCACGGTTTCCGGCTTCACATGTTCATAGGTTTCCGGTTCCTTCACGATAGCCGAAGCATGAATGCCGGCCTTGGTGGCAAATGCACTCTTGCCGACATAAGGCGCTTGCGCATTGGGAGCGCGGTTCAGCAGTTCATCGAATGAGCGCGCCACATGCGTCAAATTTTGCAAGCGCTCATCGTCAACGCTGATCGTAAAGCGATCTCGGTAGGATTTTTTCAAACCTAGGGTAGCGATGATGGATACTAGATTGGCATTGCCACAGCGCTCGCCGATGCCATTCAGTGTTCCCTGCACATGGCGGCAGCCCGCATCAATCGCAGCCAGCGAATTGGCCACGGCCTGATCGGTATCATTGTGGGCGTGAATGCCGAGGTGAGTTCCGGGAACGGTTTTTGCGACGGTGCGGACGATTTCGGAAACCTCGGCAGGCATGGTGCCGCCATTGGTGTCGCAGAGCACAACCCAGCGCGCGCCGGAATCATGGGCCGCATTGGCGCAGGCCAACGCATAGTCGGGGTTGGCCTTGTAGCCATCGAAGAAATGTTCGCAGTCAACCAGCACTTCCTTGCCCGCGAAAGTCGCGGCCTCAACGGATTGGCGGATGGAGTCCAGGTTTTCTTCATTAGTGCAGCCCAGCGCCACGCGTACATGGTAATCCCAGGACTTGGCCACAAAGCAAATGGCTGAGGATTTTGCGCGGATCAGGTCCTGCAAACCGGAATCATTGGAAACCGAACGCCCTGCTCGCTTCACCATGCCGAAGGCGGTGAACTTGGCCTTGGTTTTCCGGTCCTCGTTGAAGAGAGCCGTATCGGTCGGGTTCGCACCTGGGATAGCCGCCCTCGATGTAATCGACGCCGAGCTTATCGAGCATCTCGATCACCACCAGCTTGTCATCCAGCGAAAAATCAACGCCGGGTGTCTGCTGCCCGTCACGCAGCGTGGTGTCAAAGAGGGAGATATGTTCGCGGGTCATGGTGTCACCAATGATTTTCCTTCCCCTTGAGGGGAAGGTGTCGCGCCAAAGGCGCGGCGGAAGGGGTGCGGGCCACGCGGCAGACCCTCTCCGTCAACGCCTGCGGCGTTGCCACCTCTCCCTGAAGGGAGAGGAGAAGAATGAAGTGCGCGGGTCATCGCTTGACCTCCCAACTCGTCGTGCCGTCTTTATTGTCTTTGATGACACGCCCATGGCGGCGAGTTCATCCCTGATGCGGTCAGACTCTTTCCAGTTCTTCGCTGCGCGGGCGGCAAGTCGAGCTGAAATCAGTGTATCCACAATCTTCGTTCATCGGACCACGTTGAAACTGGCGGTCAGCCAGGAAGTGTTCATTCATGCTTCCACGACAACCATGTTCAAGGCTATCGGCTGAACTGAAAATCCTAGCGAACATCAACGCTTCACGCAAGCCAGAATAGTTCTTGGCTTTTCTGATGCTAATAAATCTGCGATTGCTTGAGGCGTATTGCAGATCATCGCATAACGAATTGCTCAACTCGCGAGGATAGCTGTTCCGGCATTGGCATCGTACGGAATCCCGATCGAAGGCCCTCAATGCTGACATCGAATCTTCAAGATCTTTACTGTCCAATCAATAGGTTGGCGATAGTGGGTGCGGAGCATATTGAACCGCAGCACTTCTCCTCAGCGCGCCAATCTTTCAGTTCCAGCAATTCATTGATCGTCACGAAATTTCCCAGGCTCTTGGACATTTTCTGTCCTTCCACCTGGAGGAAGCCATTGTGCATCCAGACATTCGCCATCACTTTCGTGCCATGGGCGCAGCGGGATTGGGCTATTTCGTTTTCGTGGTGGGGGAAGATCAGGTCCAGGCCGCCGCCGTGGATGTCGAAGACTTCGCCGAGATAGCTTTTGCTCATGGCGGAGCATTCGATGTGCCAGCCTGGCCTGCCCCGGCCCCATGGGCTTTCCCAGCCGGGTTCTTCGGCGCTCGATAATTTCCACAACACGAAGTCGCCGGGATTTTTCTTGTGGGCTTCCACGGCCACGCGGGCGCCTGCCTGCTGGTCCTCAAGCTTGCGGTTTGATAGCGCGCCGTAATCCTTCATGGAAGCCACATTGAACAACACTTCACCCCCGGCCTCATAGGCATGACCCTTCGTGATCAGCACACGGATCATGTCAATCATCTGAGAAATGAATTCAGTGGCGCGGGGTTGCGCCGTGGGTTCAAGGCAGCCCAGGGCTTTCACATCGGCCTGAAACTGGTTGGCGGTTTTTTCGGTGACCAGCCTGATCGCTTCGTTCAGCGGCAGTTTGGGATAGTCCTGCAAGGCGCGCGCGTTGATCTTGTCGTCGACGTCGGTGATGTTGCGGATATAAGTTACTTTGTCCGCGCCATAGAGATGGCGCAGCAGGCGAAACAGCACGTCAAACACAATGACGGGCCGGGCATTGCCGATATGGGCGAAATCGTAGACCGTGGGGCCGCAGACATACATGCGCACGTTATCAGGCTGGAGGGGTTTGAAGTCCTCCTTCTGGCGGGTGAGTGTATTGTAAAGGCGCAAAGTCATCATTTTTCCACGGGTTTGGCCTGACCGGGAAACGCTTGGGATGAATTTAGGTTAAGCGGCGCCCTGCCAGCAGTTTTTCAACTAGCAAATAATAATTATGCCGCAAACGTTAACGGCATGGTGGGGGGCGGTGTTCATGGCGCGCACCATGATGGAAACACCCAAATTCGTCAAGCCCATCGCTGCAAGCAGGGTTGCCATGAGGTTTACGGGCCTTCCGGCTGGGCCACCGCAATTCTATGACAACACCATGACTTTACTTGAACAAAAGCAGCACCGGCTGGGCCTTATCCTTGTGGCCTGTGCCGCGCTCGCCTGGTCATCGGCCGGCTTTTTTACCCGCCTCATCCCCAATGACCTGATGACCATGCTGTTCTGGCGCGGGCTGTTTTCGGGCAGTGCGGTGATGCTTTTCTTCTTTGTTTCGGAAGGCCGCAATGCCTGGGGCATTCTGGCGGGTTTGCGTTGGCCCGCCCTTGCGGTGGCTTGCCTTTCCTCGCTTGGCATGATTACGGGAATTGGCGCGCTGCGTTACACCAGTGTTGCGGATGCCATGGTGATTTACGCCACGGTTCCTTTTGTGACTGCCGGACTTGCCTATGTGTTCATTGGCGAACGCCCTAGCCGTTCCACACTGATCGCCAGCGCGGTGGCGCTTGCGGGCGTCACTATCATGCTGGTGGGATCGCCCTGGGGCGGCAGCATGTTCGGCAAATTCCTGGCGGCACTCATGTCGCTGGCGATGGCGAGTTTCACCGTGGTCATGCGCAAGCACCGCGAAGTGGCAATGCTTCCCGCGATGGGCGCTTCCGCCTGGATCACATCATTTGTCTGCTTCTGGTTTGCTACATCGCTTGCGGTTTCACCTTATGAGCTAGGGCTGATCGCCCTGTTCGGCGTGGTGCAGAACGCGGCGGGATTGATCTTTTATGCCCATGGATCACGCCGCGTACCCGCGGCGGAAGCCACACTCATCGCAGCGCTTGAAGTTCCACTCACGCCCTTCTGGGTGCTGGTCTTCATGAACGAAGTGCCAAGCGTTCCAACCCTCATCGGCGGCGCGGTTGTTCTGGTGGCGCTGTTTTCACATATCCTGGGCGAGTTCCGCAAAACCGAGGCACAGCCCTTCGAGGCGATGCCGTAAAGTCTTACTACTACGACTCCGCCAACCTGTAATTCCGGCTTTCCTCCTTCGCAAAGCAAGGGCTTTGCTTTGGCGGACAGGTTGCCGGGATGACGGGTGGGGTGGTTATTCACTTGTCAATGAGCGTTGGGCACAGCTTCGCCCACGGCTTCGCCGGGGGTGAAAACGGTAATGCCGTTTCCGGAGGGTAGAAAGAGAAGCGAAGGGTTGCGTGGACGCAAACACTCGCAAGAATGCCGGTCGTGTGGTCCGGCGGTTGACGCGAAGTCCGCGCCCACGCTTTTGCGGCGGTTTTTGCTGTCCGGCTGGCACTTGCAGAGCCCTAGATCGCACGGTGTCTGAGGTTTTCCGCTAGGGTTGTTTAGCCATTTAAGGCGCAGTGGACCGTAGTATCCACGGGACCAACCGTCAGCTCCCGGGTGTTTGATGAACGTTTCACCAAACCCGCAGGCGCCACATCCACCCCATCTATGATCACCGTCGCGACCGAGACCCCTTCCGGGATGGACAGGAATATAACTGACATATAGGAATATAAGAGTCAAGCACTAAATTCCTACCATAACCCTTAACTCTGATGTCAAAGAGAGTTCGGCGTAGCAAGGTCGCAGGAGTGACACGTTGGGGAAGAGTTGTTTACGCCGTCTGCCCGAACAGAATCTTCCGCTCCGCATCGGTCATGGGTTTTGAATAGGATGGGGCCACACCCGCATAGGCTTTTACCACCGCTGGCCGTGCTGCAATTTCGTCAAACCAGCGCTTCAAGTGCGGGAATGCGTGGATATCCTGCTTGTGGCGCTTATGGGGAACAATCCACGGATAGCTCACCATGTCGGCAATGGAATAATCGCCCGCAATGAATTCGCGCCTGGCGAGGCGCTTGTTCAACACGCCATAGAGCCGGTTGGTTTCCTTGGTATAGCGCTCTATGGCATAGGGAATTTTTTCCAGGGCGTAATTATTGAAATGACCATTTTGTCCGGCCATTGGGCCAAGATTGGCCATCTGCCAGAACAGCCATTGCAGAACCTCGGCACGCCCATGAATGTCAGCAGGGATGAAGCGCCCGATCTTCTCGGCGAGGTAAAGCAGGATGGCCCCGGACTCAAACAGCGAAATCGGCGCACCGCCGCCCTTCGGCGCGGTGTCCACGATGGCGGGGATTCGGTTGTTAGGGGAAATTTTTAAAAATTCCGGCTTAAACTGATCGCCCTTGCCGATATCGACGCGGTGCAGGTTGTACGGGAGGCCGGCTTCCTCAAAGAAGATCGTAACCTTGTGACCATTGGGGGTGGGCCAATAATAGAGGTCGAGCATCGCAAACCCTCCCAGTTCTGTAACCGTAACTATTACAGAAGTAGACGTTGCCATCGATAAATCAAGGCCAGTCGAAAGACTTTATTCCGCTGCTTCCATGGACTCGTCGTCATCCACGCGGGGACGGGAGGCCATTTCCTTTTTCAGCTCTTCGGCCACCAGGAAAGAGAGTTCCAAGGCCTGGGCCGCGTTGAGGCGCGGGTCGCAGAAGGTGTGGTAACGGTCATTGAGATCTTCATCCCGCAGGGCGCGCAGGCCGCCGGTGCATTCGGTCACGTCCTTGCCGGTCATCTCGACATGAACGCCGCCGGCGTGGGTGCCTTCCGCCTGGTGGATGGCCATGAAGCGGCGGACTTCCGTCATAATGGCTTCGAAGGGCCTGGTCTTGTAGCCGGATGTGGCCTTGATCGTGTTCCCATGCATGGGGTCACAGGACCACACGACAACCCTACCCTCGCGCTTCACGGCGCGGATCAGTTCCGGCAAATGTTTCTCAACCTTGTCGGCGCCAAAGCGCGCGATGAGGGTCAAGCGGCCTGGCTCATTTTGCGGGTTCAGAATGTCGATGAGTTGGATGAGCTCATCGGCCTTCAAGCTCGGGCCGCATTTGAGGCCAATTGGATTCTTGATGCCACGGCAGAATTCCACATGGGCATGGTCGGGCTGGCGGGTGCGGTCGCCAATCCACAACATGTGGCCGGAGGTTGCGTACCAATCGCCGCTGGTGGAATCGACGCGGGTCATCGCCTGCTCGAAGCCCAACAACAGGGATTCATGGCTGGTGAAGAAATCAGTCTGGCGCAACTGCGGTGCCGTGTCCGCGTTGATGCCGCAGGCCCGCATGAAGCCCAAGGCTTCGGTAATGCGATCCGACAATTCCTGATAACGTTCGAAGGCAGGCGAATCCTTCAGGTAGCCAAGGGTCCATTTATGGACGTGTTCAAGGTTGGCATAGCCACCCTGGGCAAAGGCGCGCAGCAGATTGAGAGTTGCTGCCGACTGGCGGTAGGCCATGATCTGGCGTTCGGGATCGGGCTTGCGGCCTTCAACCGTCACTTCTGAATCATTGATGATGTCGCCGCGATAGATCGGATATTCAACACCGTTGATTTTCTCGGTTGGCGCGGAGCGCGGCTTGGCAAATTGCCCGGCTATGCGGCCCACTTTTACCACGGGCTGGCCGCCGGCAAAGGTCATGACCACGGACATCTGGAGGAACACCCGGAAGAAATCGCGGATATTGTCGGCGGAATGCTCGGCGAAGCTTTCGGCGCAATCGCCACCCTGGAGCAGGAAAGCCCTGCCCTCGGCCACGCGCGCCAATTTGCGCTTCAGCTTGCGCGCCTCGCCTGCAAAAACCAGGGGTGGAAAGCCAGCCAGGCGCTTTTCCACGACCGCAAGTTTTTGGGCATCGGCGTAGTCAGGCACCTGCACAACGGGAAATTTCCGCCAGCTATCAGGTGTCCAATTGGTCAACATTTTACTCACTCCAAGTGCAAAGGAAGCGGCTTATACACCTACATTCAAGGGGATGCCAGCCATACCAGCGATTGCAACCGAAAGTTAACTTCCCGATTTTAGTATACCACGTGGATAGAGACTTCGGGGGCCATTATTTAATACGGAAGTAACTATGCTTGAATTGTTCCAGGACGCGCGTTGGGATGAACTTTCCGCCTTTTTCGCGAGAGGCAATCCCCCCTTGATCGCTCAAATTCTGGCCATAAACACTATCGTTTTCATGCTATTCATTGTCCGCCGCATGCGGGGGGCGAGCACCCTTCGCTCGGAAACGGCTTCTTTGGTTCAAAGTTTGCTACTGGTTGCCAACATGCTGGCCATCTTCCAGGAAAACATCAGGAACGGGTTTCAAAGATTTCTTTGAAGCCTGGTTAAAAACTCGCCAAAGGATACTTCGGCTGAACGGAACGCCATTTGCCGTTCCACATCCCAATATTTGAGATTTTCCAGCTTTATAGGGTCGCCCGATACCCCGCAGCGAACATAGTCGCCCTCGCGCAGGACCTGAAAGTCAGAATTCAGGTATTTCAGTTTTGCCTCGCGCTGGCTTGGTAAATTCGGGTCCGAATAGTTCATCACGCTTCCTGTCTTAAAAAAGTTCGCCCTGTGAAGTTTTCTTGCGGGCGGTCACATCCAATTTGTCATCGGCAAACTGAATTTTCAAGGCTTGACCGGGACTGACAGCTGCGGCGAGCTTGATGGGCTGGCCCTTTGAATCAAGAACAATGGCAAAGCCGCGCGCCAATACAGACGTATAGTTCAATGCCGCAAAGAGTTTGGCTTCCGAAGAAAGGCGATCCTTGAAGGATTGAAGCGCCCGTGAAATGGCGCGATTTTTGCGAAGGCTTAAATCAAACAGGCGGCGTTTCAAATCTTCCTTCTTCTGCACGATGGGCCGCACCGAAAGCCTGCCTGAAACCTTTGCCAGATCAACCCGGTGGTGCTGGACATTGGCGCGCAGCGCCTGGGGCAATCTTGCCCCTACCGTATCAAAACGCTGGCGCACGAGGGCCAGAAATTCATCGGGCTTGGGCAAGGCCCGGGCAGCCGAGCGAAGCCTGGTGCGGCGTTCATCGAAGTAGCGAGCAACACTGCGGGATTGCCGGGCATTGAGTGAAGCGAGCTCAGCCAAGAGATCGGCGCGCACGGGAACGGCCCTCTCGGCCGCAGCGGTGGGTGTTGGCGCCCGGTGATCGGAAACAAGATCGATCAGGGTTGTATCGGTTTCATGGCCCACGGCGGAAATCACGGGGATTTTGCTTTCGGCAACGGCGCGCACGACAATTTCTTCGTTGAAGCCCCAGAGGTCTTCAAGTGAACCGCCGCCGCGCGCAACGATGAGCAGGTCGGGCGGATTGGCCATGGCGTTGAAGCCGCGAATTGCAGCGGCCACTTCCGCCGCCGAAGTTTCACCTTGCACGCGTACGGGCCAGACGAGGACATGGCGGGGAAAGCGGTCACCGAGCCGGTGCAAAATATCGCGGATGACGGCTCCGGTTGGCGAGGTTACCACGCCGATCAATTTCGGCAGGTAAGGCAGCGCCTTCTTGCGGCTGGCATCAAACAGGCCTTCGGCGGCCAATTTGCGCTTGCGCTCTTCCAGCAAGGCCATGAGCGCGCCAACGCCGGCGGGCTCAATATTTTCAATGACGATCTGGTAGTTGGATTTGCCGGGATAGGAGGTGATCTTCCCGGTGGCGACGACTTCCAGCCCTTCCTGCATTTTGGCGCGCAGCTTCGAAAAATTGCCCCGCCAGATCACGGCGTCAAGTTTGGCGCCCTCGTCCTTGATCGAAAAATAGCAATGGCCGGAGGAATGGGGGCCACGGTATCCTGATATCTCGCCCCGCACCCGGACATGGCCGAAGGTTTCCTCAAGCGTCTTCTTCAGCGCGTGGGAAATCTCGGTGACCGAATATTCGGCAATATTGGGCTTCGGCTGATCTACAATTTCGCCGGTTTCGGGGTCATAGGGCCAATCGGTGGACATTTCGTCAGTTTCGCTTTGATTCCCGCCTATCAAATGCGAGAAGGCGGGGAAAGGCAAGGATCGAATGGAAATGAATGTCCTATTGATAGGTTCCGGGGGCCGTGAACATGCGCTGGCCTGGGCCATTTCGGCCAGCCCGCTTCTTAAGAAACTCTATTGCGCACCGGGAAACCCTGGCATCGCGCAAGTGGCGGAACTGGCCACAATCGACATTACAAACCACGGGGCAGTGATTGAATTCTGCAAGGCAAGCGCAATCAATTTTGTTGTCGTCGGGCCAGAAGCGCCACTGGTTGCCGGATTGGTTGACGATTTGAACGCAACGGGCATCAAGGCCTTTGGGCCTTCCAAATTTGCGGCTCAGTTGGAGGGCTCCAAGGGTTTCACCAAGGACATCTGCGCCAACTATAGCATTCCAACCGCAGCCTACGGGCGCTTCACGGATTTGGAGAAGGCTATGGCCTATCTTGCCTCACAAGGCGCTCCCATCGTGATTAAGGCTGATGGATTGGCAGCTGGAAAAGGTGTGACCGTAGCCATGACTCTCGCGGAAGCCGAGGCTGCATTGCAGGATATTTTCGCCGGCCGTTTCGGCGGGGCTGAATGCGTCATCGAAGAATTTCTGGAAGGCGAAGAGGCCAGTTTCTTTGTGTTGTCTGATGGCGTGCACACCCTTCCGCTGGCCACAGCGCAGGACCACAAGCGCGTCGGTGACGGCGATACGGGGCCGAACACCGGCGGCATGGGGGCCTATTCCCCTGCCCCGTGCATGACGGCTGCGCTTTGTACTGAGGTCCTGGAAAAAATTGTGACGCCTACGGTGAAGGCGCTTGCCGACATGGGCCACCCTTATGTGGGCGTCCTATATGCCGGACTCATTCTCACGAAAGACGGTCCCAAGCTAATCGAATACAATGCCCGTTTCGGCGATCCCGAAACGCAGGTTCTTGTGCTGCGCCTGCGCGATGATCTGCTGACATTGCTGCTGGCCACGGTTGATGGAACGCTCGACCAGGTCTCGGTGCGCTGGCGCAATGAATTTGCGCTTACCGTCGTGATGGCCGCCAAGGGCTATCCCGGCGATTACACAAAGGGCACTGAAATCAAAGGCCTGGACCAGAACTTTGGCGAAGATGTTGAAGTCTTCCACGCGGGTACGGCATTGAGAAACGGAAAACTTGTGGCCAATGGCGGCCGGGTGCTGAATGTCACGGCCCTTGGCAAAACCGTGAGAGATGCACAAATAAGGGCCTATGCAGCAGTTGGCAAAATTGACTGGCCGGCGGGTTTTTGCCGAAAAGATATCGGCTGGCAGGCCGTAGCATGAGCGGTCCCAAAATTGGTTTGGCTTTGGGCGGCGGCGGGGCGCGGGGCCTCGCCCATATTCCCATGCTCGAAGTTTTTGATGAATTGGGCCTGAAACCTTCCATTATCGCCGGGTGCAGCATGGGGGCTCTGGTGGGGGCTGCCTATGCCTGCGGCATGACCGCCAAGGACATGCGCGTCCAGGCAGAGAAAATCCTCGGTAACCGCATGGGCGCGGCGCGTTATGTATTCGGCACGCGCGGATCAAAGATCGGCGACATTTTTTCCCTGCAAGGTTTGCTGTCACTGCATCTTCACGGCGAGAAACTGGTGGACCTGGCGCTGCCCGATTCCCTGCCACAAAATATTGAAGACACTGCAATTCCCTTACGCATCATCACTACGGATTTTGAGCGCATGGAGGAGCGGGTACTTTCGCGGGGCAACATGGTGCAGGCCATAGCCGCGTCCATCGCCATTCCTGGCCTAATAATAGGCCCAAGCATTGAAGGCCACATTCACGTTGATGGCGGCGTCACCAATCCGGTGCCTTTCAATCACGCGCGCGAAGGCATGGATATTGTGGTTGCCATTGATGTCACGGGGAAACCCAAGGCCCTGGCGCGCAGGCATCCCTCAAACATGGAACTGGCGGTTGGCTCCATGCTCATCATGTTCAACCAACTGGCCGAGCTGCGCCGCGCCGCGTCACCACCTGACATCTATATCAGGCCGGAGGTTGAGCTCTTTGGCACAGGCGATTTTTTCAAACCGCGCGAGATTTTTGAAGCGGCAAGCCTGAGCAAAGACAAGCTCAAGCGCGGGCTGGAATTACGGCTCAATAGAATCACTTAACGCTTTCTCTTGAAGAAATCCTTGAGCAACAATTCGGCGCGTTGCCCGCCGATTCCGCCATAGATTTCCGGCTTGTGGTGGCAGGTGGGTTGGGCGAAGAAAATCGGGCCATGCTCAACCGCTCCCATTTTTTCGTCAGACGCTGCGAAATACAGCCGCCTGATGCGGGCAAATGAAATTGCCGCCGCACACATGGCGCAGGGTTCAAGGGTTACGTATAAATCGCAATCGACAAGGCGTTCGGAGCCCAGTTTGGCTGCGGCTTGCCTAATGGCAATCATCTCCGCGTGGGCCGTGGGGTCATGGTCAATGAGGGTTCTATTTCCAGCCACGGCCAAAATATTACCCAATTTGTCGACGATGACCGCACCGACGGGGACTTCGCCCCTTTCGGCTGCCTTTTCAGCTTCGGCGAAGGCCCGCAACATGGGCTCTGGTAGTTTGTGCGTCATCGTGCGACATCAGCCCTAAAGTAAAGCCGAGGTCAAGATGAGCGAGTTTGAAGGAGAGCGGATCGCCAAGGTCATTGCGCGGGCTGGCGTATGTTCCAGGCGCGAGGCCGAGCAGTTGATCCTTGATGGCCATGTGACACTCAACCATAAAGTCCTCAAGACCGCCGCCATAAATGTAACTGATGCCGACCAGATTCGCATTAACGGCAAGCCGCTTCCGCAAAAAGAAGAGTCCAAGCTCTGGCGCTATCACAAGCCCGACGGGCTGGTGGTGAGCCACAAGGACCCGCAAGGCCGCCCTTCGGTGTTCGATAAATTGCAACAGCAATTACCACGCGTGGTTTCGATCGGCAGGCTCGATATCAATACCGAAGGCCTGCTGCTGCTCACCAATGATGGCGAGATTGAGCGGCTTCTGGAACTTCCCTCATCGGGATGGATCAGGCGCTATAGGGTTCGCGCCTATGGCAAGATGGATGATACGGGGCTGGCCAAACTCACTCAAGGCGTTGAAATTGAAGGCGTGCGTTATGGTCCGGTGGAAGCCAAGGTCGAGACTTCCCAAGGCGACAATGTGTGGATGACCGTGGCCATCCGCGAGGGCAAAAACCGCGAGGTGAAGAAAATCTGCGAATTCCTCGGCCTGCAGGTGAACCGCCTGATTCGCACGAGCTTCGGTCCCTTCCAGCTCGGTGAACTGAAGCGTGGTGGCATTGAGGAAGTGCCGAAGAAATTCTGGCAGGAACAATTGGGCGGGAAATTCGGAAAGAATGATGCGGATCGTCGGCGGAAAGTTTAAGGGGCTCCATCTCACAACACCGGCGGATCAATCGACACGGCCAACATCAGACCGGGTGCGCGAAGCAGTGTTCAACATCCTTGCCCATGGTATTTCCGATTTCGCGTTGGATGGTGCCCGCGTGCTCGACCTGTTTGCGGGAACCGGGGCTTTGGGTTTTGAGGCCCTGTCGCGGGGTGCACGCCACTGCCAATTTGTTGATGAAAGCACGGAAGCACGCGGGCTGGTGCGCACCAATGCGGATAAGCTCGGTGTGATCGGCCAATGCAAGATCTGGCGGCGGGATGCGACTGATCTCGGCCCATGCGCGCCGTTGCCGAAATTTGATCTGATCTTTGTTGACCCACCCTATGGCAAGGGGCTGGGCGAGAAAGCGCTCATCTCGCTTGTGCAGGGCGATTGGATAAATGCGGGCGGCATTGTTGTTCTGGAAGAAATAGAGAAAGTCGAAGTTCCCGAAATTGCGGGCCTCACGTTGATTGATGAACGCAGCTACGGTGAAACGAAGGTGCGGTTTTATCGTTTCGGTTCAGCGTCTGCCGAATAGTTTTTTCCCGTTTCGGCTACTGCATATTGCAACAGCGGCCCATCTCCTACATCCTCACCCTGAGGTGCGAGCGTAGCGAGCCTCGAAGGGTCAGCGGGAAAAGCGCATATGCCAGGTTGTTGGGTCTATATCCTAAAGTGTGCCGATGCAGCGTACTATGTTGGCTCATCGCGGTATGAAGAAATTGAGGCCCGCGTGAGGGAACATCACGAGGGGCTCTACACAACCGCATGGACAAGAGATCGCAGGCCAGTTGAATTGGTTTGGGCCGAGCATTTCGATCAAATTACCGATGCCGTAGCGGCAGAGCGTCGAATTAAGGGCTGGCGTCGAGACAAAAAAGAGGCGCTGATACGCGGCGACTATGATGCTTTGCCTTGGCTCGCGAAAAGGAGCGGGGTTCGAGCGCGTGGCCATCCTTCGAGGCTCGCTTCGCGAGCACCTCAGGACGAGGGTTAGACTATTGAAACGATTCTTACCGCCGCCCAAACAGCCTTTCGATATCAGCCAGTTTCAATTCCACAAAAGTTGGCCTGCCATGATTGCATTGGCCGGAATTTGGCGTGGCTTCCATTTCGCGGAGCAGTGCGTTCATTTCGTCGGGCTTGAGCTTGCGGCCGGAGCGCACGGAATTGTGACACGCCATGGTGGCCAGAACATGATTGATGCGTTCATCGACTGCCGTGGTTTCGCCGATTTCCGAGAGTTCGTCGGCGATATCTTTGACAATGCCTGCAACATCGGCGCTGCCGAGGGCCGTTGGAATTTCGCGCAGCAGCACGGCACCATCACCGAAGGCTTCGAGCACGAGGCCAGACTGCGCCAATAACTCCGCAGCGCCGCTCAATCGTTCGACATGGCTCGGATCAAGCTCGACAACTTGCGGCACCAGCAAGGGCTGGGTCGCTATCCCTTCGCCTGCCCTCTCTCGCTTCAACCGCTCATAGACCAGACGTTCATGGGCCGCATGCTGGTCAACCAGCACGATGCCGGATATGGTTTGGGCCACGATATAATTATCATGAAACTGTGCGCGGGCCGTTCCAAGGGGAAAATCCTCCGTGAACGGTGTTTCGGTGAGAGGTGCGGCGAGCGGCATGTCCATTTCGAAGGCGGCCTGACGTTCAGCAAAGCCGCCATAGGTGGGTGCAGTCATGGGTCTGAAACTTGAGACTGTGGCTCGGCCCATGTCCGTATTGGATGCCATTCCTTTTGAAGCCAGCGCGGCGCGGATGGTTGAAACAATGAGGCCACGCACGAAAGCGCTGTCCCGGAAACGCACTTCGGATTTGGCGGGATGCACATTCACGTCTACGCGGTCAGGTGGGCATGTCAAAAACAGCACAAGCGCTGGAAAGCGCGACCGCGACATCAAATCCGCGTAGGCCCCGCGAATGGCACCGGCGATCAACTTGTCGCGCACGGGCCTGCCGTTCACAAAGGCAAACTGCATATTGCCCTGGGCCCTGCTGTAGGTGGGGAGGCCGGCAAAGCCCTGCACACTTACATTTTCCCGCTCGCCAGAAAATGCAACGGCGTTTTCCTTGAACTCGCTTCCCATGACGCGAGCAACGCGGGCTTCACGGGTTTCATTTGCAGGCGCATCAATCATGCGGCGTTCTTCGGTGACAAAGGTAAAGCCTGTGGCGGGGTGCGCCAGGGCGAGCCTTCGTACTACGTCGGCCGCTTCTGCCGTTTCAGTGCGGTCAGTTTTCAGGAATTTCAGGCGCGCGGGCGTAGCATAGAACAGATCGCGGACTTCAATTTCAGTTCCTTGCGCGAGAGACGCTGGTTTCAAATCCTGCCGCTGGCCGCTTTCGATGCGCAGGATATTTGCCGTGCCCGCTCCTTCCAAACGGGAAGACAGGCTCATGCGGCTGACGGAAGCAATGGAGGGCAGCGCTTCGCCCCGGAAGCCAAGAGTCCTGATATCAATGAGATTGTCATCGCTGAGTTTGGATGTGGCGTGGCGTTCAATGGAGAGTGTCAAATCATCAGGTGCCATGCCGGAGCCATTGTCGGTCACGCGGATGAAGGCCTTGCCGCCGCCGCGAAAGGCTACGTCAATTTGCGTGGCCCCGGCATCAAGGGCATTTTCGACAAGCTCTTTCACCACGCTTGCCGGGCGCTCAATGACTTCGCCCGCCGCAATGCGGTTGATGGTACCTTCCGAAAGCCGGTGGATTCGCATGGATGCAATCTAGCCCAGCCTAAGCGAAAAAGGCAGCTATCCGCCGGTGCCTGTGGATTTCAGGCCCTCAGGCTTGCCCACAACAGTTACTATCAACCTCTCACTATCGACCAGGCGTTTGGCCTGGGCTTTCACCTGGTCAAGGGTCACGGCTTCAACCCAGCCGTTGCGCTTGTTGATATAGTCTATTCCCAGGCTCTCCTGCTGAATCCCAAGCAGTTGGCCGGCAATCTTGTCGTTGGTATCAAAACGCAGGGCATAGGAGCCGGTGAGGTAAGTTTTAACGTCATCAATCTCGGCTTGGGTCGGCCCCTCAAGGGACATTTTCTTCATAGTTTCCTTAACAACGGCAAGTGCCTCGCCCGCCTTTTCGTTGCGGGTGCTGAGTGAGCCCACATAGAGCCCCGCATGGTCCATGGGTGATAGGCCAAAGCCGACACCATAGGTGAGCCCGCGCTTTTCGCGCACTTCGCTGGTGAGGCGCGAGGCATAGCCACCACCGCCCAATATCTGGTTCATGACAAAGGCCGGAATGAAATCCGGATCGCTGCGCAGAATGCCCTCATGGCCAAAGATGAGAATGCTTTGGGAAATGTCGTAGTCAATGACCTTTACAACCGGGCCCTTGGCCACGGTTACGGTGGATACGGGCTGGGGTGGCGCGGTATCGGGAAGGCCGCCAAATATTTCATCCAGCGAAGTGGCAAGGGTTGCGGCGTCAATGTCACCCACCACCGCAACCTTCATGCCCTTGCGGCTGAACAGAAGCTTGTGCATGGCGCGCAGATCATCAGGCGTGATGGCGGCAATTGACTTCGGCGTGCCGTTGGACTGGCGGGCGTAAAGCTGGTCGCCAAAGGCCAATCTCATCCAGGCCCGCGAGGCTATTTTTTCCGGGTCCTGCTCATCATCTTTCGCCGACAGGAGAAATTGCTGGCGCACGCGCTCCATGGCTTCTTTTTCAAAGTGTGGCGCGGTGAGCACTTTTTTTAGAAGGGTGAAGGCCTCTACACGATTCTTGGACAGCGTTTGCAATGAGCCTTCAAATTGGTCCATGCCACTGTCAAAGCTGATCCGGACAGCGAGTTCATCGCGCCGGGCCTGAAACGCGGCACTGTCGAGATCGCCCGCCCCTTCATCCATCATGCCGGTAATGAAATTCGCAGTACCTTCTTTGCCCACGGGATCCGAGGTTGAACCGCCCTCAAAGGAAAACTGCATGGCGATGAGGGGGATGGATTTGTTTTCCACCAGCCAGGCCTTGATGCCGCCGGGACTTGTGACTTCCCTGATTTCAATGGCATTGGCGGAATTGAACCAAAGTACCAGAATGAAAAAACTGAAAACGATCCTGAGCCGTGAAGCGCGCATGGGGTAGCCTTGCATCAGTTTAGGGTTTGAGTTTCGGGCAACAGAATTCCGGTGACGGAACGCTTCAGTACAATGATTTTTGCAGCTGCCAGTTTGATGTCATCGAGGGTCACTTTTTCCATTTCGACGTCACGGTCAAAAATACTGCGCGCCGAAAGCCCCGTGGTGAGCGCCACGCCTGCCATGCGCGCCAGCGCCGCCTGGTTATCAAGGGTATAAACCCGTTCGGCAATGGCCTGGTTGCGCACCCGGTCCAGCTCTTTCTGGGTTACGCCATTTTTCAGAACATCGGCAAGAATGGCATCAATAGCCGCCTCCACCTTGCCCAGATCGATGCCTGAATTTGGAGCGGCATAGACGCCAAAGGTGCCACTATCCAATTGATCGCCGGTGTACCAGGCGCCTCCCATGGCGGCGATTTTCTGTTCCACCACGAGACCTTTATATATCTTGCTTTGCGTGCCATTGCCCAGGATATCAGCCAGCAAATCCAGCGCCATGGCCTCGCGGCCGGAAGCAGTCGCATAGGAAGGAGCGAGGTAGCTCCGTTGCACGACGGGCGTTGCGGCCCTTGCGTCAACCAACGTCACGCGCCGCGCGGCAATGGGTTCTGGCTCTTGCGTGCGCTGCCGCGCTGCAGGCGTAAAGGTGTTCTTCAGAACGCCATAATATTTCTCGGCAAGTTCCTTGACCTGCTCAGGGGTTGCATCACCCGCCACGACCAGAACCGCGTTGGCTGGGGTATAGTGGGCGCGATAGAAGGCGAGCGCGTCTTCCTTGGTGAGCTTTGCCACTTCGGACATCCAGCCGATTATCGGTTTGCCATAGGGGTGGGCCGTGTACATGGCCGCATCAATTTGCTCGCCCAGAAGCGCTGACGGATCATTGTCAGTGCGTTCGCGGCGCTCTTCGCGCACCACTTCAAGTTCAGGCAGGACATTTTCATTGGTAAGAACCAGATTCTGCATCCGGTCGGCTTCAAGCTCCATCATCAGCTCTAGCCGGTCGCTGGCGATGCGCTGAAAATACGCCGTGTAATCGCGGGTTGTAAAAGCGTTGCCCTCGCCTCCATTGATGTCAATGAGGCGGTCAAACTCGCCCGGCGGGTGCTTGCTCGTGCCCTTGAACATCAAATGCTCAAGAAAGTGCGCAAGACCCGATTTGCCCGAGACCTCATCGGCCGAGCCAACGCGGTACCACACCATATGGGTGACGACGGGCGCGCGGTTATTGGGAATGACGACCACTTCCATGCCGTTGGCAAGCCTGAAGCTGGAGACCTCAACATTTAAGGCGCGGGCGGGCGGGACAAAGACGAATAGCAAGGCAAGACAAAGGGCGGCGATATTGGCAGCGCGCATGGATGGGTGTTCCCGGTGCTTTAACGGAATCAAAGGATGCAGGAGAACGTCTTACCCGTCCAATGAGATTTTTGTAATGTTAGATCAGCCTTCTTTGAATATGGCGCCAATGTTGCGGATGGTGCCATAACCAGGGTTCTGCTGTTGCTTCCGTTTGAGAATGGCTACCTTCAATTCAGCTTTCAGTTCATCAGGGGTTTTAGCGGTGCCATCGGGCTTAAGCTTCGAGATGCCATATTCGGCATAGATGTCCCGCCTCACGGGGGCCGCAGCCACAGGCGGCGAGGAGTACAGGCCTTCATCAAGGGAGGCAGATTCTACGGGCGCCACCGGTGGCTGGTTCGGCTGGTAATCTTCTGTAACGGCACCGGGCGGGCGCAATTGCAGGTCCGGCGGCAGGGCAAGATTGTTGCCGGTCCGGACTACCGGGGTTTGCTGCGGTGCCGCAGAATTTCCAAGCCCCATGCTGTTCAAAAAGCCGCTTGACGCGCATCCGCTCAAGACAAAACTCAGGGCCAGCACGCCGGATAAGGTCCAGACTGTTTTCATGCCCGTTACTCCCACCTGTCTTTTATCTGGCGCGGTCTGCTACTGGAATCAGGCATTTCCAAGACCTTTGGGTCCGCGCTCAAGGAGGGATTCATAGAGCAAAAGGCCGACCCCGGCAACGATGGCAGTATCAGCAAGGTTAAAGACGTACCAGTTCCAGTTTTGCCAGTGGAGCAGGAAGAAATCGGCAACGGCCCCACGGACATAGCGGTCCAGGGCATTTGCCAGCGCCCCGCCGATGACAAGGCCCAGGGCCGCTGCCGCAAGCGGCTTGGGAGAGCGGCACAGCCATATCCAAAGTACTGCACAAAGGAGCAGGCTGACGCCAATAAGCAGGCCCTGCGATGGGGTGGCGAGCAGGCCGTAGGACACCCCCTTGTTCCATGCCAGGACGAGATCAAAGAACGAGGTCAGAACCACGGGCTGGCGCGCGCCAATGTCGTAAACACTGAGCATCCACCACTTATGAGTTTGGTCGGCGGCGAAAACGAGCGCGGCGAGAACCAAGCCCAGCGGCGCTAAGGGACCCCAGAGACGGAATTTCATCACAAGGTTTTCCCAAAACGCTTCTGCCATTCGCGCACGGCTTCAGCATCCCTCGGGGTGATATCGGGGAACTCCGCGTCCTTGCCGATATCTTTGGAGATTTTCCACGAGCGGGCGCATTTCAGACCCTCGGCGAGGGCCGGCACCACGGCCACATTTTTTAAATCATCGAGACGGAAAGCGGTTGCCGGCCCCTCGCCTTCCTCAATGGTGATGGCCGAAGTGATGCAGACTTCCGCGAAGTCACTGGCACGAAGCGTCGCAACGTCGGTGGCGTCCATGTTCACAAAAACTTTGGGTGCTGCTTCCAGCGATGAGCCGATGCGCTTTTCAGCGCGCTCCAGTTCAAGAGCGCCAGTAACGGCGCGGCGCACGTTGCGGATCATGTCCCACTTCTTCGCGATTTCCGGCTGGTGCCATTCATCGGGTGTTTTGGCGAATTGCATGAGATGCACGGAACTTCCCTCGCCTGCGAAGCGCGACAGCCAGACCTCTTCCATGGTGAAGGTGAGGATTGGCGCCCACCAAGTTGTCAAACAATGGAACAGCTGGTCCATCACGCTGCGGCAGGAGCGGCGCTTCAGGCTTGACCACGCATCGCAATAGAGCGCGTCTTTGCGGATGTCGAAATAGAAGGCACTCAAATCTTGCGTCATGAAGTTGGTGAGCAGCGCGAAGATGCGCTTGTAGTCGAACACTTCATAAGCCGCCTGCACCTGCGTATCGATTTCGTGGAGACGATGCAGGATGTAACGTTCAAGCTCGGTCATGTCCTTGTGATGGACCTGTTCCCAATCCTGCAGGCCATCGAGTGCGCCGAGGATATAACGCATGGTATTGCGAAGTTTGCGGTAGGCCTCGACATTGGTTTTGAGAATTTCTTTGCCCAACCGCAGGTCTTCCGCGTAGTCGGCGGAGGCCACCCAGAGCCGAGGATGTCGGCGCCCGATTGCTTGATCACGTCCTGCGGGGTGACGATGTTGCCCAAGGACTTGGACATCTTGCGGCCGTCCTCGCCCACGACGAAGCCATGAGTTAAAACAGCATCGTAGGGCGCGCGGCCACGGGTGCCGCAGGACTCAAGCAGCGACGAATGGAACCAGCCACGATGCTGGTCCGAGCCTTCGAGATAGATGTCGGCCGGCCATTTCAGGTCGGGGCGTTGCTCCAGGCAAAAGGCATGGGTGCTGCCGGAATCAAACCACACGTCGAGAATGTCGCGCACCTGTTCCCATTCCTGGGAATTGTAGTCCTCTCCGAGGAAACGGCCTGCCGCGCCATCGGCAAACCAGGCATCGGCGCCTTCTTTAGAAAATGATTCCGCAATGCGCTGATTCACCTTGGAATCATTGAGTAATTTGCCGGTTTCCTTGTTCACAAATACGGCGATAGGAACACCCCAAGCACGCTGGCGCGAGATCACCCAGTCGGGCCGGTCAGCAATCATGCCACGCAGACGGTTCTGGCCAGCGGGAGGAAAGAATTTTGTGTCCTCGATTGCCTTCAGCGCTTTCTCGCGCAGGCCGTGCGAAGACATGGAAATAAACCATTGCGGCGTGTTGCGGAAAATAATCGGTTTCTTTGAACGCCAAGAATGCGGATAGCTGATCGTCTTGCGCTTGGCCGACAGCAACATGCCAGCATCTTTCAAAGCATCCATCACGCGCCGGTTTGCGTCGCCCCACTTACCGTATTGATCGATAACACGGCCACCCTCAAAGCCAGGCGCATCCTTGGTGTAAAAACCATCGGCGTTCACGGTTGATGGGATTGGTCCACCATTCTTTTCAGTCCAGATATTGTAGTCATCGGCACCATGGCCTGGAGCGGTATGCACAAAGCCCGAACCTGCATCATCGGTGACATGATCGCCATCGAGGAGAGGAACTGGGAAATCATAGCCTTTAGCTTTGAGTGGATGGTCACAAACTAATCCTTCAAGCCCGATAATTAGATCGCCACCAACGTTTTTCCACTTCTCGATCCTTGCTGCACTAGCAACATCATTTACCAATTTTGCAGCGACTAGAAATCGATCGCCAACCTTTGCCCAGTTATCGTCAGGTGCACTCTCGACTTCGATTTGGACGTAGTCGATTTTTGATGAGAACGAGATGGCCCTGTTACCAGGTATAGTCCACGGTGTTGTCGTCCAAATCAGAACACTCGTGTTCTTGAGATGGTCTCCAACAGGCAAAAGTTCTCCATCCTTGCGTCGTCCAACTAAAGGAAACTTCACAAAGATCGTATCGACTTCGATATCGGCGTATTCAATTTCAGCTTCAGCAAGTGCAGTCTTTTCAACCACGGACCACATCACGGGTTTCGACCCGCGATAGAGCTGTCCGCTGTCAGCAAACTTCAGAAGTTCCTTGGCGATGATAGCCTCAGCTTCGAAGGCCATGGTGAGATAGGGATTGTACCAATCACCCGTCACGCCCAAGCGCTGAAACTCATCGCGCTGGATGCCTACCCATTTCGTGGCGAAGTTCCGGCATTCGGCACGGAACTCGTTGATCGGGATGGCGTCCTTGTTCTTGCCCGCCGCTCGGTATTCCTCTTCGATCTTCCATTCGATGGGAAGGCCATGGCAATCCCAACCCGGCACATAGTTGGAATCAAAGCCCGCCATCTGGCGCGAGCGGGTGACGATATCTTTCAGAATTTTATTCAGCGCATGGCCGATATGAAGGTTGCCGTTGGCATAGGGCGGGCCATCGTGAAGCACGTATTTGGGCTTGCCCCTGCTCTGCTCCCGCAGCTTCTTGTAAAGCCCCATGCCCTCCCAGCGCTTCAAAAGGGTCGGCTCGCGCTCGGGCAAGCCCGCCTTCATAGCGAAGTCGGTTTTCGGCAGGAAAACCGTATCGCGGTAACGGTCGGTTGGTTTGGTCTTATCGTCCATGGGGCCTTGAATCCGAAAACTGTTTGAGGGCGCTTCTAGCAGCGTGTTGGTGCCCGCGCAATGAAACCGGCAAATTCGTCAAAACATGCCGTTTGCATGGGCAATCTTGTCGGGGACGATCTGGAGCACGTCCCAATGCTCCACCACCTTGCCATTGTCATCGAGCCTGAAAATGTCGATTCCCGCATAGTCCGGCAGGCCCGGCCAAATCTGGCGGCAATGCAGAACCACGTAGTTGCCTTCCGCGATGGCACGCTTGAATTCCACGCGCTTACCCGGATACTCTTTCGCCATCTGGGTAAAATAGCCGATGAAGGCATCCTTGCCGTCGGCCACTTCGGCATTGTGCTGGATATAGACATCGCCGGCGTAAGTCTCGATGGCCTCGCGTGGTTTGCAGCCATTAAACATCATGTCATAGAAGCCCATGACATTGCGCTTGTTGATTTCCAGCTGATCCTGCTTGCCGTTCATGGTTCTGCCTGTGCTACTGTCTTGGTTTCGAGGAGACGTTTAATAATGGGTACCACCTACACGATCCCGGCGCGCCGGGGCAAGGCAGCGCGGCTTGCCAAGGGCCAGGCCATAAAAATCATGAACCCGCGCGGCAAGCAGATCGTCGATACCTGGGCCTTTGTGGCGGGATCGACGCTGGAATACATGGGCATGGAGCAGTGCCGCGCCTATTGGGAAAGACTTTACCCCGTCGTGGGCGACAAACTGATTACCAACCGCAGGCGTCCCATCCTGACACTGGAAGCGGACACTTCTCCCGGCCGCCATGACACGCTGATCGCCCCTTGCGACAATGAACGCTACGGTCTCCTGGGCTGCACGAGCTATCATGACAACTGCAAAGACAACATGCATGCGGAGCTCGCCGAGCTTGGCATCTACGTTCCCTACACGCCCGCCTCACTCAACACCTTCATGAACATTCCATGGCGGCAGGACGGGGCGCTGGAATGGGGCGTGTCGATGGCCAAACCCAATGACTATGTGATTTTCCGGGCCGAGCTCGATTGCATCGTCGCCATGTCCTGCTGCCCGCAGGACATCCTGCCGATCAATGACGGGAAAACGGTTGAAGCGACCTATGAGATTTTGGATTAAAGCATGAACCACTACGAAATGCTCGTTATCGGCAGCGGTCCTTCGGGGAGGCGCGCTGCGATACAATCAGCAAAGCTGGGCAAGTCTGTTCTTGTTGTCGACAAGGGCCGCAGGCTTGGCGGCGTGTCGGTGCATACGGGAACCATCCCCTCCAAAACCCTGCGGGAAACCGTGCTCAATCTTTCGGGCTGGCGTGAACGCGGATTTTATGGGCGGGGTTACCGCGTGAAGCAGGAGATTTCAGCCCATGACCTGATTTCCCGCCTGCACAAGACACTCGATCACGAGGTGGAAGTGTTGCAACACCAGTTCATGCGCAATTCGGTCAAGAAGCATTCATGCCGCCGCCAAGATTTGACCGGACCGAACCGTGCCTCGCTCACCACCGATACGGGCGAAATGAGCGAGGTTGAATTTACCAACGCGCTCATTTCCGTCGGCACGCGGCCGCACCGGCCCGACACCATTCCCTTCGACCAGACCCGCATTTTCGACAGCGATGAAATTCTCGACATGAAGACCTTGCCGCGTACCCTCTCGGTTATTGGTGGTGGCGTCGTCGGCGTTGAATATGCCACGATTTTTTCGGCCCTTGATGTTCCGGTTACGCTGATCGAACCGCGCGAAACCATTCTTGATTTCGTGGACCGCGAACTGGTTGACGATTTCATCCACCAGATGCGCGACCGTGGCATGACGGTGCGCCTGGGTTGTGCCGTGAAAGATATTGCCGTGAAGGCAAACGGCGTGGAGGTGAGCCTCGCCGATGGCCGCGTGGTGCGTTCAGAAATCCTGCTCTATGCCGCAGGGCGCAGCGGCAATGTGGGAAGTCTTGGCCTGGAAACCGTCGGTATCGACGTTGACAGCCGAGGCCGCATCAAAGTTGACCCCATCACCTTCCAGACCAGCGTGCCCCATATCTATGCGGCGGGTGACATCATCGGCTTTCCCAGCCTTGCATCAACCTCCATGGAACAGGGCCGCGTTGCCGCCTGCCATGCTTTTGGCATGGCCTTGCCGCCGCCGCCTGAGACTTTTCCCTATGGCATTTATGCCGTCCCCGAAATTTCCACTGTTGGCCAATCGGAAGAACAGGTGCGCGAAAGTGGCATAGCCTATGAATGCGGCGTGGCGCGATTCCGCGAAACCTCGCGGGGCCATATCATGGGTGTCAATTCAGGTTTCCTGAAGCTGATCTTCGCGCTCGATACGCGACGTCTGCTCGGTGCCCATATTGTTGGCGAAGGGGCAACCGAACTCATCCATATCGGCCAGGCGGTAATCAACCTCAAAGGCACGGTGGATTTCTTCGTGAACAATACGTTCAACTATCCGACCTTGGCTGAGGCCTACAAGATTGCGGGGCTGGACGCCTGGAACAGGATGGGGGCGGGTTAGCTCTTCGCCACCCACTTGTCCCGCAGGGTGACCAGTTCTTCCGAGGCCGTTGGATGCACCGCCATCGTGGCATCGAAGTCTGACTTCTTGGCGCCGAGCCGGATCGAAATTCCCAAGAGCTGGGCCATTTCGCTGGCACCGGGACCACAGATGTGGCAGCCCAGCACCCGGTCAGTTTCACCATCGACCACCAGCTTCATCAACGTGCGTTCATCGCGGCCCGAGAGCGTGTGCTTCATGGGACGGAAGGTTGATTTGTAGATGTCGATTTTCGCGTGGGCCTTGCGGGCTTGCGCTTCGGTCAGGCCAACAGTCCCGATTTCCGGCTGGGAGAAAACCGCGGTTGGAATGAGGGTGTGATCGGTTTTCACATCCATGCCGCCAAAGACATTGTCGGCAAAGGTCTGGCCTTCGCGGATGGCAACTGGCGTGAGGTTCACGCGGTTGGTCACATCACCAACCGCATAGATATTGTTGGCGGTCGTGCGCGAGTATTCATCAACTTTCACGGCATAGTGAGGGGTGAGCTCAACACCGGCATTTTCCAACCCCAGGTTCACAACGTTGGGAAGCCGGCCCGTGGCAAACATGATGTGGCCTGCACCGAAGGCTGCGCCGTCTTCAAGTGTTACACGAACACCATCACCACTCTTTTCAATTTTTGAAACATCGGCACGGGTGCGGATTTCGATGCCCTTCTTCTGCATCTCGGCGCTGAGATGGGACTGCACGTCATGATCGAAACCACGGAGAATCTGTTCGCCGCGGTAGATCAGAATGGTTTCAACGCCGAGGCCGTGGAAGATTCCAGCGAATTCCACGGCGATGTAGCCGCCGCCCACAATGCAAATGCGGCGCGGCAATTTTTCGAGGTGGAAGGCTTCGTTGGAGGTGATTGCCAGTTCGTGACCCGGCAAATGGCGGGGAACAAAGGGGGCAGCACCGGTTGCGATAAGAATATGCTTTGCGGAAATTTTTTTGCCCGACGCCAGGCGAACCGTGTTGCGATCCAGAACATCGGCGCGCTCCATAATGAGCTCGGCCCCTGCCCCTTCCAGATTACGGATATAAGCCTTATTGAGCCGGTCAATCTCCTTGTCCTTGTTCTCAATCAGGGTTGACCAGTCGAAGGAAACTTTCTCGCTGGTCCAGCCAAAGCCTATGGCATCCTCAAATTCTTCGGCAAATTTAGAGGCGTAAACCAGAAGCTTTTTCGGTACGCAACCCCGGATGACGCAGGTGCCACCGACACGGTATTCTTCCGCCACGGCAACTTTCGCGCCATATTTCGAAGCAACACGCGCGGCACGAACGCCGCCGGAGCCCGCGCCAATCACGAACAGGTCAAAGTCGAAGGCGGCACTCATCCCCGCTTGAACTCTTTCACGCCCTTGGGCGTGCCCATGAGTACGACGCTGCAAGTGCCAATGAAGAGCCCGGTCTCCACAACTCCCGGGACGCTCTTCAGCAGCGCATCCAGCCTTTCCGGTTCGCGTATAGCCCCAATCGAGCAATCAATGATAAAATGGCCGCTATCAGTGACAAAGGGTTTCCCCTCCTTCACCCGCAGGACCATTTTGGCATCCACTTTCAGTTTTTTGAAGACGTATTCCATTTTCCAGGCCGTAGCCTTGGCGCCAAAGCGCATGACCTCGACAGGCAAGGGAAACTTGCCCAACGTTTTCACCTTTTTTGATTCATCGGCAATGACCACCATGACGCGCGACGATGAGGCCACGATCTTTTCAAACAGCAGCGCGCCGCCGCCGCCCTTGATGAGACGGAACTCGGAATCGAATTCATCAGTGCCGTCAACCGTGAGATCAAGGTGGGGTTGGGCGTCAAGATTGGTGAGGGGAATGCCGTGCTTCTCGGCCAATTCCTTCGAGGCCTTGGAGGTGGGCACGCCTTTTACGTTGAGACCTTCCTTCACCTTTTGGCCAAGCGCTTCAATGAAGTGATTAGCGGTCGAGCCCGTGCCCAAGCCGACATTCATTCCGGGTTTAATAAATTTGAGGGCCTCAATGGCAGCCGCCTTCTTCATTTCGTCTGCGGTCACTTGCCGAGGCCTCCCATGAGCATGTATTTCATTTCGAGATATTCTTCCACGCCATGGTGCGAGCCTTCGCGGCCAATGCCCGATTGCTTCATGCCGCCAAAGGGCGCTTCGGCAGTTGAGATGATGCCTTCATTGATACCTACCATGCCATAGTCCAGCGCCTCGCCCACGCGCCAGACGCGGCCAATATCCCTGGTGTAGAAATAACAGGCCAGGCCAAACTCGGTGTTGTTGGCCATGGCGATGGCCTCTTCTTCAGTTTTGAATTTGAAGAGAGGAGCCACGGGACCGAAGGTTTCTTCGCGTGAAACAGCCATGTCGGTTGTAACGTCACGCAACAGCGTGGGCTCGAAGAAATTGCCGCCCAGCGCTTTGCCGCCGACCACTACTTTCGCACCTTTGCCCACAGCGTCGGTGATGTGTTCCTGAACCTTGGCAACGGCGGCCTTGTTGATGAGCGGGCCGGTGGTGACACCTGCCTCAACACCATCGCCCACCTTCAGGTTCTTCACAGCGACCGCAAGCTTCTCGGCAAACTTCTCATAAACGCCTTCCTGCACGAGCAGGCGATTGGCGCAGACGCAGGTCTGGCCGGCGTTGCGGTATTTCGAGATCATGGCACCGGCAACAGCCGCATCCAGATCCGCGTCATCAAATACGATGAATGGCGCATTGCCGCCAAGTTCAAGGCCGAGCTTTTTTATGGTTGGGGCGCATTGGGCCATGAGCAGGCGGCCAATTTCAGTCGAGCCCGTGAAGGTCAGAGCACGGACGATTGGATTTCCGGTCATTTCGGCTCCGATCTCGCGGGCAGAACCAGTGATCACGGAGAACACTCCTGCGGGAATTCCGGCACGGTGCGCCAGCTCGGCAATTGCCAAGGCGGAAAGCGGCGTTTCGGAAGCGGGCTTGCACACGAAGGTACAGCCGGCGGCAAGTGCCGGTCCGGCCTTGCGGGTGATCATTGCATTGGGGAAATTCCAGGGCGTGATCGCCGCCACAACGCCCACGGGCTGCTTGATCACAACCATGCGGCCATTGGGAAACGGCGAAGGGATGGTCTCGCCATAGATGCGGCGGGCTTCTTCGGCAAAGAATTCAATGAAGGAGGCGCCATAGGCAATTTCACCGCGCGACTCGGTGAGCGGCTTGCCCTGTTCTGCCGTCATGATCTGGGCCAGGTCTTCCTGGTTCTCCATCATCAGGGTGAACCATTTGCGCAATAGGCCGGCGCGTTCCTTGGCGGTTTTCCTGGCCCAGTCCTTTTGGGCGCGCTCGGCTGCTTCAATCGCCTGCTTGGTTTCGGCCCGCCCCATGAAAGGAATGGAGCCGATCACGCTGTCATTCACCGGGTTTGTGACATCAATCGATTTGGCAGCGCCCAGCCATTTGCCATCAATGTAGCATTTGTCCTTGAGCAACGACTTGTCTTTGAGTATGTCGCTCAAGCCTCGCGTCTTACGGATATCCATAGCACTCTCCACTTCAAGTTGGCGGCGTGATAGCACAAGGTTCAAGACTACTCAAACATGCCTGAATTGTGGGGATTACATGACTGTTAAGGCCGTGGTTTTCGATCTGGACGGAACGCTGGTGGACACGGCGCCCGATCTCATGGCGGCCACCAACCACGTGCTTGCGCTGCTCAAGCGGCGGCCCATTACCATGCCGGAAGTGCGCGCTTTTGTGGGGCGCGGCGCCAGAAAATTGATCGAGCGCGGCGCGGCGGCCACCGGGGACGCCATTGATGAAGCATCGCTTACTTATTATCACGCAGAATTCCTCCGCCATTATGAAGGCCACACGGCGGATCGCAGCGAAATTTTCCCAGGCGTCGTCGCGCTACTTAGACGGCTCGCGGATTCCGGCATCAAGGCGGGGGTGTGCACCAACAAGCCAGAAGGCCTGTCGCGTCTCCTTCTCGATACGCTGGACCTCAGCCGTTTTCTCGGGACCATCGTGGGGCCTGATACCATTGGCATCGCCAAGCCCGATGCAGCACCTTATCTTGAAACGGTGAAGCGATTGGGCGTGGCGCCGTCTGATTCCATCATGGTTGGAGACAGCGAGATCGATATCTTGACGGCGCGTGCCGCAGGTGTGCCCATTGTTGCCGTTTCCTTTGGCTACACGCCAAAGCCCGTCATTGAATATGGACCGGACTATCTCGTGTCCCATTTTGACGAGATATGGGATATTCTCAGAATGAGAGATCAATAATGTCAGTCCTGGGCAGAATAACAAAACCACCCTTCTCACTCACAGCCTCCGATGTGGCATGGGTTGAAAAAACACTTGGTGGCATGAGCACGGAAGACAAGGTGCGCCAGCTCTTTGTTCACATCACCATGGGTGATGATCTGGCCAACATTGACCGTCTGGCCGCAACAAAACCCGGCGGCATTCATCGCTTCATGGGTGCTGATCTTGAAGCAGCCTGGAAAGGCACGCGCCGGGCGGTGGAAGCCAGCGAAATTCCTTTGCTGATCACGGGTGATCTGGAAGGCGGCGGGCACTTGTCGCCGGCATTTACGCAGGTCACCAATCAGCTTGGCCTGGCCGCTGCAAATGACCTCGAAATCTCGGCAAGATCCGTTGGTGTGCTGGCCGCCGAAGGTGCTGCAATGGGCTACAACTGGTCGTTCACGCCCGTGGTTGATGTGAACAAGGAAACCGCCAGCGCCATTGTTGGCACGCGGTCCTATGGGTCGGACGTTGAAAAAATTATCGCGCAGGCGCTGGTGAATATCAAAACCATGCAATCGCACGGCATTGCCGCTACGGCCAAGCATTGGCCGGGCGAAGGATTCGATGCCCGCGACCAGCATCTCCTTACCACCATCAACCCATTGACCTTCGATGAATGGGAAAAAATCTTTGGCCGCATCTATCGCACAATGTTTGACGCGAATGTCATGGCGGTCATGTCAGGTCACATTGCCTTGCCGAGCTGGGCTGCAAAGTGCGGCGTGGCTGAAGGCCTTGAGCGTTATCGCCCCGCCTCAGTTTCAAAATTCCTCAACATTGATCTGCTGCGCGGGCATTTGGGCTTTAATGGACTGGTTGTTTCAGATGCCACGTCCATGGCTGGATTTGGCTCGTGGGCAAGCCGGGAAACCATGGTGCCGGAGACAATCGAAAACGGCTGCGACGTATTCCTTTTCGCTGAAAATGAAGGGCGCGACATTCAGTTCATGCGGGATGGTTTGCGCAAGGGGGTACTGTCAGAGCAACGTCTTGAGGATGCCGTCACGCGCATTCTTGGTTTGAAAGCGGCTCTTGGCCTGCACCGAAAATCCCTTGATGAGCGCGTGCCGCCTTTGGAGCATGCCAAGGGACTTGCCAATTCAACCGGACATCAAGCCATTGCAAAAAGGGCAGTTGAGCAATCCATCACCCTGGTCAAGGACGCCGGGCACACGCTGCCCATCAATCCGGCAAAGCATAAGCGCATCACCCTGGTGAATCGCGGCAGCCCCAGTTTCATTCCGGGCGTTCCCCGCAAGCCCATCACTGCAATCGTGAAAGAATTGGAGAAGCGCGGGTTTGCCATACGCGACTATGACCCAAAGGACCCGCCAACGAAGGAAAACACCGATCTCCTGATCTATGTGCTGGCGGTTGAATCTTCACTAACGCTTTCGCGCATCTACATTGATTGGGCGGCGGAGCATCCGCAATTTCCGGAAACCATGACACGCTATTGGCATGACGTGCCGACCATCATGATTTCGTTCGGCCATCCCTATTTCCTGTTCGACGCCCCGCGTGTGCCGACCTACATCAATGCCTATTCTACGATTGAGAGCGCTCAGGAAGCGGTGGTGCAACGATTGTTGGGTGAAGCGCCTTTCACTGGCGTGAGTCCTGTCGATGCCTTTGCCGGTGCACCAGACGCGAAGTATTAACTCACGCGCGCACGACTTTCACGTGCGCTTGTTTTAACGCGGAAGCCACGGCGCCCTCCGGCGCCAGATCGGAAACCAATGTCATGTTCGCCGACCATTCTCCGTAGACCGACAGTGACGGCCTGTCGAATTTCGTGTGATCGGCCAGAATGATTGTTTCTGAAGCCCTGCGCATCATGGCGCCATAGATCAAGCCCGGCCCGACGCCTGCATCATTAGGGCCTTCTGCCGTTATGCCGCTTGCACCGAGAAAAGCCTTGCTGGCGCGGAAGCGCTGCAGGGCATCAATCGTCTCCGCCCCGTGGATCAGGCCCTCGCGGCCATCATACTGGCCGGGCAGCATCAGGATTTTGTGCGATGGATTGGAGGCCAGCACCATGGCGATGCTGAAGGAATGGGTGATGATGGTGAGATGATTGCATTCCACCGCCACGCGCCGGGCAAATTGCAGCGTCGTTGCGCCGCCGCCAATCATGAGAATGTCGCCAGACGAGATGAGCTTCACCGCAGCTGATGCGATGCGTTCGCGTTCCGCCACCATCAGGCCTTCGCGCTCGGCAAGGGCAGGCTCAAAGCTCACGGGCCGCATGGCCCCGCCATAGGTGCGGTTGATCAGGCCGCGTTCGGCAAGTTCGGCGAGATCGCGGCGCACGGTTTCGGTTGAAACCGACGAGGAGATCCGCGAGTTCGTTCACGCGCAAGGTGGGCGTTCCGCGCAGCTCGGCCACGATGCGGGCCTGACGGTCATTCTTGCTCAATCGGGAATCGGGCTTGGACATCACTCTTCTATGACAGGATTTGCGACTTCCTACAATTCTTGATCAGTCTAGACACAAAATGACCACTTGACAACATAATTATGCTGTGCTTGCATCAATTTATGTTTGATGTCGGGCATTATATGCCCGAAGGAGCCACAAATGTTTGACTACGGCCATTTCCGGTTTGAATCCAAACAGGCGCTCTTTGACAAGGCCATCACCTATTGGAACCCCGACAAAACCAAGTTCTGGCAGAAGGCAGGCATCGATCTGGTCATTGACCGGCGCGAGGGCTATTGCCTCTACGACATGAGCGGGCGCCGGCTTATCGACCTGCATCTCAATGGCGGCACCTATAATCTCGGCCATCGCCATCCCGAATTGGTTGAAACCCTGAAAGGTGCGCTGGACTACTTCGACATTGGCAATCACTGGTTCCCTTCCGTGGCGCGCGCGGCATTGGCTGAATCGCTGATCAAGGTTTCGCCTGGCATGAAATATGCGGTGTTTGCGCCCGGCGGAGCCGAGGCGGTTGATATCGCCATCAAGAGTGCGCGCTATGCCACAAAGCGGCGCAAGATTGTCTCCATCATCAAGGGCTATCACGGCCATTCGGGCCTGTCCGTTGCCACGGGTGATGACCGCTTCACCAAGATTTTCCTCAGTGACCAGCCTGAAACTTTTATCCAGGTTCCCTTCAACGACATTGCCGCCATGGAAACCGCCCTCAAGGGAAATGATTGCGCGGCGCTGATCATGGAAACCATTCCCGCCACCTACGGCTTTCCCATGCCGAAGGACGGCTATCTCAATGCCTGCAAGGCGCTGTGTGAAAAATATGGCGCCATGTATATCGCCGATGAAGTGCAAACAGGCCTGATGCGCACGGGTTCCATGTGGGGCTGGCAGGCCTATGGGGTTCAGCCCGATATCATGGTGACGGCCAAGGGACTTGTCCGGCGGGCTTTATCCGATCAGCGCCTGCCTGGTGAATGAGAAAACCGGCGAATGGCTGAATGAAGATGGCGCCGCCCACATCAGCACCTCGGGCGGCGCCGAGCTCGGCTGCATCGTGGCCCACAAGGTTATCGAAATGCTGCTGCGGAAAGAGACCATTGCCAATGTGCATACGGTCACCGAATTTCTTCCGCGAGGGCATGAAGGAGATGATGGAACGCCATGGCGATATCTTCACCGGCGTGCGCCAGAAGGGCGTGATCCTCGGCCTTGAATTCAATCATCCGGAAGGCGCCGTATCGGTTTCGCGCGCGCTTTATGAGCATGGCGTGTGGGCGATTTTCTCTTCCCTCGACAAGCGGGTGTTGCAATGGAAGCCCGGCGTGCTGCTGAGTGCCGGCATGTGCCAGGAAATTCTCGACCGGTTTGATGCGGCCATGCCGCGGGCGCGCGAATTGTTGCGCAGTGCAGACAAAGTAAATTGAGGAGCATGCCATGAGTGAAGCTCTGTTGAAAGTTCCCGATGCGGCCCTCGAACAGGCCCGCATGATGCTGGACCGGGCCCGCTGGGGTGCCACGCGGTTTCAAAAACTTGACCGCGCGGCGACCCAGCGCATTGTCTCAGCGGTGGCTGCCGCCGGTCACGCCAAGGCGCAGCACTATGCCGAATGGGCGGTGCGCGAAACCGGCATGGGCGTTGTCGACCACAAACGCATAAAAAATGAAGCCTGTTCAAGGGGCCTCGCGGAATTGTATTCCAACGCTGATTTCATGTGTCCCCGGATTGATGCGGCCAAGAAAATTGTCGAATTGCCGCGCCCAGCGGGCGTGATCTTTGCGCTTGATCCCGGTCACCAATCCGGTGGCCACGGTCTATTTCAAGACACTCCTCGCGCTGATGACCCGGAATGCGATCATCCTGAGCCCGCATCCCGGGGCCAAGGCCTGTTGCGCGGATGCTGCGCGCATGCTGGCGGAAGCGGCGAAGGCTGCGGGTGCGCCCGATGGCATTATTCAGGTGCTTGAAGAACCCAACATTCCGCTTATTGAAAAACTCATCGCCGATGAACGCATTGATTTGATTATCGCCACCGGTGGGCCATCGGTGGTTAAGGCGGCCTATCGCTCCGGTAATCCGGCCTATGGTGTTGGCCCCGGCAATGCCCCGGTGCTGGTTGATGACACGGCGGACATGAAGCTTGCCGCCAAGCGGATTGTGACGTCAAAGGCCTTCGACAATTCCATTCTCTGCACCAATGAATCCACGGTTCTGGCTTTCACGAATATCGCGGACACATTCCTTGCCGCTTTGAAAACTGAGAGTGCACACATCTGTTCATCTGACGAAACGCAGAAGCTGCGGCAATTGCTGTTCACAGATGCCGGCTTCAACGTGGGCGTGATTGGCAAGGATGCCAGCATCATTGCCAAGGAAGCGGGCTTCTCGGCACCCAATGCAAAAATTCTGGTGACCCCGGTTGATCTCGTGCAGCCGGAAGAAAAACTGGTGCGGGAAAAGCTCTGCCCGGTTCTGGCCTTTGCGCGGGTCAGCAATATTGACCAGGCGATTTCTGCGGCGCGTTCGATGATGCGGCATTCGGGCCGGGGCCATTCCGCCGCCATTCATTCCAAGAACGAGACAAATATCATGGCCTTCGCTGCCGCCCTGCCCGCGCTTCGCATGGCGGTCAATGCGGGCTGCTCGCTCGGTGCCGCGGGCTATGAAACCAATCTCGGCCCTTCCATGACCATTGGAACCGGCTTTGTCGGCGGCTCATCGCTCAGCGACAACCTCACGCCGCAACACCTCATTCAGTATTCCCGCATTGCCTATAACAAGGACGCTAGCGAAGCCTTTGGGAACTTCTCAGGGCTTGATCCACTGAACCTGCCGAAAGCTGCAAAACCTGCTGCATCCCTTGTCGTCAGCAATCCGGAAACGGATGAGCTGCGCCGCGAACTTCGCAAAATTATCCTAGAGGAGTTGAACGCGGTTCTCGCGGCATAGACATGGCAACGCTTCGCTCATTCATTTTCCTGGACCAGCTGCAGCCGCAGACCATGTGCTATCTGGGCTCGTGGATCAAAGGTTCGCTGCCGCGCCGGAATATGGCAGCGCAAATCATTGAAGTGGCTCCGGGACTCGATATCGAGGCCCTGACCGACATCGCCTTGAAGGAAGCTGACGTGCAAGGCGGAATTCTCGTCGTCGAGCGGCAGTTCGGCTATCTCGAAATCCATTCCCGCGATATTGCCGCGGTGAAGGCTTCGGCTGAGGCGGTACTTGCGGCGCTGGGCAAGAATTCATCCGACGCCATGCCGCCCAAAATCCTGGCGTCAAAAATCATCACGCGGATTGATCCCAATCACGCTTTCCTGATCAACCGCAACAAGGGGGCTCAATGATCCTGGCTGGCGAAACGCTGTTCGTTCTGGAAACGGAACCCGCGGCCTATGCCATTCTGGCTTCCAATGCGGCGGAGAAAGCGGCCAATATCAAGATCGTTGATTACCGCATGATCGGGGCCACGGGCAGGCTTTACCTCTCAGGCACGGAATCGGAAGTGAAAGCTGCGGCCGGTGCAGCTGAACAGGCTTTGGAATTATGAAATCTGAAACCTCACAAGAACTGCGTGGCCTGGTGCGGGAAGTGCTCAAGGAAGCCATGGCCAATCGGGCGGCACCAAAACAAGGCACTGAAAGCTGTCCGCATCGGTACCGACGCGGAACTGCAGGCCTTTATCGCCCGCCTTTCCAGCCCCGGTGTCATTGAAACCGTCCGTGCAGGGAAACTGCGCTTCACACTTGCGCAGACTGCACCTGGCTTCCACAAGCGCAGATGACGTTCTGGAAGGTGTCATCTCCGAGCAAAGAATTTCAAGTCTGGCAGCAAAGGGCACTCTCATTCTGGGCCCCACTGCCGTTCTTACGCCGCTGGCCCGCGACAGGGCCCGCAAACTTGGTCTGAAAATTGAAAGGAGACGCTGATGCTCAAGGCAACGGTCACGGGCCGCATCTGGTCCACGAAGAAACTTGGCGAGGTTCCAACCGGATCCATTCTTGAGGTCCAGGTTGACGACACGTCAACGAAGCTCCTCGCCTTCGACCCGCTGGGATGCGGCGATGGCGAAAGGGTCATGGTGGCAACGGGTTCCGTTGCCGCCGCATGGTTTCCGGGCAAGGCACCACCCGTCGATGCGCTGATTATCGGCTCCATCGATGAGTCCTCGGAAAAGAAGAAGTAACGAAACACCTAAACCACAGGAGACGAACATGTCGAGCAATGCAATTGGAATGGTTGAGACCAAAGGCTATGTGGCTGCCCTTGCCGCTGCTGATGCCATGGTGAAGGCCGCAAACGTCACGATCATCGGCCGCGAAGAAGTGGGCGATGGTCTGGTTGCCGTCATCATCAACGGCGATGTTGGTGCGGTGAAAGCTGCCACCGAAGCAGGAGCCGAAGTTGCGGGCCAGGTTGGAACGCTGGTTTCGGTCCATGTGATCCCGCGTCCGCACGCGGATGTGTCAAAGCATTTCACCTCGGGCACAGCGAAGTAAAGAAAGCCTGAGACGTGGTTCCTGATCGCAAGCCTGCGAAAGGCGACTTGCGGGTCTTTCTCACGCTTGAAAGCCTGCAGCCGCAATTTGCCGCCTATCTCGGCACGCCCACGCGGGCGCGCGGCTATCCGCCCTATGCGGGCCAGCATGCGCTGATCATCGAGGTCGCCCCCGGCCTGATGATCGAGCGGGTGATTGATCTGGCCCTCAAGGCTGATCCCGATCTGGAACCCGGCATCCTGTTCGTGGAGCGGCAGTTCGGCATTCTTGAAATCCACGGCAGCGACAAGGAGAAGCTGCTGCTGGCGGGCGACACGATGCTGAAGGGCCTTGGCCTCAATGCGGGCGAGCAACTGAAGCCCAAGATCCTGTACACGGATGTCATTGAAGATGTGGCGGACCAGCACGCCGTGATCATCAACCGCAACCGCCAGGCCTCCATGATCCTGCCCGGCGAAACCCTGCTGATCTGTGAAATGGTCCCTGCCCTTTATGCGGCCATTGCGGCCAATGAGGCGGAAAAGGCGGCACCGGGGCTTACCCTTGTGGATGTGCAGATGATCGGCGCGGCGGGGCGGCTCTACATGTCTGGCACCACGGAAAATGTGCAACGGGGCCTTGCGCGGATTGAAGAGGTTCTGGCATCAATCGAGGGACGGGACGGTTAGGGGACAGATTGCGTGACGGATTTCGATCATTTGCCCCATGAAGAGCAATTGAAGGCGCTGCTGGAACTGGCGCGGGCCGCGACAAGAAACTATGCGCTGCCGGATCATCTGGCCGTCGAGATGATCAATCTCTCGGAGAACGCCACCTACAAGGTTGAAGCGCCCAATGGCCAGCGCTGGGCCCTGCGCGTTCACCGGGATGGCTATCATTCAAAAACCGCCATCGCTTCCGAGCTTGCATGGCTCATGGATTTGCGCAATACGGGAGTAGTTGTCACGCCGCGCCCGGTGAAGGGGCGTGATGGCGAACTCATTCAACTGGTGTCCCACCGCGCTGATGCCACGGCCGCGCCATGTGGTTTTGTCCGATTGGGAAACTGGATCAGAGCCGGGTATCGGCGAGGACCTGTCAAAGCCCTTCGAAGTGCTGGGCGAAGTCACGGCCCGCATGCATCTGCATGCGCGGCAGTGGAAACGTCCAGCATGGTTTCAGCGCCACACCTGGGATTTTGAAACGAGCCTTGGCGAAGCAGAAGCCCCATTGGGGCCGCTGGCGCGACGGCATGGGCGTTGATGCGGCAAAGGCGAAACTCTTTGGCCGCACGGTTGATCTCATCGGCAAGCGCCTGAAAGCCTATGGGCAGGACAATGAACGCTTCGGCCTCATTCATTGCGATCTGCGGCTGGCCAATCTCCTGATCGACGAAGGCAATGTCAAAGTCATCGACTTCGATGACTGCGGCTTTGGCTGGTACATGTATGACGCGGCAACACCAGTTTCGTTCTACGAGCATGAGCCGCAGGTGCCGGACCTGATCGAATCCTGGAAGACGGGTTACCGCCGGGTGATCGAACTCCCCAAGGCCGATGAAGCGGAAATTCCAACTTTCGTCATGCTGCGCCGGCTTTTGCTGGTGGCGTGGATCGGCTCGCATTCAGAGACCGACCTCGCAAAGTCCATGGGCCTTCCCTACACGGAGGGAACCACGGGGCTGTGTGAAGAGTATTTGAGCAAGTTCAGTTAAGCCTGCGCCAGGGCATCCAGACTTTCGGGCAGTATTTGCCCGCCATCGACGATGATGGTTTGCCCGGTCACATAGGCTGCTTCCTTCGAAGCGAAGTAGAGTGCGGCATAACCAATGTCGTCAACACTGCCCAGGCGCTTCAAGGGCACCGAAGCTGCCATGGATTTCTGGTACTCTTCGCCCATGCCGGCCAGGCCTTCGGTGACGATGTTTCCGGGCATCACGGCATTCACGGTGATTCCGTATTTGGCAAGCTCAATGCAGGCGGTGCGCATGAAGCCGAGTTGGCCCGCCTTCGAGGCGCCGTAATGGGTCCAGCCGGGAAAGCCGGTAATCGGCCCGGTGATGGATGAGGTAATCACGATGCGTCCCTGATCGGATTTCTTGAGATAGGGAATCGCCGCCTTGATGGCATGGAAGGTACCCTTGAGATTGGTGTCGATCACTTCGTCCCATTGTTCGCTGGTCATGTCTTCCAATCGTGCGGGCGGGAAAATTCCGGCATTGGCGCAGAGCACATCGATCCCGCCATTTTTCGCGGCAACGGTTTTCATCGCCGCTTCCATGCTGGACAGCGACGTCACATCGCCGCTCAGGCCAAAGGCCCCATGACCAATTTCCTTTGCCGCTGCTTCTGCTTGGTCCGCGTGGCGGGCGAGAATGGCGACCTTCGCACCAGCGCCCGCAAACACGCGGGCAATGCCCTTGCCGATGCCTTTCGAGCCGCCGGTGACTAGTACGGAACGGCCTTTCAGCGATGCGGACATGATCTCACTCCTAATTGAAAAAGGGCGCCGCTTGTGGCGACGCCCCCTTCGAGCTTTGCAATTTTAGTGGTCGGCACCAGTATTGATAAGACGGCCAATCCGCTCGTATTTCGCCGGATCAGAAGTCTTGAGGTAAAGAGCGCCAGCAACACCGATCAAAACGATTGCCAAGTCGAGCCAAGGAATCCAATTGGCAAATCCAAGACCACCACCAAGGAAGTCGAGGTTATTCCAGAGCAGATAGATAATATAAATCTGCGCCAGGAACGCTATGACCGGACACAAACCGGTGCTGAACCAGTTAAAGTCCTCGGGATGCTTGGTATAGAAATAGCGGATGATGGCAAGCGAAACCACAGCTTGTGCGAACATCACCATCAAAGTTCCAACCAGTGCCATGAGGCCGTAGAGCCCGAGATAGGCTTGCCGAGTTGGATCATCAGAACCCATGAAGTAGACGAAAAGCAGGATGATGACTGCAGCAATTCCTGATTGGGTCAGAGACGCAGCATAGGGACTCTTATAGGTCGCATGAGTCTTCGCTAGCATCTTCGGAAGAATGCCTTCGCGACCGAGCGAATAGAGGTAACGCGAACAGGTGTTGTGGAATGCCAGTCCGCAGGCAAATGCACTCGTGAGGATCAGCCAACTCATCAATTCCTTGGCCCAACCGCCCACATTTGCCTCAATGGGCGTTAGAAAGAAGTTGGCAGAATCGGTTTGCGCCTTGGTAATTGCATCTTCAATCGTTGGATAGGCAGACGTCGCCATCCAGCTTGTTATGATATAGAAAATGCCAAGACCAATCACGGAAATAAACAATGATAGCGGCACGATCCGCTTTGGATCGCGGCTTTCTTCGCCGTAGTTCGGTGCCATTTCAAAACCAACCCACGACCAGAATGCGAAGAACAGGCCTATGGCTGCCGCCCCGGCCCCGAGGTCTTGCCCAGACAGGTTCTTGAAGGCATCGAAGCCATTAAAAGCGGCCAGTGGATTGAGCATCGCAGTAGAAATGTTGGTTCCAGCTGATGATGACAGGACACCAATATCGAATATGAGAAGGATGACAACTTCCGAAATCAATGCAACGCCCAGGATTATGGCGGACAGCTTGACATCTATGTAACTCAACACCGCGGCTATGGCGACACATAGCAGAGCGAAATAGGGCCAGGGCACGCCAGGGAATTTGAGATTGGCAAAATAGGCAAAACCACCATAGAGCGATGCTTCGAAAACAGAATAGGCAACGACCGAACCAAGCCCAAGCGCCATGCCCAACTCGCGCCCAAGTCCATGACTGATGAATGAGTAAAAACCGCCGACCGTTGTAACTTTACGGGCCATTGCGGCGTAACCTACTGAGAAAATGGTGAGAACAATTGTTGCGACGAGAAATGAGGCGGGTGCCCCAATACCGTTTCCATAGCCGACTGCGATCGGAACGTTGAACAGCATTGCCGAAATTGGTGCGGCGCCGGTGACTGTCAGAAACAACACTCCAATCAGACCAATCGCCTTAGAATGCAGCTTATGCACATCCTTCATGGACGAAACATCCATGTCAGTCGGTACTGTTTTAGCTTGAGCCATAAAGACCCTCCATTCCCCTGTTGACGTTACTTCCCCATTGACGACGAGTCGCGATTCCCCCGCTTTGCGCCAGTCAATCTTATACTAAAGTCCAATTTCCTCATTTTGCCAAGCCCATGACGGCGATGAGCTCCCTGCTCGAAATGACATGGCAGTAAATCATGTTGATAATTTCAAGTTCTTTGTGGTGTAAAGCGTCTGATCCCGCAGCGCAGCAATCTTCCACAACCACCACATTGTAGCTTTCGTCGGCCAGGCTTCGCACGGTTGAGGACACGCATTGATCGGTGAAAATGCCAGCGCAGATAACATTCTTAATGCCAAGATTGTGCAATATCAGCCGCAGGTTAGTACCGGTGAGAGCAGAATCCGTGGTTTTGGTCACAACAATTTCGTCGCCGACGGGGGCAAGTTCAGGAACCAATTGTGACGGCTTTCCATTCTTCGGCAGCAGAAGATTGTTCCAGCCGGGCATTTTTTGCGAAAGCGAGCGCTCGCGGCCATCTAGCGTATAGGTCGCAATGCGGGCGAAGAGACACTCAATGCCGTTGGCACGGCACAATTTCAGCAGTTCCGCCGTGCGGGGGATGACCTGGCTGTGCATGCGCTCGTGAAATGGAGTCCAGGCATCGAAACGAATCTGTTCTGCCTTTGGAAGTTTGGCGCGGTCGGGCCGCTCCAGATAGGTGTTCTGCACATCGATAATAAGAAGTGCCGTCTCTTTGACAGGCAAGACAAGATCGTCTGGTTCCGGAGCGCCTTCGTAATAGATTGAACGATAGGTGGTCTTCCACGACATCATGCGTTCCTAAAAGCGATAGGTAAAGAGGCCGCGGCGTTCGTAGACGTCGGCGGCTTCTTCAATGAATTTTGCCATGCGTTCGGCCTTGTAGGTATAGCGAAAGGTCTTTGCGACTTCCAATAGCTGGTCTTTGGATTTTGCCCGTCCGGGGCGCAGCATCTCGTAGGAACTCATGATGAAATCCTGCGGCACGCCTACGAGCTCCGCCGCGCGTTCAAAATTGAGCGCGAGGGTTGGGCGCTTTGCAGCGCGGGAAATTTCAGCCTGGTCGGCAAGGGCATGGGGCGTGATGCGCAAATCCTCCATGGTCACCTTGCCCGCCATCACGGCATCCAAAGTAATTTCATCAAGGGACTTGCCGCGCTGACCACGAATTTTGTCGCTTCTGGTTTCTGCCAGGGGATAATCGGCAATGGTGAGCTTGTCGGTCATGGCTTTGCTCCGGTAAATCTCACTTCAATGTCTTCGGGTGCGGCACCTTCCGCCGTTAATCCCGTTTCAATGGCGTAGATCAGCGCAACGCGGGCGTGATAGCGCGAGCCCATGGCTTCACCGCGGGTTGGCACCACCACAGGCTCCGGCATTTCGCCCAGGGCATAGGCTGCTGCATTGGCACCAAAGCCCTTGTAGTGTTCGAGCCTGGTGATGGGGGCGTTGGAAAAGAGTTCAAGGTTGTTGTGGGGCAAGCGATCACTGCTGTGAATGACGGCGGTTCCCTTGGCCTGAATGCCGATGCCGATGCCGGAACCTGAAAGCCTTGCCGCCGAGATGCCGAGGAATGAGGTATCAGCCGTATGCTTGAAGCGCACGATACGGGCCTTAAGTCCGCGCTTTTCAATCGCGTCGATCATGCCTCGCAGAACATCGGACAGGCGATGGCCCGCCGTGGTTTGAAACAGGTTCAGGCCAAAGGCCGGGCTGATGCCGATCACAACTTCTTTTTTATCTGTCCCCTGCCCTGCCGGACCCACAATGCGATATTGAATGCGCTTGGCTTCGTCCTTTTCGTGAAGGGCCTCCTGGCGCAGCACTTCTTTCTGATCCAGCACATCCCTGATGGAATTGAGTTCCAGCCGCCGCTCTTCGGAAACGCGATAACCGGTGCCGGGCCCCAAATAGGTATTGGGATCATTCACCGCACTGACAACTTTTCCCTTGCGCACCATGGCGGAGGTTTGCAGGTAGTCGCCCGAAACACGAAGCTTCACGAGGGACAGCAGGTTCTGTGCTTCTTCAGCAAAGCCGCGCTTGGCCAAAGCCTTGATCACCTCGATCACTGAGATGTCGCGCTCCTTGATGGATTCGCTGATCTTGGTAACATCGCGCGGGGTGTAGCTTCGGGTTTCATCGGAGCCGGACGCCACAATCACACTTTGTTTCATGTCAGCCGTGGGCTTGCTCAGGCCCAGTTCTTCAAATACCGCCGAGATGGCTTCCACGGCGCGGCTGCGCAAATCCAGGGCGCGTTCCTCGGGCAGCGGTGTCAATCCGCCATCGGCTTCGAAGTCGCGCTGCAGCACGAGGAAGTCTTCCATCTCTTCGCCATTAAGCAAGGAGGGATTGAAGGAATTGTCGTAGGCGAGAATGGAGCCAAAACCGGAGCAGATTAGATCGGAACCGGAGATCAGGAAGGGAAGGATTTTTGCGCCCACACGAATCTCTGATTCAGTTGAGCGCGCGTCATTGCCGGAGGCACATTCCAGATCGAGCCACACGGCCAGAAGATTTTCTGCCATCAATTCGCGAATGCCGCCGGGAATTGTTGCGGTGAGTGGTGCACCATCAATGCCGCCATTCTGGGTGCCTTGCGCGCCCATGCCCCTTTGCAAGCAAAGGCAGCGGGCTTCGAGATAAAGCAATGACTTTGATTCATGGAAGCCCATAAGCAATTCGGAACCAGCGCCCGAGGTGCAGCGCATCTTGATGCCGCGCGAGGCATAGGCTGCGGCGAGGAAGGCTTTCGACCAGGGCGTGTCATCGCCATCGATAAAGGTTTTCTCGGTGCCATAGACGGAAACGGTTTCGGCGTAGGAGGTAAAGCCTGCCATGCCGATGCGGAGTTCTTCCGCTTCCTCGCTTGAACATTGGAACAGCACGCCCCAACGGCCAACGGCTGAGCCCACCGCGCAGGCCACGGCATTGGACCAGGCATTGCGCGAGACCCGCATGGTGGTTTCAATTTCATCAAAGCCGAACGCGACTGCCGTTGCCGCATCGGCTGCGAGTTGCAGGGGATCGTCCTTGGCATTGGTCACATGGGCCTGGTTGCCCGGGGTCTTGCGTGCCCGCATCTTGGAATAGGCAAAAGCGATTTCGAGCGCATTGAGGCGGGAGACGACATCAGCCAGTTTGGCTGGCGTCATGCCATGGGCCAAGCGCACCAAGTCTTCGCGCGGCACATTCATGTCCACCAGCATGCGCGCTACAAGTCCTGAATCCATCGCCATGGCTTCGGGTGCTACGGCGGGATCAATGTGGTGACGGGCGATGAACTCATCGATCATGTCGAAGTCATGGGCCAGCACACCGTCCATGCTGGCGATTTTGCCAGCCTTTATGGTGACGCCCGGTTTCGGATCAGCTGGGCTGGTGAAGGCCGAAAACCCATGGGCTGGGTCTTCAACAGCAAACTTGTCCAGCCGCAGGGGGCGCTCATCCCACTGCGCGTAACGCCGCCACCGATTTGGAGTGTCTGTCAATCTCTTGGCCCTAGACCTGCAATCGACTAGAGTGCGTGACGAGCGCGGGATAAGTCAAGCCACGGACCAATTCGAGCAATTGCCTTGGTCCAGAATCCAATGTTTGGGGGAGAGCAGCGAATGGCAGCTTTGCGAAATGTTTATGCGGCAGCAAACAAATTAGGGTGAAGCGGCGATCTGGCATGCCGCTTCAAAGCGCCTGCTGTGGATTGACCTGTACGATCCAAAACTCTTTATCCATGACCCGGCAACCGGCGAAACGCTGGTACGCGCCATTGCCCTGAAAGCTCCGCTGGGCGCCATTGTCGCCACCACCAACTCCAAGGTCCTGATCGTCAGCCATCCCCAGGGCCTCTCTACCCTGAACATCAAGACCGGTGCCACCAAGATCTTTGCCAGGCCGGAACAGGACCGTGACGCCATTATTTACAATGACTGCAAGGTGGATCGTTTTGGGAGACTCTGGGCCGGCAGTTCCCACGCCAAGGAAACAGACACGCGTGGTGCGCTCTGGTGTGTGCTGCCAAATGGTAAATGCATTCTCGGTGACGTGGGCTTTGCCGTTTCGAATGGTCCTGCCTTTTCGCTCGATGGCAAAATCATGTATTTCAACGACAGCGTGGGCAAGAAAACCTTTGCCTATGACATTTCAGCGAAGGACCACGCCCCTCGCAACCGCCGCGTCCTGATATCCTACACCCACGAAGAGGGCATGCCTGATGGGTTGACGGTGGACTCCGAGGGCGGCTTGTGGGTGGCCCATTGGGGCGGCGCGCGGGTTACGCAGTTTTCCAATACCGGCATCCGCCTGCGCCACATAGAGATTCCGGCCCCCCACGTGACCACGGTGGGCTTTGGCGGGGTGGACCTGGCTACGCTTTATGTGACCACGGCGCGCGAAGGCATGAGCCCCGATGCGCTCAATCTTTGGCCCCAGTCGGGCGACCTGTTTGCGCTCAAACCTGGCGTTCATGGCGTTCCCGAGCCGCTCTTTCCCCTGAAATAAACCATTCATCAAGGTTAATAGGAAAGCCGGTCGTCAAAGTTACCGTACATGTTAATCAGTTGGCTCCGAACTTGCATTGCATCACCGCACAATCCCGGGATGGAGTTTGGAAAGTGCAGTCCGATGCGGCAAAGACGGCCTCAAGATACGTCGATGATGAAGTCGTCCAACGCCTTTTGAAGGCTATGGATTTTCTTGTCTTTTTCGCAACAGCCAGTTTTTATTCAACTGCTTTTGCAGGCCCTTCGGATATCCCGAACGGGGCAGCGATCATCACATTCTTCTCACTCGCATTGGCCTTTCTTTGCGTTCTCCTGCTGCGCGACCTCGAGCTTTACAAGGCGCCTGCCCTGCTCAATGGCGGCTGGGCTTTCATGAAATCAGCGGCAACAGCCTTCATCACCGGCGTGGCAGCCTATTCATTATTCGACTACTTCCTCATTCCGCTGGCGCCGCAATGGCCGCTTTACTGGTCTCTGATTGTTACGTCTCATCTGGCGTTGAGCCGTTTCTTCGCACAAGCCTGGGCGAGGCCCGTGGCGAGCGCAGGGAAGATTCCGCAAGCGCATCGCCATTGTTGGTGGCGGTAAGGTTGCAGAAGATGCCTTGAGCGCCCTTGAAGCATCGCGTGACCTGGACATTGAAGTCATCGGCCTGTTTGACGACCGTGACGATGTCCGCAGTCCCCGCTCAATTCGCAGGCACTTAAAGATTGGAAAAATTTCCAACCTCGCCACTTATGCCCGCAACCACCGCGTTGACCTTATCATCGTGGCCATTCCGCTTGCAGCGGAGGCCCGCCTTTTGTACATCCTCAAGCGGCTGTGGGAACTGCCCGTTGACATCCGAATCAGTGGAAAGGCATCAAGCCTGAAATTCAGTTCCAATGCCTATACCTATATCGGCCGCCTGCCCGCTGCTTTCGGTATTTGATCGACCTCTGATGGGCTGGGGATTGTTTCTGAAAATTGTTTTTGATCGCGCGGTGGCAGCCGTGATGATCATTGCCCTGGCGCCAGTCATGCTTCTTGTTGCCGCTGCCATCCGGCTTGAAAGCAAGGGGCCGGTTATCTTCAAACAGAAGCGCTATGGCTTCAACAATGAAATGATCGAGGTCTTCAAATTCCGTTCGATGTATACGGATCGGTGCGACGCGCACGCCACCATGCTTGTGACCAAGGGTGACCCGCGGGTGACCCGCGTCGGCCGCATTATCCGAAAGACTTCGCTCGATGAATTACCACAGCTATTCAACGTGTTAACCGGGCAGCTTTCACTTGTTGGACCGCGCCCCCATGCCACCCAGGCGAAGGCCGCCAATACGCTTTATGAGCAGGTTGTTGATGGCTATTTTGCGCGTCACAAAGTGCGCCCCGGAATTACGGGCTGGGCCCAAATCAACGGCTGGCGCGGGGAAACGGACACGCGCGAAAAAATTGAACAGCGCGTCAAATATGATCTTGATTACATTGATCACTGGTCGCTGATGTTTGACATTGCCATTCTGGCGCGAACACCCCTCGCATTGCTCAAGAGCGAAAACGCCTACTGAAATTTCCGCCCTTTCCATGGAATTGAGTCCCGTTTTTCCGACTTTGAGTTGTCATCCAAATTCTGCTATATTTGCGCACTGGCAGCGAGCCAGTGATCGTCCACAAGAGGGGAACCAAAATGGACATTACGTCGCTTATTATTCAACTGATCGTCGGTGCCATCGGCGGTAACGCTGCTGGCAAGGCAATGCCGGACAAGAGCCTCGGCACCACTGGCAACACGATTGCCGGTGTTGTTGGCGGCGTTCTTGGTGGCCAAATCCTTGACGCATTGCTTGGCGGTGCCGCCGTGCCTGCAGATGCCGCTGCAGCTGCAGGCGGCATGGACATCGGAGCCATCATCCAGGATATCGCCGGTGGCGGTATCGGTGGCGCCGTCCTCATGGTCGTTGTCGCCATCGTTAAGGGCATGATGAACAAGAGCTAAGTTTAGCCCCAAAAATTCGAACGGGCGCATTTCAGCGCCCGTTTTTGTTTGTTAGTTCATTTTGTGCAGTTCTTCCATCGCCATATTCAGGTGCATGGCGCATTCATCCATCTTGCTGGCATGCATGGCGTCTCCGGCCAT